>CAVZDM010000122.1:0-8881 GCA_963773955.1 uncultured Acidobacteriaceae bacterium | reverse complement strand
ACCACGCAAGAGCGATCCACCTCACGCCAAACAGAATCGACGCGCCGCTTCGCCTTCTCCTCCCGGCTGAGCCCTCCGAGCGCAGCAAACTCCGCCAGCTTTTCCGGGGCCTCGATCCATTTTTGCGCTGACAACAGAGGGTACTGTCCAACGAAAGCCGCCTCAATCGACTTTCCGAAGGATGTTTCCAAGGCCATATACAGCTTGCTGTTGAACAGGAACGATCCAAACGCGGCAGGCTCATCCAGGTTCATTACACTGGCTGACGTCATCAGAACATATGGGTTCGTCCGATAGTCTTCAAGGCCACCACGTTTCTCAAATGCGGCCGGAAGGTTGACACTGATATATCCTGCAAGCCGTGTAGCAAGGTCACGCACCCTTGTCTCGTCCACGCGCCGGAAGAGATCGACGATTTCAGAAGTACCGATACTGGAAATCTTTTCGACCAGCGCGGCCTGCTCGTCGGCTGGCAGGCTGGCCAATTCGCCGCCCTTGTCGGTCCATCCTTTGTACGAGGCGACATAAAAGTCCTTCACAAACGGGACGATTCCCGCGGAAGTCGCCGTGGCATCGTCGCGGACGATTTTCTGCAAGTCGCCCGGCAACGAGTCGAGCCATTTCTTGCTCATGACGACGATGGAGTTCAGGTAAGGTTGGTCGCTCTCGACGACGTATTTTGCGGCGTCCTGGTAATGAAACGTCGTGTAAACGGTGATGGTGGCGAGCGCACCGTCAATGGCGCCCTGTTGCAGAGCCGGCAGCACATCAGCCAATGTCATCGCCACCGGCGAGGCGTCCATCCGCTTGATCATCTCGAGCTGGAACGGCGAGGCCAGCACGCGGATCTTCATCCCCTTAAAATCCGCAAGATGCGCAATCGGCTTGCGGGTGATAATCGAGGATGGTCCGATCGGCGCGAGCGCGACGCCGGCCAGTCCCTTGTCGGCGCCGAATCCGAGCATCATGTCGCGGACCGCCGGATCGTTGATGACGCGGATGTCCTGATCCTCGCCGGTGAACAGGCCCGGTGCGCTCAGCGCCTCGTATCGCGAGTAATCGCAGGCGCGGGCAAATCGGCCAGCGGATGGCCGACGAACGTTGCGTCCACTCCGCGATCGCGATAGAACTTTTCTTCGAAGGGAAAAATCACCAGTGCCTTGTTGACGTACTTGCGCAGCAGCCTGACGCGTCCCTGCCGCCATGCCCAAAACTGCGGGCAAACGTAGTAGACCACGGGAATGCCGCGCTTACGCATCTGCCGCGCCACGCGCCAGTTGAAGGCGGGTGCGTCGATGACGACGGCAAGCGCCGGGCGTTTCTCGTCGGCTGCGCGAATTAGTTTTTTATAGAGGCTGAGAATCTTCGGCAGATGGCTAAGGATTTCGGTGATGCCGACGACGGCTAAGTCTTTGGCATCGACGATGATTTCGCACCCGGCTGCCCGCATGCGTTCCCCGCCCGCGCCGAAGAATTCAAGCTCCCCGGCTTGCGTAGGGGCGGACGCATTCGTTCGCCCAGCCGAGCAAAGCGCCGCCGCCCGCCGCCGCAGCGCTTCAATCAGTTGCGCCCCATACATTTCACCCGAGGCTTCCCCGGCTGAGGTGAGGACTTGCACGGGAGCATTGTAAATGGCCACATGTCGGATCTGATGTATGGGACGCGCGGCTCCAACGGGCTGTTCCTTTAGCCGATGGGTCTAACCATCCTCACATATTGAGTGTTCTTAACCAGCCAGTTGCGGGACTGTTTGAAATATGCTCGGACATTTGTAGAGAGATGTTTTTCCCAGGTTCCCTTAGCGTCGCCGCGTTCGACCGCAAATCTGGCTAGTGCGTAGCCGAAAACCTCTTCCGGGAGATAACCCAGCCGCTGCATGGACCAGCCGATACGCCGGTCGTCCTGGAACTGTTTGAATCGGCCCGCAGCATTTGCGGTAAAAATGCCAAGTCCCAGAAAGACGGTAAGCAGGTCGGTCATCCGCTCATGGTCCGGAGTTTTCGGACTCATCAGGCCGCCGCCCAAGAGAATGACGTGGCCGAGTTCGTGCGCCATCGTCGCCACCAGCGAGAGCGGATCTTTGAGCTGAGAACTTCGGATGGCTACAATTCCAGGTTCTTGTTGATCGTCTTCCGTGCCTCTCGCCTCCATTGCATGCACATACAGGCCAGCCGCATGTTTCCCGGCACTGCCGCGCCAAGAAGGAAGGAGCGTTCGCAGCTCTTCGGTTTCGTCGGGAAAGATCTCAAACTCGATTTCATCCTTGTCCACATGCATGTAGTTACAAACGCGAAAGAAAAGTTGCTTCACGGTTGCGGTGGACTTGTCATAAGGATCGGGGAAATCTTCTGCGGTTGGAGTTATGACTCTTGCCTCGAGCATTCGTCGTCGCCCCAGCAGCTTTTCCAGGCGTGCAAATCCTCCGTCTACCCATTGTCGATCTTCCTCAGAGATGGGCAACTTGGGAGAGAAGCCGAACACTTAGTCATCTCCGCGGGCGCTGACTTCGGGCTGTTGGAAGCCGTCCGAACCATTAGCGGGCGAGGGCGCCCGCTCTACACCGATCTCCTGATCTTTATACTGCAGTTGATAGAGCTTGTAGTAAATGCCGCGCTGGGCCAGCAGTTGCTGGTGCGATCCCATTTCGCGGACCTGGCCTTTGTGCATCACGATGATCTTGTCGGCGCGCTGGATGGTGGACAACCGGTGCGCGATGATCAACGCGGTTCGGCCTTCCACCATGCGGTTGAGCGCGTCGCGCACCCGGAACTCGGTTTCCGTGTCCACGCTCGAGGTCGCCTCATCAAGAATCAGAATCTTCGGATTGTGCGCCAGCGCGCGCGCGAAACTGATCAACTGCTTCTGGCCGGTCGAGAGCGTCGAGCCGCGTTCGCGCACTTCCTCTTTGAATCCTCCCGGCAAGGTTCTGATGAACTCGGCGAGATTGACGTCTTCCGCCGCCTGCTCCACGTCCCGGTCCTGAATGCGCGCCGTTCCTAGCCGGATGTTACCCGCCACCGTGCCGCTGAACAGAAACGGATCCTGCAAGACAACGCCGAAGCGGCCGCGCAGGTCGTCGAGATTCATCTCCTTGATATCGACGCCGTCGATGCGAATCGCTCCGCGCTGCACGTCGTAGAAGCGCATCAGCAGAGAAATTAGCGTGGTCTTGCCTGCTCCGGTGTGGCCGACGACGGCGATGGTTTCGCCGGGCTCCAGCACGAAATTAACGTCGCGCAGCACCCAGTCGGGCTCGCTAGTTGACTGAAGCATTGATTGTGGAGAGATTGACGTCCCGGCCCGTTCTGTAGCGGGCTCTGGACGGGCGAGGACGCCCGTCGCTCCACCGGCTTGTCCTGAAAGGTTGTACGCGAACCATACGTGATCGAATTCAATCCGCCCCGGCCCCTGCGGTTGTTTCGCGATCGCCGGCGAGGTGACTTCGATCTTCGTATCCAGCAGCTTGAACACGCGCTCTCCTGCCGCCATCGCCGATTGCAGGATGTTGTACTTCTCGCTGAGATCCTGAATCGGACGGAAGAAGCGCTGCGCGTACTGCATGAACGCAACCAGCACGCCGAGCGTTGCCACGCGCCGGATCACATCATTTCCGCCGAACCAGATGATGCTGGCGATGGCAATCGCCGAAAGTATTTCGACGACGGGGTAGTACACCGAGTACGCCATGATGGCATCTTTAAACGCCTCCATGTGCGAAGCGTTGATGTCGGAAAATTTGTTGAATGCGCGCTTTTCGCGATTGAAGAGCTGCAAGACCAGCATTCCCGATACTGCTTCCTGCAGAAAGGAATTAATCCGGGCAATCGCCGTGCGGATGCGCCGGTAGGAATCGCGCACCTTGTCGCGAAAAATCAAGGTCGCGTAAATGATCAGTGGAAGCACGGCAAAAGTGATGAGGGCCAGCTTCCAGTTCATCTTCATCATGATCGCGATAATGCCGGCCAGCACGAAGACATCTTCAAAAATGGAGACCACGCCCGCGGTGAACATTTCGTTCAGCGCATCGACGTCGGTGGTCACGCGCGTCACCAGCCGCCCCACCGGATTCTTGTCGAAAAACCCGACGTGAATGTGCTGCAAGTGGCGGAAAATCTGCCTCCGCAGATCGAACATCACCTTCTGTCCTGTCCACTGCATCAGGTAGGTCTGGACGAACTCCAGCGCGAAGGTGAAGACGAGAATTCCGACGTACAGCCCGCCAATCTGCGCGATGCCGGTGAGCGGAGCGCTGCTCAGCCGGTCGCCAATCCATGAATGCGAATTGGGCGACTTCGCCAGGTATTTGTCGATGGCAATCTTGGTGAGGAACGGCCCCAGCACGTCCAGGCCCGACTTCAGGATGATCGCCGCGAGCGCGACCACCACGTGCCACTTGTAGGGACGCAGATACGTGAGCAACCGGCGCATCAGCCGGCCGTCGTACGCTTTGCCTAATACTTCTTCTTCCTGATTGGAGGCCATCGGTGGCGCAAGCGAACCCTGAATCAAAGACTACCTTAATAAAGACTGCCCCAACAACACCACTCCAAATAGATGGCCGAACCGGCGCGCAGGATGGAAAAGGTTCGTCTCCCCCTCACCGTAGAACGGCGAAGACATGCTGTGAGCATGAATGCAAGGCCCGCTTCTCGAATGCCGGGCTCGGGCCTTAATGGAGCGGAGCGAAAATGCGGTGAGCGTCTTGGCCGCGGGTCAGAATCAGGACCGTTCTACAGACCGCGGGTTGGCCTGCCTCCGCGCCTATCTCCTAACTTACTCAAAAGCAAGGGCAATCGCGTGCGAACGGGCGGACCGGATCACGAGAAGTAATAAGCCCGTATGGTTACGCGACTTTCCGGAAGTAAGCGGGTTTCCATATCCGTATGACAGATCGTTTCTCCCCACCAATTCTTTACCTGGAGACTGGCATGACAAAATTCCGTGCATTGAAATTGACCGTTGCTGCCCTGCTCGCGACCCTCGCGCTCGTTGGTTGTGGCTCTAACTCCTCAAACTCCGCTCCGCCGGCACAACAGTCCGGCGACGTGTTCGTGACTGGCGAAGACGCGCCCCTGGCCTCGGTAGTGGGCTTTGACGTCACCATTAACTCCATCACCCTGACGGGCAAGAATAATTCGCCACAGGTACTATCGGCGGCAACAACAGTAGACTTCGCGCGCCTTCTGGGCCTGCGTTCCCCGCTCGCATTCAACGCCGTCCCTGCGGATACTTACAGCAGCGCGACCTTTGTGCTGGCAAACCCGGTCATTTCTTATGTTGACATGACCCAGAATCCGCCGGCGCTGAATACCATCAACGGCACGCTGCCCCAGTCTCCTTACTCACTGACGGTCAATTTTCCCACTCCCATGGTTGTCGGGAGCAATGGTCTCGCCGGCCTGAAAATGGAATTCGATATCCGGCAATCGCTGGTCGTCACTAACGGACAAGTTACTGGCACGGTGAATCCGGTCATCTATGTCAAAGCCACGAAGGCGAGCGATCCTGATGGCAAAGTTACGGATCTGACCGGCGGGCTGGCCTCGGTGGATCAAGGCAATAGCTCATTTGTGATGCAAGGGCCCTATGGGCGCCAGTTGACGGTCTACGTCAACGACAGCACCCAGTTCAACAGTGGCTGGAACATGAACGATCTTGCGGTTCCGGCGATTGTTGGGGTCGAAGGGTCATTTCAGGCTGATGGCAGCATATTGGCCGACAGCGTGGAGGTCATCACCACGGCGCACTCGTTCCTCTCCGGGCGCGTTCTGCAGGTCATAAACAACGGTGCTGGCGAGGCGCAGACAGTGACCATGTGGGTCGGTGAGACGGGCGCAGATCTCGACAACGACTCGCGCACCATCCAGACCATCGACATCAGCGCGGTGACCGATTACGAAATCTGCTTCCTCGACGGTCCGCTTACCAATGCGCTGTTCAATAACACCTCCATTGAAGTTGGCCAGAGAATCTTCATCGGCGGCAGTTTCGTGAACCCCACGTTTACCCCGCAGATGATTTCGCTGCGTCGGCAGGGCGTTTACGGCACGTTGGTGCCGGGAAGCGTCACCATAACCAACTACAACGCCGGCTCGTTCAAGCTTTCAAACAACGGCTTGGTGGGCTACGCGGCTGGCGGGCCGGTGACCGTTTATACCGGCAACACTACTCTGTTCTTAAATGTGGACGGCCTCAGCGCGCTGGAAAACGACAACACTGCGGTGCCGTTGATCACGCGCGGTCTGCTGCTCCAGGATCCCAACAACCCCGGCACGCTGGCGTTCTTCGCCGGTCTGGTGGCAGAACCGCCGCAGGCAAACTAGCGCGGCAAATTGACACTCTGAATCGGGCGGCCGCGAGGTCGCCCGCATTTTTTTACGAGGGGCAAGCCGGAAACCAAAAAAGAAGATGCAAGAAGAGACGGCCAAGGGACGAGCAAGAAACACTCTAGACAGTCTTCTTGACGGACCGCGCTCCCGCAGCCTTCCTGGGAGTCTTTGCAGGCTTGCAGTCAGGGGTCTCGCGGCAATCAGGGCATACCACCTTGGCATTCTGGTCGGCCATTTCGTGCAGGAAGGCGGAAAACGTCTTGCCGCAGTGGTTGCATAAGAGTTCAATCGAGTCACCGCTCGCATTTGCGCCCGTCATCGTCCACCTCTGATTTGTTGAGCCCATTCTTAGCGGGGCTGTCATGCCATATTCTAAGCCACTGTCAGGTAGCGCGCGTCCCATACAATACACAACAGCATGCCCCTTGGCCTCTACATTTCCGTTCCCTTCTGCCGGACCAAGTGCAGCTACTGCAACTTCGCCTCCGACGTGTTTTCGAAGTCGGCGTACGAAAACTACGTGGCCCGCCTGCTCGAAGATATCGCCAACGCACGCCAGCTTGCGGCGGACTTAAGCTGCGTGCTCGAAGAAACTGCCGATTCCATCTATCTCGGCGGAGGCACTCCGTCCATCCTCGATGCCGCGCAGTTGCTGCGCCTCTTTGCCGCCGTACGCAATCATTTTGCGATTACGCCCGATGCCGAGATCACGGTCGAATGCGCTCCGGGCACGCTTACGCCCGCTCTCATCGAAACCTTGCTGCAATGTGGCGTGAACCGGGTCAGCCTGGGGGTGCAGTCCTTCGTCGATCAGGAAGCGCAGTCGGTCGGGCGGCTGCACAAACGCTCAACCGTTCTCGAAGAAATCGCTCGTCTGCGGGAAGCCGGCCTCGCCAACATTAACATTGACCTGATCGCCGGGTTGCCGCACCAGACGGCGGATAGCTGGGCCTACTCGGTGTCAGAGATGATTGCGACTGGTGTTCCGCACGCCAGCGTTTACATGCTCGAAGTGGACGAAGATTCGCGCCTGGGCAGGGAACTGATCGCCGGAGGCGCCCGCTACCACGCCCACTTCGTGCCCAACGACGACGCGACAGCGGATTTCTACCAGCTGGCATGCGAAATGTTAGCCGCCGCCGGCATCGTGCAGTACGAAATTTCCAACTTTGCCCGCGCCGTCGCGCCGTCTGGCGTCAGCGAGTTACGAAGTAACGAGTCGCGCCATAACTTGAAATATTGGACACGCCAACCTTATGTCGGCTTCGGCGTCGATGCGCACTCGATGCTTGCCGCCGAGTTTTCCAATGAAGATCATCACCAGGGCGATGGTTACCAGGCCGTCCGCTTCGCAACTCCCGACTCGCTCGACGCCTACATGAATCGCGCGCCGCGCACGGTGACTCCGGTATCCGAGCAAGCGGCAATCGAAGAAGGTTTTTTCCTTGGTCTGCGCCTGAACCGTGGCATCGATATTGAAGGGCTTCAGCAAGAGCCGCACCCAGAGATGGTTGCCGCATGGGAAGCGGCGATTCAGCAGAGCCTGCGGGAAGGTCTGCTCGAGCAGCAAGGCGCAACCCTGCGCCTCACCGCCCGAGGACGTCTCCTATCCAACGAAGTGTTTGCCAGATTTCTTGCCGAGGAAAAAGTGGGAACCGGCCACGTGAATCCACGTTAGTTGGCCGATGGAGTGCCGTTCGGCGTTGGCCTATCCGGTCCCCACCATTTCATAAACTTTGGGAAGGCCGATCCCCAAGATGGGAGGCTCAGATGCCAGAGCCTGTATGCCGGCCTCTCCCGAAAGATTGATCCACACAATGCGAAACTGCGCCTGCAGCGCTCCTAGTTGCACGTCGAGCAATTCTCCGGTCTGGACCTTCGAGCGCACGCCGAGCAGAATTGCCCCGCCGTTGCTGACGTTGCGCGCCCGAACCAGCTCCGCGAAAGGCCGCGCCATCCTGTCGACTCCCCAGATGCGCACCGTCAACTCCAGGTTCAAACGTCGCTCGCTTCGCCGATCCATTCACTCCCCGAATGTCGCTCTAACGATTTCAAGCGGATCATAACCACGAACGCCTAAAAGCGAAACGTCACATCAGTTACTCACTAAAGAGTTCCCGAAGTTACGTTGCATTAGCGAGGAAATAAGCGGGGGGATAGTCGGGGTCGTTGTGTAACGAATAGGTGTAGCGAATAGATACTATGAGACGCAGTTGTGTTTCGCGTGGAACACTTCCGCACGCAAACAAAGGACTTAGTCGAGGTCTTTCAGGGAGCAGGCTCCCGGTCCGCGAGCGTCGCCGCACGATCCACAGGGCCCTGCCGAAAAAGACGGCTGGTCCGCTCCGCTCTTCGCCGCCACGGCGAACACGGAGAGCTGGGGCTCCAGTTTCTTGCTCTGGCACTTCGGGCACTCGGCTTTTTGTTTGCCGAAGACCAGAGCCTCGAACTCGTGCTGGCATTCCTTGCACACGTACTCAAATATGGGCATGAAGAAAACTCCACGAAGAAAACTGCTGTCTTCTATTTAAAATCAAAGTGTGGGTACTTCG
>CAVZDM010000121.1:0-7333 GCA_963773955.1 uncultured Acidobacteriaceae bacterium | reverse complement strand
GACTCAGTAGGATTAGAGGAACGGCCTGAAACCTGATGCGATCTGCCGCGCCAACCGACCCGACCGAAGTCGCGGAAAGTTGTTACTCTGGCGCGGCGAATCGTGACGGCGCCGCGCCTCTGCGCGCCTGAGCTGGCGCGTGCGCGCCTCGACGGCTGGCTCGCGGGCTTGGGCGAAAGCCCGACGGCGGATGGGCTGCGGCGATTGCGCGCAGCCAACCCGACGCTCGAGGCGCTGCTGCAAAGCCTTGCCAAAATAAATATCAGCGTTCGAATAGACCGATGCCGAATTGGAAAAGTATTGGTCATAACCGTGTGACTCCCGTAAATCTGCTTTGTCATCAAGTCTGGTTTGTCATCCTGAGCGAAGCGAAGGACCTGCTTTTTGCAGCAGGCACCCCTTTGCCACGAACCGGGTGAGGTTTTCCTAAAACCCGAGACCTGGTTCCCTACTGCAGCACCACCTGGTCGCCCTCCTTCAGCCCTTGCAGCAACTCAGTCTTGGCGCCATTCGATATCCCGATGTTGACGGCAATCTTCTTCTTGCCTTCTTTGCCTTTCGGATCCGGTATCTCGACCGAGGCCTTCTTATCCTTGTCGTAAATAATCGAGCCTTCCGGAATCTGCAGCACGTTCTTGTGCTCTTCAAGAATGATCTCGGCGTTAGCCGTCATCATGGCCTTGAGCACACCCTCCGGGTTGTTGATCGAGACGCGCACCTCAAAAGTCGTAACGTTGTCTTTCTCCACGCCCATGGGAGAAATCTTCGTCACTTTGCCAGTAAACGTCTTATCCTTGAACGACTCGACTTTAATCCGGGCGGGTTGTCCCAGGTAAACCTTGCCGATATCGCTCTCGTCCACCTTGCCCTTGACGTAAACTTCGCTCGTGTCGCCGAGGGTCATCACCAGCGTCGCCGTCGAACCCAGCACCAGAATCGAACTCACCGCGTCGCCAATCTCCACGTCGCGCGATAAGACAATTCCATCCAGCGGGGATTCAATCGTTGTGTAACCCAGCTGCTCTTCCAGTTGTTTGAGATTGGCGCGGTCCTGCGCCATCTGCCCCTGTGCCTGGCCAATCTTGGCCTGCAAAACCTGCAATTGCGCCTTCGACACGTTCTGCTTGTTCAGCGCCATCTCGTAATTCTTCTCCGCGTCGTCCAGCGCGGAGGCTGAAACCACGCCGTCCTTCGCCATATTTTGGGCGCGGACATACGCTCGTTTCAGCAGCGGAACGTCGGGTCCCTCGGCATCCACTTTGGCGCGTTCCAGATCGGCGCGCGTGCCGTTCAAACTCGCGGTCGAAGCTTCCAGTTGCGCCCGCGCCTGATCGACCCGCGCTTGAATCTCGTCCCGGTCGAGTTCAGCGAGCACTTGCCCCTTTTTAACTTTGTCGCCGTAATCAACGTAGAGTTTTTTCACAATGCCGCTGGCCTTGGACTTGACCTCCACCTTGGTGATGGGCTCGATCTTCCCGGTGGCCACCACGCTTTTCGCCAGGTCACCCTTCTCCACCTTGGCCAGCTTCGAGGGATCGATCTTAGTGCCGCCGCTGTATGCAATCAGCGCGCCCGCAGCGACCAGAACCACAACGGCTGCCGCTATCGAACTCCAGATAATGATTCGCTTACGCCGCTTCTTCTTGACAGTGCCGTTGCCGTTGCCTTCCACGACTGCCTCCTGCGTGACTTGAAATCTTAGAACTGGCATTCACTTGTTGTTACGGCAGAACCATCGAAATAGTTCCTCAATAATCTCTGCTTCCGCTGTAGAGACTGGGCTTGCCCCGTCTCCGCGCTAAATCGGACGCCGTCCCCGCCGCACTTTATGTACTTAGACCGCCGCCCAACGAAAAAGAAAGCGATCTGTTTCGATAGCAATCAAGGTTCAGTTCTGATTGTACTGCCAGCAACTGCCAAGAGCCTGCAATCGCTCGCCATGAATGTTGCTTCCGCCAAGCGATTATCCCTTTGGAATGTTAGAATTAGGGTTCCATGATTGCATACGTGCTGCTGCGGGTGTTCGTCATCCTGCTCCTGGTGGCGGCCAATGCCTTCTTCGCCGCAGCGGAGTTCGCGCTCGTCAGCGTGCGCGAGACGCGCATCCAGCAACTGATCGAAGCCCACCGCGCCGGCGCCCGCACCGTCCTCAAACTTCACCAGCAACTCGGCCGCGTCGTAAATGGCGTTCAACTCGGAATCACCGTTACCAGCCTGACTCTGGGCTGGCTGGGCGAGCCCGTTCTGGCCCGTTTGTTTGAGGGCTGGATCGGAAGCATCCCGCACGCCACCGTCTATGCTCATGCCCTCGCCGTCGCCGTGGCCTTTGTCATGATCACCAGCCTGCACGTAATCCTCGGAGAACTCGTTCCCAAATCGCTCGCCTTGCAACGGGCCGAGAGCGTCGCCCTGGCAGTCGCCGCGCCCATGGAAATTTTCCTGACCATCACCGGCCCCCTCACCATTGGCATGAGTCGCGTAGCTGGTTTTGTTCTGCGCGCCTTCGGCACCCGCGAGATCCGCCACGGCTCCGTTCACTCCCCCGACGAACTCAAGCTCATCGTAGCCGCCGCCCGCACCTCCGGGCAGCTATCCTCCGACCAGGAAGAGATGCTGCTGAACGCGCTCGAACTCGACAGCATTACCGCGCGCCAGGTGATGGTGCCGCGAACCAAGATTTTTTCCTTACCCTCCGACCTCACGCTGGAGGAAGCCCTGTCGCGCGTGATCGACGATCAGCACTCGCGCGTCCCCGTGTATGATCCGCAGCGCGGTCCCGAACATATCATCGGCGTACTCTACGCCAAGGACCTCATGCGCTGGACGCAGTTGCGCCCCGGTCTCGTCGCTGCTCCTGCGGCGGCCCAGCGCATCTCCCAGGTGAAAATCGGCCAGGTCATGCACGACGTACTCGTGGTCCCAGAAACCAAGTCATTACTGGAACTGCTCGGCGAATTCCAGCAACGCAAGCGCCACCTGGCGGTGGTGGTCGATGAATTCGGCTCCACCGCGGGAGTGATCAGCGTGGAAGATGTGCTCGAGCAACTGGTCGGCGAACTGGAAGACGAATTCGATGTCGCCTCCGGGCAGCCCACGGTGACCGACGCGAATGCCCCGTTAGTGCTCGACGGAGCGGTCAACATTCGCGACCTGGAAGCTCAATACGAACTGAAGCTTCCGCAAGACGAAGGCTTCGAAACGCTGGCCGGTTTTCTGCTTTCAAGGCTGCAGAAGTTGCCCGACGGCGGCGAAGCGTTCGAGTACGAAGGCCGCCGTTATGTAGTAGAAAAAATGGACGGCCATCGCATAGCAACCGTCCGCATCGAGCCGGTACCAGGGGCGCAGCCGGCCAAGGTATCGCCAGCCGCAGTCGAGCGAGCCGGAGACTAGCAAGATTCGTGTAGAGACGGGGCTTGCCCCGTCTTGCGTGCGGCGGAGAAAAACTCGATGTTGAAGTTGATTTTGGGTGGCGCAGCGCTTCAGCGCTGCGGTAATTGCATCCTTGTGACTGCGGCTTTAGCCGCTGAGGTTACGTGATAGCCTCTTAATTCCCGATGCCGCGCTACTTAATCTCCCGAGTCCTCTACACCCTGCCAGTAATCTGGCTAGTAGTCTCCACTGTCTTCCTGCTAATCCACTTCGTCCCCGGAGACCCTATTCAGCAAATGTTAGGCGAAGGAGCAGCCGTCGGAGACCTCCAGGCCGCAAGACACGCCTACGGACTCGACGTCCCGCTAGGCGAGCAATACCTGAATTATTGGCGAGGCGTGCTCCACGGCGATCTAGGCAAGTCGCTCCGCTTCAATCAGGGAGTGACAAGCCTGATTGCCCAGCGCTATCCCCTAACCTTGCAGTTAACGCTGGCGTCATTATTCGTAGCGATCGTGCTAGCCATCCCAGCCGGGGTGCGCTCAGCCCAACGCCGTAACCAGTGGGATGACCGCGCCCTAAGCGTAGTCAGCCTCTTCGGCCTGTCGTTCCCCAACTTCGCGTTAGGCCCTGTCCTGATCCTGCTCTTCGCGGTCAAACTAGGATGGCTCCCGGTCTCCGGTTCCGGCAGCTTAGCGCATCTAGTGTTACCCGCCATTACCATGGGCGGAGCCTTAGCCGCAATCCTGACCCGAATGGTGCGGACTTCAATGTTAGAGGAGTTAGGCCAAGACTACATTCGCACCGCCCGAGCCAAAGGCTTGCCCGAGCGGACCGTAGTCTATCGTCACGCCCTGCGCAACGCCATGATCCCGATCCTGACCGTGCTCGGATTGCAATTCGGTGCCCTGCTAGCCGGAGCGATAGTAACCGAAACAATCTTTTCCTGGCCCGGAATCGGACGCCTGACCATCCAAGCCATCGGCAACCGCGATTACAACGTGGTGCAGGGATGCATTCTGGCGATTGGGTTGACCTACGTCGCGGTTAATTTTCTTACGGATCTGTTGTACTCAGCGGTGAACCCGAGGATCAGACAATGACAATGGCTGAAGGCTCTTAAGACCATGTCTACCATCGCCATCTCGCTCCCCCGCGTCGCCCGCCACAATCCGTTGGCGGCCGTGGGAGTCGTATTAGTGTCCATCTTCGTGATCGCCGCAATCTTCGCGCCCTGGATCGCCCCGCAAGATCCCGCGCACATCGATCTACCCAACCGCCTGCAATCCCCCTCGGCGCAGCACTGGTGTGGCACCGATGAACTCGGACGCGACATCCTCTCCCGCCTGATCTGGGGAGCCCGAATTTCTCTGTTCGTCGGCAGCAGCGTGGTGGCGTGTTCACTTCTGCTCGGCCTCATCATCGGAAGCTTCGCCGGATACTACGGAGGCGGCATCGACCGCTTCGTCAACGTCGTGCTGATGAACGCGTTTCTTTCGTTCCCCGGAATTCTCATTGCGATCGCCTTCGTGGCCTTCCGCGGCCCCGGCATTTTCAACCTCATTCTCGCTCTGTCCATCGGAGGATGGGTCGGCTACGCGCGTCTGGTGCGCGCGCAGGTGCTAGCCGTCCGCGAACGCGAATTTGTAGAAGCGGCGCGGGCGCTCGGTGCCGGAGATTTCCACATCATTACGAGGCACATTCTGCCTAACATTATTCAGCCGGTGATAGTGCAGGCGGCGATCGGCATGGCAGGCGCGGTTCTCGCCGAAGCGACCATGAGTTTCTTAGGACTAGGCGTGCCGCCGCCGACCGCAAGTTGGGGATCGATGCTCAACGACGCCCGCTCCCACCTCTTCGACGCCCCGCATCTCGTTCTATTTCCCGCGTTGACGGTAATGTTCGCGGTACTGGCTTTCAACTTCATTGGCGATGCGTTACGCGATCTTCTCGACCCAAGATCCCGTATCGAGGCAGGTTTGTAAGTGTTTCGCAACCGGACATCGGTAGAGACGGGGCTCGCCCCGTCTCACTCTGCGAGGGAGACGAATTCACATATCTGTAACATTCAAATATATGATCTCCGCCACTTAGTTTTCCGCTGATACCCTTTCCCCTTTTCGCGCGTCCAATTCAGGGACGCGAGATTACGGAACTTTTTCCAAAGCAGGTTCGTATGAACAGACATATGGAACTCAAATTTCAACTCGAATGCTTGCATGACGTAGCGGTCGTGAACTGCTCCGGACGCATGGTCCGCGGAGCAGCGCTCGACGAACTCCGGCGCCGGATCGAGCAACTCGAGCGTGTCCGCGTGCTGGTGCTTGATGTTTCCGAAGTCGACCAACTCGATGCGGGCGGCTTGGGAACCCTGCTGCTGGTGCGCCGTTGGGCCACGCAGAACGCGGCAAAGCTGAAGCTGGTGAACCCGCCGGCTTTCTTCCGCCGAATGTTGGAAGCCACGCACCTGAACTCGCTCTTTGAGATTTCTTCGCTGCGAGAAGCAATTTGCATCTTGCGGTCGAATGAATGTCCACCGCGTTTCGCAGTAGCCTGAAGCAATCGGTCTCAAGGGCGCGATGCGATATAATTCGCGCCCATGACCCCTCCCTCCCAAATCATACGTACCCTCCTAGTAACACGTAGCGACAGCCGCCCTCGGCTGTCCGCCGGGCGAAGCTCGGCAACGGTCCACCTCCCGATGAAACAACTCGGATGACCGAACTAGCCCGTAAATTGCGCGTGACCGATTACTTCTCCCTCGGCTGGGGAACGATGGTCGGTGTCGGCTGGCTCGTCGTCATGGACGACTGGCTGCTGCGCGGTGGCCCGCTCGGCGGCATTCTCGGTTTCGCGATTGGCAGCATTCTTCTGCTGCCCATCGGCTACGTATACGGCAAATGGGTGACGGCCCTGCCCGACGCAGGCGGCGAGATCGCCTACACCGCAAGAGTCTTCCCGCGCCCGGTCAGCTTCTACACCGGATGGATGATGATGCTCGCATACTTTATCGTCTGTCCGTGGGAAGCCGTGGCCGTCGGCCGCATCGCCGGCTACATCTTCCCCGCGCTCGATTCGATGGAGTTATACCGAGTGGCTGGAAAGCCGGTCTACCTGCCGCACCTGGCCATCGGACTCGCGCTTACGGTGCTGGTCACACTGGTGAACTATCGTGGCATCCGGCTGAGCGCCACCTTTCAAAACTGGACCACCTTCGGCACGCTGGCGCTTTTCGTGGTGTTCGTCGCCATCGGCGTGACCCGCGGATCGCCCGCCAATTTCCCGCCTTTGTTTACGCATACCCCGTTCGTGTCCATCTTGCTGGTTCTGCAAATCGTCCCTTATTTCATGACGGGATTTGAATCGGCGACCAAAGCGGCCGAGGAAGCCAATCCTCAATTTCGCGCCCAAGGATTCTCCCGCGCCATCTTTTCGGCCATCATCGTGGGCGCAGTGTTTTACATTATCGTGATTGCGGCAGTGGGCTTCGTGGCTCCGTGGCGGACGCTGACCGGCGCACCATTCATGACCGCGGTCGCTTTCGAGCATGCCGTCGGCTCGCGCTGGATCGTGAGCATCATCCTGAGTGCGGCGTTGCTCTCGCTCTTCAAGGTATTCAACGGAAACTTCATCGCCGCCAGTCGCCTGCTCTTCGCCATGGGACGCCGTGGGCTAGTGGATGCGCACCTGGGCAGCGTGCATCCGCGGAATCAAACGCCCGCCGCCGCTGTCCTCTCGGTTGGCCTAGCAACTGCTTTGTGCATGTTTCTCGGCAGTGCGATTCTGGTTCCGATCTCCGAGGTCGGATCCGTCGCTTGCGCGACTGGATGGTTCGCGGTCTGCGCTGCATATCTCTGGATGAGGGCGCGAGTCGCCGACCGCCTGATCGCTTTGCTGGGAGCTTTGGTTGGTTTGGCGATGGTGCTGATGAAGTTGGTACCATTTGTGCCCGGGCACTTTTCCG
>CAVZDM010000120.1:0-17933 GCA_963773955.1 uncultured Acidobacteriaceae bacterium | reverse complement strand
GTTCCGCTTGCACCTCGACAATCGTCCCCACCTTGCCGACGGGCAGGGTCACGTTGATGGTTGCCGTGCGATTCGCCTGCACCGTAATCGCAGGGATCTTCTGCGTCTGGAAGCCTTCGTGGGTGAAGGTCAGGGTGTAGGTGCCGATGGGCAGGTTGACGAAGTCGTAGATGCCATTCGCGTTGGTTTTCTGGGTGCGGGTGAGTGTTGTCTGTTCTTCCACAACCGTCACCTCAGTATTGGGCAGAACGCCGCCTGTCTTATCGGCGACGGAGCCGGTGATGCCGCCCAGGGTCTGCTGCGCGTGAGCGTAGGGGATCAGAGCAAACGGGATGAGCAAGGAGAATCCGGCGAGGAGAACGAGCAACCCAGCTTTCTTAGTCATCAATGGCCTCGTAAGAAGTTTGAAGACACTCATACAGCACCGCTTATCTGCGGTCGAACTACCGCTGTATTTTCAGACTGATATTCGCGGCAAGGCTGGGTTGCTCGCGTCCGCACGCACAAATTTATGGACCGAATGTTACGCGAGTTGTGTGCGGAAGGAAAGGGTTCCGTACAGTGATAATTTCTTTGGCACAGATTAGATATTTTTATGGCGGCGGGTGGATGTGGAGTGCCACCTCAACTCCCGGCGAGCGCCGCTTCTTTACTGCGCCGTCGAATCACGAACCAGAGCAGTCCTGCCGTCAAATATGCGAGATAGACGTAGGGCAGCTTGCCATACGGTCCTTCGGGCACGGGGTACAGATTGCCAACCAGGGCCAGCAGCATGGCAGCGCCGGCCAGCCAGGGGACGATCTGGGCCCCAGCACGAAAAACGCCATGGTCGCTCAAGTAGTGCGGCAGGGCGACGCAAACCAGCGCATAGGCGACGATGAAGCCATAAGTCGCCAGTGAGCCCAGCCAACCGTAGACATCCAAACCGCTGGCGCCGCGGGCCGCCAGGATCGCCACCGGCAACAGAGCGGCTGCTCCGGTGATGACAACGGCACGACTTGGCGTTTGATTTTTCGCATGTGCGGCTCGCAAAGAGTCGTGGGCAAGCCCGTTGTGGGCCATCAGCAGCAACACGCGTGCTGCTGCCGTGATGCATCCCAGAGTGCAGGCAAACAAGCTCACCATTGCGCCGATATCGATCAGCAGTCCCAGCACCGGGACGCCACTGACTCGGGCCACCACATGCATCGGATCCTGACTCGTGCCCAGGTCCTGGCCGGCGCTGTGGAAACCCAACACTTCCGCGTAGGCGCAGATGATGAAGAAGACTCCCGCTAGAATCGCGCTTTGGATGACCGCGCTCGGAATGGTCTTCAGCGGGTTGCGCGCTTCGGATCCCAACGTCGTGGCGCTCTCGAACCCAACGAAACTAAACAGCGCAAGCACCAGTCCCAGCCGCAACCCGCTGCCGGTCATACCGTGGAGATGGAGTTGTTCGCGATCCAAGTGCCATCCGTGGCGCAGCAGGAGCAGCGCGACCACGATCACAATCACCGAGACGGACGTGGCCTCGATCCACAGCATGAGCTCCGCAGAGATCTTTACATCGCGGTAGGCTATCCAAATCGACACCGCGGTGACCAGTGTGGCCAGCAATACGGCGGAGTAAACGTGTCCCGTGGCATCGCGCAGCAACAAGTTCGCATAGTGGTAGAAGCCGCCAATGACGCTCGATCCGGTCGCCACATAAGCTAGCAACAGACTCCATGCGACTGTGGCGCTCAACCACGGAGGCAGGGTCATTGAAGCGTAGGTGTACAACGAACCGGGCGATGCGGAGTGGCTGGCATAGCGGGCAATGCATAAGCCAACGAGCAGCACGGCCGCGGTCGCCAGCGCGTACGCCAGCCAGGTTCCATTGCCGGCGAGCGCGCAAACCAGCGGGATCGTGGCCGCGGGTGTAGTCGTGGGAGCCATGGTGGAGACAGACTGGGCCAACGTCTCCATGGGAGAGAGAATCTCGCGACGCAGACCATAGTCCGTGGTCGGGGAATTCTTTGCGGCGGATTGCGGGGTGCGCGGCGATTTTTCCTCGAGTGGCATTGGGGTGGGATTGTACAACACCGCTCGCACGCCACGGGGAAGAGAGAAGCCAGATCGAAATGCGGTGTATTATCTTGCAACGTTTCAGCTACGCCGTTCGGCACAGTTGCTGGCAGAAGGGAACATTCGATGAAACTCGACAAGGAGTTGTTGCACAGTCTTCCCAAGGTCCTTTTGCACGAGCATTTGGATGGAGTGCTGCGCCCGCAAACCGTGATTGAGTTGGCGAAGGAGGAAGGGTACGCGGAACTTCCGACCGCAGACCCCGAAGCGTTGGCACAATGGTTTTGTCGCGGCGCGAGCCAGGGGAGTCTCGCCAAGTATCTGGAGGGCTTCACCCACACCATTGCAGTCATGCAAACTGAGGAGGCTCTGGAGCGCGTCGCCTATGAACAAGCCGAGGATCTGAGCAGAGATGGCGTGGTCTACTTCGAAACTCGCTTTGCGCCGATCTTTCACACGCAAAAAGGGTTGACTCACCAACAGGTAGTCTCAGCCGTTTTGAAAGGACTGGAGCGCGGGCGCAAGGATTTCGGAATTTCCTCGGGATTGCTCATCTGCGCTATGCGCAATATGGACGTGTCGCTGGAAATGGCGGAACTGGCCGTCGATTTTCGTGAGCGCGGAGTTGTCGGCTTCGATCTGGCTGGAGAAGAAGGTGGTTATCCTCCGAAGAAACACGTGGCGGCATTTCACTACATTCAGCGGCAGAACTTCAATATTACGGTTCACGCCGGGGAAGGTTACGGGAAGGAATCGATTTGGCAGGCGATTCAGTATTGCGGAGCGCACCGGATCGGACATGGGACGCGATTGATCGACGATATCGCCGTGGTGGATGGCAAGGCTGTGAAATTAGGTGATCTCGCCCAGTACGTGCTGGATAAAAGAATTCCGCTGGAAATTTGCCTGATCAGCAACGTCCATACCGGCGCCGCGGCCAGCCTGGCCGAGCACCCCTTCAAAATTCTTTACCAGGAGAAGTTTCGCGTCACCCTCAACACCGATAACCGGTTGATGAGCAGCACCAGCATGACCCAAGAGTTCGAGGCCGCGGCAGATACGTTTGATTTATCCATTGATGATTTCGAAAAGATCACCATCAATGCGATGAAGAGCGCATTTTTGCCTTATTACCAGCGCTGTGATTTCATCTACTCGATTATCAAGCCCGGCTACGCGAAGATCCGCAAGTTGGTGAACCTGCCGATTTTACTGACAAAGATAGAAAGATAATAAGATAGTTGCACTTCGCCGTCCGAAACACGCACCAAGGTAGAAAACAGCTCGAATGCGCACCTCAGGAACGCAGCTTGTTCTAACGCTCACGTTCTCCATTTGGCTCTCCGGGCATCTGTGTGCACAAATCACCGCACCGGTCCCGCCGATCCGCATCAAGGTTGTCGTGGTCACGATGTTTGAACGCGGAGAAGACACGGGAGACGATCCCGGCGAGTTTCAACTCTGGGTAGATCGTGAACACTTAGACCAGGTTCTACCGCTGCCTGCAGGCTATCACCACCTTCGCCTCAACAAGGCCGGAGTCCTCGGCATGGTCACCGGCGTCGGAACGGCGAAGGCAGCATCATCGGTAATGGCCCTCGGGCTCGATCCGCGCTTCGATCTTTCGAAGGCATATTGGATTGTCGCGGGCATTGGTGGAGGCGACCCGGCGGATGTTTCAGTAGGATCCGCTGTTTGGGCTGACCACGTGGTTGACGGCGACCTGGCTTTCGAGATCGACGCGCGTCAGATTCCTGACAACTGGTCAACCGGTTACGTCCCGCTGCGAAAAGGCACTCCGTACGAACTCCCCGCCACTAACGACTACGGCGAAGTCTACACGCTCAACCCGATGCTGGTCGGGTGGGCGTTTCGGCTCACACAGGATGTCCCGCTTGCCGACTCAGACGCTCTAAGCAAATCTCGTGCGCGGTTCCCGGGTTTCTCCAACGCGCTGAAGCCTCCGTTTGTGACGCGGGGTGACACGTTGTCCGCCAGCACGTTTTGGCACGGTTCCAAGTGGGATGAGTGGGCTAATGCCTGGACGCGTTATTACACCGGCGGCAAAGGGAATTACATGGTCGCAGCCATGGAGGACTCCGGCACGCTACAAGCGCTCACGTTCCTAAGCGCGGCTGGGCGTGTAGATTTGCAGCGTGTGCTGGTGCTGCGCACCGTCAGCAATTACGATCGTGAGCCTCCGGGAATGCCGGTTGCCGAAAGCCTGAGAGAAATGGTTTCCGGCAATTACTCGGCTTACATGCCTGCTCTCGAAGCCGCCCAATTGGTCGGCGATAAAGTTGTGCGGGATATTGTTGAGCATTGGCCCGAGCGCGAGGCCACCATTCCTCACGCCCCGTAGAAAAAGCAGCCTCAAGCAGTGATCACCGGGAAAGGGCTGCCAGAGTTTCCGCGAGCACCAGCGTTCCCCGGGCGATATCTTCCGGCGATGCGTACTCGTCCGGGCGATGACTGTATCCGTTGCGGCATGGGATAAAGAGCATGGCAGTTGGGGCAATGCGTGACATGAAAAGCGAGTCATGGTAGGCACGACTCACCATGGGAAGAAAAGTCAGATTGTGTTTCCGGCAAGATTCGGAAAGGGCTCCAACCACCTCGGGCGCGCAAACGGCGGGCGCATCGGCGTTCACTAACTCCGTGTGAATCGACACTTGACGCTTCTCCGCGATCAACTTACCGGCAGTTTCCATTTTCTTCATGACGCCGTCACGCCGCTTAAGATCGGTGTCACGAATGTCGGAGGTCAGGCGAACCCGGCTGGGAATGCTGTTAACCGCGCCGGGAAAAACCTCGCAGATGCCGACCGTAGCAACCGTGTCGATGGCTCCGCTGCTTCGCGCGGCATCTTCGATGGCGAGGATTAATTCGGCTGCGGCGCAAAGCGCATCGTGACGAGCCGGCATCAAAACTCCACCCGCGTGCCCACCTGCGCCTTCGATCGAGATGCTCAAACTGGCCGGCGCTGCGATACTGGTCACCACTCCCAGCGGAATTCGCTCGCGCTCGAGCAGAGGACCCTGCTCGATGTGCAGTTCGACAAACGACTTGTAGTAAGCGGGTGGCAGTTTGACGGCATCGAGCGCTCCGCGCACGTCCGCTCTGTCGCGAACTTCGTCGAGGGACGCGCCTTCGCCGTCCTTTAAGTGTCGCGCGGCATCGGCGGAAAGAGTTCCCGAAAGCATGCGGCTGCCGATGCATCCGATTCCGAAGCGGGTTGGCTCCTCCGAAGTGAACACCAGCAATTCGATGGAATGCCTGGGGCGGAAACCGGCGCGCTGCAATGCTCGAATCGCTTCGAGGCCTCCGAGAACGCCGACCACGCCGTCATACTTCCCTGCATTCGGAATCGCGTCGATGTGAGAGCCGGTGCCGACGGAAGGCAGCGTGGGATCGGAACCCATCCAGCGTACAAAGGTGTTTCCAATTGCATCTTGCCGCACAGCAAGACCGGCGTCTTCGCAGCGGGCTTTGAGCCAGGCGCGGGCCTTCAGGTCGGCGGAGCTAAAAACGATTCTGGTTACCGCGGGCGGTTCGGCGTCAGAGATCGCGGCGAGTGCTTCAATCTCAGATATCAGCCGGGGGCCGTCAACTTCGATTTTCATGTTCGCGCGCCTGCGAGCGGATGGCGGTTCGAATCTTTGTAGATGAGATATTTCGCCGGGACTTTTCCGATCGCTCCGAACCACTGTGGACACCACGGCGCCATCCAGATGAAGTCTCCCGCCGTGACCGGATACCACGAATCTCCGAGCCGGTAGATGCCTCCGCCTTCGAGCATGATGAGGCCGTGCTCCATGACATGCATTTCGACCATGCTGAGCGCGGCACCGGGCTGGTAGACCATGGTATTGACCGCGAAATCGAAGCTCATCTCGTCCGGCAACAGACACTTCACCTGCAAGCCGGAATCGTCCGCCAGCGGATGCGACTCAACTTTGTCTTCGTGCGACACAATCAAATGTGGCGGCGCCGCACCGGCCAGCGCTTCATACGATTTCTCAATCACAGTTACGCGACTCTTTTCGGCCGCAGTGATCCGATGCGCCAGACCTGCCGGCACATAAGCAAATCCGCGCGAACGGAGTTTGCTTCGATTATCCGGAGTCTCGACTTTGACCACGCCTTCCATCACAAAAATAAAGCGCTGCGCCCGTGCGCTCACCATTTCGCCGCCGGCTTCAAATTCCGCCGTGTACTGTGTAAAACGCGCGCCCATGGCCGGCCCAGCATGCACAACCGCCGCGCAACCCTTCATGCCCGGCAGGGTAGTGCGCACGAATGTGTCGGGCGTCAGTAACAGATGATTCGGCTGTTGCGAGCTTCGGGTACGGCCGAGATTATGCATGCTGTGTCTTTCCTTGAAACTGAGATGACGACGCCAACTGATCGAGCAGGTGCAATCCGCAATCGATGGCCTTGGCCACGTCGCCGACTTCCACCGATTCCGCGGGATCATGGCTGATGCCGCCCGGCGTACGCAGAAAAATCATCGCAGCCGGAACTTTTTCCGCCAATATCATGGCGTCGTGGCCGGCGCCGCTCACCATGCGGTAGGGCTCGCATCCCGAGCGGCTGACGGCTTGTTCGACCTGGCTTACCAGAAATGGATCCATGGGTACGGCCGGCTGATCCATCAGCACTTTCGATCGCACGCTTTGCCCACGCCGCTTCGCAATATCTTCTGCCTGACGAATAAAATAGTCCACCGCTTGGTTTCGCTCTTCGTCGTGCCGGTGACGCACATCCAGACTCACTCGCGTCTCCCCGGCAATGACGTTCGTCGCGCCGGGCTTCGTTTGAATTGCGCCCACCGTAGCGACCAGCCCGGAAGTATTCAGCGCATGGCGCTCGACCGCACTGATCCACTCGGCGGCTGCGGCAAGCGCATCGTGGCGGAGATTCATCGGCGTTGTTCCCGCGTGATTGGCCTGCCCCGTGAATGTGAACTCCAATCGGCTCTGGCCGGCCAGGGCTTCTACGACTGCGAGCGGACGGTCGACGTTCTCGAGCACCGGCCCCTGTTCGATGTGGAATTCCACGTAGCCGAGGACATCGTCGCCTATTGCAGCCTGCGGAATTGCCGCTGGATTCAAACCAAAGTCTGCGATCGCTTTGCGGATTGAGATTGCTTGCGCATCCTGGCGGCTGAGCAAATCCTCATCCAGGCTGCCCACGAGCGCGCGGCTGCCGATGAACGGCGTTCTGAAACGGACGCCCTCCTCTTCTGAAAAGCCGACGACTTCGATGGCAAAGGGAAGCTTGCGGCCTTTCAAAGCGCCGAGCAACGCAATAGGAAGAACGACTCCGAGAACGCCGTCGTACGCTCCGGCGTCGGGAACGGTATCAAGATGCGAGCCCATAATCAGGCGCGGCGCACCAGGCTTAGCCGCCGGGTAAACCATGCGCAGATTGCCTGCGGCATCGACGCTTGATGTGGCTCCCAAAGGAGCAACCCATGCGGCAATTTCGCGGTGTACCTCGTGCATGGGTTGAGATAGAAATGTGCGGCGGATGCTGCCGGCATCTTCACTGAAGCGGGCGAGAGCCTGACAGCGAGCGATGACCTCGCTGGCCGAATCTGTTTTGTCGCGGCTTGCCTGCACTGATTCACCCTTGCAACGATTCACCCTTAGCGACTATCGACGACTGTGAGCTTTGCGCTGCGTCTAGACCTGGCGAATGACTTTCGCCGCCGCCCAACCGATCAAGACAAGAGCGGTCAGGATTTCCCAGCCATACCGGTTGCCGTAGGTTCCCACGGGAAAATGGCTGCTGATCATGAGAAAGACTACGGGCACCGCCATGAAGGTATTGTGCTTGGAGCGCAACTTGGCCTGCGCGCCCAGTGCGGGATCAAACTTGGCGCCGGCGGCAGCGGCGGCGATCATCTTGCGCTGAGCGGGAAGAATCCGGAACCACACGTTGGCCGTCATAATGGTCCCGTACATCGCTCCCACGTGGATGTAAGCAGCGCGCCCACTGAGAACATGTATCAGTCCCCAGGAGATCGCGGCAGTCATCGCCAGCGAAAATACCGCGAACGCCCATGCGGATCTACCGAGATACGATCGGACCGCCAGATCATAGATGTGCCAGCCCGCGGCCAGAACGGCTAGCCCAATGACAACGCCGGCGCCTTGGGAAATATCGGCCACGTCGGGATCAATGAGTCCGCCGGTGGAGTAATAGACGAGAACAAGCAGCACCATTCCGCTGAGCCACGTCATTAAAGCTTCCCAACGAAACCAATGCACCAACTCGGGTGGGACTCCAAGGGACTTCTGTTTTTCGACGCTGTAAAACCCGCCGCTGTGGACCATCCACACCGCTGGAGGTGTTTGCGCGGTGGCGACTTCCTTTTCGAGCTTTCCGAATTGGCCGTCCAGCCAGGTGAAGTAATAGGTCTGGCCGACCCACATGATTCCCGCAAACACATGAAACCACCGCATCGCAAGGTGGATCCATTCTCGGATTGAAAAGGTCACGTTGGCCGGCTCCCCGGATTCTTCTTCGCTAGATTTTCAACTTCCGCGATAAGTCGTGTAGCCATTCGGACTCAGCAACAGGGGAATGTGAAAATGCTCTTCGCCCTCTCGAACCTGAAAAGTAATCTCCACCAACGGATACAAGCCATCGAGTTTGCGCGCGGCAAAATAAGTCGCCGTCTCGAAACCCAGGCGATAAAGCCCTGGAGTCAGTGCTTCCTTCTCGGGCAACAACTGCGAGCACCGGCCGTCCTGGTCAGTGCGTGCCGCCGCCAGCACCCGCCAGACGCCGGATGCGTCTCGCCGCTCCAGGCGCACCGGAACATCCTTCGCCGGCTGCCCTTGAGCGATGTCCAGAACGTGCGTTGAAATCCGCGTCATCATTAGACTTGAATCCACTTTCTCAGACGAATCTGCGTGATCTGCCGCTGCTGCTCCGCTGCTTCCTGAAGTTCAGTTCGTTCGTCATTTTTCAGCCGGCGCTGCAAAATCTTCAGAATCTCCGCCGTAGACTTGCCGGTCGCGCATACGATGAAGATACGGCTGAACCTGCGCTCGTATCCCCGATTCAATTCCGCGAGCGCACTCTTTACGGAATCGTTCGAACCCGCGACGTTCCATTGCTCCTGCTCTGACCAGGCTGCGGACTGCTGCGACGCTGCTTTCGGCGCCTGCGATTCACCAATCCTCGACTCACCGATTCGCGGATGGCTGCGAAATGCCTCCAGCCAATCCGATTCCGCCAAACTGCGCCATGTTTCGTCCGACGCCGCTAGCAGCGCTGCTTCGTCGGGCAGCGGCCTTCGGCCAACCATTCCATCCGCCCACGCTCGTGAGCCACAGCACGGCAGTATCTCATCGAAGGCCGTTGCAGCGGGAAGAAAATTCCAGCGTGCCAGCACACTGTTCATGCTGTTTTTCCACTGCCGCCCAGTCGCTCGAGAAATTCTGCGACCAGATTACTCGTCACGGCCGCGCGGTATCGCGCCGTGGATCGTATGTCATCAATCGGCTGGATCGCGGCGGCGGCCGCTCTTCTTGCCAGCTGCACGAGCTCCGGATCGACAGACTTTCCAGACACGATCCGTTCCACCTCCGTCAGGCGAATTGGAACCGGCGCGACGCTGCCGAGGGCGATGCGAATATCTTCAATTACGCCTCCCGTCCCATCGCCGCGAAGGCGCCCCAGGGCGGCTACGCACACTTTCGAAATGGCCTGAGCATTGCGAGCGCCGACTTTTCGCGAGTAATGAAGATACCCAGAAAAACCTCGCCGAAGACAGATGGCGCGAATCAGCTCATCAGGCGCTAACCGCATCTTTTTGTAGCCGGTGTGGAAACCGACGTAAGGCACGCGGCGCTCGCCGCGCACCGACACTAGAATCAGTTCCGCTTCGTAGACCAACAGCGCCGGTAGTGAATCGGCGGCAGGCGAGGCGTTGGCGATGTTGCCTCCCAGTGTCCCGCGATTCTGGTTCGCGATTCCTCCAGTCCATCGCGCAGCGCTCGCCAGCAGCGGGAATTCCTGTGCGATCACATCGTGCTCACGGAGCTCGGAGTAAGTGCATCCGGCGCCGATCTTGATTTCGTTGGGCAAAACTTCGATGGCTCGCAGCTCAGGCAAATTCCAGATACTCACCAGTTTCCGCGCTGGAAGTTTGCCCGCTGCATACAGCACCATCAAATCGGTGCCGCCAGCGATGGGGAGCCACTTGCCGGGCTCATCCGCCAGAAGCGCAACGACGGCCTGCAGTGTGCGCGGCGCAATCAATTCGTAATCGGCGGGATCGGATCTCATGCACGATTCTTGCGGCGGGAAGCTTCCGCCACAGCCTCAAAAATCTGCATGTAGCCCGTGCACCGGCAAAGATTACCTGCCAAGGCTTCACGGATGTCGTCCAGCGTCGGCTCGGGCTTTTTGTTCAGCAGATGGCTGGCGCTCAGAATCATTCCGGGCGTGCAGATGCCGCATTGCGCGCCGCCGCATTCCAGAAAGGCTGCCTGCAGTGCGCTCAACTGCGAACGTTCGGCGAGACCCTCGATCGTCGTGAGATTCGCGCCCGACGCCTGAAGCGCCGGGATCAGACAGCTATTCACCACCTTGCCGTCCATCAGGACGGAGCAAGAACCGCACTCGCCTTCGCCGCAACCTTCCTTAGTTCCGGTCAATCCAAGATCGTTTCGCAGGACATCCAACAGCCTCTCCATGGGAAAGACGCGAACGGTTCTCGGCTTGCCGTTTACGGTAAGGGAAAGCTCGCATTTGGCGTGGTGCTCGCGGCGATCCTCGGAGGAGTGGCTCATCGCTTTCCGTCGGCGGAGACTGCCTCGAAAATATCTTCCGGCAAGAGTGGGACCGAGGCGAAGCGGGTATCGAACGCATCGCCGATCGCAACTTTAAGCGCATCTTCGATGGCGTTGACAATCGCCGGAGCCGGACCATCCATGGGAAGTTCGCCGATTCCTTTTGCACCATATGCCCCGTGAACGTTGCCCATTTCTTCGAAGAATACGCGAATCGGCGGCAGGTCCGCGGAGGTTGGCATGATGTAATTTGTCATCTGACCATTCTGCATCCGTCCATTTTGCCAGACGACTTTTTCATAGAGCGCAAATCCGATTCCTTGCGCCACACCGCCGGCAATTTGGCCCTTCGCCAGAACGGGATGAAGAACTCTGCCGACTTCCTGCAAGGCCACAAAATCTTCGACCGTCGCGCTGTAGGTCGAAAGGTCCACTGCGACTTCCGCAACATAAATCGCCCAGGCAAAAGAAGCATAGGCTTCACCGCGATATTTCTGATCGTCCCAGAAGACGCCCTCGGGAGCTTCGTAGCGCGCGAAGGAGCGCAGCTCACCGTGCGCGGCAATATGTACCCGGCAGGCTGTACGAAATTCTTGCGCTGAGTACGAGTGGCCAAGCGAGCCATTTGCGATGAGTGTTTGCTTGATTCCTAGGGCGGCCGACCGCACCAGACTTCCGACGACCATGGCGGTGCGCGACGCAACCGTCGGGCCGCTGTTCGGCACTTGATTGGTATCCGGCTGCGCAATTCGAACGTCGTCGTAGGGCAGACCCAGAGCTTCGGCCGCG
The DNA here is from genome assembly GCA_963773955.1 of uncultured Acidobacteriaceae bacterium. GTDB lineage: Bacteria > Acidobacteriota > Terriglobia > Terriglobales > Acidobacteriaceae > Acidiflorens. The sequence continues at coordinate 6,288 of CAVZDM010000120.1, read as the reverse complement.
ATTTGGCAGAGCACGGTGTTGGTGCCTTGCCCGAACTCGGTGCTTGAAACCAGCACGCGCACGCCGCCATCCGCACAGCCTTCCACCGCAACCACGGACGCGAGATAACGCTCGCCTGAACCGGTAAAGCCCGCGCCATGCAGAAAGGCAGCGATCCCCATTCCCTTCTTGATCGGCCCCGTGGCGTTCTCTTGTGCGAAGCGAGCTTTCTTTGCGGTATAGTCCGAAAGTTCGAGCGCTCGATCAAGAAGTTTTCCCAGGTCAATTTCTTCGCGGATGGTCTGCTCGGTGGTCGTGGTTTGCCCGGGCTTGAGGAAATTGCGGCGGCGGATTTCTACCGGAGAGAGTCCCACGAGTTGCGCGATGCGATCCATGTGCCGCTCCATCGCGAACAGACTTTGCGGCGCGCCAAAACCGCGAAACGCCCCGTGTGGCGGAGCATTTGTCGCCACGGCCTTCCCACGAATGCGGACGCTGGGCCAATAATAAGGACCACCCGCATGGATGGTGCCCCGCGAGAGAACTACGGACGACAACGTCGCGTAGGCGCCGCCATCAATCGTGAAGTCGATCTCCCCACCTAGAATCTTGCCCTCTTTGCTGACCGCCGTGCGGTGACGGGTGCGCGAAGGGTGACGCTTCGTCGTCGCCGTCATGTCTTCCAGGCGGTCATAAATGATTTTCACAGGGCGTCCAGACTTCATGGCGAGAAGCGCCGCGTGGCCCGCGATGATCGAGGGATAATCTTCCTTGCCGCCGAACGCGCCCCCAGTCTCAGCCTGCACCACACGAATTTTCTCCGCCGGAAGATTGCACAATGTCATCAGCGCTTTGTGCACGTAATAAGGACATTGCAGCGAACCCCACACCGTAATTCCCTGCTCGCGATCGAAGGCCGCAATCACCCCGTTGTTTTCGATGTAAAGCTGCTCCTGCGCGCCGGTGGTGTATTCGCCTTCAACGATGTAGTCGGCCTTTGCCCAGACGCTATCGACGTCGCCTTTCGAGATCAAGAAGGTCTTGATTGTATTGTCGTCTCCCCAGATGATTTGCGAATGTCGTTCGCTTTCTTCAATAGTGAAGATGGCGGGCAAGGGTTCGTATTCGATCGCGACGCCATCCACCGCCTTCCGCAGGAGATGCGGGTCGGCATGCGCCAAGAGCAGGATGGGTTCTTCGGGATGGTTGACCTTCCCATCCGCCAGGCAAGGCTGATCGTCTCCGATCAGAGCGATGCAATTCTTGCCAGGAATGTCTTGCGCCGTGACGACCACAAATTCGGACCAATCGAACTGTGGGTCAAACGAAATCTTCTTGATTATGCCGCGAGGAATCTGGCTGCGAACTGTCGCGCCGTAGAACATTCCCGGCATGGTGATGTCGTCGATGTAGCGCGCCGCGCCGGTCACTTTGTCGCGACCTTCCTTGCGCGGCACCGACTTGCCGATGATGTGCTCTTCGGTCATGCGATAACCTATATGGATTGGCGCGGAATCTCTCGCCCTCTTGCTTCTCCGGAGAATCGCCCATCGCTGAAGACGACCCGCCCGCGCAGGTACGTTGCTTTCACCACGCCCCGCAGCTTCTTCCCCAAATATGGAGACACAGGATACCGATAATACAGCCGATCTTCGGTCACGACGAACTCAGCTTCCGGTTCGAAGATCACGAAGTCGGCATCAAAGCCTTCCGCAATTCGGCCTTTGCGAGCAGTGCATCCGGCCAGTCGGGCCGGTGCTCCCGCCATCCAGCGCGTGAGATCAGTCAAAGTGAATCCGCGCTGCCGGGCCTCTGTCCACATTAAAGGCAGCGCCATCGAAAGACTCGCAATACCTCCCCACGCATTTTTGAAGCTTCCTTCGTCGAGCCGCTTCATCGCCGGAGGACAAGGCGAGTGATCGGTGGCAACCAGATCGATGATCCCGTCTTTCAGACCATGCCACAATTTTTCGCGGTTTTCACGAGAGCGAATTGGCGGCGCGCACTTACACAGCGTGGCGCCGTCCGGAATTTCTTCGGCGCAGAAATGCAAATAGTGCGGACAGGTTTCGACACTGACCGGAAGCCCCTCCGCCCGTGCGGCGCACAGCTCTGCAAGCGCTGAGCTCGCTGAAAGATGAACAATGTGCAATCGGAACTTATATTCGCGGCAGAGGGACAGCAGTAACCGGATGGCCGCTAGCTCGGCTTCATCGGGCCGTGATTGAAGATAGGTCGAGTAGCGCCGCCAATTCGCGTCTCCATTATTATTATTTTGCAGGCGCCGCGTGGCTTCATCGATGGGACCGGGAAGTTCGGCGTGGACCAGCAGCGGCAGGCTCGTTCGAGCCACGTGAGGCAAAGCGGCGCGAAGCTCGGCCTCGGTGACCATGGTGAATCCATCGATTCCGGGATGGATGAGAAAGCACTTGAACCCGGGCACGCCCGCGTCCGCGAGCGCTTCGATCTCCGCCTGATTGTCTTTGACCACGCCGCCCCAGGCCAACCAATCGACAAAGCAGCACCCCGCGGCGGCTTGACGCTTGGCAGCAAGCGCGGCGACTGTGGCAGTCGGCGGCAGACAGTTGAGCGGCATGTCGACCAGCGTCGTGTAACCGCCAGCCGCCGCCGCGCGTGTTGCCGTCTCAAATCCTTCCCACTCGGCTCGGCCAGGATCGTTGATATGAAGATGAGAATCGACGAGTCCCGGGAGAATCACAGAATCGCCGAAGTCGTGCACCTCGGCGTCAGCGGGCACCTGATTGGCGGGAACGATGCCGCTAATTTTCTCATCACGCACTATGATCGCTCCCGGACGAATTCCATCCGGGGTCACGATGCGCCGACAAACAAAAGCTTGCCCGTCCATGCCCGAGCCTAACTTGCCTGCCAGCGTTTTTCAACTTTTCCCGGTAGCCAGATTGCGTGTTAGAAAAACTTTGCGTATTTCCATAGCCCGCTTATACTTACTTTCTCAACCGCGGCTGCGAAAGAGTCCATGACGACCGATTTGCGCGCAGAGGCACGGGTAGCTGGGGTCAGCACGCCCTTGACGATTACGCAATGAGGATGACGGAACCAAGCCACATGGACAAAGCTTTCATGGCCCGCGCCATTCAACTCTCGCTCGAGAATGTAAGCTCCGGGCGCGGTGGGCCGTTTGGCAGCGTCATCGTAAAAGATGGCGACGTCGTGGCGGAAGCTGCGAATCAAGTTACAACGACGAATGATCCTACGGCGCACGCTGAAGTCCTGGCCATTCGACAGGCCTGCCAGAAACTTGGATTCTTCGAACTTAAAGGCTGCGAGCTCTACACTTCCTGCGAACCCTGTCCCATGTGCCTGGGCGCAATCTACTGGGCTCGGATTGACCGAGTTTACTTTGGCAATCTCGCCGCGGACGCTGCGAAAATCGGCTTCGACGATTCCGCGATTTATGCCGAGATCACCCAGCCGCACGCGGAGCGCGAGATTCCGATGATTCAGATGATGCGCGAGGAAGCGCTGGCGGCATTTCGAGCGTGGGAGCAACATCCGGGCAAGATCCGTTATTGAAGTTCTCAGTTCTCAGTTCCCAGAAATCGCACCTTTTGTTCATCATTACAACGAATGGGGCCTTTACCGAGAACTGAGAACCGGGAACTGAGAACTGTTCAAGGAAGACAATTGATCGAGCGTTACTTCAAACTCGCCGAGAACCACACTAGCGTTAAGCAGGAAATGCTGGGCGGCCTCACTACGTTTGTAACCATGGCCTACATCATCGTGGTGAACCCGCAGATCCTGGCGCAAGCGGGAATGCCGCCCGAAGGTGTTCTGTTTGCGACGTGCATCTCGGCCGCCGCCGCCACACTGGTGATGGGAGTCTACGCCAACTACCCCATTGCTCTGGCGCCGGGGATGTCGCTGAACGCCTACTTCACTTATGCCGTCTGCCTCAGCATGCACGTTCCTTGGCAGACCGCGCTGGCGGTAGTTTTCTTTTCCGGCACAGTGTTCCTGCTGCTGACCGTGACCCGCGTGCGCGAACAAATTGTCAACGGAATGCCCGACTGCCTTAAACACTCCACGGCTACGGGTATCGGAATGTTCATTGCCTTTATCGGGCTGCGCAACGCCAAACTCGTGGTCGCGAACCCGGCTACGTTCATTGGCCTCGGCCACTTCTCGGATAAAGAGGTGCAAACGGCCTGTTTCGGACTTGCCCTGACTCTTGTCCTCATGGCGCGGAAGGTCAACGGTGGAATTTTGATCGGCATCTTCGGGACTACGCTGGTGGGAATTCTGCGCGGCATTTCTCATTGGCCCACCGCGATTTTTTCCTTTCCGAACCCTTCCTCCACCTTCTTGAAGCTGGATTTCCGAGGAGCCATCCATCTTGGCTTTCTCGAAATCCTGTTCGCATTCTTGTTCGTCGATCTTTTCGACAATGTGGGAACGCTGGTCGGGGTGTGCGAGCAGGGCGGATTCGTCAAAGACGGCAAGATTCCGCGTGTGGGCCGGGCTCTGATATCCGATGCCGTGGGAACGCTATTCGGCTCGTTGACCGGCACGTCCACGGTCACCAGCTATATCGAAAGCGTGGCCGGGGTTGCGGCGGGAGCGCGTACCGGCCTGAGCAACGTTGCCGTCGCCGGTCTCTTCCTGATGGCCACTTTCTGCTCGCCTCTGGCAACCGCGATTCCGGCGTATGCTACGGCACCCGCGCTGATCCTGGTAGGCGCGCTGATGACGCAGTCGATTTCGCACATCAAATGGAGCGAATTCAGCGAGGCGGTTCCATCCTTCATCACCATGCTCGCCACTCCGTTGACCTTCAGCATCGCCACCGGTCTCAGCCTGGGGCTGATCTCTTACACAGTGGTCAAAATCGCTATTGGCAAATTTCGCGAAATTACGGTGCTGATTTGGATTCTCACTGCTCTTTTCATTCTGCGGTATATCTATCTGGCTGTCGCTTAGCGGGCTTGGCAACGCGACTTACGATTACGAGCGGAGTCGGTGCGGGTGAACGAGAGGTCGTGTTACTGAACGGCGGACGGGCTGGAGCTCGCCCCGATCCAGGATGGGACATTCTCCAGACACTCCCGTATTTCCTGGACGCAAGACGTAACAATTGGCCTGGAATATTTCGGATGACAAAACTCCAGGCGCATACCACGGCCTACAAAACGCAGTTTCAGCATGGAACCCCCCCAGGTTGATCCGGCGATGGCAACCAGGGTCGGTTCAGGGCAGTATTCGGGATGACCGGAAATCAACGCCTGGCTTCCTCCCAGTATCACTGCCGTGTAGCAACGGTGCTGAGTTTGGATCTGCAGCACGCTATGCGGCTGTAACTGGTCGAGGAACACACCACCCTCGATCTCGGACCGGTCAGCGTTGGCTCGCAGGCGGATGAGCCTCGCGCAGAAAGCCGCGATGGGCAAAGACAAGGGGTCGAGCGGCGAAACCAAAGCGAATCATGTAGAAAGTACAGGCAGAAAGAGAATCGCGGCGGCACAGCGGGCTCGGTGGGCGAAGTTGAAGGCGCAGCAGAAGAAATAGAACCAAATCCCGACCGCGAGGTCTTCCTTCAAATCTTCAAGGGGGACTGAGGCTAAGCTGAAGGCACAGGAGTCTTGTAGTGTGTAGCGGCGAATTCGAGAATGGCCTTGCAGAGCCGCTCCAGACTCGGGATTTTGATTCCCTCTTCCCACGCCTGCGCCAGCACTGAACAAATGAAGCTGGCATTCTTGTCCAAATCCCCAACGTCCGCGATTTCATGATCTGTCCTTACTCGTTGTTGAAGCGCAATCCATTTTTCCTTGCCCACGTCGTTGATGACTGCCGTCTCGATCTCGCAAGACCACATTACAAAATCGCCCGTCCAAACTGCTTCATCGGGAATGGGCGTGCTGTAGTCAAGAGAGCACAGACGTAATATTGCTTTGTTGTCTCTCTCATGGCTGGTGCGGTGCTGGGCAGTGCCACACTTGTCTTTGTCTCCGTCGCACATCGCAAAGACCGGAATACCCATTTCCTTCGCGATGGCGAGCGGCTGGAATCATCGCTGACTTTCTATCGCAGGCAACAACGTGACAGCCGAACTTTCGAAAGTCATCCCATCGATCCGTTAGAGTCATATAACTCGTCACGTAAGCCGAATCTGAAAGCCCTTCCACAAGTATCAGCACATGCGTAAAAAACATTTCGTTGATGCTAGGCTGAAGAACTTGTGCAATTTTCATGAATGTACCTTCCAGAGTCTTTGGTCGCTTGCCAGTAGCGTGTTCGATTCGAGCAGCAAGTTTCTCCATTGTGACTTCC
>CAVZDM010000119.1:0-14844 GCA_963773955.1 uncultured Acidobacteriaceae bacterium | reverse complement strand
TCGCCGCGGATGCACCCGAAGAGATGCGAAAGGCCGTGCGGGATTATGAGGCTCTGGTGGGCAAGTTCGACTCCCAAGAGCATAAAGATCGAGATCCGTTTAAATGGGCCGCGAAGATTCCGGTGGAAGACGTGCCTATGCTTTTTATCGTATGCGGCGGCCAGGACGGAAACGCCGAGCCGACGCACGAGTTCCTCTCTCTGCTCGCCAAGCGCCGGATTCCCTACGAATACCGCGAAATATCTCCTCGTGGGCATGATTGGAAAATATGGGATGAGGAGATTCCAGTGTTTCTCGACAAGCTTGATCGTCTGGAAGGCTTTGGCTCCGCGCTGACGGAAGGCCGCTCGGAGCATCTCAAGCCCTAATGTACTGGCTTGAATACCGGGTCATTCCACGATGGCTAAGACGTCGCCGGGGTTCACGGCCGCGCCTGGGGTCGCCGATATTTTTTTCACGACTCCCTTTTTTGGCGACTTGATTTCGTTTTGCATTTTCATGGCCTCGACGACGACGATGCCCTGCCCGGCTTCGACCTCGGAACTTTCCGCAACCAGCAGACGCACGACGCGCCCGGGCATGGGAGCCAATATTTTCTTCGGCCCCTTTTCGTCTCCGGCAGCCTGATGGCGCGAGCGCAGCGAGCGCGGATCGCGCAACTCGACCGCGAAGCGAGTGCTGCCCACCCACATGTGGAGATCGGTGGCAGTCTGCTCGCGCTTAATTTCGTAGGCGTGCCCATCGACCAACAGCGACAAAACGTCGCGGCGCGGGATGACCGCGTCGATCTGGACCGGTTGCCCGTCCAAGCGGCACTTCCATCCGGCGGCGGCTTTTTCAAGCTCGAGCCGGTGTGCCTTGCCGTCCACTATGATTTCATAAACCATAAATATCGATATGAAAGCTCAGCGCAGCCCTTCCGCGCGTCCCCTCTGTTTCCAGTTCGATGCAACCGTAGCCGGCCCAGCCCTGTTCCCATCCTTGTCCTTGCTGGCCGAAGAAGCTGGGTCGAGCACGGCAAACATTCCGGCGGCAATTGCGGCGATCGTCTCCGGCGTTGCGCGGTCTTTCTCCGGCGCGCTCGACGTAACGACCTGATTGCCCTTCGCGAGCAAGCGGTCCAGGTATCCGGTATCGAGCTTTCCCGCCTGGAAATCGGCATCGCAAAGAATGCGCTGGAATAAAGAAATGTTGGTCTTGATGCCGGCCACAAAATATTCGTAGAGAGCCCTCTGGAGCCGCATGATGGCTTGCTGCCGGTCGGTTCCGTAACCGATCAGTTTAGCGAGCAGCGGATCGTAATCCATGGGAACATTCCAGCCTTCGTACATGCCGCTATCGCGCCGAATTCCCGGCCCCGAGGGCTGGAGAAGCACCGTGATCTTGCCGGGGCTCGGGAAATAATTGTTGTCGGGGTCCTCCGCGTAGATGCGGCACTCGATGGCGTGCCCGCGAATCTCCACGTCAGACTGCTTGAAGGGTAGCTTCTCGCCGCTCGCGATCCGAATCTGCAGGTGCACAAGGTCGAGTCCAGTGGTCAACTCGGTCACCGGGTGTTCCACCTGCAGGCGCGTGTTCATTTCAAGGAAGTAAAAATTCTTTTGCTGATCGACCAGGAATTCCACCGTACCCGCATTAGTGTACTTGGCGGCCTGCGCGACCTTGACGGCAACCTCGCCCATGCGCCGGCGCATGTCGGGATCGACAATTGGCGAAGGCGCCTCTTCGAGAACTTTCTGGTGGCGGCGCTGGATGGAACACTCGCGCTCACCCAGCCAGACGGTATTGCCGTGTTCGTCGGCCAACACCTGCATCTCGATGTGGCGCGGATTGACGATCGCTTTTTCAATATAAACTTCGCTGTCGCCGAAAGAACGCTGCGCCTCGCTCTGCGCGGATTCGAGGGCCGAACGAAGTTCCTGGCGCGTGTGCACCAGGCGCATGCCTTTGCCACCGCCGCCGGCCGCGGCTTTCAGCATCACGGGGTAGCCGACGCGCTCGGCGACTTCTTCCCCTTCTTCGGGAGAAGCGAGGCCGCGCGACGTTCCCGGAACAAAGGGCACGCCCGCTTTTTCCATCTGCTGACGGGCACTGGTTTTCGATCCCATCAGGTTCATCGAATGCGGAGTGGGCCCGATAAATTTCACGCCCGCATCGGCGCAGGCCTGGGCAAACTTCGCGTTTTCCGAGAGGAAGCCGTAGCCGGGATGGATGGCCTCGGCGCCCGAGCGTTTCGCTACGTCGAGGATCTTGTCCATCCGCAGATAAGACTCAGATGCTGGCGCTGGGCCGATGGGGTAGGCCTCGTCGGACTTACGGACATGGAGCGCGGCGCGGTCAACATCAGAATAGACGGCGACGGTGGCGATGCCCATCTCGCGGCAAGCGCGTATGACGCGCACCGCGATCTCTCCCCGGTTGGCGATCAGAATCTTCTTGAACATTCTTGGCTGAACAGGGCTCGGATGCGCACGTTTGGTTGGACGCACCGTGCCGCCCTGATTTTACCTGTGAGAGCGGGGAGAATGCATGCCACAAATCACTCGCGATTGTGATTTAGGGCACAAGGACATTTGGGAAGGGCGCGAGCATGCGACGTCCGAAAAGCAAAAGGCCCGACGCCGTATGGCGTCGGGCCTCTGCTCTGAGGAAAGAAAGCTGCCTACTGCTTCTGATCCATGACAATGGCGCCCGCGGGCTGTTTTTCTGCCTTGGCTTTCTTGGTGGCCATGGTCTTGTCGACCCACTCGTCGGCGGTCTTCAGATCGGCGGAGTGAGCGGCCGGGTCATCGCACTGGATATCGGCACGTTCCCGGTACATCAGGTTCATGTAGGCCATCGCGTCGTCATAATCAGGACGAAGCTGCAGCGCCTTGGTCAGGTTGTCGATGCCTTCCTGAACGTTGGGGGTATTCTTCTCTTTCATTTCGGCGCAGACTTTCTTGTCCTTGGCCGGCAGTGAGTCTTCGGGCTTCATGCCGAGCTTGGCCCGTTCTTCCTGACGCGGCACGTAAGTCTGAGTCCAGTCGATCACGGCGACAGAGTAATAAGGCTCGGGGTCGTTCGGATCGACCTCGGATGCCTTCTTGTAGTACTCCTTGGCCAACGGGAATTTCTTCATCTGCAGATAGAGATAGGCGATGCCCTTGATGCTGTTGATGTTCTTGGGATCGGACTGCAGCACCTGTTTGTAGGTATCAATCGCCTGCTCGCCAAAGCGATTGTTGTCGGGAGTATCGGCGCCGGGAATGTACTGCTGCGCATAGGCTGTCGCCAGGTACAGGCGGGCATTGATAAGTGTGGGGTCGAGGGCGACGGCCTGCTGGAAATGGTCAATCGCCTGTTCGAACTTGGAGTTTTTGTAAGCCTGCACACCCTTGTTGAGGTGGTCACGCGCTTGGAGCTTCTTGCAGCCTGTGTTGGAGAGCAGAACCAGCGCGGCGGCCAATACCACCAAGAGTCTTTGAGTCGTTTTCATTGCTTTATGAATCTCCCTTTGCCGCGGAGTGTAAAAGAACCTGAGATGGAGCGCCGGGCGTCCCCGCCCGGCATGCTGGACGCCCGATCTTCTAGCCGCCCGCTTCGATCTTGGCCGTGATCAAGCCGACTTTATCGACGCCGGCGGAATGTGCGATATCAATAACGTTCGCCACGTCGGCGAAGGGAACATTGTCATCGCCCTTCACGAACATGACCTTCTCGGCGCGGGTCTTGAAAATGTCTTCCAAACGGCCCTGCAGAGTCTCCCAAGTGGCCTCGTCCTGATTGATCTTGAGTCCCGGAGGGTTGCCGGCGCCACGGTCGATCAGCTGCACCACAATAGTGCGATCCGTGCTGGGCGGCGGCGTCTTCGCATCTTTTGGCGGAGGCTGGGGCACCAAAGCTTCCAAACCCTTGGGCGTCAGCGGCGTGATCACCATGAAAATAATCAGCAGCACCAGCAACACGTCAATCAGCGGCGTGACGTTCATGTTAGCGCTTTGGCCCCCTTTGGGGCCGACTGCCATACTCATATCGATCTCCCTATTTGCGTGCTACTGCCCGCCCGCCGGCGACGATGGAGTCGCGCCTGACGGCGGGGCAAGGGTTCCGGATTTCTTTTGATCGGTCAAAAGGCCGAGTTGGTCAACCCCAGCCGCCCGAACGTTGTCGACCACTTCAACCACCCAGCCAAACTTCGCCCGCATGTCGGCCTTGAGAAAGACGGTCTTGTCGGTCCGGTTCGCCAACCGATCCTTGAGCTTCTGGGTCAGGTCATCCACCTTGATTTGATCGGTCCCGAAAAAGACCTTGTCATCGCGGGTGACCGCAACCAGCAGCGCGTCTTCTTTGTCGGCGTCCTGCATGTCCTTGGGACTATTGACTTTAGCCATGTCCACGGGAACGCCGTGTTGCAACATGGGCGTAACCACCATGAAGATGATCAGCAATACCAGCATCACGTCCACCATCGGGGTGACGTTGATGTCGGAGCTGACGTTGGCCGCTTCGTTTCGCTTTGCTAATGCCATGGAATTCAGTCTCCTGCGTTTCTTGCCCTAGGCGCGCCCCAAACTTGCTCAATGGAGAGCCGGGCGTTCCCGCCCGGCCCCATCCGCAACTCATGGGTAGCAACCAGCCGTCCAGAAATCGAAGGTCAGAGATCGAAGATCAAAGGCCGAAGTCCTGAGACCTGACACCTAAGACCTGAGACCTAGCTTTCTTACGACCGGCGCATGCTCCGGCGCTTCAGGAAGTAATCGATCAGTTCGCTCGAGGAGTTATCCATCTCCACGTCGAACGCTTCCACGCGGCCGGTCAGATAGTTGAACATCATGACCGCCGGAATCGCCACGAAAAGACCGACGGCGGTGGTTACGAGCGCTTCCGAAATTCCGCCCGCGACCGCTGCCAATCCGGTTGCCTTTTCCTTGGCAATACCATTGAAGGCGTTCAGGATGCCGACCACCGTTCCAAACAGTCCCACGAAGGGAGCCGTCGAACCGATTGTCGCCAACCCTCCCAAGCCACGCTTCAGTTCGGCGTGCACGATCGCCTCGGTGCGCTCCAGCGCGCGCTTGGAAGCTTCAATCGTCTCGCCAGGAATTTCACCCGGACTATCCTGATGAGCCTTGAATTCCATCAGGCCCGCCGTAACCACCTTGGCCAGGTGACTTTTCTTGTTGCGCTCGGCTACTTTGATCGCTTCGTCAATTTTGCCTTCGCGCAGCGCTCCGGCAACCGCGGGAGCGAACGAGCGGGACTGATTGCGAGCGGCGTTGAATGCCATCCACCGGTCAATCATCACGCCGATCGACCACCCCGACATGATGAACAGAATGATAACCACGGCCTTCGCCAGGATGCCCATTTGCTTCCAGAGCGAAATCGGGTCCCAACCGACCGAGCTCTCGTCAAAGAGCCAGGCGGCGAAAAGATGGAAATTACAGAGTGCGACTGCTGCCAGGTTCACTACCATGAGTTGCTTTCCTCCTCAAGAACTGTTTCGAACTTCCCAAAATCTCGCCGTAGAGACGGGGCTTGCCCCGTCTCACTCTGCGCAGGAGACGCCGCAAAGCCGTGTCTCTACCTGAAGACCGGCGCAGCTCAAACTTCTCTTTGCGCCCGCTTGCTCCGAACCGTTTGATGCAAGAAAACCAATGTGGGCAGAATTGCCCCCGGGTGTGCAATCCACCCTAGGTCTCCCGTCTCGGGAAAAGGTGGGACGGGGAGGGCTTTAAACCGCCACAAACTCTTACCGCACTAGCTTGCCCGGAGAGTCTAGCTTCCGGTCAAGCTGAAGTTTACAAGCACCGTGGTCTCCACCGCCACCGGCTCGCCATTGAGCAGGTACGGCTTATAGCGCCACTGTTTCACGGCCTCGATCGCTGCCGGCGCCAGCATCGGGTGCCCGCTGATCAACTGCAGATTCTGAATCGTGCCGTCCTTGCTGATTTCCGCCTGCAGCACCACCTGCCCCTGAATGCGAGCCTGTTTTGCCAGCGGCGGATAATTGGGCTGAACTCTCCTGATCAAAAGACCTTGCGAGACGCCCTGCGAAACGCGGACACGCTGCGGGGTCGCGATCTTGGGGATGTTCGCAGCTTGCATGTTGACGATGCCGCCGATGACGCCACCCGCCGAGCCTCCGGGAATGCCGCCCGGCACACCGCCCGGGACGCCGCCCGCACCCAGATCCGGGGGCGCTTCTTCTTCTTTGATCATCTGAACTTTCTCTGGAATCTTGGTGGGGGTGCGCAACTGGCCATTCACCATTTCGCTCTGCATCTTCACCACCTTGACTGGAGCGGCCGCTGGCGGCGGTGGCGGTGGCGGTGGTGGCGGTGGCGCTACCAGGAAGGTCATCAGCTGCGTCTTGGGCAACGCGTCCGTATAAATCAGCGGGATCAGGATCAAGATCCCGATGAGCGCGAACTGCCCAAAGAAAGATAAGATGGTGGTGCTCATCCGCCGCTTGGCCTTGAACCTGTTCCCTGACTCAATGAGGCTGTCCTCAAACATAGGCTTCTCCTACATCAGACCCGTACCAAAGTTTAGACACCGGCCGCATCCTCTTTGCTCCCGCTGTTTCGAGCCTTGCACCCTCTTAACCCCTGCCTCTGCGGGCAGGTCAATGATTTTACGCCAGATGGCCCGGACTCAGGCCTTTATTTTTTCCTTAGGCTGCGTCGGGCCGTTGCCCGCCCGCACCGGCATGGAAATCGGCTTCTGGCCCCGTCCAGCCCGCCATTCCTGGTAGGCGACCAGAATCGGTGCAGCAATCGCGATCGAAGAATACGTCCCGATCAGGATGCCAATCACCAGGGCGAAGCTGAAACCATGCAGCACCTCGCCGCCAAAAAGGAACAAAGCAAGCACGGTAAGGAAAGTCAGGCCCGCTGTCAAGATAGTTCGGCTTAAAGTCTGATTAATACTTTTGTTGACGATGTCGGACAGCTTGTCCCGCCGCAACAGCTTAATGTTCTCCCGGATGCGGTCGAAAACGACGATGGTGTCGTTATTGGAGTATCCAATCAGGGTCAGGATCGCCGCGATCACGGTCAGGGATATTTCCCAGTTCAGCAGCGAGAAGGCGCCGACCGTAATCAGAGTGTCGTGGAAAACCGTCAGCACGGCAGCAACGCCGTAAATCCATTCGAAACGAAGCGCCAGATAAACCAGCATTCCGCCCAGCGAATAAAGCGTGGCCAGGATGGCTTGGGTGCGCAGCTGGTGCCCAACTTGCGGGCCGACAATCTCCACGTTGCGGATGCCGAAGTCAGAGACAAAGAAGCTATCCTGGAGCGAGGCAACCACGACCGGATCGGCCACACCTTTTAGCTCGTCATTGGAAAGCGAACCGAGCACGCCGCCTTTCGTCTTGTCGCGATAGTCAACAATGGCCTGCGCTATGGCGGTGTAGCGTGGGCTGGCGTCAGCGTCGCCGGCGAGGTGGAGCGGGTCCTTTTCCAGAAGATAATTCGCGACCGCCAAAGAGCTGGAATTGTTGAGGTCCTGCTTGCCCGCGACGGCGTGGCTTTCGAGCGCCTGCTTGATCTGGTCCTTGCCCTTACTCAAATCCTGTTCGCTGGTCTCCTGAATGTCGAGCGCGATCAGTACTTCGTTGTTGGAGGCTTGTCCATAGCGTTGCACCCGGGCATTCTTCAATCCGGCGCGATCGATCTCATTGTGGATGGCGGACGGATCTGGAGTATGCGCGTACTTCACATACACCAGCGTGCCCCCGCGGAAGTCGACCCCCAGCGGGATGCCATGCCACAACGCCATGGACATCACTCCGGCCACGCTGAAGATCAGCGAGAAGGTCAGGAAGTACCACTTTTTCCCGAGAAAATCGATGTTTGTGTCGCGAAAAAATTCCAAGTCAAACTCCAAAATTCGGCTTCGAGCCGCGAGCTTCTAGCGAACCAGCTTGCTCGGAGCCCGTAGCTCGTAGCTCCCAGCTAGATACTCAATGCTTCGCCGCGCTGCTTGCGGCTTAAAACCCAATCAAAAATCATGCGCGACACGAACACCGCCGTAAACAGGTTTGCGAACAAACCAATGACCAGCGTAGTCGCAAATCCTTTTACCGGCCCGGTTCCAAAGATGAATAAAATCGCGGCCGACACGATCGTGGTAACGTGCGTATCGACGATGGTGATCCAGGCATGGCTGAATCCCTGCTCCACCGCCGAAGGCGGTGTCTTGCCATTCCTCAGCTCTTCCCGGATGCGCTCAAAAATCAGCACGTTCGAATCCACGCCCATGCCCACCGTCAGGATGATGCCCGCGATTCCCGGCAACGTCAGTACCGCAAACTCGCGAGCATAGCCCATGAACCCGAGCAGGATGATGAGATTGAAAATCAGCGCGATATCGGCATTCACGCCCGCCCAGCGGTAGTAAATCAGCATGAAAATGAGGACGACGAGCATCCCGATTATGGACGCCTGCACGCCGGAATGAATCGAATCGGCGCCGAGCGACGGCCCGACCGTGCGCTCTTCAAGATACTTGATGCCCGCCGGCAAAGCGCCGGAACGCAGAGTCATCGAAAGATCCTGCGTCTCTTGCTGCGTGAAGCGGCCACTGATCACGCCGCTTTCACTGATCGTGTCCTTGATCACCGCCACTTCCTGCACCTTGTTGTCGAGAACCACCGCCAGGTAGTCGCCGACGTGAGCGGAAGTGAATGCACGGAATTTGCGGCCGCCTTCGCCAGTGAGGATAAAGTGGACGTCCGGCTGACCATTCTCGTCGTTGCCCGGTTCCGCGGTACGCAGATCGCGACCGGTTACCGCCGAGGCCCGCGAGATGATGTACCACTGTTCGCCGGTGTCGCTATTTCGCGAGCCGATGCTCTTACCCTGCATCAGGACAGTGTCCGGAGGCAGCACGCCGCCGTGCTCCTGTAAAGCCCCTTGCTGGCTTCCATAGGGCCCGCCCAGCGATTGCTTGATCTCAAGCATCGCCGTGGACTGCATGATTTCTTTGACGCGCGCCGGATCGTCCACACCCGGAAGTTGAACAAGAATCTGATACTTGCCGAGTCCGTGCTCCTCAATTTCAGGCTCGCTCACGCCCAGCTGATCGATGCGGCTCCGAATCGTCTCGATGGCCTGACTGACCGCGCGATTCTTCAAATCGGCGAGGCTTTGGCCCTTCATGGCAACCGTCCAGGAATTTTCCGCGCCCGAAGTGGCGTCGTAATCCGGCAGCCGGTCGGAAATAATGCTCTTGAAATCGCTGGTCTGCTCTGGCGGAACGCCCTTGACCACGATCATTTCCGGATGGTTTTCCGCATCAGGCTTGGTGATATCGGCGTAATTAATTTTGTGCGTTCGCAGGTCTTCCTTGAGGCGCGCGATCGCATTGTCGGAGTCGACATTGACCGCGTCGTTGACCTGCACCTGCAGGATCAGGTGCGTTCCGCCGCGGAGGTCGAGCCCCAGATGAATGCGGTCGACGACCGACGCCAGCACACCCTTGCCCGACCACTCTTTCGGAATGCCGAAGATGCCGCCCAGGAAGATCAGCAGGATCCCGACGCTAATTGCCAACTTCCAACTGAGGTTCTTATTCATGAAAAAACCGTCGATTGTCGTTGGTCGTTAGTCGTTAGCAAACCGCCTGAGTCTGCTGCACTTCCCGAACGACCAACGACGAACGACCAACGACTATTATTTTCCTTCTTCCGCCGTCGTCACCGATACCACCGATGCGCGGCTGATTTCAAGTTTCAGATTGTCGGGCGGCACGCGCAAGGTCAGCGCATCGTCCTTGAGGCTGATGATCGTCCCGCGCAGGCCGCCGCTGGTTACGACCTTGTCCCCATTTTTCAAATCGCTCAGCATGGCCTGCCACTTTTTCTGCTTCTTCTGTTGCGGCATAATCAGCAGAAAGTAAAAAATGGCGAAGATAAACAGCAGGGGCGCCAGCCCAAGCAGACTCGTGCCACCGGGTAGCTGCAACCAAAACGCCAATCCGCCCGTCATCCCAGACAACATGCCCGACAAAATCATTTCCACCGCCAAGTCGATCCCGTGCAACGAAATAGCTAACAAAATTCTTGGTTAACACCGCAGCAGCGAAGCACCCTCTTCGGGCCGGGCCGAGCAAAACTCGGCACAAGTTTGCTGCTTCCGCCGCTTAACTTCCCCTCGCGACTTCTGGAGCTTAACTGCGGGAATTCTTTTCTTCTAAGGCCGG
Organism: uncultured Acidobacteriaceae bacterium; assembly: GCA_963773955.1. Lineage (GTDB taxonomy): Bacteria > Acidobacteriota > Terriglobia > Terriglobales > Acidobacteriaceae > Acidiflorens. The sequence goes on along the minus strand of CAVZDM010000119.1, from coordinate 4,653 downwards.
AGGATCCTACGCTTGCAGGCTAGAACCGGCGATGCCGCGCTCCGGTTTCGATCGGAACGGCACAGAAAGAAACGGACCTTGTTCCCAAGTTAAATAGAATGCCGGACCGCTCGCCGGGTGTCAAGGACGCGCCCGAGAATTTACATCCCGGGACGTGTGGGGACGGGCGACCTCGCCCGTCGACGTTAGCCGGCCGCGTGGCCTGCCCGGATCCACCCCCGGACAGCCCGCATAGTTGCCAGGTAAAAGTGCAGGTTGTGGACCGTATTCAAAACCTGCGCCAGCAGTTCGTTCGAAGCATAAAGATGCCGTAGATACGCCCGCGAATAACGCAGGCAAACCCGGCACTCGCAAGCGGGATCAAGCGCGCTCTCGTCATGCGCATACCGCGCCTGCTTGATCGACACTTTGCCTTCCGAAGTAAACAGCAATCCATGCCGCGCGGCGCGCGTGGGGAGCACGCAATCCATCATGTCAACGCCCGACCGCGCGTACTGTGCGATCTCCTCGGGAGTGCCCACCCCCATCAGATAGCGTGGCCGGTCGGAAGGAAGATGCTCAAGCGTGGATAGGACGATGTCACGAGTAACCTCGCGAGGCTCGCCAACGCTAAGCCCGCCGATGGCATATCCCGGGAATCCGATGTCAATGGTGCGAGCAGCAGATTCGCGGCGCAGCGCCGCATCCATCCCCCCCTGCACGATGCCAAACAGCGACTGAGTCTGCGCATAACCTGCACCCAGATTGTCATCCTGAGCGGAGCGAAGGACCTGCTTTTCCTGAGAGCTGACAGCTGAGAGATGAGAGCTGCTCCACGGCACTTCGCCCTTGTGCTCTTCAAAATAATTCTTGCAGCGCGCAGCCCAGCGCAAAGTCAGCTCCATCGAAGCCCGCGCCCGCGCAGCGTCCACCGGATACTCAGTGCATTCGTCAAAAGCCATGACAATGTCGGCTCCCAACCCAATCTGAATCTCCATGGCCTTTTCAGGACTAAGAAAAAGCCGAGAACCGTCCAGATGCGAGCGGAACGCGACACCTTCTTCCGTGACCTTGCGCAGATCGTTCAAACTGAAAACCTGAAACCCGCCCGAGTCGGTAAGAATCGCCCGATCCCAAGACATGAATCGATGCAGCCCGCCCATCCGCCGAACCGTCTCCACTCCAGGTCGCAGAAAAAGATGATAGGTATTGCTGAGCAGAATCTCGACGCCGAGATCTTCCAGCACATCCTGCGAAACGCCCTTAACCGAACCAAGCGTCCCCACCGGCATAAACACCGGCGTCTCGACCTCTCCATGAGGAGTGATGAGCCTGCCAGCGCGGGCAGTGCCGCGCGTAGCTTCAATCTGCAGGAGGATAGGCACGGGAGGATTCTACTGTAGAGACGGGGCTTGCCCCGTCTCCGGCGCGCAGCGTCCCGAATGGCGCGCTCGGTACAAGACGCGGCGAGCCGCGTCTCTACGGGAAAGTTGTCTTCTACTTCGCGTACAAATTCTTAACCACCTCGCCACCCTTCATTACAAACATCACCCGTTCCAGAGTAGTCACGTCAGCCAGCGGATCGCCATCCACGGCAACAATGTCGGCCCACTTCCCCGGCTCAATGGTCCCGACCTTGTCAGACCAGCCGAGCAAATCGGCATCATTAACAGTCGCTGCCTGGATCGCCTGCAGCGGCGTCAGACCCAGCTTCACCATGACCGCGAATTCATGCGCGTTGAGCCCGTGCGGATAAACAGCGGCATCCGTCCCGAATCCGACTTTCACTCCCGCGGCAAACGCGCGCGCCACATTCTTGCGCGCCGCAGGCATCACTTCGCGTCCCTTGGCAATCAGTTCGGCGGGAGTGCCGATCTTCTCCGCGTTTTCCAGAAACCAGTCGGCCAAATAGAGAGTCGGCACCAGATAGGTGCCATTCTTCTTCATGGTGGCAATCGCCGCGTCGTCAATGTAAGACCCGTGTTCAATCGAATCCACGCCCGCCTCCGACGCCCACCGTATGCCTTCAGCACCATGGGCATGTGCCGCAACCTTGCGCCCCAGCCGGTGCGCATCGGTCACGATAGCCTTCATCTCTTCAAGCGTGTATTGCGACGCCTGCGGATTATCGCCATGCGACAACACGCCGCCGGTAGCGCAGATCTTGATCAGGTCGGCGCCATACTTGATGATCTCGCGCGTCTTGTGCTGGACGGCTGCAATGCCATCGGCCACGCCTTCCCCTTGAATATGCCACTCAAACGGCAACAGATTGTCGTCGCAGTGTCCACCGGTAATGCTTAGCGCGGGCCCGCTGACCAGCATGCGCGGTCCAGGCACATCGCCGGCGTTGATGGCATCGCGCAAGGCAACGTCGGTAAAATCGGTCGCGCCCACATTCCGGATGGTCGTAAAACCCGCGTCAAGCGTGACCCGCGCATTGCGCGCTCCGGTAAGAGCCTGGCGGGGCACGGAAATCGCGAGCCGAGAGTAGCCGAAGTTGGTGGTGTAGGTGATGTGGGTGTGCGCATCAATCAATCCCGGCAGCACGGTGGCGTTCGAAAGATCGACAACTTGCGCCCCAGCGGGAACCGGCGCATCCGAGCCAACGCTAGCGATCTTATCGCCCTGAATCACGATGGTCTGGTTGGAGAGCGTCTTGCCGGTTTTAACGTCGAGCAAGCGTCCGGCGTGGACGACAACCGTCTTCGGCGCAGGCGCAGATTGTGCCCATGACGTGCAGATCAATCCCGGCAGCAAAATAAAGGTAACCAGATAGCGGCTGAGTTTCATTCCATCCCCCAGAGAAAATTGTGGCTGGCCGAGTACGTTACAGCCTCGCAGCAGGAACCGCAAGTTATTCGACTTCGCAACGGAGGCCGTTAGTGATATACAGTCGGCTGAAACAGAACTAAGCGAAACGCTATTCGCCAACCCCTATGTCGAAGTCCCGGCGCAAAACAGCCGTGCCCCCGCTGGATGCCACCTTACGCGTCAAGCAGCGCAAGCCTGTCCCGCACGAATTCGTACTCGACGCGCTCGCTACGCTCTCGCCCCGGACTCATCCCATGTTCGGCTGCCTGGCAATTTATATTCAAGATAAGATTGTCCTCATCCTCCGGAACAAAGACAAACCTGGCCAGACCGCGGACAACGGCGTATGGCTCGCCACCACCGAAGAGCACCACCAGAGCCTGCGGCGCGACTTCCCCAACATGCGATCCATCAAGGTGCTGGGAAAAAAAGTGACCGGCTGGCAGGTCCTTCCGTCCGATGCGGAGGATTTCGAAGAAGCTGCGCTGCGTGCCTGCGAATTCGTTCTCGCAGGCGATCCTCGAATCGGAAAGGTGCCGGGCGCCCGTCGCGCGAAGGCACCCAAGAAAACCGCGCAACGTCGCGCACGCTAGATCGACCGCCACAGCTGATTGTCTAGCGAGATCCAGCGGAATTACAGCCGAAGAACGCGCGAGACAATGCCTGACAGCGACGCCAACCCGATCCCGCAAGGAGTGCGAGCCATCGCCGCACTGTTCGCTGTCTGCGCGATTTATCTGGGCAGCACTGCTGATCGCCATCGCAGGAATAGTAATGTTGGTCCCGTCAGTCTCAGCTGCAACCGTGATGGTGCAACCAAAAGCGCTAGCCTTCGGCGGCCTCGGGATAATCGTGCGAGTGATGGTGGCGTGGTATCTATCGCGAGGAGAGCTGGCGGACGCATTTCGTCGCTCCGCATAGGGCCGTCTCTAGGTTGTGCGTGGGGACGGGCGCCTCGCCCGTCCAGCCGAGCGAAGCTCGGCGCGATTTCTACTTCTTCGCCCGCGCCGTTTCCTTCTCACCCACGCGCTCGCTAACCTTGAACGTCATCTTCCCCGTCTTCTTCTCGACATCCACGATCACGTGATCCCCATGCTGCACCGCGCCGTCCAGAATTCTCAGCGCCAGCGGATCCTGCACCAGCTTCTGAATCGCCCGCTTCAGCGGACGCGCTCCAAAATTCGGATCGTAGCCTTCGGTGAACAGAAGTTCTTTCGCGGCGTCGGTAAGCTCCAGAGAAATCTTGCGGTCGGCCAACAGGCGGCGCAAGTCCTCCAGCCGCAGATCGACGATCTTCACCAGCTGTTCCTTGCCCAGCGGATGGAAGATGATGATATCGTCCACGCGATTCAGGAACTCCGGTTTGAAATGCCCGTGCAGCGCGTCCATCACCTGTTTCGATGCCCGTTCGAAGCCATCAGCCGAGCGCATGTTTTCCGACTGCAAATACGCCGAGCCCAGGTTCGAAGTCATGATGATGACCGTGTTCTTGAAGTCCACCTTGCGCCCCTTGCCGTCGGTGAGGCGGCCGTCGTCCATGATTTGCAACAGGATGTTGAACACGTCGGGGTGAGCTTTTCAATCTCGTCGAAGAGCACGACCGCGTAAGGATGCCGCCGCACTTGTTCAGTGAGTTGTCCGCCCTCCTCATAGCCGACGTACCCCGGAGGCGCGCCGATCAGCCGCGACACCGCGTGCTTCTCCATGTATTCGGACATGTCGATGCGGTAGATCATGGCGCGCTCGTCGTCGAAAAGAAATTCGGCAAGCGCGCGGGCAAGTTCGGTTTTGCCAACGCCCGTAGGTCCAAGAAAAATAAAAGATCCGATCGGCCGCTTCGGATCGCTCAATGGTGTTGAT
>CAVZDM010000118.1:0-6539 GCA_963773955.1 uncultured Acidobacteriaceae bacterium | reverse complement strand
ACGCGCGCGGTCGCCACGCTTTCGACCTGGTGGGATAAGTGGATCATCGACGGCCTGGGAGTGAACGGCCCAGCGATTCTTGCGCGAATGATTTCTTATCCGGCGCGCCTCTTCGAATGGGGACTGGTGCAATGGTACGCACTGGTCATGGTCGCCGGACTGCTTGGATTTGGCGTGTATTACGTGTGGAAGTAAGCTGCGAGCTACGAGCTTAGGGCCACGAGCAACCGGGCCAGCGGCAGTGCGGCAAATGGTTTGCTCGGAGCTCGCGGCTCGTAGCTCGAAGCTGAGATTTTCTTATGCAGAGTCACATACTATCGATCATTCTCTTCACGCCGCTTGTGGGCGCGTTTGTTCTCCTGTTTGTTCCTAAGGAAAACAAAGACGCGGTCCGCTGGATTGCGAACATCTTCGCGCTGGGCGGGTTCCTGATCTCGCTGCCTCTGGTACCGATGTTCTGGGCGCAGCGTTTCGATGTGACCCCTACCCACTTCAAATTCCTCGAGGGCACACCTAACAACTGGATCCCCTCGATTGGCGCGGGTTACAACCTGGGCATTGACGGCATCTCGTTTCTGCTGATCATGCTCACCACGCTGCTCGGATGGATCTCGATTCTCTCTTCCTGGACCGCCATCGAGAATCGAGTGAAGGAATATTACGTCTGGTTCCTGGTGTTGCAGACGGGAATGCTCGGCGTTTTCATGGCGCTCGATTTCTTCCTCTTCTTCGTTTTCTGGGAAGCGATGCTCGTGCCGATGTATCTGCTGATTGGTATCTGGGGCGGCCCGCGCAAACTTTATGCGGCCATCAAGTTCTTCTTATATACCTTGCTTGGCTCCGTCCTGATGTTACTCGGCATCCTATTCCTTTACTTCCATCACCGCACGGTTGCCGGCTTTTTCACGTTCAGCATTCCCGAGCTTTATAAGACGGCGCCGCTGATTCCTCTCCATTACGCCGTCTGGCTCTTTGTCGCCTTCTTTATCGGATTCGCCATCAAGGTCCCGATGTTTCCGTTCCACACCTGGCTGCCGGATGCGCACGTAGAAGCGCCGACGGCCGGCTCCGTCATTCTGGCGGGCGTTTTGCTGAAAATGGGAACGTACGGATTCGTGCGCTTCTCGCTGCCGTTCTTTCCGCAAGTGCTCTCCAGTCCCGCCACCTTCCTGAATGTGACGGCTCGCGGATGGATGATCGGGCTCTCGATTGTCGGAATCGTTTATGGCGCGCTCGTTTCGCTGATGCAGAAGGACATGAAGAAGCTGGTGGCGTACTCGTCGGTCAGCCACCTGGGCTTCTGCACGCTGGGAATCTTCGCGCTGAATTCGACGGGTTTATCCGGCTCGGTGCTGCAGCAGATCAACCACGGCATCTCGACCGGCGCGCTCTTCTTGATCGTCGGCATACTGTACGAGCGGCGGCACACGCGCGAGATCGCCGAGTATGGCGGCATTTCGAACGTCATGCCCGTCTACGCGACGATCACGATGATCATGTTCCTCTCCTCGATGGGACTGCCACTGCTGAATGGATTTGTCGGCGAGTTCACGATTCTGCAGGGAGCATTCATCGCCAACTGGAGATGGGCGGCGTGGGCGGCGCCGGGCGTGGTTCTGGCCGCGGCTTACTTGCTCTGGCTGTATCAGCGCGTCTTCTTCGGGACGGTGACGAATCCCAAGAACGAAAAGTTGCACGATCTTACACCGCGCGAAATTCTTACCTTCGTACCGCTGATTATTATGGCGTTCTGGATCGGCCTTTATCCGAAGCCGTTCTTCCAGATCCTCGACCAACCGGTCAATCAGATTGTGCAGAACCTTCATGACAACGCTAACGCCAGCGCGCCGTTGAACGCGCAGGTTGCGCCCGCGCCACTTCCGCCGGCGCCCGTTGTTGCTGCGCCGAAAGCCAGTGGGCCTGGGGTCGTTAAACCGAACGTCGTCAAACCGAAAGCGAGCAACTGAGTGCGAGCCCTGTCGCCAACGGAATACCAGTTGATGCTGCCGATGGTGGAACTTACCATTTTCGCGCTCGGCATTCTGCTGATTGACCTGATGATTCCGCGGGGATGGAAGTGGATCAACGCGGTTGGCGCCATGGGCGGCGTGCTGTTCGCGGCTTTCTGCGTTTGGCGGATTCAATCGACGCTGGGTTCGAGGGGCTTTTTGCTTGGGTTCTCTAGGACGCTATTAGTCGATCGCTTCGCCATCTACTTCTGGTATCTCTTTTTGACCGGAGCGGCCATCGCCATCGCGAGCTCAGTGCACTATCTGGATGTGGAGGACGAACACCACGGCGAATACTATTCGCTGCTGCTGCTTTCCGTGGTGGGCATGATGTGCCTGGCGGCGGGATACGACATCGTGCTGCTCTTCATCGGGTTGGAGCTGATGGCGATTTCCACGTACGTGCTGGTGGGTTTTTTGCGCCGCGACCGGCGTTCCAACGAGGCGGCTTTGAAGTATCTGCTGCTCGGGGCATTTTCGTCGGGCATCTTTGCCTACGGCCTTTCTCTGTTCTACGGGATTTCCGGCGGCACCCGTCTGGAGGACATTGGGCGCGCGGTGTCGGGGCAGAATCCGCATAACCCGGTGGTGGTGATCGCACTGCTGACCACGATGGTCGGATTACTCTTCAAGATTGCCGCCGTTCCGTTTCATCAGTGGGCGCCGGATGCCTACGAAGGCGCGCCCACCAGCATTACCGGCTTCATGTCAGTAGCGGTGAAAGCGGCGGCTTGGGCGCTGCTGCTGCGCATTCTGCTGTGGGGGTTGTGGCCGCTGCGCTCGATTTACGTTCCGGTGATAGTCGTGGTTGCAATTGCTACCATGACGGGCGCCAACTTCGCCGCGCTTACGCAGACGAACACCAAGCGGCTGCTGGCTTACTCCTCGATTGCGCACGTTGGCTACATGCTACTGGCGTTGGTGGCCCTGGGAACGTCGCAGATCCACAGTCCGGGCTTTAACGATGGCTTCAAGGGAATCCTGATCTATCTGCTCGTCTACACGTTCATGAATCTGGGAGCATTCGCGGTAATCACGTCGTTGCGGCAACGCAACGTGATTGGCGACGAGCTCGACGATATGGCTGGGCTCTATCAGCGCGCCCCGGTCGAAGCCGTGTTGATGCTGCTGTTTCTGCTTTCGCTGGCCGGTATTCCGCCCGCGGCCGGGTTCCTGGGCAAGTACTACATCTTCCTCAGTCTGATCGAAAGCGGACATTACGGACTAGCCTCGCTCGGCGTGCTCTACTCGCTCTTCGGACTCTATTACTATCTGAAGATTGCGAACTCCATGCTGATGCGCGCTCCGATGGAAACCGGACGGCTGCCCGTCAGCCTCGGGATGCGTTGCGCGGTGGGCGTGACGGCGCTGGCGACGATTGTGATCGGAGTGTATCCGGAGCCGTTTATTCGCGGCGTCAACTGGTCGCTCGGGATTGTGCGATAGCCGCAGGTGGGTGGCCACGCTGAAGTAGAACAGGTGGCAGGTCTCAAGTCCCAGGTCTCGGCCAAAGCGCCGCGCTGAGAGCCGACCGCTAGAGTAGAATTTCTTCGCATGCCTGAGCCCCATAATTCCCCGGAGAAAAAGGATCCTCTAGTCTCGCTGGCTCGCTATTCCGAGGTGGGGTTCATTATTCCCGCGGCGATCCTGCTTGGGTTCTTCCTGGGCAAGCTGGCCGATTACTGGCTACATACTAAGTGGCTCTATCTGGTCGGGCTACTGTTTGGGGCGATGGTTGGATTTTGGCAGATGATCCGCATGGCCTTAGGCGCTTTCAAAAAAGATGACTGATAGTGCTAACGATGGTGAGCATCTCGACCAGCCCGCGGACGCTCCGCCAGCCGAGAGTCGCGCTGAACTTATAAGCAATAGCTATGAGCGCATCCTTCCTCGCGTGTTGCGCAACATGCTGGTGGTGAGCGCTCTGCTGCTGGGGCCGGCGTTCTGGTTTTACGGTTGGGCCGGATCGATTGGATTTGCCTTCGGAGCCGCGGTTTCCTACGTTAATTTCCACTCGCTCACCCGTGGCGTCGAAGGCCTTGCCGATCGCATCGTCAACCGGAAGAGCCGGGAGAAAGGCCGCTCGATCATCCTGCGTTTTGTGGTGCGCTACGGGTTGGTGGGAGCCGTTGCTTATGCTATATTCAAAAGTTCTTCACTGGCGTTTCGGGGCTTTTTGTGGGGCTTGTGTGTGCCGGTGGCAGCCCTGATGGCCGAGGCCGTTTGGCAGGGATATACGGCTTTGCACCGGGTAAGTGATGAGAAATCATAAGTAAGCATCAAGTCTGAAAAATGGAACAACTGGCTTTTACCGCACTCTTGAATCGTCTATTTGGCGCGCCGGTGCTGGCGTTGCTGCAGGCACTGCACATTCATACCAAGCATCCAGCGACTCCGATCACGAATCCAGTGGCCATGGAAATTCTGGTGGTGTTGCTGCTGACGATCTTTTTCATTGCCGTGCGTTCGCGCCTCTCGGTGGAGCGGCCCGGCGCGTTGCAGCAGACCATGGAAGGCATCGACGGATTCGTCAATGACCTGGCCGGCGAGACGATCTCAAGTCATCCGGAGAAATTTGTCCCGTATTTGACCGTGCTGGGGCTGTTCATCCTGATTTGCAATCTGATTGGGCTGGTACCGGGCCTCGAATCGCCCACGGCGGTGCCGATTGTGCCGCTCGGCTGCGCGCTGTTGACGTGGTTTTATTATCACTATCAGGGTCTGCGGGCAAATGGACCGGTGGGATATCTGAAGCATTTCATCGGGCCGCAAGAGGGCATGCCGTTGGCTGTCCGGTTATTCCTGCCGGTCCTGTTGTTCCCGATTGAGTTGTTCAGTCATGCCGCCCGCGTGCTATCGCTGACCGTTCGTCTTTTCGCGAACATGTTCGCAGGCGAGATGGTCACCCTGGTATTTTTCTCGCTGGTGCCGGTGGGCATTCCGATCATATTCGAGGGCCTGCATATCGGCGTGTCGTTTATTCAGACGTACATTTTTGTGCTGCTCGCCTGCGTGTATCTGGGAGAGGCGACCGCGCACGAGCACTAGAGAAGGTCTCAGGTCTTAGGTGTCAGGTCTCAGGAAGGGCATTTGGTTTTCCTGAGACCTGAGACCTGGTGCCTGGCACCTGCTTTCAGCGTGAGGGCGCCGGCTTCAAAGCACGGCGTCAACCACCCACTGGGGCAATTCATTCAAGGAGAAGCAAAATGCGAAAAATCGTGATGGTGTTGTTCGTGATGATGATGTTCTCTTTCCTGGCAGTCCCGGCGTTCGCGCAGACGGGCGCAGCCGCGGCTGGTTCCACCAACTGGGTGGCAATCACTTCCGGTTTCGCGATCGCCATCGCCGCCGGGTTGGCGGCGCAGGGACAGGGGAAGGCCGCGTCGGCGGCGTGCGAAGCGCTCGGACGCAATCCGGCCGCACGTGCCGGTATTCAGGTGGCCTTGATTCTGGGCCTCGCTTTCATCGAGTCCCTGGTGCTGTTTACGCTGGTAATTATTTTCGTGAAGGTGGCGTAAGCGAGTTCGCGGTTTGTCGAGTTTGATGTGTGAAAAGGCCTCTCATGCGCAGGGGCCTTTTTTATTGCAACGGAATTGGCGCGCGTGGGTGACGTGCGCGGCTAATCGCGGCCCCCCAATTGTTTTCCTGAGACCTGAGACCTGACACCTTGCTTTACGTGGACTTCCGTTCGCCGTCCCAGCTGGCGGCGCGATTGTCGGGAACTTTCTGCAGGGCCTCGACCAGGATGCGGCGGAGGCGGTAGCGGCTGTCGAGGTCCATGCTGACGAACTCGAAGCCGATTTCATTGACGCGGGCGCGGCGCAGCAGAACCTCGCCGCGGATTTTCTTGACACCGAGAGAAATTTCCACGTGGGCTTCGGAGCCGACGCGGAGATTGTCACTGCGCGTTCCCATGCCGCCGCCCAGACTCATCTCGCGCATCACAATGTTCGACTTTCCCCAGGAACTGGAAAGCGTGGCGGAGAGAGTGCGCGGCAAAATGATTCTTTCGTAGCGGCGTTGGCGGACAAACGGACATCCCTCGCCGGAGTCGAGCGGAGCGATGGCCAGTTCGCCGGCCTCAAGGCCACTGTCGGCGAGCGCCTGGGTACCGTATCGCGGATCAATCTTCGATAGAGCTTGAATGGCGGCGATTCTCAATTCACGGTGCTGGCTGTAGCCGAAGAGTTTCTTCTCTTCGACGATGGTGCGCAGAACCGAAACGGCCTCGACGTCGCGCAAATACAGGTCGCGGACCACAGCGGCCGGGCGATGCAGTCGGCCAGGATGTGCTGCCGGTAAACGATCTCCGCCGGGCTGGCCAGGCACGAATGAATGCCACACCTGGCCACGGCGTACAACTGATCACCATCGGCCATAGCCTGCAGCAGCACGTCCAGCTCGAGGTCCTGGGCCAGGTCCGCCTCGTTGGGCGGCAGGCCGCGCACGTTGAAATCCCGGTCCGGGTGCATCAGGAAGGCCCTCATGACCCCAGGCGCTCCTTCAGCTGCTGGTAGGTGAGCCGGTATT
>CAVZDM010000117.1:0-14066 GCA_963773955.1 uncultured Acidobacteriaceae bacterium | reverse complement strand
TGTAGAGCGGGTAAGAGAACTCCTGGCCGACGCGCAAGCCAGCGAACATTCGCTCGATCTCGAACTCGAGAAAACCCGAGTGGTCTCGCCCTTCGACGGCGTCGTGGCTCGCCGCTACGTACGAGCCGGCCAGAAAGTCAGCCTGGGAGACCGCCTCTTCTGGGTCACGGCCGAGTCGCCACTCCGCATACGGTTCACCTTACCCGAGAGTTTCCTGGGCCATATCGCCAGAGGTCAGCGCTTCGAGCTGACTTCTCCCGATGTCGATGGCCAGCATTGGGGAGCGAGCGTAATTGAGATCAGCCCGGTGGTTGATCCCTCGAGCGGCACCATCGAAGTGTTGTGCCAGCTCGTAGGCCCGACAGCTGGACTGCGGCCCGGCATGAGCGCGAGTGTGCGCATCCCCAACCCGCAATGAATCTAACCGAGGCTCTTCACGTTGCGCTGCCCGACTTGCCGCCGCGCTCGGCGCGCAAACGCTGTCCCCGGCTCCATCCTCACGTGTTGGCCCGAACACAAATGGAGAACGATGAACCGGTGATCTACGCCATCGTTTCCGGCGCCAATCAGCTATACCGGTTTACCCCCCAACAATGGGAGTTGCTCCAGCTCTTCAATGGAGAGCGCTCCTACGAAGAAGTATCGAACACCTACCGGGCGCGCTCCGGAGTCTATTTCTCCCCCGAGAGCATTCAGGAATACGTCAGTGAACTCGAGGAAATCTGGTACACCCCGCCGCAGGAACCGAACGTCATGGCCGCCCAGAAAGGCGCCGAGGAGCGCCATAAACGCGCGACCAAAAAATTGGCGGACATCACCACCATAACCGCAGGCCACTGGGATCCAGACACCTACCTGACCCGCCTGCACGAAAAGGCCAAGTTCGTTTACGACGGCTGGTTCATCCTGCTGACCCTGGCCTTCTTCGCCTTCATGGCATGGATCTTCATCGACCGCTGGAGCGAGATCGGCACCGACACCTGGAAGTACTACAACTTCACTCAAAAGGGACTGGGCGACATCGCCGAGTTTTGGCTCTTGTTCTGTTTTCTCGGCTTCTTTCACGAATCCGCGCATGGGCTTACCTGCAAGCACTTCGGCGGAGCCGTCCACAAGATGGGTTTCCTCCTCTACTATCTGGAACCGTGTTTTTTTGTGGACGTGACAGAGGTCTACATCTACGCCGGGAAGTGGGCTCGCATTGCCACTTCCATAGCCGGCATCTGGGTGGAATTGATGTTCTGCGCCGCCGCCTCAATCATTTGGTGGGGAACGCCGGCCGGCACTCCAGTGCATGACCTCGCCTACAAGATCATTCTCATCACTGGGGTGGGCGTCGCCATCATCAATCTCAACCCGCTCATTAAGTTGGACGGCTACTACATCCTCTGTGAGCTGGTCGGGATAATCGGGCTGAAAGAAGACTCTACCGCCTTCGTCTCCAGCTGGATCAAAAAGCATATCTTCCGTCTTCCCGTCGAAGTGGAATTCGTGCCGCGCCGCCGCCGCTGGCTGTTCTCCGTCTATGCCATCGTTTCGGGCATCTACAGCTACACCCTGCTCTACGTGGTGGTCACCTTCTCCTACAACGTCTTCCGGAAATATTCCCCGGAATGGGCCTTCGTTCCCGCCGGAATCCTGGCCCTGCTGATTTTCAAGTCGCGGATCCGCACATTGGTGAGATTCATGAAAACTCTTTACCTCGACAAAAAAGAGCGTGCCCGACGGTGGCTGCTCACTCCTCGCGCCGCATTCGTGGCCGCACTGGTGGCGTTGCTCCTGTTTACCCCCATCTGGCCGGAAACTCGCACCGGGCGATTCAACCTGGAACCCATGCGCAAAGCCGCCGTTCATGCCGCCGTTCCCGGCGAAGTCGTGTCGGTATTCCCCACCGAGGCGCAGTTCGTGGCTGCCGGAGCGCCCCTGGTTCGTCTGCGCAACCTCGATTTGGAAGGACGGGCGGCACTGGTCGCCTCCGAATTGCAGCTTGCGTCCCTGCGGGCAGCGGAGGCGCGCCTGCACTATGCCGACTACAGTCGCGCCGAACAGCAGCGCGAGTCGCTTCGCCGCCAATCCGTCGAGTTGGCATCGCAGTTATCTGCTTTGCAACCCACCAGTCCCATCTCCGGAGTTGTGCTCACTCCCCGACTCCCCGACCTGGCCGGCTCTTATGTCGAGGCCGGAGCCCTATTGCTCGAAGTGGCGGACGTGAGTGTTCTGCGCGCGCGAATTTACCTTCCAGAATTCGATTTGCGGGATGTCAGGGCCGGAGACCGTGTCTCTCTGAAGATGGATTCCTCATTCGAGCGTCTGCAATCACGCGTACTTGAAGTTGCGCCTTCGGCGTCGGGTATGGAACCGGGGCTGGCTCCGGTCGAAGGCTACAAGGGGCTGACAGGTATGGATTTCTACGGCGTCACGGCGCTGGTGCCGAACGCCGACGGCCAGCTTCGGGCGGGGACGTCGGGAACTGCCAAAATCCTGATCGCGCACCGAGCGTTGGCCGGCCTGGCCGGAAAGCAGATACGCGATTTTGTTGATCGCAAAATCTGGTGATTAGAATCTGGCGAAGATGAGAACGAGGCTGCGGTCTGTCGCAGCCTCGGCCACCTTCCCCAAATTTTGTTTGCTCTTACTTTTTCTTCATCGCCGACTGTTTGAACACCGCAACCCTAAACGCCTTGTGGGCAAGAACCCTCTTGCTCTTCATCGACTGCGCCGTGAGCGAGTTCGCTTTCAGCTCGCCGCCTTCTTCGGCTGGCTGGCTCGCGATCAAAGCCTTTCTTACCGCAACCCGGTTACTGATCAACGACTTCTTCTGGATCGACATTTCTTTCCACCCTTTCTTGTTTTCTGTGTCTGAAATTTGAACGCCCTGGATGATTCTGACAATTGCAGAAGCTACGAAAAGATCGTAGCCTCACTGACACGATCCCTATTTCTTCTTTGCGGCCTTGTGAGCGAAACCGGCGGTGGCCTTGAGTGTCATACCCTTAAGCACCCTGGCGGACTTCCGGCGCAGCGAAGTGGCGGTGATAGCTTTCGCCTCGCCGAGGGTCCCCGTCACGGGTTGCGCTGTGGCCTTCGCTTCCGCCGGTCGGCTGCCGATCAACGACTTTTTCTGGATTGACATGGTATTGATCCCTTTTCTCGCCTCAGCGGCGGATACTCCTGAAGTTTTACTTCCCCTGGGTTCGGCCCCACGATGCCCTGACTAAGAGCACGGCCTGTGCCAAACTGGCCGCCTGCCGCTCAACAAGACAAACATCCTGAGTTTTCATAGTCTTGCGGCAGTTGTTCGACCGGATCATTCTGCTTCGGAAAAGAACTCCCCGGCAAAGAGATTAAAAACTCATCCGAGCACGCATGAATTCTTAATCCTTGATCTTTAGTCTTTGCCTCCGTCTACTCTTCTCTGCCGATCTGGTATTTCCGGCACAGATAGTGCATCTTCTGCTTGTCGATGTGCAGCAGACGCGCCGCTCCCACCTTGCTGCCCTCAGATCGCCGCAGCGCGGCCCGCACATACGCCGCCTCGATGCGCGCCATCTCTTCCTCGAAATTCACGCCCTCTTCAGGAATAAGCAGCGCCTCCTGGCTCGTGGCCGTGGTCACCAGGATGTGCTGAGGCAGGTGCTGCGCCCGTATGACCGGGCCGTCTACCATCAGCACCAGTCGCTGTACCAGGTTCTCCAACTCGCGGATGTTGCCGGGCCATGCATACTCCTCGAGAATCTCGACCACCTCGGGCTCCACCTGCTTCGCGGGCACGTGGTTAATATCCGAATAAAGTCGCAGGAAGTGATTAATAAGGAGCGGAATATCCCCCGCCCTCTCGCGTAACGGAGGCAACGCAATCGGGATCACGTTGATGCGGTAATAGAGATCCTCCCGAAACCGGCCGGCGTGGACCAATTCTTCCAGATTGTCATTGGTGGCGGTAATGAGCCGAAAGTCGATTTTTTTCGGAGTCTTGCCCCCAATCCGTGTTACCGCCCGGTCCTCCAGCACTCGCAACAGCTTGGCCTGCAGCGCCAAGCCGAGGGTACCGATCTCGTCCAGAAAAAGCGTGCCCGTGTGCGCCAGCTCGATGTGCCCCGGCCGAGCCGTTTGAGCATCGGTAAAAGCTCCCTTTTCATGGCCGAACAGTTCGGTCTCGATGAGATTTTCGGGCAGGGCGGCGCAGTTGATGCTGATGAAGGGCTTCTCCGAACGTGGTCCCACCGCAACGATCGCTTTGGCAACCAGTTCCTTGCCAGTGCCGCTTTCCCCGCGGAGCAGTACCGTGCTGTTGCTGTGTGCCACGCGCGTAATGGCCTCATACACCAGGCGTATGGCCTCACTCGCGCCGACTAGCTCGTGGAACGACTGCCGCTCCGCCTCCTTATCCTGTTCCGTCCGGTACTCGATCTCAGCCGTGCGCTTCTCCAGCGCCCGCGTTAGTACGACGTGAACTTCCTGGAAGTCGATGGGCGCGACAAAGTACTCGTCGACGGTAGCGTTGATCGCCTTATGGCGAATGCTGCGGCTGTTCGAGCGCGTCAGCGCCACCAGCACCAGGTCCGGTTCCATCGAACGCAGCTCGGCCAGCGCGGCAACACCATCCTGGGCGTGTTCCGCGATGGTGTCGATGTCCAGCAGTATGGCTTGCGGAGGCTGTTTCTTGAGCGCCCCTGTGAGTTCTTCCCAAGTCTGGAAGAGTCGCAAGTCGTAGTCGGAGGCCAGATAGGTTTCCGCCTCAGGACCGACCCGTTCATCGGTGGTGACGATAAAGACGCTGTATCGAAAAGGCTGACTGCGGACGGCGGCGCTGCGCATGGTCCCCCCACGGTCGATGATTATGGCAAATTTTTCGATCTTTGGGGATGAATTTTTCAACCCCTTGCAAAATGCGCTTCCTTTCCGTAACCTAACCCGCGTCCTGGAAACATCCCCCACTGATTGCCCTGCCAGGCGACACAAGGAGAAAAGTTTGGACATCAATGTCCGTAAGCGCGGGGAAGTACAACTGATCCAGCTTCGCGGGCCCCTGCGCATGGGCCCGGCGGTGGACGGTTTGCGCCAAGCCATGGAAGAGGCGCTGCGCAACGGAGACACCCGTCTGGTACTGAATCTGGCTGAAGTACCGATGATCGATTCCAGCGCCATCGGCCTGGTCATGCGCATTCTGGCATCCACCAAACAGCGCGGGGGGAATCTCAAGCTCGTTCAGCCTTCGAAGTTCGCCATCCAGACCCTGCGCCTAGTCGGCGTCCTCAACTTGTTCGAGGTTTTCGACAACGACGACGCGGCGGTGGAATCGTTTGCCTGATTGCCCGAGTCCGGTGGGCGTCATCGACCATAGCCGGTTGCGTTACTTTCGACACTAGAGTTGCGTTCCAAACCCCGCTCGGGGAATGGAATCCCTCCAATTTGCGCTTTATACTCCTATTAAGGTGTGTTGGGTCGGAAGTTCAAGTCCGCAGTCCAAGACCGAAATATAAGCCCGTTCATAAACCCGCCAAGTTTTGAAAGGACGGAAACGAACCGCAATGTCTGAGGGAGTTAAAAAAGCGCCCATCACGCCACCGCCGGCGGCCTCTCAGGCTCTGTCTTTGTCATTGCTCGACGACCGGGTACTGGCCATGATCATGGGCCAGACTCCGCTCCCCAAGATACTGGACGCTTTGTGCGCTGATCTCGAGCAGCTTAATTCCGGAATGCTATGCTCCGTCCTTCTTCTGGACTCCGACGGTGTAACTTTGCGCGGTGGGGCCGCTCCCAGTCTTGCGCAAGAATACTGCCAAGCCGTCGACCCGTTGAAGATCGGGCCTAACGCGGGATCGTGCGGCACCGCCGTTTATCGTAAGCAGCCAGTTATCGTCTCCGATATAGCGACCGACCCTTTGTGGACGGACTATCGTCAAGTGGCGCTCGCTCACGGCCTGCGAGCCTGCTGGTCAACACCCATCCCATCGCAGGACGGCAGCATGTTGGGGACCTTTGCCATCTACTACCGCGAGCCGCGTACGCCGGACGCTCAACATCTACAAATCATTGCCCACGCCACCCATCTCGTCGCTCTCGCCATTGAACGAGATCGAGACAAGACCCAGCTCCGCGCCGCGGAAGATCGCTATCGCACGCTGGTGGAATGCTTGCCGGCGATCACCTATATCGCCGAACTCGGCGCCGCCGGACAATGGCGTTATGTGAGCCCTCAAATCAAGTCCATCCTTGGTTTTTCACCCGAGGAGTGGCGCTCCAACCGGATGAATTGGCTGAGCCACATCCACCCCGAGGATCGTGAAATCGCCCTCGCGGCGGAGAAACGCATTCAGGAAACTCACAATGTATTCCAGGCCGAGTACCGCATGTTTGCCCGCGACGGCCGTGTCATCTGGTTCCGGGATGAGGCCGTCATGTTGCCGGCGGCGGTCGGCGACCTCGAACTCCTGATGCACGGCGTGCTCTACGACATCACCGAGCACAAGCGTCTGGAGGAACAGCTCCGCCACTCGCAGAAGCTGGAAGCCATGGGGCACCTGGCGGGCGGCGTAGCCCACGATTTCAACAATCTTCTGATGGTGATCCAGGCCCACAATGAACGCCTTCGCGGCCGCCTCGCCGCGGACGATCCCGCGCACAAGGATGCCACTGAAATTGAACGCGCCGTCACTCGCGCCGCTGCCCTCACCCAGCAACTCCTGGCCTTCAGCCGCAGGCAAGTGCTCCAGCTTAAGACGCTCGATTTAAGCGCTGTCGTGACCGAAGTCGCGAAAATGCTCAATCGCCTCATTCCCGCCAACATCGAGTTGAATATCCTGCCCGCCACCTCGCCCCATCGCATCAAAGCCGATCCCGGACAAATGGAGCAAGTGATTCTGAACCTCGCCGTCAACGCGCGCGACGCCATGCCCCAGGGTGGACGCCTCACCATCCAGACCAGAAACGTCGAACTTCACGAACCTCATGCCGGAAGCCACGCCCCAATCCCGCCGGGGAAATATGTAGTCCTAACCGTGAACGACAACGGCATAGGAATGCACAGCGATACTCAGGCCCACATTTTTGAGCCCTTCTTCACCACCAAAAAACCCGGCAAAGGAACCGGCTTGGGCCTGGCCATCGTCTACGGAGTAGTCAAGCAAACCGGCGGCTGGATCACAACCAGCAGCGAGTTGGAGCACGGCGCGACCTTCGACATATACTTCCCCGAGGCGCAGCCGGATGCAGCCGAGTCGAAAGCTCCCGCCTCCCAAGCAGAGACCACTCCCGCCCGTGGAACCGAGACCGTTCTATTGGTGGAAGACCAGGATGGAATCCGCGATCTAGTTTGCGAGTTCCTGCAGCAAGGCGGTTACAAAGTCCTCTGGGCAGAGGACGGCAACCAAGCCCTCCAGATCGCGGACGACTACAAACCTCCGATTCACCTGCTACTCACCGACGTCGTAATGCCCAATCTCGGAGGCCAGGAATTAGCCCACCGTCTGGCCCAATCGCGCCCACAGATGAAAGTCCTCTTTATGTCGGGCTATCCCGACCACTCCACCTGGGACGGCGCCCTCGTCGATGACACCACCGCCGTCCTGCAAAAGCCCTTCTCACTCGATGCCCTGACCCGCAAGATCCGCCTCCTTCTGGACGAATAACGCCGAACGCTCCCAAACGTGCGATGATTATCTCGATCTTCAATCAAGAGGAGCTTTCCCATGGCCGCATCTCCCCAGAATTTCTCCAATCACACGCGTTTTGATCCGCCCTTCCATTTTTTCATCCTGCCCGTATTTGCCATCACCCTGATTGCCTCCGTCGTCCATCTGGTCAGACGCCCAGGCCTTCATTCCGCATGGCTAGTCGTCGTCATGCTCGCGGCCTTAGCTGCCATCTTCAAGATTCGCCTCAACGCCCTCAAAGTGCAGGACCGCGTCATCCGCCTCGAAGAAAGATTGCGCTTCGCGTCCTTGCTCGATCCATCTCTTCGTCCCCGCATCCCGGAATTTACCGAATCGCAACTGGTCGCGCTGCGCTTCGCCTCCGACGCCGAACTTCCCGCCCTGGCCGCCCGAGCCCTGAACGAGAAGCTCCCCGCCGCCGACATCAAAAAAGCAGTCCAGCAATGGCGCCCCGATTACTGGAGAGTATGAACAGAGTCTGAACTTGGAGAGTGTGAACAAGGGTCGCCACCACCGCGCCGTCGAATAGTGTTTTCGCGCCACCATTCGGTTGACTTGCCCGAAGCCCAAACGTAAGATTTCAGCCCTGTGCCGGGAGATGGAATGATCGGCGAGGTTATCTCGCACTACCGCATTGTCGAAAAACTCGGCGGCGGCGGCATGGGAGTCGTCTACAAAGCCGAAGACACTCGCCTCGACCGCTTCGTTGCCCTCAAATTCCTCCCCGAAAATGTAGCCGGAGACCGCCAATCGCTCGAACGCTTCCGCCGCGAGGCGCGCGCTGCTTCCGCGCTCAACCATCCCAACATCTGCACCATTCACGACATTGGCGAGCAGGACGGCAAGGCCTTCATCGTCATGGAGTATCTTGACGGCGCGACCCTGAAACACATCATCGGCAATCGCCCCATGGAGCTGGATGCATTGTTTTCGCTGGGCATCGAAATTGCCGATGCGCTCGACGCCGCGCACGCGCAGGGCATTGTCCATCGCGACATTAAGCCGGCGAACATTTTTGTGACCAAGCGCGGTCACGCTAAGATCCTCGATTTCGGCTTGGCAAAAGTCACACCGCCCGCCACGCAGCCATCGGAGCCGTCCGGCGTGACGGTCGAATCCTCGCTAGTCGAAGAGCACCTGACCAGTCCCGGCTCCGCGATTGGCACCGTGGCCTACATGTCTCCCGAGCAAGCGAAGGGGAAAGAACTCGACCCCCGCACTGACCTGTTTTCTTTCGGAGCCGTGCTCTATGAAATGGCCACCGGCATGGTCCCGTTTCGCGGAGACACCTCAGCTCTGATTTTTCAGGCGATCCTTGATCGCGCTCCCGTTTCCCCGATTCGCCTCAATCCCGATCTGCCCCAGAAGCTAGAAGACGTCATCAACAAAGCGCTCGAAAAAGATCGCAATCTCCGATACCAGCACGCTGCCGACATCCGCGCCGACCTGCAACGCTTGAAGCGCGACACCGACACCGGACGCGCCGTCGCCGCGAGCTCCGGCTCCGTTGCGGCAGCGCACGACTCAGGTTCAAGGCCCGTTCAGCAGCCAATTTCGTCCGCTTCCACTCCGATCCACGTGGGGACGGAAGCATTCGTCCGCCTCGCCGAGCGCAGCTCCGCGCCCGCTGTTCCTGCGGCGCAGAAGGCATCCTGGAAGGTCCCCGCCATAGTCGCTGCCGTGCTGACCGCAGCTCTCATCGCCGGAGGCCTATTCCTCCGCGCCCATCGCGCCACCGCCCTCACCGAAAAAGACACCGTCGTTCTCGCCGACTTCGTCAACACCACGGGCGATTCCGTGTTCGACGGAACCCTGAAGCAGGCGCTCGCCGTCCAACTCGAGCAATCTCCCTACCTGAACCTGATGCCAGAATCCCGCATCCGCGAAGCCCTCGGCTTTATGGGCCGTAAGCCCGACGAACGCATCACCAACAACGTCGCCCGTGAGATCTGCATGCGCGAAAGCGCCAAGGCCATGCTGACGGGCTCCATCGCTAGCTTGGGCACGCACTACGTCATCACCCTGTCCGCGTTGAATGGTCAAACCGGCGATGTCCTGGCTCGCGCGGAAATCGAGGCCGAGAGCAAGGAGCAGGTTCTCAAATCGCTTGACCAAGCCGCATCGAGCTTGCGCAGCAAGCTCGGAGAGTCCATCGGTTCAGTCCAAAAGTTCGATACGCCTCTCGAGCAGGCTACTACCTCGTCGCTCGAAGCCTTGCAGGCCTTCAGCCTTGGCAAAGCCGAACACACGAGACTTGAAGATGACAAAGCGGTCCCTTATCTGAAGCACGCCGTCGAGCTCGATCCCAACTTCGCTATGGCAAACGCCACGCTAGGCGTGGCCTACAACAATCTTACTCAGAACGAGCTGTCCGCGAGTTTCATAAAAAAGGCGTTCGACTTGAAGGAAAGAGCCAGCGAACGCGAAAGGCTCTATATCTCGGCGCATTACTATGACGGGGTCACTCGCGAAATAGAAAAGTCCATCGAGATCTACGAACAGTGGGCGCAAACCTACCCGCGCGACACCACGCCCCGCGACAACCTCGCCTTGCGCTACCAGGCCATCGGACAGCAGGAAAAGGCGTTGGCCAGCGCCAGCGAAGCGATGCGCATCGACCCTAAGGACGCTTACGCCTACCAGAACGTTGCCGACGCCTACGAGCGCCTCAATCGTTTCGATGAAGCTCGAGCGGTGGCCGAGAAGGCGGTTGCCCAGAACATGGGCCGCTCCATCCATTTCACGCTTTTCGAACTCGCCGTGATTCGCGGCGATGAAGCCGCCCAGCAACACGAAGTGGAATTGGCTGCGGGAAAGTCGGACGAACCTTTTCTGCTCTGGTTCCACGCTCGCGCCGAGTGCGCGCGGGGCAGGTTGCAGTCAACCCGGGCCGCTTATGCCCAAGCTGCGAATGCCGCTCAGCGTCTGGGTTACAAGGAATTCAAAGGCATCATTCTCGGTGACCAGGCTGTGTGCGAGACTGAGCTAGGCGACCTGCCGGAAGCTCGCCAAAGAATCGCGGATGCTCTCGCCGTCTCCGGGGACCGCGACACGCGCGAATTTGTCATGTGGGCGCTGGTCTTGACCGGAGATACCACACGCAGCCAGAAAATTGCGGAGGATCTGGTCCGCGAATACCCCACCGATACCTTGCTCAACCGGGCCGCTGTTCCAATTGTCCAGGCCAACATCGACCTGCAGCACAACCGGCCGGCCCAGGCCGTCGCCCGGCTGGAAGTAGCCGCTCCCTACGAACTCGGCAGCGGCCCCGCCAGCGTGGGGTTCTGGGTCAACTTTATTCGCGGCGAGGCCTACTTGCGATTGAAAGACGGCGCGAAGGCCGCGGCCGAATACCAGAGGATTCTGGACCACCGCGGAGTCGACCCCACTGACGTTAGCTATACTCTCTCCCATCTGGGACTGGGACGCGCCCAAGCTCTCCAGGGCAACACCACCGCAGCCAAGTCCGCCTATCAGGATTTCTTTGCTGCCTGGAAAGATGCCGATCCCGATCTGCCAATTCTGAAGCAAGCAAAAGCGGAATACGAGAAACTGAAGTAGAAAAAAGCAGATTGTGGGGCGAATCACCGGCGAAAAACGTGGACCGTCCCACTTGTTACTTTCCGGATTCCTCACGCAAGTTCCCAATTACGCGTGCCGATAGCTTAAGGGAGAATCAGCACAGTAAAAAGTGGGACAACAGCGCTGCCGTCGAAACGCTGAACACTGGGTGAGATCATGATTTACCTATGAAAGTGGCGCGAGGCCAGCCCCAGAGGGGGAATTCCGAACTTAGCCCAGTTCTTCAGCACTGGGAAGGCGTGCAAGAAGATGCAAGCCCCGAGGGACGACCGAACTTGTGCCTCAATCCCGCCGCGCCCAATAAATCCCCACCAGCAAGATCGTCGCCAGCGAAACCAACCCAATCGAACCAACCAGCGAAACCGGAGAAACATAATCGCGATCGCTGGCCTGGGTAGCCACCAGATAAGTCACCTCATCCAGAATCATCCCGCTACCAACCCCCAACGCCCCCAACGCCAAAAATGCCGCCACTCGGCTGCGCGCACCAAAAGCCAGAATGAAAGCCGCGGGAATTTCGATCAACACTCCAACAAACAAATGATGAACCAGATATCCGCCCGGATAAACATGCTGCACCCGCACCAGGTGGAGATAAAGCCGAAGACACAAAACCGTCCCCAGCATCGGCAGCAGGATCAACAGCAGGGTCTGCTTGGCAGTCGGAGTGGAAGTGGGATTAGGCACAAGAACCTCTAAGCCTTCAAACCGTTGAAACCTGCCCCTATTTCCCCTTCAACATCATGACCACCCGGTCAAAATCCTCCAGCGTCCCATACTCGATCACAATCTTGCCTCGTCCCTTTCGATCTCGGATCCGCACCCGCATTCCTAACACCGTCTCCAGCGACCGCTGCGCTGCCTTCACATTTGGATCTACCCACCGCGCTCCGCCTCGTTTATTTGGCTCGCCCGCCCCGACCGGCGCACTTACCCCCAGAACCAGATCCTCGAGCTTCGCCACCGACATCTTTTCGTCAATCGCCTTTTGCGCGTACTTCCAGATCTGGACGTTATCGCGCAGCGTCAACAGCACGCGCGCGTGGCTGTACGTCAAGCGTCCCTTCTGCAGCGCTCCGATCACGCCTTCCGGCAACGACAGTAGCCGCATGAAATTCGATACCTTCTCGCGCGACACGCCCGCCCGCGCGCCGATCTCTTCCTGCGTAAGCTTAAACTCCGTGCTCAAGTTCGAGAACGCCTCCGCCTGCTCGATGCAATTCAGGTCCTCACGCTGCAGGTTTTCGACCAGTGTCATCTCCGCCGCCTGCTGCTCCGAAACCCGCTTCACAATTGCCGGGATGGTCGTGTTCCCTAATCTCGCCGAGGCGCGCAGCCGCCGCTCGCCCAGGATCAGCGTAAACCGTCCCTCTTTCCCCGGACGTACCACGATCGGCTGCACCACTCCCTGCGTCGCGATTGAATCCGCCAGTTCCTGAAGAGCGGCCGGATCGAATTCCCTCCGAGTCTGGTGCGGATTTTGGTCGATCTGATCGATCGTCAACTGAAACACCATCTCCCCATCCGCGGTCCGCCCCGAAGCCACTGCCTGCAACTGGTCGAGGACCGTTTCCGGGGGAGTGACAGGCACTGGTGTGGGGACGACCGGCGCCAGTGTGGGGACGGGCGACCCCGCCCGTCCAACCTCAACCGCTTGCGTAGCGACGGCCGCCCCCGGCCGTCCACCCGCGAACTCCGCAGAAGAATCGGGCGCCCCATCGGTCCGCGCATTCTGAGGAAGGGTAGGAGCTGCCGGCACGACTCGCGGCCCCGGCAACAAGGACTCCAGTCCCCGACCCAAGGCCCGCCGCTTCTCCGCCAGCTTCTCGCTAGCCTTCGGGATCGTCTTATCGACTGTCACCGCATTCGACGTAGTCATCAACCAGTTCCCCTCTCCAAAAGAAATGTCCGCCCCTGTGTTCCCCTGTGCCCCCTGTGGTTAAGGCGTTGTTCTTAGGAGCGCACATATATAGATGAACATAAATATTTACGTCCATCGATCTAAGCTGCCTCCCCCGACCCGCTCGCCATCCCCGCCTGCCGGTCCAGGATCTCCTTCGCCAACCGTATGTAGCTCTCCGCCCCCCGCGACCGCACGTCATACACCAGCGCCGGCAGCCCGTGGCTCGGAGCCTCAGCCAGCCGTATGTTCCGCGGGATCGTCGTCGTGCACAGTTTGTCTCCAAAATATTTCTTCAACTCTTCCGCCACCTGCTGCGCCAGGTTCGTGCGCTCATCGAACATAGTGAGCACCACGCCTTCAACCACCAGCCCAGGATTCAACCCAACCCGTATCCTCTCGATGGTGTCAAGCAGCTCCGACACCCCCTCGAGCGCGAAGTACTCCGCCTGCATCGGGATCAGCACTCCATCCGCCGCGACCAGCGCGTTCAACGTGAGCAGATCAAGCGCCGGTGGACAGTCCAGTACAATGAACTGAAAGCGATCAAGCAAACTGGCCAGTGCGTCGCGCAGCCGATACTCGCGTCGCTCTGCCGCCACCAGTTCAAGGTTCGCGCCAATCAAGTTCTTGTGCGATGGAATCAGCCACAGCTGTTCAAGCTCGGTTAGCTGTAACGCCTCCTCGGCGGTCGCGGCGCCCATTATTACGTCGTAGATGCTGATGCGTTCGGGATTCTTCACTAGTCCAAGCCCGCTGGTTGAGTTCGACTGCGGATCGCAGTCTACCAGCAGCGTGTTGACTTCTGCGGCGGCGAGTGAAGCGGCTAGGTTGATGGCGGTGGTGGTCTTGCCGACGCCACCCTTCTGGTTGGCAACTGCGATGACACGTCCCATGATTTTATTTTCTAGGTGTTGCGGGTCAGAATA
>CAVZDM010000116.1:0-9399 GCA_963773955.1 uncultured Acidobacteriaceae bacterium | reverse complement strand
TCGGAACCATAATTCCAACAAGGGCTGCTCGCAGTCGCGGTATACAATAAGCGTCAGGGTACCTGCAAGAGAACACTGCCAACTATTGAGCGCCAGCGGAACCCGCCTTTCTGGCGTTGTCGATTTCCCCTATCAACCGAGCACCTAGCAAAGCTGCGCTTTGCGGAATCGCGAATATCTTCATGAAAATCCTGCTCTACAACCCCGACAACGGGGTCACGCGCAACTTCATGCCGCACCTCTGGATGTTCCTGCTGCAGGCGCTCACTCCATCTGGCCACGAAGTGTTGCTGGTGGATGGCAATGCCCAACCCATGGATGAAGCGGGGATCGCGCAGTTCGTGCGCGACAACAATATTGGACTGGTCGGTATCGGCGCCATGACCAGAATGATTGCCAAGGCGTATCGCATGGCGGATGCAGTTCGGACCACGGGAGTTCCGGTGGTGATGGGCGGGCCTCACGTGACGGAGATGGCCGACGAGGCTCTCGGTCGAGATGGCGGGCCACGCCACGCCGATGCCGTCGCGCTCGGGGAAGCCGATGCGACCTGGCCGCGGATTGTTGAGGATGCTGCTCGCGGTCAGCTCAAAGATGTTTACGCGCCGGTCGATGCCTTTGGCCAGGAGAGCAAGCCATCGCTGAAAGAATATCCGGTGATTCCGTGGGAGTCGATCGATCTGAAGCAGTTCAATCTGGTGCCGAAGGCCGCGACCGGCCTGCTCCAGAAAATCGGAGAAGGCTGGGGAACGTTTCGAATTATTCCGGTCGAATCCGGACGAGGCTGCCCCTATGGCTGCGAGTTCTGCACCGTGACCGGATTCTTCGGCGATTCGATTCGTTTCCGCACCAACGAGAGCGTGGTGAATGAACTGTTGCTGTTGAAGGCCCGTGCGCGCAGCGAGAAGGGCCAGATGGCGGTTTTTTTCATTGACGATAATTTTGCCATCAACATCAAGCGGACGAAATCGCTGTTGCGCGACATCATCGCCGCGAAAGCGCAGGTGCATTGGGTGGCGCAGATCTCCGCCAATTTGTTGCGCGACGAAGAACTCGTGGACCTGATCGCGGCTTCCGGAGGCAAGTGGATTTTCATCGGCATGGAATCGATCGACCCGGCCAATCTGAAAGACGTGAACAAAGGATTCAATAAGCCCGGCGAGTATGCGACCGTGCTGGAGCGGTTGGCGGCTCGCAATGTATATGCCATCACGTCGTTTATTTTCGGCATGGATAACGACACGGTCGGAGCCGCCGAGCGAACTCTCGAACAGGTTCGGACCTGGCCTCCGGGTCTGCCGATTTTTGGCTTGCTCACTCCTCTACCCGCAACTCCCCTGTACAAGCGACTGGAGAAAGCCGGTCGGCTGACGCGGCCGAAGCACTGGCAGGAGTTCATCCCGTTCGCGATGGCGCACACGCCTTTGAAGATGACCATCGAAGAAGCTCATGCCGAAGTGAAGCATGGCTGGGAGCAGGCTTACAGTCCAGAGGCGCTGGCGCACGCGGTCGAATCGCTGAACGACCAGCCCCTGGGTTATCGCGTCAACATCTTCCTTTCGCGCCTCTGTTTCCGCGGCATCTATTTCCCCATGATGGGGAAAATGGCGTGGGTAAAGGTGATTGCGCAAAATCGGCGAACCATCTTCAAGCTCGTGAGGGAAGGGTTCAAAAAGGGCGCCTGGCGCGGCGCGCCGGCGCGGATTCTCTCGAGCCCGGTGCCGCAGGCGGAGACCGGCGAAGCCATCGCCCAAGGGGCGGAGGGATAAACGAAACGGGCGGGCAGTGACATTGCCCGCCAATTCAAAGTCGCTTAAGCGCTTTTCGGCCTCGAAAAGCTGCCGCTGATTGCTGCTGCCTGTACCGATAGCCGCGTTCTTGCTAAAATTGTGAATTCAAATTACACTCCCTGCGCCCGAGGAGCATGAGATTCTATGGCCTACGTGATTGCTGAGCCCTGCATCGGAACCAAAGACACCGCTTGTGTGGACTCCTGTCCGGTGGATTGCATTCATCCCAAGAAGGACTCTGACAAGTTCGCGACGGAGGAGATGCTTTATATCGATCCCGTGGAATGCATCGACTGCGGCGCCTGCGTGCCGGTGTGTCCGGTCTCGGCCATTTTCGCGCTCGACGACCTGCCGGAAAAGTGGAAAGAGTACACCGAGCGGAACGCGAAGTACTTCGGACGGTAGGGCGGCTATCAGCTCTCAGCTATCAGCCGTCAGTAAAACCAGTTCGGTGCCGGGAGCCTTTGGTTCACTGAGAGCTGAAAGCTGACGGCTGACGGCTTCTTCCATTACAATCATTGATTAACCTGTTGACCTTCCATGGCGCTGAAGGAGTCGGAAGCGATCGTTCTGCGCACGTATCCGCTGCGTGAGTCCGACCTGCTGGTCACGCTCTTCACCCGCACGGAAGGCAAGGTGAAAGGCGTGGCTCGCGCGGCCATGAAGTCGAGACGCCGCTTTGGAGGCGCTCTTGAGCCGCTCACTTATGTGCGGGCGTTTTACGACGATCGCGAGGGGCAGGAACTGGCGCGGCTTGATTCCTGTGAAGTGATCGAGTCGCCCATGGCCAGCCAGGTCAGTTATTCGCGGGCGGCAGCTTTGGCGCACGTCGCGGAGTTGCTCGACGAGTTGATGCCCGACCGCGAGGCGAGCGGCGCGGTGTTTCGGTTGAGTCTGGCAGTTTTGCAGGAGCTGCACGGCGACGTAGTGTGGATGCCGCTCACCTACTTTGAGCTGTGGATGACGCGGCTCATGGGATTTCTGCCGGAGTTTGCGGAGTGCGTGGTCTGCGGCCGCGCGCTTGACGGCAGCCGGGCGTTCTACCACGCGCTGGCCGACGGCTTGGTTTGCGCCGACGATAAGCGGATAGCATCGTCGGAACTGTCGCCGGAGTCGCGAAAGATTGCGGCGCAGATGCTGCGCTCGCGCGTTTCGGAATTTTCCGGGATCGACTGGCCGAAAGCAGTATGTGCGGACCTGCGCAAGTTTCTTCTCCAGATTCTGGAGCGGCACATCGAGAAGAAGCTGGTGACGGCGGGAATGCTGGAGAAGATCAGCGGTTAGCTGCAGGCTAATTTTGATTACGTGAACTCACCCAAATCCAATTCGCTGACCTTCCAGCAGCTCATCCTCAAGCTGCAGGCTTTCTACGCCGAGCGTGGAGCGGTCATCCAGCAGCCCTACGACGTCGAAGTAGGCGCTGGTACCATGGCGCCAGAGACATTCCTGCGGGTGCTGGGCCCAAATCCATACAAGGTCGCGTACGTGCAACCATCGCGGCGTCCGGCTGATGGTCGCTATGGGGAGAATCCCAACCGTCTGTTCAAGCACCTGCAGTTGCAGGTGATCCTGAAACCGCCGCCGGAGAATGTGCAGGAGCTTTATCTTGAATCGCTGGGCGCGATCGGCATCGATCTGCGTCAGCATGACATCAAGTTCGAAGAAGATAACTGGGAATCTCCAACCCTGGGCGCGTGGGGCATCGGATGGCAGGTGATGCTCGATGGCCTTGAGGTGACGCAGTTTACATACTTCCAGCAGTGTGGCGGCGTGGATCTCGATCCCATCTCTGCCGAACTCACCTACGGTCTGGAGCGGCTGTGCGCTTTCCTGCAAGACGTCGATTCCATTTACGACATCGTGTGGGCGCGCAATCCGGATACGGGCAGGGAAGTGAAGTATGGAGAAGTACGTCTGGCCGACGAGCAGCAGTTCTCGGTGTACAACTTCGAAGCTGCGGATGTGCAGAGCGCCTGGAAGCACTTCGAACTGTGCGAGGCGGAGTGCAAAAAGTTGATTGACCGTTATGCCGCCTTAGCGAAGGACAAGAGCGAAGGCGATGGCAATAGCGTTGCCCGCGAGAAGGCGCGGTTTCCGCTGCTGGGCGCCTACGATCTGTGTCTGAAGTGCTCGCATTATTTCAATATTCTCGATGCGCGGGGCGCGATTTCGGTGACCGAGCGCGTGGGCGTAATCGCTCGAGTGCGAGCGCTCGCGGTGGGGATCGCCAAGGCCTGGATGGACCAGCAGTACTCCACCGAGAAAAAAAGCGAGAAGAGTGGTGAAGTTTCAAAGCCAGGCGCAACGCAGAAGAAGGGCAATCTGGCTCCGATTGTCACATAGACTTTGAATTTCTGTCATTCTGGCGGAGTGAGGACTTCGCTACGCGAAGTTTTCACGTAGTCGAAGGACCCCTGCACGGTAAGGCAGTGATGGAATCGCGTCGGGGCATTCTCACAGCGCAGAGTGTGGCGAGTTGAGTGCGTCGGGAGAATTCCCCGCAGCGTCAGAGAAGAAGGACGCGTTGTAGGGGTCCATCGACTTCGCAGAACGATTCGCTTCGCGAATCGTTCTGCTACGCTCAGGATGACAAACGAATAAAGTATGCCTGACTTCTTACTCGAAATCGGATGCGAAGAAATCCCGGCGAGGATGATTGACACCGCTTCTCGCGAGCTGCAAGAAAAGCTGAACACGCTCTTGCAGCGCGAGCGCCTCGAACCCACCGGAGCCGTTTCGCATCTCGACACGCCGCGTCGTCTCGCCGTTCTCGCTTCCGGCATTCCCGTCTCGCAGCCGGACATTACCGAGCAGGTGACTGGCCCCTCCGCGCAGATCGCATATAAGGATGGGCAGCCGACACCGGCAGCGCATGCGTTTTCCAAAAAGGTTGGCGTGGATGTCGGGAAACTGGAGAAAGTCAGCACGCCCAAGGGTGAATACCTGGCGGCTACGGTCACGCGAAAAGGCCGCACCGCCGCCGAGATTCTTACCCAGACTCTTCCCAAAGAGATTTCCACGCTCTACTGGCCGAAGAATATGTACTGGCGAAAGCGCGGGGAAGTGTTCGTTCGTCCGGTGCGCTGGCTGGTGGCGATGCTTGATGAGCAGGTCGTCCCGCTGGAATTGTTTGGCATCGCAGCCGGCAAGACTTCGCGCGGACACCGCATTATCGGCAGCGGCCAAGTCACCATCTCCAAGCCCAGCGCCTATGTGGAAGCCCTGCGCGGAGCGAAGGTTCTCGGGGCCTCCGAACGCGAGCAGGTGATTCGCAAAGCGCTTGATGCTGCGACTCGCACCATCCCCGGAGCGCGCTGGCGCGAAGACAAGCCGCTGGTCGCGACGGTTGTCAATCTGACGGAATTTCCTTCGGTCATCCTCGGCAGCTTCGATCCCGAGTTTCTCGACCTGCCGGAAGAGGTGCTGGTCACGGTGATGCGCGACCACCAGAAATATTTCGCCATCGAAGATGCAAAGGGAAAATTGCTGCCCCACTTCCTGGCGGTGCTCAACACGGCTGCCGATTCGGATGGCTTGATCCGCCACGGTAACGAGAGGGTTTTGCGCGCCCGCTTCAACGACGCGCGCTTTTTCTGGCAAACGGACCAGAAGCAGACCCTCCGTCAGCGGGTCGATTTGCTGCGCAACGTTACCTTCCAGAAAGATCTCGGCAGCTACTACGACAAGACGCTGCGCGTGCAACACATGGCTAGTTCGCTTTCCGAGACAGTGAAACAGAATGGCATCGCGATCCGTCCCGGTATTGTGCACAAAGCTGCGTTGCTGGCTAAAGCCGATCTGACTACGGAACTGGTCAAGGAGTTCACCGAACTGCAGGGAATTGTCGGGGGCCTTTACGCGCGTGTGCAGCCGCTTGATGAGGGCATGAAGCCCGACGTGCAGCTGGAAATTTCAAAGGCCATCTACGATCATTACAAACCCGAATCGATGGAGGACGACGCCCCTGCGACGGTCGAAGGAGCGGTGCTCTCGATCGCCGACAAGGCCGACTCGATCGCCGGAATGTTTGCGCTTGGGCTCATCCCCAGCGGATCGAAAGATCCGTTCGCGTTGCGCCGCCAGGCGAACGGCATTGTGAGGACGATCGCCGAGCATAAACTGCCGTTGCGTCTTTCGGAGATTATGGCCGATGCGCGCATTCGCTACAAAGGATCCGAGGCGGAGAAGAAGTTTTCCAACGCCGCCTACGCCGAATCGGTGCGCAGCTTCTTCCGCGAGCGCCTCGAGTTTTACTTGAAGGATGCACATGAACCTCAATACGCGTATGACGTGGTCAACGCCGTGCTCGCGGTCGATGCCGACGATGTGGTGGACGCGGCTGCTCGTGCCGAAGCGGTGAGTAAAGTGCGGGGCTCGGCCGACTTCGAATCGATTTCGGGCGCCTTCAAGCGCATGAAGAACATTTTGCGCCAGGCTTATGAAAAGACTAAAGTTATTGCCATGCGCGTCGATCCCGCTGGCCTGCAGGAAGAATCCGAAAAAGAGCTGGCAGTGCTGATCCCGCAGACGGTGGCGACGGTCGAAAAGCTGCGCGCGGCTCGTGACTATGAAGGCGCGCTGCTCCAGATCGCGAAGCTGCGTCCCGCGATCGACAGATTTTTCGACAAGGTCATGGTCATGGTTGACGATGACAATCTCCGTGCCAATCGCCTGGCGCTGTTACAGAAAATTGTTAAAGAATTCTCCACGATTGCGGACTTCTCCGAGATCGTGACCGAAGGCAAAGAATCTACGAAATAACAGAAAATAGAAAGAAGAGGACCCATACATGGCAACGACGACTCTCCCTGATACCGGAATCATTGAAGCGAAACCCGCAGCCACAAAACCGCCAGCCGCCAAACCCGCGACCACGCAATATGTGTACTTCTTCGGCGGCGGCAAGGCCGATGGCAACGGCAAGATGAAAGACGTTCTCGGCGGCAAAGGCGCCGGGCTCGCCGAGATGACCAACGCCGGCCTCCCCGTGCCTCCGGGCTTCACCATCCAGACCGAGGCCTGCCGCGAATATATGCGCCACGGCGCGGTGTCGAAGGACGTCGACCGGCAGATGGAAGAATCGCTGGCCAAGCTCGAAAGCCTGCAGGGCCAGAAGCTTGGCAAAGGTGAGAACCCTCTGCTGGTAAGCGTGCGGTCAGGCGCGAAGTTCTCCATGCCCGGCATGATGGATACCATTCTCAACCTCGGCCTGAACGACCAGAGTGTCGAAGCGCTCGCCAAGCGCGCCAACAATCCGCGCTTCGCATACGACTCTTATCGGCGCCTGATTCAGATGTTCGGCAACGTTGTGCTCGACATCGAAAAGCCGGTGTTTGACGAGATTTTCGACGCCAAGAAGAAGCAGAAGAAAGCCAAACTCGACACCGGCCTCGACGCCAAGGCGCTGCAAGAAGTCATCGCGGAGTACAAAAAAGCCGTCAAGAAGCACGCCAAGCGCGACTTTCCGCAGGACGCGAACGAACAGCTGGTCATGGCGCGCGATGCCGTGTTCCGCTCTTGGCAGAACGATCGCGCCAAGCATTATCGGCGTATCAACAATATCGATGACATGCTCGGCACTGCCGTCAACGTGCAGGCTATGGTCTTCGGCAACCTGGGCGACACCAGCGGCACCGGCGTCGGATTCACGCGCAACCCGGCCAACGGCGACAACGTGTTTTATGGCGAGTTTCTGCTGAACGCGCAGGGCGAGGACGTGGTTTCCGGCGTGCGTACTCCCGTTCCTATCCTCGAACTGGAAAAGGTCATGCCCGATGTCTATAAGCAGCTCCGCGACATCACCACGCGGCTCGAGAAACATTACCGCGACATGCAGGATTTCGAGTTTACTATCCAGGACCGCAAGCTCTACATGCTGCAAACGCGCAACGGCAAGCGGACCGGACTGGCCGCGGTGCGCGTCGCGATTCAGATGGTGGAAGAAGGGTTGATCACCAAGGAGGAAGCGATCTTCCGTGTGGAACCGAACCAGCTCTATGACTTTCTGGTGCCGCGTCTGGATGAGAAGAGTACGAAAGTGGAAGTGTTGGCAACGGGCTTGCCGGCGTCACCGGGCGCAGCGGTCGGTCAGATCGTTTTCACCGCGGAAGAAGCGGTGAAGAAGGCGGGACATGGTGCGCAGAAAAATCCTGTGATTCTGGTGCGCGCGGAGACGACTCCCGAAGATATCCAAGGCATGGAAGTTGCCGCCGGCATCTTGACTTCGCGCGGCGGCATGACCAGTCACGCTGCCGTGGTCACGCGCGGCATGGGGAAATGCTGCGTGGCGGGCGCGGGCGATGTTCAAGTCGATGAGCGAGCCGGGGAGATGCGCGCCAAGGGACAGGTGTTCAAGGAGGGAGACTGGATCTCGCTCGATGGGACGACTGGACGAGTCATCAAGGGGAAGCTGAACACGCTGGAGCCGTCGGCCGATGATGCCGACTTACAGAAGCTGTTGGGCTGGGCGGAGCCGTTCCGCAAGATCGGTGTGCGCGCGAACGCCGATATTCCGCGTGACGCGATTCAGGCCCGCGCCTTTGGCGCCGAAGGGATCGGCCTGTGCCGCACGGAGCATATGTTCTTTGCCCATGACCGCATCCCACATATGCGCGCCATGATTCTCGCCGACAACGAGAAAGACCGGCGCGCCGCGCTGAAGAAACTGCTGCCCATGCAGCGCGCCGATTTCATCGGCCTCTTTAAGGCGATGGAAGGGTTGCCGGTGACCATCCGCCTGCTCGACCCGCCGCTGCACGAGTTCCTACCCAAGCGCGAGCAACTCATGGTTGACATCGCCAGCCTGCCCAGTGCCAACCCCAAGCAAAAGAAAGCTCTGGTTGAGGAATACAAAGAGTACGGCGCGAAAGGTGCAGGGGATCTGAAGAAAGTTCTTCCTGCGCTGCTGGCGCGGGTAGAAGACTTGCATGAGTTTAATCCGATGCTGGGGCATCGCGGATGCCGCTTGGGGATCACCTATCCCGAGATCACCGAGATGCAAGCGCGGGCCATTATTGAAGCGGCCGTAGCGGTAGACAAGCAAGGCATCAAGACCCACGCGGAGGTGATGATCCCGCTGATCGCGACGGTGAAAGAGATGGCGAACCAGGGGGCGATTGTCCGGCGCGTGGCCGAAGAAGTGTTCAAGGAGAAGGGAAGGCACGTGCACTACCTGGTGGGCACCATGATTGAGTTGCCTCGCGCCTGCCTGGTTGCGGGCGAGATTGCCAAGGAAGCGGAGTTCTTCTCGTTTGGCACGAACGACCTGACCCAGACCACGTTCGGCTTTTCACGCGACGACATCAACAAGGTGCTGCCGACCTATCTGGCGGAAGGGATTCTGAAGCAGGATCCGTTTGCCGCGATCGACCAGGAGGGTGTAGGCGAATTGGTGCGGATCGGGATCGAACGTGGCCGGAAGACGCGTCCCAAGCTGGAGGTGGGCATCTGTGGCGAGCACGGCGGCGATCCGTCGTCGGTGGAGTTCTGCCATCGTGTGGGAATGGATTATGTATCCTGCTCACCGTTCCGCGTGCTGACGGCGCGACTAGCGGCGGCTCAGGCCGCGGCCGGCGAAAAACTGC
Organism: uncultured Acidobacteriaceae bacterium; assembly: GCA_963773955.1. GTDB lineage: Bacteria > Acidobacteriota > Terriglobia > Terriglobales > Acidobacteriaceae > Acidiflorens. The sequence continues at coordinate 26 of CAVZDM010000116.1, read as the reverse complement.
AGATTGACGCTGGACGAACAAAATAG
>CAVZDM010000115.1:0-14722 GCA_963773955.1 uncultured Acidobacteriaceae bacterium | reverse complement strand
AGGCGCGTCGCCGCGAACGATCGTAGCTCTTACGCTCGCGCAAGATTTGCTCCAGACGAGCGGCCAGCATCGCGCTGATGGAGGTGCCTTCCTCGGCGGCCAGAATGCGAATCTCGCGCAGCAGAGCAGCATCGAGTTTCAAAGTGATATTGGTTTTCATGGTCGACGATCGCCTAGCAGCACATATCTATGTGCAGCACGAGTATACGTGCTACAAACCCTGCCGTCAATCTCAGGTTTCGGAGTAGATAGACAGAGAGACTTGGACCTACCGGAGAATGACCTGACTAACGGCTCGCGATCTGCTCCCGTTCCCATTCCAACGACCGCAAAGCGGCAACGCGCTCCCGAGCATTCTGAAGAGCGCGCTTGACGTGACGGGGCGCAGTGCCTCCGGGCACGTCGTGCAGCGCAAGCACCTCAGTTAGTCCGAGGCAAGAGTGGAACGCGGCGTCAAAGCTGGAGTGGATCGCTTGCAGGTCGGCGAGCGGCAGTTTTTGTAAATCGCATCCGCGCTCCACGGCCAAAGCAACGGCCTTGCCGACCGCTTCGTGGGCGAGGCGCGAAGGCACTCCGCGTTCGACCAGATAGGAGGCTGCGGCCCAGGCGTTCATGAAGCCAGAATTTGCGGCCTTATTCATCTTGGCTTCGTTGAATTCGACAGTGTTCATAAATCCGGTCACCAGTGGCAGCATCCCCATAATCGTGTCGGAGGCGTTGAATAAAGGCTCCTGCACTTCCTGCAGGTCTTTGTTGTAGGCAAGCGGCAGACCCTTCACCACGGTTTGCAGCGTGGTGGCGCAACCCATGATGCGCGCCGCCTTGCCGCGCACCAGTTCCAGCAAGTCGGGATTTTTTTTCTGCGGCATGGCGCTGCTGCCAGTGGAGTAGGCCTCGGGCAACTCGATGAATCCATAGGCTGGAGTCGACAACAAGATCATCTCTTCGGCCCAGCGGCTGATGTGGAGCGCGAATAATGTGAGAGCGTCGACGAATTCGATGGCGAAGTCGCGGTCGCTGGTAGCGTCGATGCTGTTCGCCGTCGGGCCATCGAACCCCAGCTCCGTGGCCATCGCTTGACGATTGAGCGTGAGCGTGGCTCCGGCCACGGCGCCGGATCCCAGCGGACATAAGTTTCCGCGCTTGCGGCAGTCAGCAAGGCGCGCGGCGTCGCGCAGAGACATCTCGACATAAGCCAGGAGCCAATGCGCGACCAGCACCGGCTCTGCCGGCTGCAAGTGCGTATAAGCGGGCATAGCGTTGCTGCCCGCGGCTTCGGCGCGCGCGAGCAGCGCCTCAATCCAATCAGCGATCAGGTTTTGCAGGGTGTCGATGCTTTGACGCACGAAAAGGCGGAGGTCGGTAGCGATCTGTTCGTTGCGGCTGCGGCCGGTGTGCAGCTTGTATCCGGTCGCACCGATGAGCGCGGCGAGTTGCTTTTCGACGAAGTGGTGGACGTCTTCCGCTTCGGGATCGTTCAGAAAATCGGGCGACGATTCGGCGCGGCGGCCGATTTCTCCCAGAGCTTTGATGATTTCGGAAAGTTCTTCGGAGGACAGCACTCCCGCGTGTTCGAGCGCGTTGGCGTGAGCACGGCTGGCGGCCAATTCGAATGGCAGCAGTCGTTGATCATAGGGAAACGAGCGCTGCCATTTTTCAAATTCGGGGTCAAGCGGCTGCCGAAAGCGGCCGGACCACATTTTCATTGTGCGACCTCTGCGGCGTTCATCAGAATGACAAACTATTCTTGAGACGACAGCTCATGCACCGTTCCCACCGCGCGACCCTGCTGCGTCTCAGCGCGACAACGCGAAGGCAATCCCAGAATGCGGATGAAACCCTCTGCGTCTTTCTGATCATAGCTCGCTCCCATGGTGAATGAGGAGAGGTCGGTGCGGTAGAGAGAGTAATCGGACTTGCGGCTGACGATGCTGACGTTGCCTTTGTAGAGCGACAACGTGACCGCGCCAGTCAGATTCTGCTGGGTGGTTTCGACGAAGGCGTCGAGCGCTTCGCGCAGTGGCGTGAACCATAGGCCGAAGTAAACCAGTTCGGCGTACTTCAGCGCTACGTGCTGCTTGAAATGCAGTAGGTCGCGATCAAGGCACAGGGCTTCAAGTTCGCCGTGGGCGGCAAGCAGCAGCGTGCCTCCGGGAGTTTCATAGCAGCCACGTGACTTGATGCCCACGAAGCGGTTCTCGACCAGGTCGATGCGGCCAACCGCGTTGCGTCCGCCGATTTCGTTCAGCAATTCGACCAGCGAAACGGGATCGAGAGCTTGGCCGCCTACCGAAACAGGCACGCCTTTTTCGAATCCAATTTCGACTTGTTCTTCCTTATCGGGAGCCTCTTGCGGCGACTTCGTCATTTGCCAGGTGCCCGCGAATGGCGCGTTGCGGGCGTCTTCTAGCTCTCCGCCCTCGTGGCTCAAGTGCCATATATTGCGATCGCGGCTGTGGATCTTCTCACGGCTTGCACTCACCGGAATGCCGCGCTTCTCGGCATAGTCGAGGCAGTCTTCCCGCGACTTCAGATCCCACTCGCGCCACGGCGCCACGACCTTCAGCTCGGGAGCTAGCGCCTGGTAAGCCATCTCGAAGCGGACCTGGTCGTTGCCTTTGCCGGTGCATCCGTGGCTCACGGCCGAGGCTCCTTCGCGCAGCGCGACCTCGACCTGATGTTTTGCAATCACTGGACGGGCAAGCGATGTGCCGAGCAGATACTTGTTTTCGTACACCGCGCCCGCTTTCAGTGCGGGCCAGACGTAGCCGGTAAGGAACTCTTCGCGCAGATCCTCGACTACTACCTTGGCGGCTCCAGTTTTGTAGGCCTTATTAACGACGGCCTCGACATCATCTCCCTGGCCTACGTCGGCGACCATGGCGATCACTTCGTAGGCATAGTTTTCCTTGAGCCACGGAATGATGATGGAAGTATCGAGCCCACCGGAATAGGCGAGAACAATTTTCTCTTTTCCAGGGGCGTCTAGCTTAGGCATGCGCGCTCCTCCCTAGGGAACCAGCCGGGTAGCGGCCTACGCCGCCGCCCAATAGCCATACGAGAATGGCTTTCTGAATGTGCAGACGGTTTTCCGCCTGATCGAAAACGACCGAGTTCACCGAATCGATGACCTGGTCAGTCACCTCGCAGCCGCGATGCGCGGGCAGACAGTGCATGAACAGCGCGTGGGGCTTGGCGAGCTGCATGAGCGCCGCGTTCACTTGATAGGGGGCGAAGATGGCGTTGCGTTCTTCCGCTTCGTGTTCTTGTCCCATGCTGGCCCAGGCATCGGTGTAGACGGCGTCGGCTCCGGCCACGGCTTTGCGCGGATCGGTCAAGATGCGGAGCGTGGCTTTGGTCTCGTCCGCAATCGCCTTCGCCATGGTGACGATGACTGGATTGAGTCCGTAGCGCTCTGGCGTAGCAATCGAAACTCTCGCGCCGACCGAGGTACCCGCCAGCAGCAGCGAGTGCGCCATGTTGTTGCCGTCGCCAACGTAGGCGAAATGAAGTTTCTTGAGATCTCCAAAATGTTCCTGCAGGGTAAAGAAGTCGGCGAGCGCCTGGCAGGGGTGTTCGAGTTCGCTGAGAGCGTTGATCACGGGAACGTCAGCGTAGGTGGCCATCTCTTCGACCACCGCATGGCTGAAGGTGCGCAGGACGATGATGTCGATCCAGCGGTCGAGGTTGTGGGCGATATCGTAAAGAGACTCGCGCGCATTGAGGCGGCTGGCCGTCTGGTCGACGAAAAATGTGCTGCCGCCCAGGCTGTCCATGCCGGCTTCGAACGTGAGGCGGGTGCGCAAGGAGGGCTTCTCGAAGAACATGACCATCTGCTTGCCGGCGAGAACGCCGCGGAAGTCCGCAGGACGCAGCTTGAGCATGGAGGTGAGGCTAAAGAGCGATAGGACCTCGGCGGGGGCGAGGTCGTGGATCGAGACAAGATCGCGTGGAGCGACCGGTTCCGCCAGCGGCGGGGTCGTCTTCATCTTCATCTTCATTGTTGGCGGATCCATCAGCGCCATGGGATCGGTTCTGGTTTGCATTTTGTAACACTCCATTTCCGGAAAACTCTGAACGCGGTTCGAGGGACTGATCAATTAGTCCTGCAAACCGTCTACAACAGCTCACGAATGCGTCGAGCGAGCCCCTGCGCTTTCTTTTTGTCGGAGGCGATGACCAGCACCGTGTCGTCGCCGGCAATTGTGCCCAAAACCTCAGGCCAGTGCGAAGTGTCGAGCGCAGCGGCAACCGGCTGCGCGCTGCCGACCGTGGTTTTCACCACGAGCAGGTTCTGAGCCTGCCGGATTTCGACCACGAATTGGCGGGCGAGATGCATGACGGAGGGCAGAAAGCCGTCCGCGGCCAAGGCCTCATCCGCGCGCCGATAGCCCTCGGGGCCTTTGACGAGTTTGAGTTCGTGGATGTCGCGGGACAGGGTTGCCTGACCTACCTCGAAGCCCTTACGCTCGAGCCTGTGCTGGAGCGAGTCCTGGCTTTCGACAGGACCGTCGTCGAGCAGGTCGAGGATGGCTTTGTGGCGGGCTGTTTTCGACATGAATAAAAATCCACTCTAATGCATAAGTATCCATTGGCGAAAGGGTCGTGTCAAGCGGGAAATCGACGAGCAGTTACCACAGGGAGCACGGGGGAACACAGGGAAACACAAGGGAAAACCGGGTTTTGCTTGCCGTGTTGCGCTCGCCGGGATCTACCGCCTATGCCGCGGTGAGCGGCGCTCGGGAAGTGATCCGGCGCAGTTCGAGCATCCGGTGGCGGACGTAGCCATCCTCGGTCAAATGTGCGGAAGCAGTAGCTTTGCGGCTGGTGGCAACCATCTGGTCGGCGGGGCGGCGTTGGCGGAATTGGGGATCAAGGTCCCGGCAGAATTCACAAGGCCGGCTGGAGCGGGTGTCGAAGCGACTGATGACGGCTGGATCAATGTGTTCCACGAGGCTGGCTCCTAGGGGGCTAGAACGGCTGGGCCCAGTTTGTGAGGCAGAGTCACATTATTCCGCCCCGGATAATTTCCGAATCGTTTGGACGCCGCTTTTGTACTACAAGGCGACGAACCTGACAAGCCCTTTGTGGCGAGCGCGGATTTCGTATGTTTTGGAATAGATCAAGTGTACAGGAGCACGAAAATCTGGGCGGTGACGGCTGCCACGTGGGGCTGTGATTTCTGGCATGATAAGGCCACGCTTTTATGCCAGAGAACTGGAGATCGTGTGAATCGCGCTGATTCCAACCCGAGCATTGTGTTCCTTTTCGACGTGGACAATACGCTGCTCGACAACGATCGCGTGGCGGAAGATCTGAAGCGCTACCTCACGAATAAAGTGGGCGAGGCGAGCCAGCAGCGCTATTGGGAAATCTTCGAGCAGCTGCGCACGGAACTCGGATACGCGGATTACCTGGGCGCGCTGCAGCGTTATCGCGTCGAGCAGCCGCGCGATCCGAAGCTGCTGGCCGTGTCGCACTTCATGATCAATTATCCCTTCGCAAACCGGCTGTTTCCCGAGTCGCTGGACGCGGTTGAGTATGCCCGGCGCTTGGGACGGGCGGCGATCTTGAGCGACGGCGATGTGGTTTTCCAGCCGCGTAAGGTGGACCGTTCGGGTCTGTACGAGTTCTTCGAAGGGCACGTCCTGATCTACATCCACAAGGAACTGGAACTGGATGATGTGGAGGCGAAGTATCCGGCGACGCACTACGTGATGGTGGACGACAAGGTGCGGATTCTGGCGGAGATCAAGAAGCATTGGGGCGCGCGGGTGACGACGGTTTTTCCGCGCCAGGGACACTACGCGCTGGATGCGGCGCTGGTGGCGCAGTTTCCGAAGCCTGATATCACGATTGACCGGATTGGAGAATTACAAAAATATTCGTTGGAACAGATCCTGGCGGCAGCGGGAAGATGAGCGACTACTCGGCTTCTTCCTCGTCTTCCTGAGACGCGCCGGCTCGGACCAGGTTTTCCAATTCCCGGTTCAGGCTGGCGTAGCTGGCCTCGGGCAATTCCAAAAAGCGAAAGGGCTGGAAGCAGCCTTTGGTCGCCCACATGGGAAACAACATTTGCGCGCGACAGCGGATGCTGGTGCAGCCGAGGTGGAACAGGACAGTCACCCGGATGCTCTCGTCGAGCGGATTTTCAAGCGATAGCAACCCGCCGTTGACGGATAGCTGATTCATGCGGCCGCGGATCTGACGCCCATTTTCGAGCAACAGCAGAGCAAGGATGGAACCGCCGAGGCGGACGCGCTGGCCGCGGTGTCCTTTTTGCGTGCTGGCGGTGGAGGACATTCTCCCGGTCAGTATGGCATTAGACCGCTGTTGCGGGGGAGATTACCAAAGTCAGGCGTTCGGTATTGGCCTCGTCTCTGGCTGGCTCCGATTTCGGTTTGGCTTGCCTGCGCTGCGCATCCGAGAATGCTCACCGTTTGGAGGCGGCGAATGATCAAACGAATCTCTGTGCTGGCGTTTGCGAGTTGCATGACGATCTCCGGTTTTCTGCTGCTGAGTTCTGCGCAAAAGGGAACAAAAGCCGCGGCTGCGGCAGTCGGAACCGTTGCAGTAGGATTTCTTGCGCTGCGCTGCTGTTTACTCGGAAGGGATTAATGCGTGTTTACTACCCCCCTCCCCCCGATATTCTGGAATCATGGAGGCAGCGCCCACAGGCGGCCAAAACATGATCCCAAACATCATCACAAGTACAGTCCCGGTTCGAAGTGTTCAGGCCCCGAAGCGCCCGCCAGGCACTGTTGCGATCCGAATCGCGATGATTTTGGCGCTTTTGATCTTCCTGAGAATCGAGTACCTCATACAGTCCACCGTTGGTCGTGACGCGCAAAACCGCGGACTCACGATCTCGCGTTTCGACAAATTCCTGCCTGACATCTTTTTCTTAGTCCCGTTTCTCGTTGCTTTCTTCCTGCTCAGCTGGGAACGAAACGGCGTCATCGTTAGCTGCGGAGCGGGCATCGCTCTCGCCCTCTTTTCCGCGGCACTCTTGGCCTCCGTCGGAATGGCGCTTCAGGTCTTCGTATGGGCCGGCCTGTCCAGAGACCCGCTGCTCGGGGAAGCTTTGTTGTGGGCTGTCGTGTTCATCCCGGTAAGTCTGAGCATTGTCGTGTTCGCCGCGGGTCACAGGCAAAGCTCCCCTGCCTTCCCGGTCGGGATTGTGATCACCTTCATATACCTCGCCATCGGCTTTCCCAAGATCCAACTCAGAGAATTCCGCGCCGGGCAGAAGCAGGAACAGGCGCGCGTGGCGCGCGTTCAAGGATCGATGAACACCTACCGCGTGGCCCAGCACGCCGTGAGCGTCCTCACCGGCTGCCTGATTGAATTTTGGGCGGGCAATGCCAGCGACGAATTTCCGGCCGCGCTGGATGACCTCCCGCGCGACCTCAAGCTTCCGCAGGGTGCGGCTTGCGATCCCGCCATTGCGAGGCCGGGCGCAGTTTCCAATTACACGTTCACCTACACACCGGAGCGGGATGCTTCCGGCAAACGCATCAATTTTCGATTGCTGGCAATGCCGCAGCAAAAGGTACTGGGGATGGACCCCATCGTCGGCGATGGTCGCGGACTCGTTTTCACCTACACGGGATGGGCCGCGGAACCCGGTCCCAACTACAGCCCAGGCATTATCGAGTCTCCCAACGACTTCAACGCTTCCGAACTGTTCGGTTTTCGCACGTCGGTCCGAACCTTTATGCAAAATAACGGAGGAACCCCTCCCAAGTCGTTCGCGACAATGTCTTGGGAGCCGTGGGCGGGCAATGCCACCGATGACCCGAACGTGCGTAGATTAGGCGTATACGAAATCCGGTACATCCCTCCGACCTCACAGGATCCAACCCGGTACGCCGTCACATCCACCTGTAAGAGTTATGGCGAAGGTTGCTTGCGCAGCTTCTTGCTGAACTATGATGGCGAGCCTCACCAAACCTCGGAACCACGCGCGGCCATGCCGAAGGATCCGTTGATTCCCGATTGCGACAAATACGCCCAAACCTGCCGTGATATCGACTGGCCTATGCCGGAACTGGAGTCGCAATAGAAGCCAGGGGTGCTGGCGCGTAACTGTTGTAATCAGGCGCGTACACTCATTGACCCGATTGTAGGTGTTAGCACTTGCAATAACCTTGTCTTGGCACCCGCAGCGGCACGCAAGTTAGCGGTACGACTCTACTGGATGCTGCGCAGGAATGTAGCGTATCCAGAGATCGTTCGCATCGATAGCAGCCCGCGGGTGGCCCTGGTCGGCGCAAGCTAGACCGCAGGATTGATTGGGCGCTCTCGCATCCCGCGCGGGGCGGGATGTTCGCATAGAAGAATCATGGCCGATATTCAGACCGAATCGATGGTTGGTGGGACGATCTTCCACCGGTGGGTGATTCAGCGTGAGATTTCCAGAGTCTTGGTCCTCAACCTCTCTGGCAAGGCAAACGGTGCTTGGGCACTGTCCAGGATATCCTTGCCCTTGACACTGCCTTCGCTCTTATCGAGGGCCACCCGCCTGAGCTGAGATGAGGGAAAGGGTGGGCCAGCTCCCTGTCCTCAACATGCTAGAATCGTTACTGTGATGCCCCGGACCGATGCTTCCTGATATCGACAAATTGCTGGAGCTGCAGATCGCGGACAAGGAAATCCGCCGGCTGCAGGATGAAGTCGCCGCGCTGCCGAAACGCGTGGCGGTGATTGAACAGAAGCTGGCGGGGACCAAGGCACATCTGGAAAAAGTGCGGGTCGCCGCCAAAGGCGACGAAGCTAACCGCAAAAAGTTCGACGCCGCTATCAAAGATCTGCAAGGCAAAATTTCCAAGTATCGCGACCAGTCTCTCGACGTAAAAACCAACGACCAATATAAGGCGCTGCTGCACGAGATCCAGTTTGCGGAGCAGGAGATCCGGCTCAACGAAGACCGGATTCTCGAGGTAATGGTCAACGTCGACGCGCGCGAAAAGGACGTCAAGGCGGCGGAGGCCGAGCTTAAGGCGGAGACGGCCGAGATTGAAAAAGAAAAAGAGGACGCACGAAAGGTTACTGCCGAAGATCAGAAGAAGCTCTCCGAGTGGAACGCCAAACGGGACGCACTGCGGCACGGGATTTCGGAAGATATTCTTCGTCACTATGAGCGCGTGGCTAAGTTTCGCGGCAGCGGGCTGGCGGAGGTCCGCGACCAGAAATGCATGGGTTGCCAGGTGATGCTGCGGCCGCAGACTTACAACGAAGTGCGGAACGGCGAAAAGGTGATGGTCTGCGAATCGTGCTCGAGAGTTTATTACTTCAATCCAGCGAATGAAGTGAAGCCGGAGCAGGAAGTGGTGACGGTCACCGGTCGAAAGCGCGCGCGGCCTAAGGTGGATGCACCGCAGGCCTGGTTCTACCGTCCGGACTACGGCGAAGAAGGCGAAGTGCTGCTGGTGTTTACCAATAACGGCGGCAGTTCCACGCGACGCATCTATGAAATGCACACCGGACGCCAGGTCGGCGAGGTGCTGCTGCGCGAGGGAACGTACCGGCTGGCGTTTCCCGAGGACTTGACCGACGCCGCGCTTCGGCTCAACGGGCATTGGGACGAAAAAGAAATCGATGAGTGGGGCTCCGAGATCCCTTCGAATGCGCTCGATCTGCTGCATAAAGATTTGCTGGCCATCCGGCGCGAGCACAAGGCTAGCCATAAGCATTCCACCTCGCCGGCGGAACAGCCGGCGGTCCACTAGGGTCGAATGAAACCCATGGATTCGGCGGAGCTGAAGCCTGACCGGAGCCCGGCTGAGCCTCAGATTTTCCAATCCCCGCAAAAACGCAGATTGATTTTCTGCCTGCTGCTGGCGCTGGCAACCATTGCACTTTATAACCCGATTACTCGTGCTCCGTTTCTCAATTTCGACGACGTTGTTTACGTTACCGAAAATCCTCAAGTTCATGCGGGACTCACCTGGAACACCGTGGTTTGGGCTTTTCATACTTCAGAATCGGCGAACTGGCACCCAATCACCTGGCTCTCGCATGCTCTCGATTGCCAGATTTTTGGCTTGAATCCGGCGGGCCCACATGGTGTCAACGTGCTTCTGCACGCGGCCAACACGGTGCTGCTATTTTTGATTTTGGAGAGTGCCACGGGCCTGGCTTGGCGCAGCCTGATGGTGGCCGCGCTCTTCGCTCTGCATCCCATCAACGTGGAGTCGGTGGCGTGGATCGCGGAACGTAAGAACGTCCTCAGCATGCTTTTCTTTCTCCTCGCACTGGCTGCGTATGGCTGGTACACGCGCCGGCCCGGCGTCGGACGATATCTGGCAGTCACTTTTGCCTATGCCTTGGGGCTGATGACCAAGCCGCAGGTGATTACGTTTCCGTTTGTGCTGCTGCTGCTGGACTACTGGCCTTTGCGTCGTCTGGAGCAACCGCTCTCGCCCCCGGAGGGCGAGGGCGGCGAACTCGCCGGCTCAACTATCCGCGGCTTATCTTTCTGGAGTCTGATTTGGGAGAAAGTGCCGTGGTTTGCGCTGTCGGGCGTTAGTGCGGTCATCACCATGAAGGTGCAGACCGACGCAACCCAGGTGAAGCTCCCGCTCTGGATCCATCTGGGGAATGCGGCGATTGCTTATGTCAAATATATCGGAAAGGCGTTCTGGCCGGTCAATCTGGCGCCGGTGTATCCGCATCCGGAACAGTCGATCAGCGTTGCCGCGGCGGCATTGTGCGGATGCGCAATCATTGCCGTGACCCTTGTTGCCGTGATTTTCCGGCAGCGCCGTCCTTTTTTTGTGGGGTGGTTCTGGTTTTTGGGCACGCTGGTGCCGATGATTGGACTGGTGCAGGTCGGCGTTCAGGCCATGGCCGACCGCTACGCCTACATTCCACTGCTGGGAATTTTCGTAATCGTCTGCTGGGGCGCGGCGGATCTAATCAAGATTTGGCATGTTCCCACGGCGGTGTCTGCAATCGGCGCTGCGGCCATCCTGCTGACACTGGGAATTGCACTGCATCGGCAAGTGAGTTTCTGGAGCGACAATCTAACGCTGTGGAACCACACCCTGGAAATCACCGAGGGAAACTACATCGCTGAAGATGGCGCGGGTAATGCTTTGATTGCGCAGGGCAGGATAGAGGAAGCTATGCCGCACCTGCAGCGGGCGCGATCCTTGCGGCCCAACGATCCAGCGGCCACGCTCAATATCGCGAGCTACGAGCAGATTCATGGCGACTATCAGGCTGCTCTCGATGACTACGCGCGAGTGCCGCAATACACAAACAATCCCTATTGGGTGGGGATGGCGCGAGCCAACAGCGGATTTGCGCGCTACTCGTTGAAACAGTATGACGACGCGAAACAAGACTTCGAAGCCGCTCTGAACCAGCAGCCCGGAAATTCGGCGGCCTATCGTGGACTGGGCTTGGTGGCGCAGCGGGCGGGCGACATCGCCACGGCTGCCAGGGATTACGAACGATCGGTCGAACTCCAGCCATCGCCGCTCGGATATCTGCTTCTGGCCCAGGCGCTCGAGATCGGCGGACAGACAGAAGCCGCCCGCGTGGCTCAGTCCCATGCCGCCAGCATGACCGGAGACCTCGATCACGATATCGCCACGGTGAAGCAGTTATTGGCGAACTAGCAGGGCGCGGAGGATGTATTGTTCGCTTTGGTCGTCTCACCTCAGCGGCTAAAGCCGACTCATAAGCTAGACAGTTATCGCAGCGGTAAACCGCTGCGCCACCCAAAGGCAAGTACAACCCCCGGTGAACCGCTGCGCCACCCAAAACCGCCAAGGCCGAATTTGAGACGGATTTTGGGGTAAGATTGCGGGCACGAGGTGAGTGATGGCCCCACAAGACAACGACTTCAGCCTTCGTTTTCCTTCCGCATCCCGCCGTTCGTTTCTGAGTCTGTCGGCCGCGGCTTCGGCGGCCATGGCATTGCGCATTGTCACCGAGCCGATGCTGGCGCACGCTCGGCTGCACAACTTTCCGAAAGATGCGATCCGGATTGACGCCAACGAGAATCCTCTCGGGCCCTGCGCTTCGGCGCGCGAGGCGGCAAGCGCCATCGTCGCGCAGGGCGGTCGTTACTCCGACTGGCTCACCGACGATCTGGTGAAGACGCTGGCGGAAATGGAAGGGCTGAAGCTGGAACAGGTTCGTGTCTATGCCGGATCGAGCGAGCCGCTGCATCACACGGTGGCGGCATTCGCCTCACCGCAGCGCAGCTATGTCACCGCCGATCCGGGATACGAAGCTGGAATGTTTACCGCTAAAGCTATCGGCGCCAAACTGGTGAAAGTCCCATTGACGAAGAGCTACGCGCACGATGTGAAAGCCATGCTGGCTGCGGCGCCCGACGCGGGCGTGTTCTATGTCTGCAATCCCAACAATCCGACCGGCACGCTGACCAGCCATTCCGATATCGAATACCTGGTCGAGAACCAGCCCAAAGGTTCGGTGGTGCTGGTCGACGAAGCCTACATTCATTTTGGCGATGCGGTTTCGGCGATGGACCTGGTGAAGACCGGCAAGGACATCATCCTGCTGCGCACCTTCTCGAAGATCTACGGCCTGGCGGGGCTGCGCTGTGGCGCCGTATTCGGCCGTCCTGACCTGCTGGAGAAAATCGAAAACTACGGCGGCTGGAATTTCATGCCTATCACCGCGCTCGTGGCCGCCTCGGCCAGCCTGAAAGATACGCAGTTGGTGCCCGAGCGCAGGCGCATCAACGCCACTATCCGCGGCCAGGTTTTTGCGTGGCTCGACCGTAACGGATACTCCTACATTCCCTCGGAAGCGAACTTTTTCATGCTCGATACAAAACGGCCGGCAAAGCCGGCGATCGACGCCATGGCTAAGCAGAATGTATTTATCGGTCGCATCTGGCCGGCGATGCCGACGTACTCGCGCGTCACCATCGGCACGGGGCCCGAGATGGAACAGTTCCAGGCGGCGTTCCTGAAGGTGATGACGGGCGCGGTGACGGCTAGCGTGGGCGCGATTCCGAGCTGGGGAGAATTACCGCGCAAACGGAATCGGGACGGTGTCGGGATTCGTGCCTGAGAGCTGTTCCGGTGTCAGTGGTCGCGCTGGACTGACGCTTGCGGTTCCGTCTATCAGGTTCACTTGCCTCTGAAAAAATCCCAAATCTCTTTGATTGTTCCGACGGGATTGCCCGAAGCTGCCCACATACCGAGGGCCGCCAGTAGCACCCAACCCACCGCTTTGAGAAGGTCCCATTCCACGCAACGATAGTACCCGCTGGTGGGTCACGTGCATATTCCGTGTTTACCAGCGTTCACAGTAATCTTCGCTTCGCTATAACATCAATCCATGCCGAAAAACCGCGCCGCCTCCGCCAAACACGCGGAGCCTTCCGTGAAGCTTTCCACCCGGGGAGTCGCCCGCCTGCAGTCTCGCCACCCTTGGGTGTACCGCTCGGATGTTGTCGAAGAAAAAGACGTGCCGGCCGGCGCCGTCGTCCGCGTCCTCGATTCGCGCGGGAAATTCCTGGGAACAGCACTCTATAGTTCGTCGTCACAGATCGCGATCCGCATGATCTCTCACGGATCGGTGCCCGACCTGCCCGCGCTGGTCGCCGAGCGCATTCGCGCCGCCATCGCGTACCGCACGGAAAATGAGCTCGTCCGCAATACTGACGCCTACCGCATTGTCTTCAGCGAAGCCGATTTTCTTCCCGGGCTCATCGTTGATCGCTATAACGACGTGCTTACTGTGCAGATCCTTACCCAGGCCATGGACGCCGCACCCGTGCGTGCCGCCATCGTGCAAACGCTGAAAGAAGAAATGCAGCCTGCCGGGGTGGTAGAGCGCGTCGAAGCACGCATCCGAGAACTCGAGCAATTGCCGCCGCTTCCAACCGCGCTGCTGTGGGGAGAGAAAAGTTCGACCGAAGTGAGAATGAACGGTGTCCGCTTCTATTACGACGGTCTCGAAGGGCAGAAGACCGGTGCCTTTCTCGATCAACGCGAGAACTATGCCGCCGCCGCGCAGTACGCTCACGGCGAAGCCCTCGACGCTTTCTGTTATCAGGGAGGGTTCGCCCTGCATCTGGCTTTGCACCCGGCGACCAAGTGTTCCAGCGTCACTGGGGTCGATAGCTCGCGTCCGGCGCTGGAAATGGCGGAAAAGAACGCGCTGCTAAACGGCCGCGAACTGGAGTGGATCGAAGCCAACGCTTTCGATCTGCTGCGTGAGTACTCCGCTTCGAACCGGCGCTATGACACCATCGTTCTCGATCCGCCGGCTTTTGCCAAAAGCAAGCGCGACCTCGATAAGGCCCTCGGCGGGTACAAGGAACTCAACCTGCGAGCTATGAAAATGCTGCGGCCGGGAGGGATTCTTGTGACCTGCTCCTGCTCCTTCCACGTGAGCCCCGCCGACTTCCTCAAAGTGGTCGCCGACGCCGCCCAGGACGCCCACAAATCTCTGCGGATCATCGAGCACCGCGGGGCGTCGAAAGACCATCCAATTCTGCTTAATGTGCCGGAAACCAGCTACCTGCAGTGCCTGATATTTAGTGTAAGCAACTGACAATAAATGAGATAATATACTTGACAATAACACGCTAAGATTTTATGATTTGTTGACACTAATTAACAGTTCGAGGGCTTCGATAGCTCTCCGAATGAACTTCCAGTAGGAGGATTTACCTTTATGACACTGATTAGCAATACGTAACTGAACGAAGAGACGAAGTACATAACAC
>CAVZDM010000114.1:0-8787 GCA_963773955.1 uncultured Acidobacteriaceae bacterium | reverse complement strand
GGTCGTATCGGCCGCAGCGATGTAAACAGCGCTCCTCTCTTGAACTGCCGGCAGACCATGCGGGTACACCTTTAAGACCAGTTCGGCAATCTTGTGCGGGTCGAGATCTAGCCTTAGAGAGAGGTAGGGTTCGGAATGGCTGGCCCGCGTGACTTGGGCGGCAACCGGCAGCGCGACCGAGAACACAATCATGCGCGACGCGTCGTACTCATACACCTCGTCCCCTACGATGACGGTCTTCGCTCCTTGTGCGACGATGCACAACGAGGACACTCGGAGCGCATGCACACACTCCCGGTTTACTCGTGAAAAGCGGCTGGCGTGCAAGCCAGGGATGCGCAGGTCGAAACCGCCGTCGTGCGGGGCATAGGCGGCAATAAGGCGGGCCAGTTTGGCTGTGTCTGGTCCAATCGGATCCGCTCCGTTACTTACCTGCCGCAGAGACACCACTTTGCCGTCGATTCCCACGCCTTCGAGAATATCCCTTTTGCGAATCATTATGGTGTTCATTCCATCTGAGCGATTACGGCAACGTCGAACTTTGAATAGTATTTCTTCACGTCGCCGGCCCCGTACTTGCCGCGGAATTTCTCGACCACGGACGACACCTGTGCGGCGTCGGTGACAGGAACTGCCTTGACTTCAGCCTCTGCGCCCCGCGCATCGATCCGAATCATCCGGTTCTTGAGCACGTTCTTGTACCACTGTGTATCCGACCCTTTCACCGGCAGGAGGTAAAGCTTGCTGCCCTCGAACACGAACCAGACCGGGATTGAGATGGTGCGTCCTGACTTTCTGCCGGTCACAGCGATGTTAATTTCGCTATGCCGGGAAAGGCGGTCCTTTAGAGTATCGTTCCGCGTTGGCATGTGTATTCCTTCCATCAGGGTTGCCCCGCCCTTGTCGCGCATTTTGCGACAGGGTGGGGATTTTGACTCCCTGTCTGGTTTCGTCCAAAGTCGTCGGGAAGTCAAAATCCCCACCCTCCCGCAAAAAGACGCGGGAAGGGCGGGGCACCCAATTGGTCTAAGAATCGCTGTACTGTTCGTCGCTCACCTGCTCCATCCAGTCGACGACGTTGCCGTCCTTCTTTTCCTGAATGGCGATGTGCGTCATGGCGGCCATAACGACAAACAAAGAGACTACGCCGAGCAAAAGCAATTCATTCGGTTTTACTCACTTTTGAGAGAAGCCATGTCGATGGAGAAGCGGTACTTCACATCGGACTTGAGCAGTCTCTCGTAAGCTTCGTTGACCTTCTGGATCGGGATAATTTCGACATCGGCGGTGATGTCGTGCTTCCCGCAGAAATCGAGCATCTCCTGAGTTTGGGTGATGCCGCCGATCATCGAGCCCGAAAAATTCCGGTTGCCCATAATCAGACCGAAGGCGGTGACGGCGAGAGGCTTTGGCGGTGCGCCGACAATCGTGATGTTGCCCTCGCGGTGAAGCAGGTTGATGTAGGCATTGATATCGTGATCGGCGGAGACGGCGTCGAGGATGAAATCGAAGCTGCCAGTGTGCTTTTGCATCTCGCCGGCATTGCGGGAGACTACGACAGTGTCGGCGCCGAGACGAAGTCCATCTTCCTTTTTATTTGGTGAAGTGGTGAAGACAACGACCTGGGCTCCGAGCGCATGGGCAAACTTCACGGCCATGTGGCCCAACCCGCCTAGCCCGACCACGCCAACTTTCTTGCCCTTGGTGACACCCCAGCGGCGCATCGGGGAGTACGTTGTGATTCCGGCGCAGAGCAGAGGAGCGACTCCGGCGAGCTTGAGGTTCGAGGGAACGCGCAGAACGAACCTCTGGTCCACCACGATCCTTTCGGAGTAGCCGCCATAGGTGACGCCTCCGAGGTGTTTGTCCGGCATATTAAAGGTGAGTGTGAGGTTGGGGCAGAACTGCTCAAAGCCGGCGCGGCACTCGGGACACGTGCCGTCCGAGTCGACCAGGCAGCCGACTGCGGCGAGGTCGCCGGGCTTAAACTTGGTCACTGCTGAGCCAACTTTGGCGACGCGCCCGACGATCTCATGGCCCGGGACAATCGGGTACACGGTGGGCATGAATTCGCTCCACTCGTTGCGGACCGAATGGAGATCAGAGTGGCAGATGCCACAGTACAGGATTTCGATCTGTACGTCGTTTTCGGTTGGATCGCGCCGCGCGATCGTGGTGGAGGCCAGCGGCGATGTCGCGCTGGCAGCGGAATAAGCCTTGGCCTTGTACATGGATTTACCTTTCACAACCCCGTCATTTTCTCGATGGCTTCAGGGTATCGCGCCCCTTCCACCTTGATCTTTGAGGAAGCGCTCTCGATCTCGCGAAGATCATTGGACGTAAGTTCGACTGCGACCGCTCCGATGTTCTCTTCGAGACGATGCAGCTTGGTTGTGCCGGGGATTGGAACGATCCATGGCTTCTGGGCGAGCAGCCATGCGAGCGCTATTTGCGCAGGGGTCGCCTTCTTCCGTTGTGCGATCTTGCCGAGCAAGTCCACCAGCGCCTGGTTCGCCTTGAGGGCTTCAGGCGTAAAGCGAGGCAGGGTGCTGCGGAAATCAGATTTGTCAAACGTGGTGTTTTCGTTCATCTTCCCCGTCAGGAAACCCTTGCCGAGAGGGCTATAGGGAACGAACCCGATTCCGAGTTCCTCGAGGGTCGGCAATACTTCCTCTTCAGGACCTCTCGTCCACAGCGAGTATTCGCTCTGGACTGCAGTGACGGGCTGGATTGCGTGAGCGCGACGAATCGTCTTGGCTCCCGCTTCAGAAAGGCCGAAGTGCTTCACCTTGCCTTCCCGAATCAACTCCTTTACGGCTCCGGCCACGTCTTCGATGGGCACTTTCGGGTCGACACGATGTTGATAGAACAGATCGATGGCATCGACCTTGAGTCGCTTAAGAGAAGCCTCAGCGACCTGTTTAATACGCTCCGGGCTGCTATCCGGACCAACGAAACCGGCACTTCCGTCCGGCTTGAGTTTGAATCCGAACTTGGTGGCGATCACCACTTTCCCGCGGAACGGAGAAAGAGCTTCGCCCACGAGTTCCTCGTTCGTGAATGGACCATAGACCTCAGCCGTATCGAAGAATGTTATTCCGCGTTCCACGGCGCCACGGAGAACAGAGATCATCTCCTGCTTCTCTCCAGCCGGGCCGTAAGAAAAACTCATTCCCATGCAGCCTAAGCCAAGAGCCGAAACTTCCAAGTTATTATTCCCAAGTCTGCGCTTCTGCATTGTTTCTCCTAAGTTGCGAAATTCCTTCTGCCTCAAGGGCAGCGCACGCCTAAGCATAGTTTCCTGAACCTTGGGACACTTGCCTATTTCGATGAAGTTCTTGCCAGATTCTCCGAAATTGACCGGGTCGGTCAATCTGTTCTGGATGCCGCGCGGCCGGGTGCCCCGCTCATCGCGGTCTTTGCGATGAGTGGGATTCCGCGAAACGCCTGCGCCTATTCCTCGTTCTGGTCGCGGTCCTGCGAAGTGGTCGGCGCCGAGTCGGCCGTTACCGCAACCGGCCTCTGCAAATCGATCAACGGCAATCCCGCTTTCTTGAGCTGTTCGTTCAGCGCCGGAATATCTCTTGCCTTGAGCTGGGCCCAGGCCGACAACTGCTCTTCGAGCGCCTTGTCCAGTGCTCCGAACATCGCGACCTGCTGGGTGGTGGGCGCGGCATCGGCGGTATCAAGAGCGTTGACGACGGCGCCCAAGCCGCTATTCAGCCGAGACAGGCTGCGGCCTTCGGGAGTGCTTAGGTAGCGCGTGCCGTACCCGCCTTCCTCGCCCTCAATGGCCGCGGCTTTGGCCTCCAGCTCAGCGGCTATCTTGCGGATCGCATCCGGCCCAGGATTTTCCCTGTGTCCCTCTGTGCTCCCCGTGGTAAGGACTTTGTTCGCAAGCGATTTCAACTGCGCGCGCAAACTGCGCACCTGCTGCACGGCTTCGTAATCAAGGTGCAGCGCGTCGGCAATCTTCCGGTCGAGTTCGAAATGGAGGCGCAGATCCTCGGGCGAGGTTTTCACCCGCGGGTCCATGCGGATTTCGAGCGGCGCCTTCACCACCATCTTGCCGCCGCTCGTCGAGAAGCTTACCGTGTATTTCCCCGGCAACACAGTCGCGCCCAGCGGATACAGTGGCGTGTCATGGTAGATCGCCGAAATCGGGTAGTCGCGTGTCAATACCTCGGGGGCAGGGCAGGTCAGATCCCAGACGAAGCGGTGCATCCCAGCAGCCGCCGATAGAGTTCGGCGCGGACGCACCCAGTACATGGGAACGTTGAAATCTTTTTCGTTCACCGGCTCGGGCTTGTCAGTGCTGAAGAAACGACGGACGAATTTTCCGCTTTCATCGGTGATTTCGATCATGACTGGCGCGGACGCGGCGTCCTTGAGCCAGTAGTCGATCATCGCGCCATCCGAAGGATTTTGTCCCCCGGGTTCCTCAGGCGGCAAAGGTGTATCGGTGTTGTTGTTGCGGCGCACGCGATAGGTCAGTTGCGGAGCGAAGAGATACCACGCAGCCTTCGCAACCTCCGGGCTGAACTGCCGCAGCGGCGTGATGTTATCCAGGATCCAGAACGAACGTCCGTGAGTTCCGACGACCAGATCGTCATGATGAATGACGAGATCGCGAATCGACGTTGGCGGAAGATTCATTTTGAGCGACTGCCAATGATCGCCATCGTCCCACGAGACATACACGCTGCGTTCGGTGCCAGCGAAGAGCAATCCCTTGCGCTCGGGATCTTCGCGCACCGTGTTCACGGGTTCGTTATCGGGCAAGCCGCTGACGATTTTCTGCCAGGACTTTCCGCCGTCGTGCGTGCGATAGATATAAGGATGCAGGTCGTCAAGCCGGAGGCGGTTCACGGCTGCATAGGCAGTTGGCGTATCGAAATGTGACGCGTCCATCTGCGCCAGCTTGCTCCACGGAGTCAGTTCGGGAGGCGTTACGTTCTGCCAGTTCTTGCCGCCATCGCGCGTCACGTGAATCAGGCCATCGTCCGTGCCAGCCCAGATCAGGTTGGCATCTTTCGGTGACGGAGCAATCGCATAGATCACGCCGCGGTGTTTGCCCTTCGCCGGATCGTTCGCGATAAACGGTCCCAGCGTCGCGGGAGCGCCGGGATCTTCACGGGTCAGATCGGGGCTGATGATCTGCCAGCTGTTGCCACCGTCGCGCGTGGCAAACAGCACGTTCGATCCGAGATAAAGCACGCGCGGATCGGCAGCGGAGAAAATCAGCGGTGCGGTGCGGTTGAAGCGATACTGTCCAGTGCGCAGAACGACCGGCGAAACATCGCGCGTCTGTCCGGTATTGCGGTCGAAAACCGTGACCTTGCCGCCGTAAATCAGATTCGGATGCAGCGGATCGGGCGCAACATAGCCGTATTCTTCAACGCCAACGGTTGTCCAGTCGCGAAACGTGATTTCGCCGAAATCGCTGCGGCTGGCGGTTCCGACCGAGCCGCTTTCCTGCTGACCGCCATAGACCCAGTAAGGAAACTCGTTGTCGGTGATGACGTGATAGAACTGCGCGGTGGGCTGGTTGTACCAGGAACTCCAGGTTTCGCCGCCGTTCACGGTGATGGTTGCACCCTGGTCGAGAGCGAGCGCGATAATGTCTGGGATTTCGGGATTGATCCAGATGGTATGGTAGTCGTCGCCGCCAGGCGCGCCCTTGATGGCGGTGAAGTTCTTGCCCGCATCGGCGGATCGGTAGGTCGAAGTGTTGGCCACATAGATGACATCCTTGTTTCGCGGATCGACGCGCACGCAGCCGAAATCGTCGCCACGGCCCCAGACGCGTTCCTCGTCGTTCACCTGCTGCCAGCTTTCGCCAGCATCGTCAGAACGGTAGATGCCGTTCGCCTTCTTCGCGTTGGTCTTCTCCACGTTGACCCACGCATACATGCGGTCGGGATCGCTGGGAGAAACCGCGGGCCCGATGCGCCCGATGCCTTCCGCTTCACCAGGCAATCCTTTGGTGAGTTGCCGCCAGTGATCGCCGCCATCAGTCGATTTGTAGAGACCACTTCCCGGTGCGGTTAAGCCAAGGCCGGTCGTCCACGGTGGCCGGCGCGACGCCCACATGCTGGCGAAGATTACCTGCGAGTTGCGCGGATCGAAGACGAGGTCCATGCCGCCGACGTTTTCGTCCTTGTAGAGAACCTTTTGGAAGGTCTGACCGCCGTCGAGCGAACGGAAGACGCCACGCTCGGTGTTTGGCCCGTAAGGATGCCCTTGGGCCGCGACAAAGAGGCGATTGGGGTCCTTGGGATCGACGATGATGGATGCGATCTGCTGCGCGTCGCGCAGAGCGCCATCACGTTGCCCCAGATGCTGCCAGGTGCGGCCCGCATCGGTCGATTTGTAGATACCATCGCCTACCGAAAGATCGGGCCGGCGCAGGCCTTCACCGCTGCCGACGTAGATCGTATTCGGATTCGACGGCGCGACGGCCAGCGCTCCGATGGAACCTGTTGGCTGGTCATCGAAAATTGGATCCCAGGTGCGGCCGAAATCAGTCGTTTTCCACACTCCGCCGTTGTTCGGCGCCATATAGAAGATATTCGGCTGCCCGGAAACGCCGGAAATCGCCACGGTGCGGCCGCCCCGAAAAGGGCCAATCATGCGCCAGTGAAGTTCCTGGAACATCGCCGGGTCATACGGCTGGGCGGGAAGTGATAAAGGAAAGAGCAAAACATAGAGTGCGGCGAGCGGAATCCAGAAGAAATGCTTGTTCACAGTTGTCCTCGAAGAAACGTAAGGATAAACCACGGCGACGGGCTTGGACAGCGCCCTAGACTACAATGTGAGTTCGGTGCAACCTGCTTCAGGGAGACGCAATGACTCGCTCTGGGATGGCGCGTCTGATTCTAACCCTGGCCTTATTTGTCTGGCCGCTGCGGGCGCAGGAGCCCTCTGACCTGCAGGTGCAATTGCGTTCGGCAACCGGTTCCAACCGCTTCCAGATCGGCGAGGTGATTCCGTTGGAGGTGGTTCTCTCCAGTAGCACGCCGAACCGCTACTTGGAGCCCTGCGCACTCTTCAGGGAATCCAATTTCGGATTTCCCCTGTGCCGATTCTTCAGCAAGTGGTCCTTCACAATCACACCCGACGGCGGCTGGGTTGATCTTACGAAGGAGTTTCCCTCTGGCCCGGCAACCAGTGGCGGCCCCTCGTTCGAAGTACCGGATCGCGATCTCTCTTCGCAGCCGGAGAGCTTTCCTTATGTTCTTACGCACCGATTTCGCTTCGACAGGCCCGACGAGTATCGCGTGCAACTCTCACTTGATGTTGGGCTGGATGACGAAACCACGCAGCGGATGCCGGCCCTGGACGCTGCCGTCAAAGCACATAGCCTCACCGTAAAGCCTGAGATTGTGCTGCAGATCGTTCCTGCCTCGGCGGAATGGCAGAAGGAAGTCATTCGCAACGGCTATGAGGCATACTCCGGGCCCATACAGCGCAACACCAATCCACCATCGCCGGAATTTCTGCGATATCAGCAAGCCACGCAGGCATTGTGCAACCTGGGGACGCCGGAGGCTGCACGCGTGCTGGTTGGCCTGCTGTCGCCACAGCACGAGGAAGTCACGTACTGTCTGGATCACACGCCGAGCGCCGACGCAGCGATCAAGGAGATGCAACGTCTTCTCGTCGACCCCGACGTTGCCGTCAACGGATTACTGTTCTCTGAGCTAGTGAGACTTCTGGGCGTGACGGAGTTCAAGAGCGGCGGGTCGTACATGATCTCCTGGCCTGCCGTCGACCGCGAGCGAGAAGTTCTGCTTTCCGCTCTCCCGCAGAAACGTGGCGAGGCTCAGGTAACATCTCTGGTAACGGCGTTGCAGTGGCCTGCGCGCGCCAAAGGCGCGCCTTATGACTCCGGCTATGAATTGCCATTCGCTGCTCCCGTGATTGCCGCAGTGGCTGCCCACTATGACAGTTTCCCCTCGCAATCGCAGGAATGGCTTCTGGGTGATGCATGGGCGCGAGTGCGCTCTCCGCTGATGCTGCCCGTCGTGCGCCGTTTCGCGGAAGCTGGCAATCGGCAGGCGCTTTTGCGCTGGATGGAACTCGATCCAATGACGGCAACAGACTTCGCGCGAAAAGAGGTGGTGCGCCCTGTTCCGCGCTTCTCATCTTTCTACCTGCGTCTGCCGGAGGCTTCACTGCCGGAGCAAGTGGCACAGCTTGCCGCCAACTTTGTTGCGCTCACCCAAAATCAAGATCTGTACAATGGCGCGACATTGTTGCACCGCTACGCGACCAGCGCCGTGTTGCCAGTTGTGCTGCCATTCAACGACGCAAAGCACGCCACATGGCCATTGTCAGTCCAGTTTCTGATGCTCGGATACCTGCTAAAGGTTTCGCCGGAGGATGGCGGACCACGCGTGGAACAACTCCTTCAGAAGACGAATCAAGAGCCATGGCAATCAACGTTCTTCACCGACATCGGTTCTCTGGAGCCGAGTCCTGTGTTGGAACGCTTGGCGATAGCGCAGATCGAAGCGGGAACGCAGCCATTGGCGAACGATGCGATCGAGTATTTGCGGCTGCGTGGCTCGGCAGCGGCGAAGCCGCTCGTTTGGAAACAACTTGCGCGGTGGCAAGGCCAACTGGCGGCCAGCACCGAGAAAACTGCGAAGAACGGTGCGCTATCCAACGAGGGGCGTTTACAACAGATGTTTGTCAACGAACTAACCGACGCATTTGTCAGCGCGCAAGGATGGGTGTTGTCGCCGGAGGAGTCGAGCAGTTTGCAGGCTCTGCTGGGCGAGC
>CAVZDM010000113.1:0-21289 GCA_963773955.1 uncultured Acidobacteriaceae bacterium | reverse complement strand
GCCATCCTGCTGAGCATCGTAAGTTCGATTTTGCAGTGGCTGGCCATGCCGAGGCGCAGCGCGAACTAGGGAAGTTTCTTGTTTCCCAATTGCAGCTTGGCAAGAACTTGCTGCACCTGCCGTTCGGTTTCAACGAGCGATCCGGAGTTGTCGATTACGAAATCGGCGGCTTTGATTTTTTCTTCGTCGGGGATCTGTGCCGCCATCCGGCGAGTTACCTCGGCGCGGGCCGCGTCTTCTGAAATTCCCAGGCGGCGAGCGAAACGCAGAATGCGCTGGTTGGGATGGCAGGTCACGACAATTAGACGGTCGAAGCGGCTGGCGGCGCCGGCTTCGAGGATCAGCGCAGCTTCGACGATGGCAATGGCGTTTGGATCGCGGCGGCCGATTTCTTCCATCCATTCATTTTCGTGCGCGATCACCGCCGGATGAACAATTTCGTTCAGTTCCTGCACGCGCGGAGGCGCACCTCCGGGCTTACCGAATGCGGCTTCGGCCAGCCGGGAACGGTTGACGGTTCCGTCGGGATTCAGGATTTCGTGGCCGAAGCGGCGGATGACTTCCCCATAGACCGGGCGGCCGGGCTGCATGAGCGAGTGGCTGACGGCATCCGACTGGATCAAGTGCGCGCCGCGTTTCACAAACATCTCGCCAACAGCGGATTTGCCGCTCGCGATGCCGCCGGTGAGGCCGAGTTTTAGCAAAGGGTGCTCACGGTTGTAGCCCCTAAAGGGGCTTCTGATTTCGAAGAACTGTGGCATCGCTAAAGCGATGCCCTGATACGAATCCCTCTTGCCTCCACTCTTTGCTAGATCCGGGTTAATTCGGGATGCTTAATCCCACGTCGCATCATGGCGGCTCTTACCGTGTTGGCCATCAGCATGGCGATGGTTAGCGGGCCGACGCCTCCGGGCACGGGCGTGATGGCGCCAGCGATTTCGGCCACTTCGGGATGGACGTCGCCCACCAGGGTTGAGCCTTTGGCCACGAAGGTTTCTTCGCGCTTTTTGTTTCCCGCCTTGCTTCCCGGAAACAGACGGTCGAATTCCTTTCGGTCAGTGATCCGGTTGATGCCGACGTCGATCACGGTGGCTCCGGGCTTCACGTAGTCGCGAGTGACCATGCCGGCGCGGCCAATCGCCGCCACCAGGATGTCGGCGCGGCGGCAGACTCCGGGCAGATCGCGCGTCTTCGAGTGGCAGACGGTGACGGTGGCGTTCTGATTCAGCAGCAGCATGGCTACGGGTTTGCCGACAATGTCACTGCGTCCGACGACCACGGCTTCCTGCCCGGCAATCGGAATCTGGCTGCGCTTCAGAATCTCCATGACGCCGGCCGGCGTGCAGGGCACCAGGCCGGGACGCTGAGTGGAAAGATAGCCCACGTTCATGGGATGAAATCCGTCTACATCCTTGGCGGGATCGACCGCCAGCAGAATTTTCTTCGAATCGACGTGCGCGGGCAGCGGCAACTGCACCAGGATGCCGTCGATTTCGTCGCGGCGGTTCAGGCTGGAGATCAGGGCGAGCAGTTCTTCGGTGGTCGCGGTTTCGGCGGGAGTGTGTTGCTCGCTGTAGAGGCCGACCTCTTCCGAACTCTTGACCTTACCGCGAACGTAAACCTCCGATGCAGGGTTGTGCCCGACCAGCACCACGGCGAGCCCGGGACGCACGCCCGATAATGCCAGGGCTTTCGCCCGGGCGGTGACTTCCGCGCGGATTTCACCGGCTAATTTCGTACCGTCGAGAATCCTGGCTGCCATCCCACCTCACTGCCGCGTGATGTAAATTGAAAGGCGATTCTATCGCATCGGACTCCCCTGTGTTCCTCTGTGCCCCCGGTGGTAAAGATGTTGCTTTTGAAAATTCCCGCGCGGCGGCGTGCAGCATTACAATACTGTCTCTATGATTCCCCCTGATCTGCTTGACCCACTGGTCTGCCCGGTTTGCAGGAAGCCGGTAGTTCTGAGTGCGAACGGGGAAAGCCTGAAATGCGGCCAATGCCGCCGTGTGTACCCTATCCAGGACGACATCCCGATCATGCTGGTGGACGCCGCTACGATTGACGCCGCCTGAACCGGAACCGACAAAGTTCGGTTTTCTCCGGCGGCGAAACGACACTTAGTGTCATTCTGGCGACAGGGGCGGTTGTTATGTCTTCCGCACGCCTGCCCGCAATATCCCCGCAACCTTTTGCAAAATATTGGGTTCTTAGAACTTAGGGATCGGAAAAGCCGCCTCAGACGGGAGTACCAAAGTTCCGGCATTACGATTGCATGTATCGAAGCAAGTTGCCGATGAGTCTAATATAAGCAACTGGCAGGGGGTCGCAGGTGAGAATGGCCACGAAAGAAAAATTTACGGTGACGGAACTATGCGCGTTGCGCAACGACCTGATCCAGGGCGGCATGGTGGATTCCCGCGAAGCGGCGGAACTGCTGCAGGTTTTCTTAATGGGGCGTGGCTATGGCGTTTCGCAGACCGAAGCGATCGACGCTGCTGGGCGAGTGGAAATGGCAGGCTGTTCTTTGCCGGTGCTGGAACGCGAACTGGAAGGCCTTGCGCAGGTGATGTAGGGGGGCGGCACGCTTAATGCGGCAGGCTTAATACATACGTAAAACGGGGTTAACGTGAAACTGATCTAGCTCAACTCAGCGATTGACAGTTTCTCATTACGAAGCGCCGGGCTCAACTGCCCGGCCTTTTGTATTTCCGGGCCGAGTGTTCTTGGATCAGAGCGGCGCCGACCCGAGTTCTTCAGCGGACTGTTAGAGGTCCTCAACCGCCTTTCGCAGCGCCTGCGCGATATGCTCGGGGTCGGTGTCTGGGGCGAACTGCATAGCCTTTCCGATGCGCACCTGGATCTTTCCGGGTGCCGCAAACTTCTTCCCGGCGTGTTTGATCTCAAACAAGCCATCAATCCGCATCGGCACGACGGGAATGCGGAGATTGTTGGCGAGCAGGCCGATTCCGGTGCGGAACGGGCAGAGCTTGCCGTCTTCGGTGTGCTTCCCCTCCGGAAACACGAGCACGCTGTAGCCGCGATCGACGGCTTCTCCGGCGTAGGCGAAGCTTTTGCGGAAGCCGGACTGGCGCGGCAGCGGGAACAGGTTCAGCAGGGCGACGCCGAGCGTCCAGCGCAAGCGGTCGTAAATCCGGGCGAACCACGTGCGATCGTGGCCCCTGCCGGGCGAGCGCAACATTTCGAGCGCCTCTCCGCGGGTTGCGGTCGCCAGCTTGTGCCGGATCCGCGCGGGCAGCGCGAACTGGATGAAGCCAATATCCACATCGGCAATGTGGTTTGAAATGACCAGCAGCGGCCCGCGAACGCCGCGCAGGTTTTCACGTCCGGTCACGCGGGGCCATCCCAGAAGATATACTGCCGGGCGCGCCAGCAAATAATACGACGCCAGGCGCAGCCACGTGGTCGGCCAGCGCAGGGCCCAGCGAGGATAATGAAAGCCTTGATAGTGAAGCTCGGAATCAGGAGGCCTGTGGCGAGTGCCTCGTTCGACCTGCAGCAGTTTTTCCAGATCGCCGACAGTCGCCGCGTTCGCGAACCTGGTTTCGAACTCTGTTTCGAACTCTGTTTCGCTCAGGTCGATCTGATAGCGGTCTTCGAGGGCGCTGAGGAGTTCGACTCGGTCGAGAGAGCTTAACCCCAGAGAACTTAGCTCCCGCCCGCTTTCCAGGTTGGCGCTCGGCGTCGGGTTCTGCGTGTTCTGAACGCTGCGGCCGGTGATTCGCGTCAGCAGTTCGGCGAGTGGACTGGCTGCGGCTGCGTTCGCGGCAGATTCTCCGCGAAGACCAACCTCAACCGCATCGCGAATCACGTTGCGACGCGGTTTCTGTGTGGAACTGCGGGGGAAATCTTCGTCCGGCCAGACGAACCATGTGCGCATGCGCTGATATTCGGCCAGCGTTTCGTTGGCACGCTGGACGACGCCCTGTGCGGCCAACGCGAACGCGTCCGGGGTGCGGTCGCGCAGAATCAGCACGGCACACGGCTCGGCGTTTCCGCCGCGCTCCAGTCCGACGACCACGCAATCCCGAACCTCTTTTTGCCCGCGTAACGCCGCTTCCAGGTCCTCGGGATAAATGTTCATGCCCGCGGGCGTGACGATCACTTCCTTCTTCCGGCCCTTGAAAAAGAGATTGCCTTGCTCGTCGAGCGCGCCCAGGTCGCCGGTACGATACCAGCCTACATCTTCCGAATGCGCCACCGGCTGCAGTTCGCGGCCGTTCCAGTAGCCGCTGGCCACGCCGCTGCCGCGCACCAGGATTTCTCCATCTTCCGCCAGCTTGATCTCGCGCCCCGGCAGCACCTTTCCGATGGAACCACGGCTGGTGTGAAAGGGATGGTTCAAGCTGATCAGCGAAGTGGTTTCGGTCAAGCCGTATCCCTGGATCACGGCGTATCCCAGGCGATGCCAGAATTCTTCGGTCTCGCGATCAAGCGCGGCGCCGCCGCTGATCATGGCCCAGAACTTCCATCCGAACCGGCGGCGCAAGGCGCGAAAGGTCCACCAACGGTGCAGAAAGTGCTGGCTCTCGGCCGCGGCGTAGCGCGCGGCAAAACTCGAGCGGACGCCCGCGTCCTCAAGATCGCGTTCGATCTTCTGCTTCAGCGACTCGATCATGCGCGGCACGGCCACCAGCACCGAGACGCGTTCCCGGCGGATCGTCGCCATCACTTCGGTTGGATTGAATGTGTTCTCGAACACGACCGTGCCACCCAGCAGCGGGGGAAGAAAAATGCCCAAAAATTGGCCGAAGACGTGGCTCAGCGGCAGCAGATTGAGGAAGCGAATCGGATGCACCAGCCGCTCGTACTTTAGATACTTTCTCATCTCGGTTTCGATCGGAACAATGTTGCCGGCCACGTTGGCGTGGGTGAGCACCACTCCCTTAGGCTCGGCCGTTGTGCCCGAGGTGAAAACAATCTCGAGCGTGTCGGAAGGCTGAATCTGAGCGGGACGAAAACGTTCGGCCGGACGCGCTGCGACCACGGGTGCCAGATCGGCGGGATCAATGGTTACGATTCCTTCGAACATCGCAGCCCGCTCGCGCGGACACAGCACCAGCTTTGTGCGTACCTGAGCGCTGATGCGGCGCGCAAAATCGGGGCTGGCGCCATCATCGACGGGAACGGCAATGACCCCGCAAAGCGCGCAACCGAGGAACGCCGCTACCCACTCGGCACAATTCGGGCTCCACAAGAGCACCGCATCGCCCTTGACGATGTTGCGCGTCCCGAGCTCGCGGGCAAACTGATAGGCCACTTCGGCGACGCGTCGATAGCTCCAACGCTCGCGCCGGTATCCTCTCGGAAACACGTATGCGCAGTCGTCCTTGTGAGCGCCGCCCCAGCGTTCGAAGTCGTCCAGCGAATCCAGCACACTTGCCCGCACACCCTGTTTAGTAGCACAATTCCCAGAACTTTACAGCGCCAGAACTCACGACTGACTGGCGCTGGCTGCCGATTACCATTTTTGACTTTTATCCGGAGCGCCGCTTATGAACCCGAAACCGGAATTCACCGCCGCCAACTTTCCCGCGCTGCATACCTTTCTGCGGGGCTACTTCCATGAGGATGTCGCCGACGAGTATGGAACTCCTCCAGAAGCGGCCGACCAGTTTTGCGAAGACGCCGAAACCGACGAGCGTATTCCGGTTGCGCGGGAGTGGCAGCAGGTTCTCGAATTGACGGGGCCACAGCCTACGGCTCTGAATGCGGCATTGAAGAAACTGGGCAGCGCCATTCGATTGAACGAAGAGGAGATTCCCCAGGTGTCAGCCATCTTTGCGCGCTGCCTGGCGGTGAAATCGCACAGACGGGTGGCCAACGAGTGAGGTGCGCTGCCAGAGACGCGGCAAGCCGCGTCTCTACGGAAATTACGGTTCGCGGCCTACGCCCAGCGCGTCGGCTACTCGATTGATGTAGTTAAACCAGGACGCAATCAGCGTGATCTGCAGAATGGCCTGATCGTCGAAGCCCGCGGCCCGCAATTTCTCGTGATCGTCTTTCCAGACCTTGGTGGCGTCTTTGGTGAGCTTCACGACGTAGTCGATCATCACACGTTCCTGCGGCGTGATGGGCGCGGTGGTGTAATCGCGTTCCAGCGCTTCGACCAGTTCCTTGTCCAAGGTGACGCGACGCAGAAACTCTGCGTGGGACTCGATTCAATACACGCACTGGTTGGTCACCGAGACCATGGTGGCGATCATCTCGTGATGACGCCGCTGGAGCGGCAGGTCAGGGGACATCAGCGCGCCGAAGGTAGAGAATGCATGCTTAAGCGCCTGCGGAATCAGGGAGTGAGAGGCTACAATCAGCGAGCCGCCGCCGGCAGCGGGATGAATCGGAACGGCATACTCCTGCGGATAAAGCGCCTTCTGCCCTTCCATCGCCTGCCGCAGTTCTTCGTCGGCTTCTGAGAATGGTACGGTACGAATCCAGGTCATGGTTTCGACTTGCCTCCGCGTGGGGATGGCCGCAGTTCCGGCGTTTTCACACCCTACACGCTCACCCCTACAATTGCCAATAATTGGAACATGCTACCCCTTGCGCAATCCACGCCCGGTGCTGGTAGCATTGCTTTGGGTTGCTGTGGTGATAGGTAAACACTTCTCTGTGAGCAGGGTCACAGCGCCCAGTGCCGGCGGTCGATACTGTCGATGCTAATACTGCGGGTGAGCTCCGTCCCGCGTTATTATTTCGCTGGCAATCGTTTTCAGGAGGGTTTGAATGCCGCTAGATACCTTAACCATCACCGACAACCGTACCGGGCAGAGCTACACCCTTCCCGTCGAAAATGGCACCATCCGCGCCATGGATCTGCGCAAGATCAAAACCGGCCCTGAAGATTTCGGCTTGATGACCTATGACCCCGCCTTCATGAATACCGCATCCTGCCGGAGCGCGATCACCTACATTGACGGCGACAAGGGAATCCTGCGCTACCGCGGCTATCCCATCGACGTTCTCGCGCAACACTGTACCTATCTCGAAGTTGCCTACCTGCTTCTGTTCGGCGAACTGCCCAACGCCAGTGAATTGAAGAATTGGGTGAATGACATCACGCACCACACCATGCTCCATGAAACCACCAAGAAGTTCATGGAAGGCTTCCGCTACAACGCGCACCCCATGGCCATGCTGGTGAGCACGGTGGCGGCGCTCTCCACGGTGTATCCGGAAGCGAAGAACGTTCACGATCCCGAGAACCGGCTGCACCAGATCAAGCGCCTCATTGGCAAGATGCCCTCGATCGCGGCCATGTCGTATCGCCACATGGTCGAGTACCCGTACGTCTATCCTGACAACGACCTCACCTACACCGAAAACTTCATGAATATGCTGTGGAAGATGGTGGAGCCGAAATATCTCGCCAATCCGGTGATTGCGCGAGCGCTCGACATCCTTTTTATTCTCCACGCCGACCATGAGCAGAACTGCAGCACCAACGCCATGAGAGCCGTGGGCAGCTCCCAGGCCGATCCTTACCTGGCCACGGCAGCCGCCGCTGCTGCTCTTTCCGGACCCCTGCACGGCGGGGCTAACGAAGAAGTGCTGCGCATGCTGGACGAGATCGGTTCCAAGGACCACGTCCCTGCCTACATGAAGAAGATCAAGGAAGGCAAAGGCAAGCTGATGGGATTCGGGCACCGCGTCTATAAGAATTACGATCCGCGGGCCAAGATCATCAAGTGGGCGGCCGACCAATTGTTCGAAGTTACCGGACGCAATGCCAAGCTTGAGATTGCTCTCGAACTGGAGCGCATCGCGTTGGAAGACGAGTATTTCGTGCAGCGCAAGCTCTATCCGAACGTGGACTTCTACTCCGGCATCATGTACCAGGCGATGGGCTTCAAACCGGAGATGTTTACCGTCCTGTTCGCGATTCCGCGCACCATCGGCTGGTTGTCGCAATGGCAGGAAATGCTGAACGACCCCGAACAGAAGATCGCGCGCCCGCGCCAGATCTGGACCGGGCATGAGACGCGGGAGTTTGTGCCGATAGAGCAGCGGGGAAAGTCAGCAGTCAGTTTGCAGAAGTAAGAGTCGCGTAGCCCGCTCTTAGCCGCCGGCAATCGCGCCTAAAATGATCAAGGGGTCCGCTCCGGACCGGACTGCGTCGGGCAGTGGAGCGTCCGGCAGCTCATGGGACAGATCTTCCTCGCAGGCGAAGAACCGCAAGAACGGCCGCCGCTGTTGCGTGACTTGGTCCCGGATCGTACCGCGCAGCATGGGATAGCGGGCTTCGAGCGCGTCGAGGACGGAACGTTGCGTCGCTGGCCCCTCGATTTCGAGCTCCACCTCGCCGTGAAGTTGCGCCAGCGTTCGCAGATGGTGCGGGAGTATGACTCGAATCATATCCGTGTGCTCACACCAGCGTCTGCACCTCAACCGAAAGCACGGCCGGGAGATCGCGAACGATGGGAGCCCAGCTGTCTCCCGCATCGGCCGACGCGTAGACTTGCCCGCCGCTGGTACCGAAATACACGCCGCACTTGTCGAGTGAATCGACGGCCATCGCGTCGCGCAACACGTTGACGTAGCAGTTTTGCTGCGGCAGGCCCTTGGTTAGCGCTTCCCATTCGTTTCCACCGGTGCGGCTGCGGAACACGCGCAGCTTTCCATCCGGGACAAAGTGCTCCGAGTCGCTCTTGATGGGGACGACGTAGATGGTCTCCGGTTCGTGCGCATGCACGTCGATCACGAAGCCGAAGTCGGTCGGCAAATTCCCACTGACCTCCTGCCAGGAATCGCCGGCGTCGTTACTGCGCATCACATCCCAATGTTTCTGCATGAAGAGCACGTTCGGACGCAACGGATTCATCGCAACGTGGTGAACGCAATGGCCAATCTCGGCATTGGGGTCTGGGATGTGCTCCGAGCACAGTCCGCGGTTGATGGGCTTCCACCTCTTGCCGCCGTCATCGGTGCGGAAGGCGCCCGCCGCCGAGATGGCGATGTATATCCGCTGCGGGTTGCTGGGATCGAGAATGATGGTGTGCAGGCACATGCCGCCCGCGCCCGGCTGCCATTTAGGGCCGGTGCCGTGGCCGCGCAGACCGGCGAGTTCCTGCCAGTTCTCGCCGCCATTGGTCGAGCGAAACAAGGCGGCATCTTCCACTCCGGCGTAGACCACGTCGGGATCGGTGAGCGACGGCTCCAGATGCCACACGCGCTTAAATTCCCAGGGATGCTGCGTGCCGTCGTACCACTGATGAGTGGTGAGCGGCTTGCCGGTTTCCGCCGACGCGTCGTAGACGAACTTGTTGCTTGCGGCCTTCGGCGGACCTGGGACGGGCGGCTCCCCGGGTGGCGTTCCGGGCTGGTGCCAGGTTTTGCCGCCGTCGTCTGAGCGCTGGATCAGCTGTCCGAACCATCCGCTCGACTGCGACGCATAGATACGCTTCGGATCGGCGGGCGAGCCTTTCAGGTGATACATCTCCCAGCCCGCGAAGTGGGGGCCGCTGACGTCCCATTTTTCGCGCTTACCGTCGGATTCCAGAATGAACGCGCCTTTGCGTGTACCCACCAGAACTCGTATTTTGCTCATACCGCGCTCCTTCTTTTTAATTCATTCACCTTATTTCACTCACCCCGATAAGCTCGCTTCAAGCCTTCAACGTCAATCTTCGTCATTTGCAGCATGGCTTTGAAGACCCTTTGCGATTTTACCGGGTCTTTGTCCTGCATCAGTTCGCGCAAAGCCCTGGGGACGATCTGCCACGATACGCCAAACCTGTCTTTCAACCAGGCGCATTGCAGTTTTGATCCGCCAGCGGAGAGCTTCTCCCACAGCTCATCCACTTCCGCCTGCGTCTCGCAGTCCACAAAGAACGATATGGCTGGAGAAAAGGTGTAGTGCGGGCCGCCGTTCAGCGCCATGAATTCTTGTCCTTCGAGTTGGAAGGTGGCCATCATCACGGTTCCTTTCAGCCCCGGGCCCGCTTCTCCATAACGTGCGATGTTCAGGATTTTCGAGTTCTTGAAAATGGAAACGTAAAGATTTGCCGCCTCTTCGGCCCTGCCGTCGAACCACAGGAATGGAGTGATTTTCTGCATATTGTTCTCCGTTGCTCTACTGAGTTGTCGTCATAGGGACACTGATCTTGCGGGGTTTACAAGGTTTTCGCCGGGCCTCGCCACGGGAGGAACACACGCAGCCGCTGATCGCGCAGGAATAGTCCCGCCCAGACCACGACGCCGACAATGATCGGCAGGAAGAATGGCTCACCCACCCGCACGTGGGTAGCCGTGGCACCACCGAGATAGCCCGTCAGCAGGATGGCGCCGAGAACGGAAGTGCGAGGGACGGCGTAGAGGAGCGCGCATGCGATCTCCACAATAATGATGCGCGGCAAAGCGGTGGCAGGGTAGCCGTAGTGAACGAATCCCTGCAGCGCGATGGACGGTTTTAACAAGGCGAACGTGCCGGTGAAGACCATGAGCAGCACTGGCAGTGCACTCAGAATACGGCCGGCCCAGATCTTCCTGGAAACGGAGGGATTTTGAACCTTGGTAGGAGGAATGGTGCTCGATGAGCTCATGGTCGTTCCTGATCGTGAAATTAAGAATACCGGGGTAGCAGGATACACCATCGCAGGCCGTGAGGGGCATCCGGGAGCCGTTTCCTTGCTCCCATTCTGGCAGCGGGAAGCAGGCTTTTTCCCCAACCCGGACGTACACGCCCTTTCGGTAACCCCCGGTAATCGTCGGTAACCACCGGAGTGACCCTACCCGGCCTTACAATTACCTTACTCCGCGATCCCCTTGCGCGGTTTGCGTGGTCTCGCCTGGGAATCTCCCGGCGAGGTTCGACCCGTTCGGTACGCTGGCAGAAATCGCGGGCGTTCGGCGGGGAAAAGGCTGGAGTCCGCACACCTATGGCGTTTGGTTTTGGCTTCAACAAACAGAAGGTTCTCAGCGCCGCGGAAAAGTTTGTCCAGCAGGGCAAGCTGCAGAACGCCATTGCTGAGTACGACAAGGTTCTGAAGCACGACGCCAACGATCTTACCGTCAACAACACCATCGGCGATCTCTATGCGCGTATCGGCGACAACACGAAAGCCATAGAGTGCTTCAAGACGGTCGGCGACGCCTATGCCGCCCAGGGTTTCACCGTCAAGGGCATCGCCATGTACAAGAAGATCACCAAGCTCCAGCCGAGCATGGATTCTTCTCTGAAGCTGGCGGAACTCTATACCCAGCAAGGGTTGTTCAACGACGCCCGGGCCCAGTACCTGCAAGTCGCCGAAGACTTCATGAAGAATGGCGACCTCGAACAAGCAGTGCGCCTTTTCCGCAAGGTCCTCGAAATGGACCCGGAAAATGTGCCCATGCGGGTCAAGCTCGCCGAGGTTTATGTCCGGCTTGGAAAAAAGAAAGAAGCGTGGGAGATTTTCAGCGCAGCCGCTGAATCGTTGCGCGCGCGTGGTTCACTTACCGCCGCCGAAGACATTCTGAAACGGATGCTGGTCCTCGATCCCGGAAACAGTTACGTTCTGCTGCTGCGGGGCCGGGCCGCTATCGAGAGTGACGATCCCAAGCACGCCATCGAGTACCTGGAGAAGGTTCCTGACCTCGATTCTCATCCCGAAGGTTTGCGCGACCTGCTGAAGGCGTACCTGCAAGTGGGAACGCTGCCCAAGGCCGGCCCCATCGCCGAAAAGCTGCTCACGGTGCACAACGATCCCGAAGGGCTGTTCTTGATGGCGGAGGGTTCCACGCGCCTCGGTCAATATCACGAAGCACTCGATGTTTACACCCGGCATGCCGACCACTTGCTGGCGACGGACTCGACCAAATTGCTGAGCAGCCTGCATAGCATGATCAGTCATGTGCGCGACGATGCGGGCGCTCTGGACGCACTCATGCTGCTGCTGAACAAGGCCGGCGACAGCACCCATGTCAACGAAGTCACCGAGCTTCTGGCTCACACCTGCGTTAAGGACGGGAACCTGGCCCGGGCTCGCGACCTCTACCAGATGCTGGCTACCACCGAGCCCCAGAATCAGTTGCACATGCAGAACTATCAGCAGGTGGTGGAACGCATGGAGGGAGTTGCGCCCGCCGCCGGGATCACCGCCGAAGAGGGCGCGGTTATTGTCGAGGAGTTGGAAGCGACCGCACCGGTCATCGATCAGTCTTATCCGGACCAAGTCACCATCGCTGTCCGCGCCGCGGTCACCGACGCAGACCTCTTCCTCTCTTACAATCTGCCCGACAAGGCGATTGTGCCGCTGCTGGGCGCTCTGCCTCAGGCACCGCGCGACGCACGGCTGAATCAGCGCCTGGCCGCTCTCCATACCCGCTTCCAGCGCTTTACCGAAGCTGCCGTCTGCTGCCGCACACTGGAAAGCGTGTACCACGACGCCGGCTACCCGGATGAAGCCGTTCGCTACGGAGAATTGGCCGCACGCTACGAACAGAGCGCTGAGACCACGGTTCCATTCGCTGTCACATCCGCATCACCGACTTCCGCATCATCGACGTTTGTCTCGCCGGCAGTTACCCCGGCGCCCGCTGCTCCACCGCCCGCTGCTCCACCGGTTGCTGCCCGGCCCGCCGCCGGCGCTGTCGCTGCGGCTCCGTCCGCGCCCTGGCCGATGGCTCCTGCCGCGGCCCCCGATCACGAAATTGCCCCGGCCGCACATCCGGAATTCGCTATCCCGGAGTTGCCGATACAACCTCCGTCCGACCCGCACGACCTTTCTTCCGAGTGGGAGCATTCCCTCTCTGTCGACGA
The DNA here is from genome assembly GCA_963773955.1 of uncultured Acidobacteriaceae bacterium. Classification (GTDB taxonomy): domain Bacteria; phylum Acidobacteriota; class Terriglobia; order Terriglobales; family Acidobacteriaceae; genus Acidiflorens. The sequence goes on along the minus strand of CAVZDM010000113.1, from coordinate 8,529 downwards.
GACTGCACCGGCCGCGGAACTGTCGGCTCCCGTCGAAGCTGAAGCCGATGCCGATGCTTCCAGCAATCCCGAGATCGCCGAGACGGTCGAAGAAATCCGTTTCTATCTTGAGCACTTCATGACGGACCAGGCGCGCACCGGGATCGAGAAGCTCGAATCCCTGACCAGCGATGCCAGCATTCTGGATCCGTTGCGCGCCGCCGTCGAATCCGCCGGCCAGCCGGTGGCCGAGCCGGAACCGGAAATGGCGGAGATTAACGCCGACGAGGTCAGTGTTGACGAGATCAGTGCTGACGAAATCAACGCCGACCAGCCCGCGGATTTCGAAGTTGCAATGGAGACCCCGCACGGGTCCGAGATAGCCGCATCACCCGACTTGATGGGCGGTTACGACCACCAGATCCGCAGCGCGCCTCCGGCGAAATTAGCGCCTGAACCTGAACCGGCATACCCAGAACCAGCTCACGCGGAGCCCGTACATGCGGAGGCAAACGACCTGACCGCGCTGGTCGCAGATTTAGAAGCTTCGCTCGGCGATGCTTTCCCGGAAGCGCCGCCTGCGCCCGAGCCTCCTGCACCTCGTGCGCCCGCAAGCCAGTCACCGGCAGCCCAGCCTTTGCCGGGTTGGCCGGCCACCCCAGCGCCGAAGCGCGCTGCGGCACCGTCCGCACCAAAAAAGCGCGAGCCGGAACCCAAGCCCGCGGCAAACATCGAAATCAAAACTCCGGCAGCCCCGGCAATGCCCGCGATAGCGGCATCGGCCGGAGGCGCCGCAACCGCCGCCGCTCCCGCACAGGTCAAAGCCGCTGTGAGCTACAGTTCCACTCCCGTGCGCCCATTGGGCGCTGGTGCTCAGGCCATGCATGCCTCCGACAGCGTCGATCTTTCGGAGATGTTCGGCGAGCTGAAACAGGAACTTGAAGAAGACGTTGCCGCCGGCGATGACGATCCAGAAACTCATTACAACCTGGGCGTGGCCTTCCGCGAAATGGGTCTGCTTGACGAGGCCATCGCCGAATTGCAGAAGGTTTGCAACTCGATCGAGCGCGGCAAAGCATTTTCGCAGCCCGTCCAGACCTACACCTGGCTGGCCCAGTGCTTCCTCGATAAAGGAGTTCCTGACGCCGCCATCCGCTGGTATGAAAAGGCGCTTAACATCCCGGGACTCGACGACGAGGCGCGCCTTGCCATCAATTATGAACTGGGCTCGGCCTGCGAAACTGCCATGGACAAGCCCGCCGCGCTGCGTCATTTCACCAGCGTGTATGGTTCGAATATCGATTATCGCGACGTGGCCGAGCGCATTCAGGCCCTGAAGTCGTAGAATGCACCCAGTGGGTTCGAAATTTGTGCTGGGGATGCGACTGGATCCAACACCCACCCGACGACCTTACTGATAACGACGCGTGCAATGATTTCCGATCCCAAGCTACCCTTTGCCAGCAACTCCACCAGTGTCGGGGAACTCAAACCCCCAGCCGAAACACGTGCCGTTGCCGTACCAGCGCCGGCGCCAGTCTCCGTTCCGAGATCCTCGCCTTCGGTCGCTCGTCTGTGGCTCCGCCGCATCGGCGTGCTCCTGTTTGTGTTCTTGTGCGCGACGCTTGGAGTAATGCTCACGATCCTGCCTTGGCGTCCGGAGTGGTCCGACAACCCGCTGCTCCTGCCGTACCCTCAGCTGCGCGCCGTGGTTGCGAGCGGGTTCGTGCGCGGCGTCTCGACCGGCCTGGGCGTGATCAATGTGTGGATCGGGTTCTGGGAGGCCATTCAATACCGGGAAGAAGAATAAGAATGAAGAAAAGAATTGAGACATTGAATGATTGAGTCATTGAATCATTAACCCCACCGCCCGATGATTCAATTCCTCAATGACTTAATGTCTCAATACTATGACTGATCAAAAGCTCACGCCCGCTCCCCTCGCCTATCAGAACGAGCCGTTTCTCAACAGTCCTGACGGCAGAATTCTGCGCCTGCTGTCCGAGTACAGCGAGCCGCTCTCGCGCTTCCGCCGCGAGCAGATTCAGGACACGGTCGTGTTCTTCGGCTCCGCCCGCATCCACAGCCGCGACAGCGCCAGCAACCGGCTGAGCGAAACCCGCGGCAACGGCGCTCGCGTCTCCCCAACGCAGCAAGCCGAGGATATGAAGTGCGCCGAGGCCGCCGTTGACATGGCTCGCTACTACGAGGACGCACGCCGGTTGGCCCGCCTGCTGACCGAATGGTCCCTCCAGATCCCCGCCAAGCGCCATCGTTTTGTGGTCACCACCGGTGGCGGCCCGGGCATTATGGAAGCCGCCAATCTTGGCGCCCACGAAGCTGGAGGAAAAACCATTGGCCTCAATATCAACCTGCCCTTCGAGCAGAATCCGAACCCGTACATCACGCCTTCGCTCAACTTCGAGTTCCATTACTTCTTCATGCGGAAGTTCTGGTTCGCGTACCTGGCCAAAGGGCTGGTAATTTTCCCCGGCGGCTTCGGCACGCTCGACGAATTTTTCGAGATCGTCACCCTCGCACAGACGGAGAAGCTGGCCAAGAAAATTGTCATCGTCATGTACGGCAGCGAGTACTGGAACAAGATCATCAATTTCGAGGCCATGGCTGACGCCGGCATGATCGCGGCAAGCGACCTCGAACTGTTCAAGATGTCCGATTCGCCGGAAGAAAGCTTCGAGTTCCTGAAGGAAGGACTGACCAAGTACCATCTCGGCGCGCAACAGCCCAAGCGCGCCGGCGAGGCGGCTGTCCCCGAAATTGCCAGGACGCGACCGTAAACCGTCGGGTGGCGCGGGTCGTGTTCCCGTAGAGACGGGGCTTGCCCCGTCTCCGTATACACTCCTAGCGGTCAGTGTTTCCAAAGACAAGAATTAACATGCCCTCTAGAACATTCCTGACGATAGCGTTCCGTTGCCTGATTTGTTTCTGCGCAACTTTCTGCACAACTCCCGCGCTCGCCCAGCCGCTCACCGCCAACCAGATGCCACCCGTGATCCAGGTCCCCGCGGAGGCAGAGCCCTCGCCACACTTCGATGCCACGGCGGCCACCAACGCTTACCTGGTGCAGATTCCAGCCGACAAGACAGCCCGTTCCGACGCCTACTTCGAAGGCCGCTGCTGGCTGATTCTGTGGGACTTTCTCTATGGCGCCGCCGTCGCGCTGCTCTTGCTGAATCTGCGGTGGTCCGCCCGTATGCGCGATCTGGCAGAGCGGGCTACTCGCTTCAAACCGGTGCGCACGTTCGTGTACTGGTTGCAATATCTTGTTCTCACCAGCATCTTCATTTTCCCGCTCACCGTTTACGAAGATTATTTCCGCGAACACAAATACGGACTCGCCACGCAAACCTTCGGGCCATGGCTGGTAGATCAGTTGAAGGGTCTAGGCGTTGTGGGCGTGGTGCTAGGCGGAATGCTGGCGATGCTGCTGTTCGGCATTGTCCGCCGTTTCCCGCGAACCTGGTGGATTTGGGGTGCGCTCGTAACTATCCTCTTCTCGATCTTCACCACTCTGATCGAGCCGGTCTACATCGTGCCCCTCTTCAATAAAGTCACGCGTCTCGACGATCCGAAGATTGTCGATCCCATCCTAAGCATGGCGCGGGCCAACGGAATCCCCGCCAATGATGTGTATGAGATCGACGCTTCGCGGCAGACGACGCGCATAAGCGCCAATGTCAGCGGATTCGCCAATACCCTGCGCATCACCCTCAATGACAACCTCTTGCGCCGCGGATCGCCGGAAGAAATTCAGGCCGTCATGGGACACGAGATGGGCCACTACGTTATGCACCACATCTATGTTGGCATCATGTTTTTTTCGATCGTCACGGTGCTGGCCTTCGCCGTCTTACGCTGGGCACTCGACTGGACGCTCCAGCGCTGGGGCGAGAAGTGGCAGATTCGCGGCGTGGGTGACACGGCTGTAGTTCCGCTGGTGGTGCTGCTGGCCCTCGTGTTTGTGTTCGTCACCACTCCCATCTCGAACACCTTCAGCCGCACCCTCGAATACGAAGCTGACATGTACGGTCTGAACACCAGCCGTCAGCCCGACGGCGAGGCCCAGGCGGACATCCATCTCGGCGAATACCGCAAGATGAATCCCGGCCCCGTAGAGGAGTGGATTTTTTTCGATCATCCCAGCGGACGCAACCGCATTTACGCCGCGATGCGTTGGAAGGCTGAGAATTTAAAGTTGTTCACCGGTCAGCAGTAATTCCCGACTCCTGCCCGTGTGGCGCGGACATTCTTGTCCGCGAGCGTTCGCGCCGGACGAATGCAAAGGCCGCGGACAAGAGTGTCCGCGCCACACGGTCCTCGTAGTACGCTGAGAGCTGATGGTGGACCGCTGTCTGCTCTATTACATTACCGACCGCAGCCAGTTTCGTGGCGACGAACACGCCCGCCGCCGCGCCCTGCTCGCCAAAGTAGCCGAATCCGCGCGTGCCGGAGTCGACTACATCCAGCTCCGCGAAAAAGATCTGAGCGTGAGAGAACTGGAAATGCTGGCCAGCGACGCCCTCTCTGCCCTGCGCAACAGCGCTCCACTGAGAACTGAGAACCGGGAACTGAAAACTGGTCCTGAACTGAGAACGCGTTTCCTCATTAACTCCCGCACCGATGTCGCGCTCGCCGCAGGAGCAGACGGCGTCCATCTCCGCGCACACGATGTCGCGCCTCATGAGGTGCGCCGTGTATTGGAAGTTTCTGCCCACCAACCGCCGACGACTCACCACTTCCTGGTTGCCGCCTCCTGCCACACTGCCGCCGATTTCTTGCGCGCCGAATCCGGAAAAGCCGACTTCGCCGTATTTGCTCCGGTATTCGGGAAAAGAGGCGCCGCCGGAACGCCGCCCGCTGGCCTGGCCGCCTTGCAGGAAGCCTGCCGGGCGAAAATTCGAGTCCTTGCTCTCGGCGGCGTCACCATAGACAATGCCGCATCATGCCTGAATGCGGGAGCGGCCGGAGTCGCCGGCATCCGCTTGTTCCAGGAGAATAAGATTGAGGACGTCGTCCGCGCGCTGCGGGCGCTCTGACACCATGGACCCGACGTATTCAATGCAGCCAACGCAACTGCTCTCCCGAGCGCGAGAGGATTACGTTCCCGCGCTCGTCCGCATTCCCGGCGGATGGTTTCTCATGGGCTGCGCGACTGGACAGGACAACGAAAAACCGGTGCATCGCGTCTGGGTTGACGAATTTCTGCTCGCCAGCCGCCAGGTTACCAACGCCGACTATGGTCGCTTCCTGCGCGACAACGCATCATCTCTGTCGCCACCGTTCTGGAGCGACCCCGCGTTCAACAATCCCGAGCAGCCAGTTGTAGGAGTGACGTGGTACGAGGCAGTCCGCTACTGCGAATGGCTCAGCGTAAGCACCGGCCAGACGTTCCGTCTGCCGACCGAAGCGGAATGGGAGCGCGCGGCTCGCGGAGGCAATGACGACGCGGGCGCACTGTTTCCCTGGGGCGATGCGCCGCCGCAGTCGCTGCCCAGCTACGCCGATCGCTGCGCCGGTCATTGGAAGACAGGCCCCGAACCCGTAGCCCGCGCCGAACCGAACGCATACGGCCTCTACAACATGTGCGATAACGTGCACGAGTGGTGCAGCGACTGGTACGCGCCCAATTACTATGCGGTGTCGCCCGAGCGCAATCCACGCGGTCCTGAAACCGGCGCGCGGCGAGCTTCCCGCGGCGGCTCCTGGCGCCACCATGTCAAGATGTCGCGATGCGCCGCCCGCTCCAGCATTCCTCCGGAGTTCAAGTACGCCGACTATGGGTTCCGCGTCGCCTGCGAACCCGCACTGGTGTAAATTGTGAACGTCCTCACGAAAGGGGAACAATGTACTCTCTGCGCTCAGTCGGTGTCATATCCTGTGCCAAGATGATGGGCATCATTTACGGCTGCCTTGGACTAATTTTTCTGCCGTTCTTCCTATTGGGCGGGCTCGGCAGTCTGCTACTTGGACGCCAAAGTTCTCAGCCCCTCGCGGGAATTGCGGTGTTGTTTCTGGGGGTGCTCCTGGCAGTCGTTTATGGAATTATGGGGTTTGTTATGGGTGCCATTACCGCATGGATCTATAACTTGATTGCCCGGTGGATTGGAGGCATCCGGTTGGAGTTGAAAGCTGAGGCACCTAGTTCACCACTGGTAATGGGGTCCGTTGAGAGTCCAGGACTCGGATCGACGCAGATGGATCAAAACACCTGAAGCCAATCCCCGGCTGGAGCTTCTATGCCTGACCTCGCTACCCAATACCTCGAAGAAATGAAACGCCAGTTCCGCGGCCACAAACGCATGGGCGAAGCCGCCATGGCGCAACTGCAGGACAACGATTTTTTTGTCACGCTCGATCCGGAATCGAACTCCATCGCCGCTCTGGTCAAGCACATCTCCGGCAACGCGCGCTCACGCTTTACTGACTTCCTTACCAGCGACGGCGAGAAGCCGGATCGTTTTCGCGACCAGGAATTTGAAGTCTCGGCAAAAACGACTCGCGAAGAAGTCCTGAGTTGGTGGGAGCGGGCGTGGTTCCATGTGTTCTCGGCGCTAGACTCACTGAAGCCCGAAGATATGCAACGCACCGTGACCATCCGCCAGGAACCGCATACGGTGATGCAAGCGCTCAACCGCGCGCTCGCCCACTACGCGCAACATATTGGACAAATCGTCTTCCTCGCCAAACACCTGCGGCCCCGAGATTGGAAGACCTTGAGCATCCCGCGCGGCAAATCCGAAGACTACAAAGCTGCGAGTCCGCAAACACATACACGTGGAACCTACAAGACGTAACGTGATCGCGAGTCGGCGGCCAGCCGGAGCAACCTTGGGTCCGTGGAAAATCAGGAACGTAGTTTCGGCGGTGTAGAATAAGTGGTTTGCTCTTCTAATTCCGTACTCATAAGGGGGCTTCCATGCCCAGCACCATGCTCGCGGTGGTTAAGCCGGAAGCTGCGCCGGGCGCGGAAATCCGCGAAGTCAAAATCCCCGGCTATGGACGCACCGACGTTCTTGTCAAAGTGAAAGTAGCTTCCATTTGCGGCACCGATCTCCACATTTACGAATGGGACCGCTGGGCCCAGGGACGCATTCATCCCCCGCTGATCCCCGGGCACGAATTCTGCGGCGAGGTGGTCGCGTTCGGCGATGAAGTCACCAGCGTCAAGGAAGGCGATTTCGTATCCGCCGAAATGCACGTGGCTTGCGGCAAGTGCCTGCAGTGCCGTACCGGCGAAGCCCACATCTGCCAGAACGTGAAAATCATCGGCGTAGACAGCGACGGAGCTTTCGCCGAGTACGTCGTCATCCCCGAATCGAACATCTGGAAACTCGATCCGGCGATCCCACAGGAGTACGCTTCCATCCTCGATCCGTTGGGCAACGCCGTGCACACCGTACTGGCTGGAGAAATCGCAGCAAAGACAGTCGCCATCACCGGCTGCGGCCCCATCGGACTGTTCGCAATCGCCGTGGCGCGGGCTGTGGGCGCCACCACCATCTTCGCAATTGAAGTTAACGAGCACCGGCGCAAGCTCGCCACCAGGATGAACGCCGACTACGCGCTCGATCCCTCGAAAGAAGATGTAGGCGCCATTAGAGAGAAAGGATCAGGAAGCTGGGCCATGTCCGCGAGAAAGCAAGTATTGAAAAAAGGCTCAACACGTTTTCCATTCTGTTCAACAGGAAATACCACAGAGCATATTGGATATCTCTGCAAGTAGTCCGTGAACTTTATGGGCTGTTGCAAAAACCCGTCTCCGTGCGTCAACCAAACCGGCCCGGTTTCTTTTCCGCAAATCAATTTTCTCCATGTCCATTCCGTCGTGTACGAGCACACCGCAGGAATAAAACCATAGTTCCCTAGAAACCTGTGGTTAGCGTCAAACCTAGCGAGGTGCGGGGCGTTGACATTTTTCAATTGTATCTTGCGGCAGTGCTCCTCTACTTCCGCGTCATAATCGGCGGCAATAAGTTTGACGCCGGATCGTTGGCATTGCTCACTCATCCTAGCCCACGAATCATCGTCGCGACCCCACGCGGCCCTATGATCGGCGTCATAGGGAGATTTTCCTTCTGGGACAGAAGCATGGTGCGTGTAATCCACAGGGAGCGGAGGTTGCCCCGTGTAAACAGCAATAAGTTCAAAGTCATCCTGCAAATATTTCCTAAACGAAGCTAATTGCAAGTCAATAAACTCGGGCCTGCTGTATACGAAACTGTAAATCTTTATCATAAATCCTCCATTTTCGTCCATCTTTCGGGCACAACGTCGCTTGTATCTACAGAAGCCGCAAGCCACCTTTTAGGAGCAACCACAATCCTGTTCAGTTTATCGTCGCCAAGCCACGCGCCCCACCATGAGAGTGCACTGTTGGCAGTTATTGCGTGCTTGCACAAACTCATCAAGTAAAGATCGTCATACTTATCCGTGCCCTTAACAATCGTTCCCGGCATGTTGGCTTCGCACCACGGAATACCGTCATCGAAAAAACAAAGTAGCGAACAGGTCCGACCTTATCCTCAATAT
>CAVZDM010000112.1:0-4379 GCA_963773955.1 uncultured Acidobacteriaceae bacterium | reverse complement strand
GTCGAATATGGCGGCGGGAAGATATTTGTTATCCTATCGCCATACTGGCGAGTCCTGGCACCCCGTACCAATTGTGATTACGGACCTCACAAATTAGAAGACCACGATCAAACTTTCAACAGTTGCTCGCGCCCGCAGCGAGGTTGCCGTAAACCTCAACAATCGGAACGCCGAAATCTCAGACAGTCAATGCACCCTTGAAGAGACTTCTACCCGCCTGCGAGCACGCCGCTCTGCTGATTGCTGGCTTTGTACTCCGTTACAAGCCATTCAGTCGTTTCGCCGGAACGGCATAGCATACCAACTCTTTTCCATCCACGTCATGTGAGCGCAAGAAACAACGGTAGTCTTCCACCATTGTGTGGACGAAGAGAGGGATGCGCCACAGATCGTCTTGTTTGTGGTAAGCGCAGATGGAAAGAATCGGGCGGTGTGTCTGGATCGAGCGCCGGGCACCCTGAAGTGCTTCGAGCTCAAACCCTTCTATATCCATCTTGATGAAGGTGGGTTCGGCCACCGGGGCCAGATCATCAATCGGAATGCACTCCACAACGACGTTGCCGTCGGTTGCAAGCCGGGCACCATCGTTGCCGCTCGCTCGAAAACGCAGTCTGTCGCGTTTCGCCCCCACGGCGATATTTAGCGCGGTAATCCTGGAAGCGACCGGTGCATCGAGGGTGGCAAGCCACTTCATAAGGTGGTCGAAATTCTGCGCGTCCGCCTCAATCGCGACAATTCTGGAGAAGGCAGGATCTTCTGCGGATCAGTTCCTCAGCCGTGTCTCCGATGTAGGCACCGCAATCCACAAAGACTTCGCGATCGATTTGATACAGGCTTTCAAGGAAGTACTGCTTTTCATCAACAGGTGGTCCGAGAGCGTCCAGATCGCCGAGCGCGCGCCATCGCACATGGTTCAGATATTCCCGGCGCGAGGCTTCATCAGCCCACAGAGACGCTGCCTTCCGCACCTCGGCCGCTTGTTCGTACAGCTTGTGGGGGAGATCCTGGCAGAAATCGGGTAACAACTGGTCGGCCAACTTCCAGCGCAATGATGCGATGGGCTCAACGTGGGCACATCCCAGACCTTCCAGCATCGCTCGGGTTTCCGGATAAAAGTGCCCTCGCGACCATATCGCAACCAAGAACAATGCCGACGCTCCATACTGCGCAGCCGCATCCTTGGGAGACAAGACCAGAACACCCTCAACAGACGATCCCCACTTGCACTGGCCGTTGTCGGCAAATGCCAGCGGCTCTATGCCAATGCTGCGAAGGCATTGCAGAACTTTGCGCCCAAGGTTGCCCGCGCCAAAAAGCACTAGACGGTTGCCGCAGCCCGCCAGCAGATTGTCAAAGGCAGAATTCTCGCGATCATACACGCTACTCAGAGGCTCGCTGAGCAGGCGATCAAGTTCGACCAGGGTTCCGTTCGTCATTCGCTTACCGGCTCCACGATCATATTCTGGGCGAACTCGTCGCGATCCAGGAAGGGCCACAGATCCTCCAGGGGCTTGGAAAGGAATGACCCATCGGCACGCTGAATCGAGGTTACGCGCGGAGCCCTGATCTCGTCGGGAATTATATGTACGTCGCAAACCACGGGTCCACGGCTGCGCAGAACTCGACGAACGGCACCGCGTAAGTCCGATTGATCCTCGATGACCGCAGTCTTCAAGCCGTAAGCGCGAGCGACTTTACGATAATCGGGGATCGACACGCCAGTTTCCGCGCTGCATCCTATGTTGGGCCCGCCGAAGTAGTTGGTTTGACTAGCCCGAATTGATGCGTATCCCTGATTGTTGAGAACGAAAAGCTTGATGGGCAGTTGGAGGTGCGCGATGGTGGCCAACTCCTGGATGTTGAGCTGAAGGCCACCGTCACCGTCAACGCAGATCGTCTTCCTTTTGCCGCTACCGAGACACACGCCAATGCTCGCGGGGATACCGTATCCCATCGCCCCCAGTCCTGCGGTGTGAAATACGCGGTGCCCTTTTCGCGCGCGGTAGGCTAACAGAAAAACTTCAATGGCGCTTCCTGAGCTTCCCGAGACGATGCGGTCGTTGGCTCCAACTTCCTTTCCGATGACCTCTGCCAGATGGTACAGACTAACGAGTCCCAGAGCGCGGTGCTCGGGCAGAACGAGGGGATAACGGGCCTTCCAGTTCTGGCATCGCTGGAGCCACGAGCTGCGATCCTTATCCTTGTCCAGTACAGATTTAGCTTGCTTCAGCATGTGGTCAATAAAGGTCCGAGCGTCGGCACAGATCGGATTGTCGATAGCCCCTTCCAGCTTTCGCAACTCTGCCGGATCAATATCGACGACAGTTTTGTAGGCTCCCCGCGCGAACTGATGAGGGTCCCAACCCATCAAAGCCGGGTCAAGACGAGCGCCAATCACCAGAACGAAGTCAGCATTCTGCAAGGTGAAGTTCGCTCCACGAGGCGCAACCGTGCCGGGTCTGCCGACGAATAGCGGATCGTCGTCATCCAACAAATCCATGGCCATCCAAGTCAGGCCAACGGGGACATTCAAAAGACGCACAAGTTTCTCGAACGCCGCAGCCGCGCCGGAAACTCGAATACCGTTTCCTGCGAAGATGAATGGCCGCTCGGCCCGGTTGAGCCGAGCCATCACATCGCGTACCTGGGCGATTTGTTCATCCTGATCGCCCTTTGACGACTCGGCAGGATCAAAACCGCGCATGGAATCCGGCTCAACTGGCGCAGCTTGAACGTCAACTGGAATATCGATCCAAACCGGACCCGGTCTTCCGGTACGAGCCAGATGTGCCGCCTTTTCCAGATGGTAGCGGATGCTTTGCGGGTCCTCGATGGTCAACGCGTACTTCGTAATCGGCTTGACCAGAGAGACAATATCGACCTCCTGACTACCTCGCTGCCGCACTCCGAGAGAAGTGCCATCCGGGCGGTACATCCGGTCGGCGCGTTTCACCTGTCCCGAGATGATGAGCATGGGAGTTGAATCAAGCCATGCGCCGACCACCCCGGTGATCGCATTCGTGCCGCCAGGGCCAGTCGTTACCAGGGCAACGCCCAAATTGTTGGTTGCCTTCGAATAGTTTTCCGCAGCAATCGCACTAGCTTGTTCATGGTGGTTGCAGACGAAGGTCAAGTCGCTGCATCGGGCGAGTGCATCGTTCAGGTGCATAGCCCCGCCGCCCGTGAGAAGAAAAACGTGCTTCACGCCCTGCTGGGCAACGAAGCTCATGACATAGTCAGCGAGTCTCATGCTCTCCTATTAGCGCAAGAAACCATCGCCGGACCTTGCAAGCCTGGTGGGGATAAGATTTAACGCGGACACTTTGGATTAGGGCAGTACAGCATATCAAAATCACCATAGGCCAGCTCGCGACTGCACTCCGGGCATACCGGCTGGTTGTTGCAGGCGGGCTTTGCGACCAAGAAAGGCGCTGCGCCAGAGTTGAGACTGTCGGTAGTGCCTAAGTTCACCTTCTCAATGTTTGGCATCGCTGATCCCTCCATCAATCCGGCTTCGCCGGGAGACCCTGGAGCACGAATCAAAACTGGCCACCAGTGTACACCCATCTCGCCCGCTCGCACACTGTGAAAGGATTTTCAGCTAGTGTCTGAAATGTGCGTTGATGATACATCTAGCTCTTTAGCTTGTTCGCTACAGCAGCCCAGCCATTCTCGTTTATATATTTCGTGAAGTCCCGAACAGGGTTTTTATAGGTGCCTTCCGCAATCCGCATCTTGTCGGCGCTTCCCAGCCCTCTTGTCTCCCAGCACTGATTGGTTTCTGTGGAGCAAAAGTAGCTTTGGAGTGTCCCGCTATCAGAACCGTGGATTTCCGTCATGCGCCGCTGTAACTCCGGCGTCGGGATGACAACAAAATCGGGATCATCGCTCTTGAATCCCTGTAGCACAAAAACCCAAAACTCAGCCGGTGATGCTGCGAGCTTTGCGCCTGTTCAATGTGAACCAACTGAAACAGCGGAGCGACTTCCGCAGTTCGGCTTTCATCTCCGGCAGAAAATCCTTGCCGTATTTCACCTGCAACGAAACGGCGTCGAAGGTTGTCGCTGTCGGTGACAAGCAAGTCGATGCCAATGTCCTTAGCCGGTATCCACGCATTCAGCTTCAAAGACTTCTGGACGTGAAGGCCGACGAAGTATTCCCCGGCGTGAATCGTAAACAGTGGTCTCATTGGTAGCAGTGTAGCGCAGTGCAGAAGAGCACGTCGGCTAACCAGTCGACTCTATCAGCCACGCCACGCGCCCGGTGTGATCTGTGGAAAGACTGAAAGACTCGGAAAGGCTGTAGTTCTGCCGGCCCGGAGCCCTCGTTATTGAAGGACATCGAGCGCCCTGTTGAGTTGTGCGTCACTTCCGCGAGCA
>CAVZDM010000111.1:0-12232 GCA_963773955.1 uncultured Acidobacteriaceae bacterium | reverse complement strand
GGAAATTTCGCTGGGAGAACTTCACTACGGCCAACGGTCTTCCCGACAACCACGTCTTCTGCGTGCTAGTGGATGGCAAGCGGATATGGGCCGGCACGGAAAACGGTCTGGCGCTTTATGAAAACGGAAAGTGGAAAGTGCTTCGGCCGGCAGATGGACTCGGACATCGCGCCGTGCTCTCGCTCGCCCTCGACAAGAACACGGGCGATGTATGGGCTGGAACCATGGGCGGCCTGAGCCGCATCTCCGCCGAACGTATCGACACGTTCACGCAGCTCAACTCCGGCCTTGCCAACGACATCGTTTACGGCGTCGGTGTGCAGGGAGACTTCGTGTGGGCCGCTACTGCCGCCGGTGCTAGCCGCCTCAACACGCGCACTTCGCAATGGAGCATTTTTAACGAGCGCAACACTCCCATGTATGAGATCTGGACTTACGCAGTCAGCCCCGGCGAAGACAAGGTCTATTACGCGGTCTGGGGGGGCGGGCTGCTGGAATACGACATCGCAACCGAGCGCTGGAAAGACTACAACGATCCCGATGGCGAGACGGAGCTTGTTCTTTTCAAGGATCAGGGTCTCATTCACGAGGTGACAACCTCCGTCAGTTACATCGACAAGATTGTTTGGATTGCCACGTATTTCGGCGCCAGCCGGTACGACGGGCGCAACTGGCACAACTTCCTGACCAAAGACAGCGGCCTGCCCAGCAATTTTCTCAACCAGATTAAAGGTGTCGACGGTCAGCGCGCCTGGTTCTCCACTGACAAAGGTCTCGCCTACTTCGATGGCACAAACTGGGCCGTCTATCGTCCGGCACTCGACACGGGCAAGCCGGAGATGCTGGTGCGCGACGGCGACGGGAACACAACGCGGGTTGAGGTGGATTCCGCGCCCGCACACAATTACGTCCTGGGCGTCGATTTTCAAGGCGACGACATTTGGGTCGCCACCGCCAAAGGATTAAGTCACGGTATACGGCAGAAGTAAGACATGCAAAGAGTCAAAAATTAGTCAGCAAATATAAGGAGCGATCATGACGGTTGCAGAATTACTGAACGAGGTTACGACGTCACCAGTGCAGAAGCGGGCCATCACCAATCTGAACACGCTGAACGAAGCCTACGACTACGGCAGCGCATTCTCACGCGGCATGCGCATCGACCTGGGAGCGTTTGTCATTCTGCTTATCTCAGGGACGGCCAGCATTGACGAACAGGGCCAAACTTTATACGCGGGCGACCTGCGGGCGCAAACTCAGCGGACGTTCGATAACATCACGAATCTGCTCGCCGCCGAGGGAGCCACCTGGAAAGACATTGTCCGGACCACTTGCTATCTGCGCGACATTGAACGCGATTACAAAGCGTTCAACGAAGAGCGCACCGCGTTCTACAAAGAACAGGGACTGAATCCCGTACCGGCGTCGACCGGCATTCAAGCGATTCTCTGCCGCCCCGACCTTCTCATCGAGATTGAAGCGATCGCCATGTTGCGGCGGGAAACGCCACTGGAGTAGTCGAATATGCGTCGTGCAATTTTGATGGTGGTGGCTGCGCTGCTGACATGCGCAGCGGGAGCGCAGAACTCGAGCCCATGCTCCTGCGGTAGCTAACCCGCCCGGCCGTCCCGCGTCCCGCACCCTCAAACCCTACGCCGGAGCGCCGGACGACCTGCGTCCTTATTCCAAATTTGCCGCTCCTTATTATGAGCACTACACCGATCTGGTCGAATACAACGGCGCGGCTCGCGATGTTCCCGATCCCGATCTCAACGACCTCAGCGAGATTCGCATCGGCTTCCTCGGCCCGCTCTATGGTCGTTCCACGACCATCCCGACCAGGCGCGCGGCAATCGCATGCTGCATGGCGCGCAGCTCGCCATCGATGAAGCCAATGCGGCGGGTGGCTACTGCGGCAAACCATTCAAGCTGATGCTGCACAACGACTCGGCCACCTGGGGCGCTTCCAGCAACGAAGTGGTGAAGATGGTCTATGACGAAAAGGTCTGGGCCATGTTCGGGTCCATCAACAGCGACAGCACGCACATCGCACTGCGCGTGATCGCTGAAGGCGGAAACGCCGATCGTGAACAGCGCGTCCACCGATCCAACCATTCCCGAGACCATCATTCCCTGGTACTTCACCGATCTTCAAGACGACCGCGTGCAGGGCTACACGCTGGCGCGGCACATCTATACGGAACTTGGTCTCAAACGGGTTGCGATATTACGTATTAACGATCGCTACGGACGCTTTGGCGTGATCAAGTTCCGCGACGCTTCCCGCCGCCTTGGGCATCCGGTCGTGATTGAGCAAAAGTTCATGCCCGGCGACACCGACTTTCGGCGCCAGCTCGCAGTCATTCAGGATTCGCGGGCGGACGCAATCGTGATCTGGACCGATATCGGTCCCGCAGCCGCGATCCTGCAGCAGATGCAAGAGCTGGGGATGAAACAGCGCGTATTCGGCAGCCATCGAACCATCGGCGACGAACTGGTGCGCCTTGCCGGACCAGCCGCGGAGGGATTTGAGGCTGTCTTCCCGTACGACCCAACCCAGCGCAACCAGAAGTGGCTCGACTTCAACAGCCGGTTCGAAGCCGGCTACCACGAAAAGCCGGATCACTTCGCCGCGCTCGCCTACGACGCCATGCAAATTCTGTTGCAGTCCATCTGCCGTGCCGGATTGAACCGTGGCCGTATTCGCGACGCGCTTACCGGCGTTGAAAATTACCAGGGCGTTACGGGAGAAATGGTGTTCGATCCCAATTGCAAGAACATCAGCCCTTTGTTCCTGGCGACCGTGCATCATGGCGCCATTGAGTACCGCCGCATCACCATGGAAGAGCCGTACGCGCGAGTGGGCGAAGATGGAGTGTCGTACGCCGGCCCGGCCACACCGGAAATCAATCCGCGCGAACTCAAGATTGCGGTGTTCGGGCCGAATGCCGACCGCGCGATTCATGATCCTGAAATCACTCGGCTGTTAAGAGGATCTGGACGAATCAGGGCGGCATTTCACTCTCATCGGCTATCCCGACAGAGGGACCCTGGGGGAAGGCTTCGACCGCGACTCGTACAGGCCGTATACCAGGACGAAGCGCTCGGCATTATCGCGTTGGATCGCGACTCCAGCCATCTCGCGGAACAAATCGGTGTGAAGGCCTTCGTTCCGGTGATTGCGATTTCTTCGGACAAGATGCTGACGTCGGCGAACATCCCATGGATTTTCCGCCTTCCGGAACGCACGTCATTATCCGAGGCGGTGCAAGTCTTCACGCAGGCTATGAAAAGTTTCGGGCGCGAATCGTGGAAAGATCCGCGAATTTCTGGCCTCCGGAGCGTCAGCCGGGGGAGTCCGTTTTGAATCGACCGGAGAAATGCGGTGAGCAAAGTGAGGTACATGACGGGCGTGCTCATCGTTTTCCTGCTGCTAGCGGCAGGGGCGAGACACGCGTCCGCCAGCGAACACCCGGGCATTCTCAACAAGGATGCTGATTGTTCCTCTTGCCACGCTGATAAGACCCGGGGTAGATCGGTGCATTCTGCCATGGCGATGCCATGCATCGTCTGCCATCTGGCGAGGACCCAGGGCGATATGACTACGTTGAATCTGGCAATGCCGAAACAACAGATTTGCTCGGCCTGCCACCAGACATCGACGGAGTTGCTGAAGCACACGCCCGTTGTGAAAGGACAATGCGTGGACTGTCACGACGCTCACCGCAGCAGCCGTCGATCGCTGCTGCGAGAGCAAGCCGAATGCCTCCGGAGATCTTCAGGCTCTCACCATTCCGCGCGGAAAACGCCAGCTGAGCGTGCCGCACCGGGTCACGCTCAAGAACATGCGGAGGGCGCCAGGCAATCGGACCGAGCTGGACGCCCACCGGCACGCGATGCCGAGCACGGTGGAAACGAGCCAAAACCAGCTGACGCTGAGACTCCGCTGCACTGTGGACTTCGCTAACCAACCGCAAGAAATTGGCTGGCGCATACCGCTCTTTCGCCTAGTCTTCGGAAAACATTGGTGTTACAAGTACCTGTGATGTGGGTCACGGACCGCCGTCAGGAAAAAGTTCAATATTGCAACAGTATTAGGCTAACTAAAACTTGAATGGAGCTAGACGATGAAGAGAATTGACGTCCCAGTGTTTACGCTTGCAACAGCATTGGTTGTTGTTCTCAGCCTTCCCCTATCGGCGCATGCACAAAGCGCATCCGAGACACTCTACAAATCAAAATGTGCCATGTGTCATGGCGCGGACGGAAAGAAAGCGGCGGGCCACGATTTCACAAGCGCTGATTTTAAGAAACAGACGGACGCGGCCATTGCGGGAGTCATCACGGACGGCAAGGCCCCCAAGATGCCCAAGTACGGAGATAAGCTGAAGCCCGAAGAAATTAAGGGACTGGTGGCTTACATCCGTACGTTGAAGTAACAGCTCCGTCCGGCCCTGCATCAAGGTCAGGTTGATGGTCGAGCGCGGTGGATGATCCGCGGCAAAGGTCGGAGTGTGTCTCAGCAAACTTGCATTTAGAAATTAAGGAGAGTAGTGGTTTCACATGACTCTGCAAGAACGCATCCGAGACTGGGCTCAGCCCATCTATTTCCTGGGCCAGAATTTCATCACCCTGACGGGCGCCGTGGTCACCACGAGCACGGCGCTCACCACCATCGCCTTCTGGTTCTATGAAGTCTTCTTGCCGGGTCCGCCGCACCCTTATATTGGCCTTCTCGTCTTTCTGATTCTGCCCGGCATCTTTGTACTTGGCCTGGTGATGATTCCACTCGGCATCTGGCTCCGGCGGCGAAGTCTGCGGGAGAGCGGGGAACTGCCGTCGATTTTCCCCGCGATCGACCTGGGCCTCCCGGTGGTGCGGCGCACCCTGGAGTACGTGACCGTGGCGACCGTGCTCAATCTTCTGATTGTGGGGACCGCATCGTACCGCGGCGTCCAGTACATGGATTCGACGACTTTCTGCGGCAAGACTTGCCACACCGTAATGGACCCGGAGTACACCGCCTATCAGAATTCTCCGCACTCGCGTGTCGACTGCGTCGAGTGCCACATCGGACCCGGAGCGGGCTGGTTTGTGCGCTCGAAGGTTTCCGGTCTGCGGCAGGTGTTTGCGGTAACCTTCCACACCTATTCGCGCCCCATTCCTTCGCCGGTTAAGTACCTCCGCCCTGCGCGCGAGACCTGTGAGCAGTGCCACTGGCCGCAGCGCTTTACCGGCGACAAGTTCCTGGTGAACACCACCTACAAGGACGACGAAAAAAATACCCCCCAGACCGACGTGTTGCTGCTGAAAGTGGGCGGCCGCAACTGGCAGGGCTCGGTCGGCATCCACGGGCACCACCTCGCCGACAACGAAAAAATCCGCTACATTTCGACCGACATCGAGCGGCAGACTATCCCGGCCGTCTATTACACCGACGAAAACGGAAAGACCACCGAATTCCTTTCCACCGATGCGAAACCAACCAAAGAGCAACTGGACAAGGGCGAACATCGCGTGATGGATTGCGTCGATTGCCATAACCGCCCCACCCATGCCTTCGACTTGCCGGAAAATGCTGTGGACAAGCAGATGGCGAACGGGCGCATCAGCCCAGAGCTTCCTTATGTGCGGAAAAAGGCGGTCGAGGTTCTGAAAGTGAATTACTCCGCGCGCGACGTCGCGCAGCAGCGCATTAAGGAAGAACTCAATAATTTCTATCGCACCAATTACCCGCAGATCTATCAAACGCGGCGCACTTTGGTGGAGCAGGCGGGCCAGGAAGTGGCAACTATCTACCTGCGCAACATCTTCCCCGACATGCGTGTGGCCTGGGGCGTTCACCCGAATAATCTTGGACACAACGATTCGCCGGGCTGCTTCCGCTGCCATGACGGCAGCCATACCAGTGCCGATGGCCAGACCATCACCAACGATTGCAGTGCCTGCCACAACCTGCTGGCGGTTCAGGAGGAAAACCCGAAAGTGCTTACGGATCTGGGCATGAAGTAAGCACTACCGAGAGTTTGCCATGGTTGAAACAAGAGTTGCGCGAAGCGAGTGGTCTGCCGGTCTGAGAATTATCGTCGCGACCCTCCTCGCCACGGCTTTCTTCCTATTGTTTTCCGGATACCGCGCCCGCGCCGCCGATCCGCCCGGCTCCGAATGTCTCGCCTGCCACGGCGACAAGACCATGACCACAACGCGAGCCGGCAAAACGGTTTCGCTGTACGTGGACGAAAAGAAATTTGCGACTTCCGTGCATGGCAGCTTCGGGTGCACCGGCTGCCACGCCGACCTCGAAGGAAAAGATTTTCCCCACGAAACACCGGCGCCGGTAAAGTGTGGCACCTGCCATTCGACCGAGCAGGAGCAGCATGACCGGTCGCTCCACGGGAAGGCGATTGCGCGCGGCGATACCCTGGCGCCCCACTGCGTCAACTGCCACGGGAACCACGACATCGTTCCGGTGAAGGACCCGCGCTCAGCGGTCGCGCCACTGAAAGTGCCTTTCGTTTGCGGCCAGTGCCATCGCGAAGGAACAACGGTTTCGCGTAATCGTCCTATTCCCCAGGACAACATCTTGGAAAATTACTCCGAGAGCATCCACGGGGAAGCGCTGTTGAAGAAGGGCTTGTCAGTGGCCCCGAACTGCGCCACCTGCCACACCCCGCACCTGATATTGCCGCACACCGACCCCGCGTCCTCGATCAACCGCAAGAACATTGCCGCGACCTGCACCAAATGCCACTCCCAGATCGAGACCGTCCATCGCAAGATTATTCGTGGAGAGCTTTGGGAAAAGCAGGCCAACGTTCTGCCCGCCTGCCCTGACTGCCATCAGCCGCATAAGATCCGGAACGTCTTCTATGAGCTGGGCATGGCCAACGCGGACTGCATGCGTTGCCACGCGGACGAGAAGCTGCGTCGTAACCGCGACGGGCAATCCATGTATGTCAGCGTCGGCGAGGTAAGCCATTCACGCCACAACAAAATTGCCTGCAGCCAGTGTCACTCGGAAGTGAACGCTTCCCACGTGCGGCCCTGCGAGACCATCACGCACGGAGTCGACTGCAGCTCTTGCCACGAAGAAGTTGGCAAACAGTACGTGGCCAGCATCCACGGACAACTGAACGGCAAAAATGATCCGAATGCCCCGACCTGCAAGGAGTGCCATGGCACTCATGCAATCCTTGGCAAGCAGGACCCGCAGTCGGCTAGTTTTCCGACCAACGTTCCCGGCCTTTGCGCGCGCTGTCATCGCGAGGGCCAGAAGGCTGCCGTGCGCTACACCGGCACGCAGCACGAAATCATCGCGAACTACACGGAGAGCATTCACGGGACATTATTAAAGAATGGGCTGACGGTGACGGCGACCTGCACCAGTTGCCACACCGCTCACCAGATCCTTCCCCGAACCGATCCGGCATCGAGTGTCAACGCCAACAACGTGCCGGACACCTGCGGCCGGTGCCACCACGGCATCGAGGAGCAGTTCGAGAACAGCATCCATGCCAAGCGAGTGAGCGGATACAGCAAGCCGCTTCCGGTTTGCAACGATTGCCACACCGCTCATGCCATCCACCGCACCGATGAGAACAGTTTCCGGCTGAACGTGATGGCGACATGCGGACGCTGCCACGAGAAGATTGCCGAGACCTATTTTGATACCTATCACGGGAAGGTCTCGAAGCTCGGCTACACGAAAGCGGCAAAGTGTTATGACTGCCACGGAGCCCACGACGTGCTGGCGGTGACCGATCCACGCTCGCATCTCAGCCGGGCAAATGTAGCGGCGACTTGTGGAAAGTGCCATGCGGGCGCAACCCGCCGCTTCGCCGGATACCTGACGCACGCCACGCACCACGACCCGCGAAAATACCCGTTCCTGTTCTATACCTTCTGGGGCATGACCGCGCTGCTTCTGGTGACATTCGTGGTCGGTGGCGCTCACACCTTGCTCTGGCTGCCCCGAGCTTTCCAGATGCGCCAGGAGTTGCGCGCCGCCGAAGCGAAATTCGCCGCGGAGCTGGAAAAACCCTTAGACAAAGACAAGGAGGGCCACAATGTCTAGCGACCGGGTTTTGGAGAATCCATCCGCAAGCAGGTCCCCTTCGCCTGCCAGCGCAGTACCGAAACGCCAGTTCGTCCGCTTCAGCCGGTTGCAGCGCATCCTGCACATCTGCATGATCGTGAGTTTCATGTGCCTGGCGCTGACCGGGTTGACCCTGAAGTTCTCCTACACGAAATGGGCGGCAGTGATTTCTCATCTGCTCGGAGGATTCGAGAACGCGGGCTACATCCACCGCAGTGCTGCCGTCGTCATGTTCGGAGTCTTCATCACCCATCTCGTGGACCTCTACAAGCTGAAGAAAAGGGAACACAGTTCGTGGCTCTCGCTGATCCTGGGACCGGGCAGCATGATGCCTAACCGCAGAGACCTGACGGAACTGGTAGGCACGCTGAAGTGGTTTGTGGGCCGGGGCGAGCGCCCTGCCTATGGCCGCTGGACGTACTGGGAAAAATTCGACTATTTCGCCGTGTTTTGGGGAATCGCGGTGATCGGTTCCACCGGCCTCACGCTCTGGTTCCCGGTGTTCTTCACGCGCTTTATACCGGGATCGTTCCTCAACGTCGCCACCATTATTCACAGCGACGAAGCGCTGCTGGCCACGGGCTTCATCTTTACCGTGCATTTCTTCAATACCCACCTGCGGCCCGAAAAGTTTCCCATGGACATCACCGTCTTCACCGGGCGCATGCCGCTCGAAGAATTAGAACGGGACAAGCCCAGAGAATATGAAGCGCTGGTCGCCACCGGGCAGCTGGAAGAAAAAATGGAGGAGGCTTATCAACCCATCGTCATCCAAACGATTCGGGCCTTCGCCTGGGCGGCGCTGACGGTGGGATTCTTCATTGTGTTGTGGATCATCTACGCGATGTTGTTCGCGTACCGGTAGCAGCGGGAAAAGTCGGTGTTGAACTTGATTTCGGTAGCGGCATTGCACTTGGTTTTGGGTGGCGCAGCGGTTCACCGCTGCGATCACTTGGATTAGCTTCATAGTCGGCTTTAGCCGCTGAGGTGACGGAGAAGGGTTGGAAATGCGCGCGACTCGGGTTGTTTTGATTTATCTGGCCTTGATTTTGACCTCGGCATTGGCTGCGTTCGCCGCTGCCGCGGACCAGGAGTGTCTGGCGTGCCACGGCGAGGCCGGGATGAAGTCCGCCGCCGGGAAGAACATTTCCATCAATCCCGCCAAGCATGAAGCCAGCGCCCACGCCGTTCTCAGTTGCAAGGACTGCCACACCTTCATCAAAGAGTTTCCGCATCCCGCCAAGGTCGTAAAGGTCCAATGCGCCACCTGCCACGCGGACGAAGCCAAGGCCTTCCCCGCCAGCGCTCACTCGCTGCTGGGCGAATCCGCGTGCGCTTCGTGTCATGGCAGCGTGCACGAGCTCAGCACGGCGGAAAAGCTGATTCCCGGAAAGTGCGCCGAGTGTCACGCCGACGAAGTGAAAGACCTCGCCTCCAGCATTCACGGCCAAGCCGCGAAAAATGGAGACAAAGACGCGCCCAAATGCGTGTCCTGTCACGGTCCCATCCACGCGGTGAAAGCCTCCAGCGAGGCGGACTCCACCGTGGCGCGCAAGAACCTGCCGGATACCTGCGCAAAATGCCATAGCGATGCGGGCTTCCTGTCGCGGCACAACATTCCCGTGGCGCATCCGGTGGATTCCTATAAGCAAAGCGTGCACGGACGCGCTGTCGCCCTCGGCAAGGATGCGGCAACCTGCTCCAGTTGCCATGGCAGTCACGACATCTATCCTGCCACTGACGAGCGATCCAAGGTCAATCACTGGAAAGTGCCAGAGACCTGCGCGCAATGCCACAAGGAAATCGCCCGCGAGTTCAACGAGAGTGTCCACGGTGTAGCGGTCAAGGCCGGAGTGCGCGATGCGCCGGTTTGCATCGACTGCCACGGCGAGCACCTGATCATCGACCCGAAGAGCGCGGGCTCGCCTTTGAACGCCGTAAATGTCTCCGCGCAGACCTGCGGCCGTTGCCATGGCGATCCCCGCCTGGCCCTGCGCTATGATTTGCCGGCCGATCGTCTGCCATCCTACGCTGGCAGCTATCACGGGCTGGCGCTGCAAGAAGGGAAAGTGAGAGCGGCGAATTGCGCTTCGTGCCATGGAGTGCACTCCATTCTCCGTTCGAGCGATCCGCGCTCGACCGTCAATGCCGCCAACCTGCCGAAAACCTGCGGAGCATGTCACCAGGGCGTCAACGAAGCGAAGTTCACGATTGGTCCCGTACATGTGCAGACCAACGGCGGCCCGAATCATCCGGTGGTCAAGTGGATTCGCTGGACATACTGGGTGCTGATCCCGGCGACGCTGGGCTTCATGCTGCTGCACAATCTGCTGGACTGGCTGCACAAGCTGATTCGACGCCGTCCGCGGCGGGAATCCGGCGAAATGGTGTTGCGCATGAATTTGTGGTTCCGCGTAGCGCACTGGGGCATCATGGTGACGTTCCCGACGCTGGTGTTTACGGGATTCGCGTTGAAGTATCCGGAGATCTGGTGGGCCAAGCCGCTGCTGAACTGGGAGTCGCAGTTCGGCGTGCGCGGCGGACTGCACCGCGTTGCGGCCGTGGTCATGCTGATGGCGACCTTCTACCACTTCGTGCATCTGGCGCTGAAGAAGCGCGATCGTTCTTTCGTTTGGGCGATGCTTCCGACGATCCAAGACGCCTGGGACATGCTGCACGTCTTCCGCTACAACCTCGGCCTGACAAAACAGGAGCCAAAGTTCGCGAAATTCAACTATGCGGAGAAGATGGAATACTGGGCCTTTATGTGGGGCACGTTCGTCATGGCCCTTTCCGGTTTCCTGCTGTGGTTCAACAATTTCACGTTGCGCCACTTTCCAAAATGGGTGACGGACGCGGCCACCGCCGTGCATTGGTATGAGGCGCTGCTGGCGACTTTCTCCATCCTCATCTGGCACTTCTATCTGGTGATCTTTGATCCCATGGTCTATCCCATGGATACGGCCTGGCTCAACGGCAAAATTCCCGCCGACCATTACCGCCATTCGCGCCCGGAATATTTCCGCGCTTTGGAACGGGCGCATCTGGTCGAGCTGCCG
This sequence comes from uncultured Acidobacteriaceae bacterium, assembly GCA_963773955.1. Taxonomy (GTDB): domain Bacteria; phylum Acidobacteriota; class Terriglobia; order Terriglobales; family Acidobacteriaceae; genus Acidiflorens. The sequence goes on along the minus strand of CAVZDM010000111.1, from coordinate 1,078 downwards.
AGTGATCCTTCCGAATACGCGGATGAGCAGGGAAGTGAGTGACGCTCCAAGCGACAAAAAATGAACCATGGCGCAGATAGCTTGTCATCCTGAGCGGAGTAGCCGCTTCGTGAAGCGTAGCAGCTACGGAGTCGAAGAGCCTGCCCTGAGCGAAGTCGAAGGGACCCCAACTCGTCCGACACTCCCAGTGATGCGTCAGGGCGTTCTCCCCGAGACCCGTGTGGAGCAGGACGCTCCTGTCCGCTGCCTTTGAGCTTGATCTTGGCCCTGATTTTTGATCCCGCCGGCGAAAGGTATTGCATTTGATTTTGGGTGGCGCAGCGGTTTACCGCTGCGATCCAGGCGCTCAACTCCGACGGCTTTAGCCGCTGAGGGGGCGCATCCAGCGTCAATCCGATCCTTGCGGAACTATACGGATACTCCTCAGCAACTGCTACCAGGCCGCTCTTCACGGGATTCCGATGTATGTATTGACGGAACGCTGAGTATTCCTCCCAGTCTCGGACCCGCCGATCATAGAAACTCTTCTCCCAAATCTCGCCCTTAAAGCCGAGTTCCCGCTTCGCCCGAAAAGAAAAACCCCCTTTTATGAGTTGCAGCGTCCGCTCCAGCGTTGAAAGGGGAGTGATCAGGAGATGAAAATGATCGGGCAGCAATGCGAATTCATGCAGCAGATATTTCTCTTGCGATCGGTAGCTGAGCAGAACATTCAGGAAGAGTCCGGCCATCCTGTCCGATTGGAGCAGTTGTTGCTTCTGAAATGTGCTCGCCGTGATGAAATAAGTGCCGGACCCAGTGTTGCCTCTGCGTGGAGCTGCCATCTGCCGGACCTCAGCGGCTAAAGCCTTCTCTTAATTTACGACAGTATCGCAGCGGTAAACCGCTGCGCCACCCAGAAGCGGCACGGTCACGGATGACCGTCCCGTTTCGGGAGAAGTGGGATGGGCCACATTCACGCGGCAAGAATAATGCGGGTTAGTAAACTCGGGGACAGACGGGATGTTCCCTCATGAAATTGGCAGGAAGCGTCCCGTCTGTCCCAGGATCTTCGAGCACGAACGAACGAGTATATGTACAA
>CAVZDM010000110.1:0-25022 GCA_963773955.1 uncultured Acidobacteriaceae bacterium | reverse complement strand
TCGTATCGCTCCGTTGGCAGCGCATCAGCTCCCAAATCAGAACCATGACCCTGAGGTTCGTGGGCCATCAGCTGTTTCTCCGTCCGGGCACGAGCGGAGATACCGTTCCGGGGACCGGCCCACCCCCTGTCCCAATTGGTCGTGGCTGGCCTGGTCGCCTGGGTCAACGATTCCACGAGATGGAGCAGCAGGCCGAACAGGCGCTCACCATGGTGCAAGGCAAGCTCAAGAACCGTGACGGCATCGTCGATTGCACCAGGCGACACCTATGCGCCGGCGGAGGACAGGGTGGCTGCGGCAAGCGGGTTCTTGGTGAATGTCCCCGGACCGGACGGCTGTTCGCGATCAAGCCCGAAGCCTTGCGTAGCTGGGTCAGCGGATCAGTGCCGATCGGGCTCATACTGGGCGCTCTCGAAAGGCGCGGCTGGCTGGTGAGAGGCGCGGACGGCAAGACCACGCGCCAGGTCGTGGTCCCGGGCCTGGGACGGCAACGGTACTACTGCCTGCTGCCGCACGCCGTGGAGCCGGGCGAACCCTTACCTACGGGCGGGCTGCCAACTGCGTCCCCAGCGGCCGATAACGTCCAGGTGCCCGCCGTGACCCCGCGGAGGCCGGTCAGGCCATTCACCTGGTAGTAGGGCGCGCCCAGTTTAGATCACAGTCGCATTGCAACAATCCACGATCAGCTCTCACTGCACTCCATGAGGATGCCCCCCTTGAACCCCCATTAGAGACCGGGGCGCCTTCGGTCAATAAGTGGGCGTGACGTTTTGCGGGACCCACTCCATCCCTTGACGCGCGCCATAATCCGTCCAACATTGCATAGATCGATGGAATGATAGATTGAAAGCGAAGCCTTCACATTGCACTCACGGCCATGGCGCGCACCCACCGCGTGCTGCGGCTTCTTTGCCGAAGCGCGACGACTTGACCGCTGCTGCCGCCATGCTGCGCGCATTGGGAGATCCTGAGCGCTTGCGCATTCTAGTTCGGCTAGGCCAGGGCGAGTTCTGCGTATCAGAGCTGGCCGAGTTGGAGGGGGAGAAGCTAACCACCGTGTCGGCGCGATTGAAGTCGCTCCTTGCAGTGCGCCTCGTGACCCGGCGACGCGATGCCAAGCTATCTTTTACGCCCTTGCGGACGACCATGTGCTGAGCTTGATCCGAAGTGCGGTAGAGCACGCGGCCGAGAGCCGTTGAACCCAGCCCCCAGTATGAGGCTATTACGAGGAGAACCGATGATGAGTAGCTGTTCCGATCCCAACATGCCAGCCATCCCCACACACATCGCGCCGGTTGCGGGCACTCCGCCGTGCGGCACGGCGACCATGTTGACTATCTACATGATGGGCATCTGCACCATCCGCATGGTGACCATGTGGACGAGCATGTGATCGAAGTGTCGAAGACGAATCGGAAGCCTGCACACCGGCGCACCAGTGCGCTGGGCATAAACCGGGCCATACCCATGGTTCTGGCTGCGGACACGAGGCCGTGCCGCATGGCGATCATGTTGACTATCTTGTGGAAGGGCATTTGCACCATATCCATGGCGGCCACTGCGACAATCACGGGCCCGTATCACGCGTTTGATCGGTCGATGTGGCCCCTAGCTAGAGCTGGGCGCGCCAGCGGCGTGGTGCGCTTACTACGGAGCGATCTTCAGGTCATGAGCTTGAGGAGCAAATATGGTGAATGACCGCGAACGCCGAAGGCTCTACCGGGACACGCAACGGCCGCAGTGCTGTGCCCTGCTCAAGCTGCCATTCCCGGTTCAGTGTTCCCGGCGTGCGTCGGTAGAGCGCAGCGGTCGGTTCTATTGCGGGCTACACGATCCACGGCGGCCGAACCGTCGGATAAAAGATCGAAAGAAAGCCTCGCCGACGAAACTGCGTTAATGCGCACAGCCTGAATTGACAGGCGGCGCACTGTTTTCTGCAGGAGGAAGTCATGCGGATTCCCAAGGGAAATCGCACGCGAAGGCCAAGTTGACATAGACCGACATGTCGGAGCTCGGCTGCGCATGCGCCGAACCTTACTGGGCATGAATCGAACCCAACTAGGGAAAGTGGCCGGCATCACATTTCAGCAGGTCCAGAAATACGAGAATGGCGCTAACCGCATCAGTGCCAGCAAGCTCTATCAGTTTGCGAGTGTCCTGGGTGTGCCGGTGTCGTTCTTTTTTGACGATGTGGAGCCCAGGCCGCGTAGCGAGCGCCGGGAGGCCCGCCAGGAAATGGAGTCACTGCATGAGCGCGAGACGTTGCAGTTCATACGCGCCTTCTTTCGCATTTCGAGTCTCCGCCGCGCGCAAATCACTGTCCAATATCATTTTCACGGTAGCGGGGCGAGGCCTCAACAGGTCACGGCCCCATCCGAGCCGCTGACTTCCACTCGAACACCGCTGTTCCCCCGCAAGGCCGCATGGCATACTTTCCAGAGATCAAGCGCACCCGCAGGTTGTCATGGCTGCCGCCGCAATGCGATTTCTTCTTCTCGCCTGCCTCGTGACGGCAACACTCCCGGCGAGCATGTCGCGCGCCGGCGGGCCCGATCCCACGATCGCGGCGGAACTCATCACACTCGTCGATGCGGCGCGCGAGCGCGAGGGATTGGTACCCGATCAGATCGATGCACGGCTCATGCAGCGGCCCAGGGGCTAGCCGACGATCTCGCGGAGCGCGGGACGGTCTCCCATGCGGATCGCCCGGCGGCCGGCCGCCGGAGCGCTTCGCTCAAGTCGGCTACCGCTATGCGGTTGCCGAGGAGGCAGTCGCCGCCGGCGAGACGAGTTGCGCAGCTGTCATCGCCGCTTGGCTCGCGAGCCCCTCCCATCGCCCATCCTCCTCGCTGCCGAAGCGCGCGACGCCGGCGTCGGGCACGCCTTCCGCGCCGACCGACCCTCACCGCCTGGGCCAATATTGGGTCATCAGACTTGGGCCTCGCGGCGGTGTTTGCGTCCCGGCCGTGACCCGCGCGCCGAGCGCGCTCCGCTTTGCTGCAGCGGATCGCAACAACCGGGCACGGCCCCATGCGGATCGGCTGACTCAGGCCGGTCAAGCCACGACATAGTAGGAAATGCCATTTTGCTTACTCAGTCGGCTCTTTTAGTTAGCGAGCTACGTGAGTTACTTTCCGGCTTTCAGTCCGTCGGCCAATCTGCGCCGATAACGCTGTATCGCGACCTTACCTCCTTAGCGACTCTGAAGTCGGGAGCCTCGCCACGTCGAACGGCCCTCACGCCGCCCCGGCGTTCGGAAATAGGTCGCCTCGTTGCGGTGGACGACCTTGGCCAGCACCGCCTCGAATACCCCAGCCCCCGCCCATCGCTCGACCATCATCTCGTATTTGAGCACCGGATAGTCGCAGCAACATCATGCGGTCCTGAACCGCCGCGTAATTTCCCCAACTATCCTTCCGGAACCTGGGGGCCGAAAGAGTCTGACGAACTGATGGAACGCGATGGACGGCGCTGGAGAAATTTCGAGAAATAATTAGTGGACGCGAAACCATTACCACAGGGAACACAGAGAGCACAGAGGAACACAGGGAAAGCGTCGACTTCCCCTGTGTTCCTCTGTGCTCCCTGTGGTAAAGAACTAAGCAAGCAGCGAATCACCTAACGAAGTAACAAATCCCCATGCCAGCAACGAAATCCATTGAAGTGGTAGCCACCGCGCCCGATCTCTTTCACGCTGCCGCCGAGGAATTCATCCGCGCCGCCCGCACTGCCATCGGCGCCCAGGGACGATTCACGGTAGCGCTCTCCGGCGGCTCGACTCCAAAAGCTCTTTATTCTCTGCTAGCCTCGAATTACGCCAGCTTTGTCTGGAACCGCGTCTTCTTATTCTTCGGCGACGAACGCCACGTCCCGCCCACCGATCCCGAGAGCAATTACCGGATGGTGAATGAATCGTTGCTCACCAAGATTGCGATTCCCGCCGAGAACGTCTTCCGCGTACTCGCCGAAAATCCCGATGCCGCTGCCGCTGCCTCGGACTATGAATCCCGTCTCCGCCGCTTCTTCGAAACTCGGCCGCCGGAATTTCCGCGCTTTGATCTGATTCTGCTGGGCATGGGTCCCGATGGTCACACCGCGTCCTTGTTTCCCGATTCCGCGGCGCTTGACGAACAATCGCGGCTGGTGGTCGCCAACTGGGTGGCGAAGTTCAACACGCACCGCATCACGTTGACTTTCCCCGTGCTCAATCGCGCCGCCGAAGTGATGTTCCTGGCCAGCGGCGCGGACAAAGCCGAGATGCTGCGTCAGGTTCTCGAAGGCAAGACCACGCCTCCGCTGCCATCGCAAAGAGTGCAACCCTCCGACGGAAAATTGCTGTGGATGCTGGACGAAGCTGCTGCCGCAAAACTGACTCGGTGAGCTGGTTCGTAGCGGGTACCCCCCCTCCCCACCGGTCTATTGGAATCATGGGTTTAGGAAGAAAATCTTTGCAAAATATTCAGAAATAAAGACTTATATGTAAAGTATTCAAGAATAATGAGTTAGCCGGATTTTCTCCCTTTTGGGCGGGGGTGTTCACTTATGAGGTACTATCTGGCGCGCGAAAAAAATAAAAAAAGTGGCCCTTTAGAATCATAGCTTTGGCGGGATTTTCCTTTCAAATCTTTGCGTTTAAAGGAGTTATTCGCAAAATATTCCGGAATAAAGAGTTAGCTTGCTGGTCGGATCAGCAGGATTTTTCGCGGCGGGCTTGACATCTTGGGGCCTGAATTTCGGGTGGAGTCCCACCCTAACGTCGAAAAGCACGACGTTAGGATGGGGCACCCGGCAGGGGTCTTTCGGGCGCTGCGCGAGAGCAACCTGCGATTGTTGGAGTCGGTCCCGCGCGTACGGTGGGGGGAGTGCTATGGGGTCCACGAGGTACGCGGACGGCAAACCGTCGAGGAGTTCGTCCGCTTGGAAGCGGCGCACGACTTGAACCATCTTCGGCAGATCGACCGCATCTTGGGTGGGCATATGTAGTGGTAGCCGCTTGGCTGCCAACGCCTCGGAAAATTGGAAAATTCGGGGACAGGTATTTTTCCCCCAAGCAGTAGGAAAAAATGAAACGGATTTACTCTTCGCGACACCATTTACCGTGGGTTATAGGTAAATTGCAGTCTCGGGAGACATTATGATGTTTCTATCGATTTGCAAATTAGCCCCAGCACTGTCACTAGCCCAACACGGGACGACCGGGGGGCATTCGTTGTTGGGCTTGCTCGCTGGAATAACCGCCCTGCTCGGGGCTATCGCGGCGCTTAGGGCAGCATTTAGCAAAAACAATAGATGAATCGGAGGCGTCTCCGTGTGCAGGGCGGCTTTCGGGAAATGCGGGGACAGACGGGACGTTCACCCAATTTATTGTCGCCCAAGAATTGGGGACACTCCCGTCTGTCCCCGCATTTCCTCAGAGTCCTGCTACCGGGCGAACCCGGCCGCACGGAGTTTGTCGTTCACGAACCAAAAGATTTGTCCGAACTTCGTCGCGAAGAACACGGCGTCGATCCCTTTCAGGGACTCCAGATAGTTGTCTTCCCCTTCTAATTTATCCCTCTCCAACCGATCCACGATGTACTGATAGTCCTGCTCGCTGAGGTAAATGGCTTGGTCGAACCAACTGCTCACGCAGACAAACATCGTTGCGCAACCCAGTTTTGCCGCGGTTGCCGCGAGCTGTTCTCTAGCGTGGCCGATGTTTTCCATCACCTTCGCGCGTACTTGGTCCGCGAAGAAGAGTCCTTTCTGAGGGGTGCTCGCTTTGGTGATCGCCTTCACTTCGCAGCACACCTTGAGGCAGTTCTTTTCGCAAACGAGGTCTGCTCCGGGAGGCTTGAGGAGCGCGATGTTCGAGAACCCCTGCAATCGCAGGGCTTCTATGGCCCTCAGTACGGCGATCCCACTCTCGAGATTGCCCTGATCGGCATGAGCGAAGTCGAATTCCGATCTGCGTTTCAGTTGTTCCCGAGAGATCTGGAGCGTGCTAAGGGCGGAGCGGAAGATCTCTTCGTACCTGTCAAAGAGTGCCGGGACCTCAGCGGGAGGGAAATTCGTCGGATCGTCGTGGTTGGCGAGATAGTCGGATAGGAAGTATTCGCAGAGGAGATGGGAAGCAGGGTCTGCGACGGTCATCTTACGACTGTAGTCGACGGATCCGGAGACGCCTTCCACAGCAATATTAAACTCTGCCGAAAGTCGTTCTCATCCCTTTGAATGGGCTGGGGAGCAAGAGACTAAGTGGAATGGTCTCAATGACAGCAATGGCCGGAGAGCATCGATGCGTCCACTGTTTGATACCTACCGACGATCTGACGGCAGACCATGTTTTCCCAAAGTCCTGGTATCCGAATAGCACAGGGAATACGGTGCAACGCTGGACAGCCCCAAGTTGTCTCGATTGCAATCGCAGACTTGGCGAACTGGAGAAAGACCTGTTGCTGCGAATGGCACTGTGCGTCGATCCGAAGTCGGAGGGCGCTTCCGGGCTTGCAGATAAGGTTTTCAGATCGCTTGGCCTGGACGTACAGGGCCTCACGCCGGAAGAGGCCGGCCACAGAGACCGTTTTTGAGGAAAATTCGGTCGGAGCTAATGACACACTCACAGGTCGCGGGAAGGCCGGGCGCCATTCCCGGGCTTGCACCGCCCGAGGGAACGCCCGTCACCTGGTCAATCCCTATCCCGTGGGCAGGTCTCGCAATAATCACTGAAAAAATCATACGAGGTTGCGAGTACAAGCTCGGACGAAGATTTCTGGAGGCCCCATACGGTATCCGCACCTGGATCAGCGAGAGGCACGACGTGCCGGAACCTTACGCATCGAAGTCGCAAGTGTTTGATTTTGGTCCGGGATGCAGTGTGAGGAGGCTCTTCGCGACGGAAGACCCCAACATAGCTCTTTATTGGATTACCGTCTGGAACGCCCTACATCTCGGGGCGAAAATCGACCTGGAAGACGACCTGAAAAGAGCGGATACGCTACCACGAAGAGTCGAAGGGCTTCAGCCTGAAGAAACGCCGTCCGCCATGCGAATCTCTTCATACCTTCGCGGCCAGCGCTAAGACGGACATCTGTTACGGTCGTGGATGGGGAGAATGTTGAGAATCTGGGGACAGACGGGACATCAATTTCCACTCGTCGAAAAATTGGTGGATATGTTGAAAAGGAGCCGGCGTGATACCTAAGCATCGCGCAAATACCTTGGTCCAATTGTTTTGCCTTTCCTCGTCAGGTTTAATCGGCAGCAGGTAGGAATACGAAAGATCCAGAATCAGCAGATGAGCACCGTATCGAAAGGAGACGTCAATGAGCAGCGTACAAATCGACCAGAAGAGCTATGAGATGCCCCCGCGAGAGGGGATCAGCATCGCGCAATTTCTCACCGTCACCGACATCGAGCGATCGGCTCGCTACTACGAAAAGGTCTTCGGCGCTCGCATTCTGACCCTGGGTGACGGCAATGCTCCTGCGTACCTTCTGCTGGCGAATATCTGGATGATTCTGAACGTTGGGGGCGGGCCGACCCCGGATAAGCCGACGGTAACGCTCAGCGTCCCCGACCCGAATCACATCAACAGCTTTATGAATTTCCGAGTTGCGGATATTCAAGCGTGCTACGAATTATGGAAAAGCCGAGGAGCCGAGTTCATCACGGCGCCGATCCCCAAGTACGGCGAGATACGCTGCTACATCCGCGATCCTGACGGCTATATCATCGAAGTCGGACAGAGCACCGACCTCACCTACGGTCAACGCTCGGCCCGGATGGGTTGGCGGTGGTGCTGGCGAACAGCAGGTCCTTCGCTCCGCTCAGGATGACAATTTGTGGGGATATTGGCGATGCGCGGAATCACGAAGAGTTGGTGCGGTTGTACAGATTGCCGAGAAACTCGTGGGGCCACCCGCCCGCTCCGGGAAGGCCCGTCCCACAAAAACGCCCAGCGTAAAAAGTACAGCGTAACAACTACCCGGCTGTGGCCGTTTAACCACAAACGACCCTGAGCATTATCAATAACTTGAAACCCCCCCCGCTCCGCTTCGATACCGAATCTTTCTTACACAGTCGATGTATCTACATTGTTGTACGTATATAAAAGCACCAACAAAACGTTCCACGTGAAACACTTTGTACGTACAAGGGAAACATTCAAGAACAACACCAGGGTCAAAAAAGCAGGTCAAAGGCAGCGGGCGAGGGCGCCCGCTCTACACAACCTAGGCGGCGAAGCCTCGCCAGTCGGCGATTTCTTTCAGACCTTCTCCGCGGGCGTGCTCGAAGAGTCGGACTCGGTGGCGGTCGTGTTCGAATTCGTGGATGTCGGCCCAGACCTCCGCCTGCCACGCTCGTTCGTGGATCTCGGTCTCTCCGCAACTGGCGCAGCGGGTATGAAAGGTCACGCCGGGCTTTGGATTTCGACGACTCTCGACTTCTTCGATGGGCAGGTCTTCGATGGGCAATTCGAGGAAGATGCAGCGCACTTCTTCGATTTCTTCGTCGGGACCGAGCAGGTGTTCGTAGCGCAGCAGGTATCCAAAGCCTAGTTTGCGGGCTTCGATTTCGGCTTCTTCACGGGTGTGGAAGGGCCCGTATTCGGCGCGCAGTTGCTCGGTCGAGTCGCAGGCCATCCAGAAAATGTCCTTGTAAGCCATACCTACCTCAGTCGGGGTCCTGAATGATAAAGCTCTGAACCGGTCAAGCGCCGAGCGGGTGAAGCCTTGACCGGAACACGCAGATCGAACGGGTCCGCAGGGTAACCAAGCAATTTGATTACCGTGATTACGGGGGTCTTCCGGACTTTTCAGACGGCCGCTTCGGGGGGAAGCTGATTAGCTATGTCTATGAAACAATGAACCTTAGTATCGACAGGCCCGCATCGCCACGACTTGCGGGAACTGCCGGGTGCGGAGTGCGGTGTGAAATCTGTTTCCGTCGTCGCGCAGCGAACGGGAACAAATGCACACCGCCGAGACGCAGAGTGCGCCGAGAAGTTCTCTTTTTCACAAGAGACTCGGCAATCCTCTGCATCTCGGCGGCGAAGCTGCCTTCTAGCGAATCCCTCCCGATGCCACTGCCACCGCCCTTGTTTTCGCATCCGCAGCGGGGCCTTCCTCGCGTGCGGCTATGCTCCAACCGGGCGCCGACGGCGGCAACAGGCCGTTGCCCAGTTGTTGATGCCAGTTCGCTCCGCCGTGGCCGGCCACGTAGAGGGCTAGTTCGAGGCGGGTCCAGACACCCAGCTTGTCAAAGGTGGTACGCAGATAGTTCTTCACTACCTGCTCGCTGGTTCTGAGCACCAGAGCCACATCTTTATTGGTTAGACCCTGCCAGACCAGGGTCGCGACTTGAACTTCCTTGGCGGTTAGCCGATCACGGGGTTGCATGGTTGCACCTGCTCCTTGATGAACATGGCGGTGGCGAGTTTGACCCGCTTGCGGCCTTCTTTGATGCCGGCGCGCAGAAACAGCGTGCGCAGGTGTTGTTTGACGGTGCGCGGGCTGATGTTCAAGTGGCTCGCGATTTCTTTGTTGCTGCATCCCTGCACCAGCAGACGTAGCACCTGCTGGTCGCGGGGGGTTATCTTGATGTCATTAAGGTTAATCATTGGCTCTTTGTCTGCTCCTTCGGTTCAGTCTTGGGGTCGCGACCCGCCGTAAACATAAGCAGATTGTTCGCCAAATCTTCGCTCGGGAGCGAATCCATTTAAAACCATGAACTTAGACTTCCAGGCTCTGGTTTTCGCGGCGTCTCTTAGAGGGTTTTCATGAGTTGGTCCCAGATCGGGGTCCGCAAACGGGATTTCCTCCCAAAAGGCCGTCGTTTTTCTCCGTTTCAGACTGCCCTGACTTGCACTACAATAGGGTTAGTCTGGACGTTCTTTCTCCCCCTCGAATGCTATGTCCTCGGACCGGCCCAATCTGACGCTGGACGAGCAGTCCTTTCAGGGCTTGCTCTCAGCCGCCTTCATCATTCAGCAGCATAACGATCGGCGCAAACTCGCTCGTGAACCGCAGGCAGAGCCGGAAGCGCACATCGATTCGGATACTAAAGTCGATTCGGAAGCGAACGTCGATTTGGAAACCAGCATCGATCCGGACGTCAGCATCGTTTGTCCCCATTGCGGCGCTCTGAAATCCACAGAAGGATCGCCGTGCGAGCGTTGCGGCTTGGACGAGCTTCGTCCTGGAGAACGCTTGCAGCGCAATTGGGCCTCGATGTGGCTGATGAGCCAGGAGCAGAGCCTGTGGCCGGAGCGCTCTCCCGAAATTGGCGAAGCGGTACAAGGCGAAGCTGGACAAAAGGATGTCGCGTCGCTTGCGGTCAAGCACAACCCGCGAACGCAGACGGCGCGCGATTTTGCCGCCTCCAACTTTCTCGCCGTGCCGGTTGCGAATAAGGTTACTAAGGAAGCCATCACTCAGGAAGAGACCGACACTCAATGGGCCACGGCAGCAACGGAGAACGAAGCGCCTGAAGACTTTCACTTTCCATCGGAAGAGGCAGCACCGGAAGACTCGGACCTGACCTTCCAGCCCTTCGAGTTATCGGCGGGCGACGATTCTCCGGCGGACGATTCTTCCGCGGACAGTTCTCCCTCGGACGAGGCAAGCATCGACGCCGCTGATGCCAGCCCCAGATCTTTATCATCATCATCCTTATCCTTGCTACAGCGCCTCGCGGACTTGCGTATCACGCTGCGCTTCCGCCGCGCCGATCTGTATCTGGGAGCGGCCGTCTTTGTAGCCGCGTTCGCCCTGTTGTGGCCGGCGGCGAGTGCGCCGCGACGGGCCGCGCTCGGACCCTTCGAGAGGCTGTTGGTCACGCTCGGAATTGCCGAGGCTCCCGCGCCCGTCGTCCATCTTACGGGGGACCCGGGCATCGAAGTTTGGGTCGATACCCACACCGCTCTCTACTATTGTCCCGGCGAAGAGCCGTACGGAAAAACGCCCAACGGACGATTCAGCAGCCAGCGCGAAGCGCAGATGGATCGCTTCGAACCCTCCAGCCGCAGCGCCTGCGAGTAACTTGTGGGGAGCGGACACCTCGGTCCGCCCGGTGCTGTTCAGGAAATCGGACCGCAAGTGTCCTAATTTAAAATCCTTATCGTTCAAATTCAAATTAGGACACTACCCGTCCCGGTCTTTATCTTGACAGTCGTTGTCCATGCGGTATTAAATTGCTGCCCACTAAAGCGGTGTTTCCGAGGCAAGTTAAAAATGTCCACTGGAAGGTGCTTAATGTCGACGACTGGAAAGTTCGCTGCGCTGTTGTTGCTGTCGTTGTTCTTCGTTTCACTCGCGTTCGCGCAAGGCGGAGCCACGGGCGCGATCGGTGGCGTGGTTCAGGATCAATCGGGAGCCACCATCGCAAACGCCAAAGTGAGCGTCAAGAGCCAAGCCACCGATGAGGTGCTGCGCCAGGTGACGACCGACGCATCCGGGTTGTTCACGGCCACACTGTTGCCGGTAGGAACGTACACGGTGGAAGTGAGCGCGGCGGGCTTCCCCATCACCCGGTTCCCCGGTGTGGTGGTCCGCATCACGGAAACGACGCGCATGACCGCGGTGGTGAAACTGAGCGCGGTAAAGGAAGTTGTGGAGGTCCAGTCGCAGGCGGAGCAAGTCAATACCACGGACGCGACCACGGGCGAATCGCTGGTGTCGCAGACGATTACCGATCTTCCGCTGGCGACGCGAAACTTTCAGCAGTTGCTGACGCTCTCGGCGGGCGCTTCTTCCGATTTGAACGGCGCCGCGCAACTCGGCCGCGGCCAGGTCTACATGCACGTAAACGGCGGCCGCGAGGACAATAACAACTATCTGATCGATGGCATCACGGTGGCCGACTATGCTTTCGGCGAATTGACCTTCACGCCGCTGCCCAGCCCGGACGCGATCGAGGAGTTTAAAGTCAGCACCAGCCTTTATGACTCCACCCAGGGACGCAATGGCGGCGGCAACATTAACGCCACCCTCAAGAGTGGAACCTTACAATTCCACGGCGATGCCTGGGAGTACTTCCGCAATACGGCTTTGGACGCGGACGACTTCTTTCTGGGCAAAGTCGTGGTCCAACAGAACATTTTCGGAGGCGATTTTGGCGGGCCCATTGGGCCGAAGGCGGAATTTGGATTTTTCTATGTGAACTATCAGGGCACGCGTCAGCGCAGCGGCGATTCGCCGGGCACGTTCATCAACAGCCCCAGTGTGCCGATTCTTCCGCAGGCGCGCGATCAGACGACGCTGATCAACACCTTCTTATGCGGCGCGGCTTGTGGCGGAAATTCGGCTGCGGCGCTGGATCCGGTCGCGCTGGCGTTGCTGGAGACGGCAGGAACGCAGTTTGGTCCGGGCGTGGGTGGCGGGTGGCTATTTCCCAGCCTCGCCGGACCACCCGGGTTTACCCTGATCAACGGACAGTACCAACTCAACACTGCCGCGCTGGTGATCAGTACTCCGGGCAAATTCACGGACAACCAGTTCACGGAAACGTGGGATCGCGATTTTCGCAGCGGCAAAGATCGCTTGTCGGAGCGCTTCTTCTACTCCAACTCCGATACCTACCAGCCTTTCGGGGCGGATGGGTACGGGATCCAGACGGGCGGCCAGCCCGGCACCAACAACCTGAACTTTCCGCTGGAAGTGCCTCTGCACAGCCGTTTCGGCAGCATCACCGAAACGCACGTGTTCAGCAACACGCTGATCAATGAATTCCGCTTTGGCATCAACGTCATCAGCGACAAACTGAATAATGAGGCGCCCATCACCGGAGCCGACATCGGCATCAACCTGCCGACATCGAATCAAGATCCGAACATGTACCGGCTGCAATTCGAGGACTTTGCTTTCGGGCCTTATCCCACCCAATTGCAGTCTGCGCTCTCGAATAACTACACTTGGCTGGACACAGTGAGCTGGACCCGCGGTAAACATCAACTCCGGTTTGGCGGGGAGATTGACCGCGTCTCGATGCGCCGCAGCTTGCCCATTGCCGACAATGGACTGATATTCTTCGTCGCGGGAGCAACCGGATACAACTCGGATTTTCAGAGTTTCCTGGGAGGGTCTCCGCTTCTGGGTGAGGGTGGCGGCGGGCTGGGTAACCACGACTACCGCATCCCCGGCTTCGCCTGGTTCGCCCAGGACGACTATCGGGTCAGCAAGACCCTTACTCTGAACCTCGGCTTCCGAAACGAATTTCTGGGTGCGCCCTACGACACGCTTTGCCACACCGGCAACACCGACCCTACTCTCGCGAACTCGACCGGGCAGCCCTACATCTATCCCAAGTGCATCAACAAATTCGGCCTTTCCGGTATCAACGGCACGCTCAATTCGGCTGGACTCAACAACGAATACGCCACGGTCCTGGAGCCGCGCATCGGCTTCGCCTATGATCTGGGCGGCCACCATACCACATCGATTCGCGGCGGCTATGGTATTTACAGCGTCCGCGAAGATCTGGGCGCGGTAGACAATCTCGCCATCGTGCCTCCGACCTACCCGTTTCTGGTTGGCTTCTTTCCCGGAAATGATACCCTTGCCAACTTGTTCGCGCCTGGGTCTAACCCGGCGTTCCCGACCGGCATTCCGCCTCTTGGGGCACAGCCCACGCAGCAGTTCGTGCCCACAGCCTCGATCTTGCAGGGATTCGCCCCCAGTTGCACGCTGGGAACCGGAGCTGCCTCTACTCTTCCGCAGCAATGCGGGGCCGGTTTTAGCGGCAATGTGAATAGCTTGATCCAACTCGCTGTGCCTCTGCACTGGGTTGCAGGCACGACCCAGCAGTGGAACATCACGATTCAGCGCGAGCTGGGACGAGACTGGTTCGCGGAAGTCGGCTACGTAGGTACTAAAGGAACGCGTCTGCGTTCGACTTACGATCCCGATCAGGCCACGCTGGCCACGCCGCAGCATCCGGTCACTATCACGGGACAGGGTTGCACCAATCTAACCAACCTGGGTCAGTCTTGCCAGATCGTGGATTCAACCGTGGAGAACGCCAGTGCCCGTGCCCCTTACCTGGGCATTGCACCGCCGGACTTCGAGGACTTTGCTCCCAACTCCGATTCCCATTACAGCGCGCTGCAAGCCACCTTGGCCCACCACTTCAGCAAGGGGCTGTATTTCCAAGGCGCTTATACCTGGTCCAAATCGATTGACGATGTCTCCACCGCTTCGGTGGCATACCTTACCCGGGTCAACGATCAGAACGACGCACGCGCTTCTCGCGGGCTTTCTGATTTCGACCGGCGGCACCGCTTCGTGACCAGCGCCGTCTATCAACTGCCTTTCTTCGCCAGCGCCAGCGGTTTTGCCAGAAGCGCGCTGGGTGGCTGGGAGGCGAGCGGCGTAATCATCCTGCAATCGGGGGCCCCGTTCACGGTTTATGACCCGGCCGGAGGCTCTGCCTATGCGCTGGCCAGCACTCCGTCTTCGACCGCCACTTTTACGTCCGGGTCAAGTTGCGGCAACGCTCCCAGCTCGGGCAGCACATTTTCGCGGCTGGGCAACTGGGTCAATCCCAATGCTTATACGTCCGACCCGCTGGCGACGCTTTCCGACGGCAGCGCGAGCGATGCGACGGTCTATGGCAACACGCCGCGCAATTGCATCATCGGGCCGCCTCAGGCGAACGTGGATTTTACTCTCGGCAAGACGTTCAAACTGGGCGAGCGGCAGAATCTGCGATTCCGGACGGACGTCTTCAACCTGTTCAACCATCCGTCATTCCAAGTCCCGGCTTTGGCGTCGTTGTCAGCGGCGGGCGGGTACGCGCCGATCACCTCAACCGTCGGCACGCCGCGTCTGATTCAGTTCTCGTTGAAGTATTCGTTCTGATGTTCGAAAACAACCTCTCTGGTGGAGTGCCGGACGTCCCCGCCCGGCTGGACGGGCGAGACGCCCGTCCCTCCACCGTTCATCTCACAGAAGGAGGAACTGCATGAAGTTGAAGAAGGGCGTTCTGACGCTGCTGGGCGTGGTATTGGCGGCACCGGCCCTGCTTCATGGGCAGACGGCTCAGGCGCAGACGGGCAATGGCAATGTCGTCCACTACACCACCACCATCGACAACGTGAAGTATCTGTTCGCGACGGCCGAACCGGTGGCGCGTTTGAAGTCGGGCGACATCCTCGATACCAACACGCTCGACTGCTTTGGGAACGCGCTGAAAAAACCCGGCGACACGCTCAGCATGTCGAAAGGCGACAATCCGCTGGCCGGGCCATTTTTCGTCGAGGGCGCGGAGCCCGGCGACACACTTGCGGTCAAGATTCTCGAACTCGCAGTCGATGGCGACACGGGCGTGGGCGCCTTCGCTCCCGGATTCGGCGCCATCAACGAGACTAACTACACGCCCATGCTGCATCCACCGCTGCCCGAACGCGTCTGGTTCTATCACATCGATCACGCCGCCAACACGGCTTTGTTCAAGGCGCTCGATTCCGATTTCACGGTGAAGATTCCCATGCATCCCTTCTTCGGCTGCATCGGAGTCGCGCCCGCCAATGGCGAGGCGCGCAGTTCCGTCGTCCCCGCGGAATTCGGCGGCAATATGGACTCGCCTGAAGCCAGCGTGGGCAACACCGTGTATTTTCCGGTGAATGTTAAGGGAGGACTGTTCTACATCGGCGACGGCCACGCCGCCATGGGCGACGGAGAAATTGCCGGCACCGCGATTGAGGTTCCGCTGAAGGCACGGGTGCAGTTGAGCGTGATCAAGGGCCGCACCATCGCCTGGCCGCAGTTCGAGAACGACGACGCCATCATGACGGTGGGCGCTTATCGTCCGCTCGATGATGCGCTACGCATCGCCTTTACCGAGCTTGTGCACTGGATACACAAGGACTACGGTTTGTCGGAACTCGATGCTTATGAGCTGCTATCGAAAGTGGCGAAGATCCACCTGAACGAGATGGTGGATCCAAACTACGTGGTCGTGGCCTCGATCGAGAAGAAATACCTGCCCGCGAAAAAGAAGTAAGGCTTCACGCGCGAAACTCAGCAGCAGCGGCTAAACTCGGACGCCAAGCCGAGCGCCTGAAGGCGCGTTCCTAGGCAGAAGTTGCGGGCCGCCTGAAGGCATGCCCTGATACGAATCGGATTTGTATTACAGCTGTTAGGCGTGATACATCTGCTCATGCTGACGCGCTTCATACCACAGCGCCAGCTCGACGCGATTCCACAATCCCAGCTTGTCGTAGATCAAGCGTAAATAGTTCTTTACCACGTGCTCGGTGGTCCCTAGAGAATCGGCGATCTCGCGGTTCTTGCAGCCTTCGGCTACGCGTTGAATGATGATTTGCTCGCGTTCGCTGGGTCCGCGGCGGTTTGCTGTCTCTCCAACCATAATTGCCTCCGATAAAGTAAAGTCGCGAGCTTAACCCGCTTGATGCCACCCTTGATTCCGAAGCGCAAGAACAAGCGGTTGAAATGCGCTTTCACCGTGCGTTCGGCCATGTTCAGATCGCGCGCGATTTCCGAGTTGTCACATCCCTGGAGAAGCAGCTCAATGATCTGCCGGTCCCGCGGGCCCACTTGATTGAAAATCTCTTCCATATACATTGCACCTGACCGATGCGCTCCGGCCGCCCGTAAACGCCCTAAAAACCAAGCCACGGGCCGCATCTGGATTCGGGTCTATGCGTCTCAATTTGCATTCACGCGGCCAAACCGGGGTCTGGATGTTAACTAAGTGTGAAAAATCTTGCGACGCGCTTTTTTCCTTGGAAAAACGCGGTTACGACAGTCATTACAGACAGTTGCGGGCGGGGACGTATAGCAGTTTTACTCAGCTTCTAGGGTGAATGACTTAGTACAAACTTCCGGGGTACCCGCCTTCCAAAGAGCATATTTACACAGAAGTGCATCCGCACCGCGGTTCCTCACCCTCCCATATAATGAGCTGTGGACTTCAAGCTGGTAAGCAGCTACAAACCCCAGGGCGATCAGGCAGGAGCGATCGAAGCCCTCACCCGCGGGGTGTTCGATCGCGAGCAGCATCAGGTGCTGCTCGGGGTCACCGGATCGGGCAAGACCTTCACCGCCGCCAAAGTGATCGAGGCGGCCAACCGCCCTGTCCTGGTCATGGCGCACAACAAGACGCTGGCCGCACAGCTCTACCACGAGTTCAAGAGTTTCTTCCCGCACAACGCCGTGGAATATTTCGTCTCCTACTACGATTATTACCAGCCCGAGGCTTATGTGCCGGCGGCGGATCTTTATATCGAGAAGGAATCTACCATCAATGACGAACTGGACAAGCTGCGGCTCTCGGCGACGCGGTCGCTTTTTGAGCGGCGCGATTGTCTGATTGTGGCTTCGGTGAGTTGCATCTACGGTTTGGGTTCGCCCGAGGCTTATTACGGGATGATGCTGTTCCTGGAAAAGGGACAGAAGATCAAGCGGGGGGACATCACTCATAAGCTGGTCGACATTCTTTATGAGCGGACGGAAGGGGACTTTCGGCGCGGGACGTTTCGCGTGCGCGGCGACGTTATCGAAATTTACCCTACTTACGACGACAATGCTTATCGCGTCGAAATGTTTGGCGACGAGATTGAATCGCTTTCGCAGATCGATCCTTTATTTGGGACGGTCAAGCAGCGTTATATGCGGCTGCCGATTTATCCGAAGACGCACTATGTGATGAAGGAAGAGACACGGGCTTCGGCTGTCGCCTCTATCAAGACCGAATTGGCGTGGTGGGAAGCGGAGCTTGAAAAGCAAGGACGGCTGGTTGAGTCGCAGCGCATCCATCAGCGGGTGATGTACGACCTGGAAATGATCAAGGCGATGGGCTATTGCCATGGCATTGAAAACTATTCGCGCCATTTCACCGGACGCCTTCCGGGCGAGCCGCCGCCTACGCTGCTTGATTATTTTCCGCGCGACTTTTTGATGTTCATCGATGAGTCGCACCAGACCGTGCCGCAACTCCACGGGATGTATCACGGCGACCGCTCGCGCAAGCAGACGCTGGTCGAATACGGATTCCGCATGCCCTCGGCGCTCGACAACCGCCCGCTTACTTTCGAGGAGTTCGAGCATCGGACTAACCAACTCGTCTACGTCTCGGCCACGCCCGGCCCTTATGAACTTACTAAGTCGGCTGGAGTTGTGGTCGAACAGATCATCCGGCCCACCGGTTTGATCGATCCGCCGGTCGAGATTCGTCCGGTCAAGGGACAGATTGACGACCTGCTGCATATGATCCGCGACCGCGTCGCCCGCAACGAACGCGTGCTGGTGACCACGCTGACCAAACGCATGTCTGAAGATCTGGCGGAGTATTACAGTGAGGTTGGCGTGAAGTGCCGTTACATGCACTCGGAAATCGAAACGCTGGAGCGGGTGAAGATTCTGCGCGACCTGCGCAAAGGCGAGTTCGATGTATTGATCGGCATCAATCTTCTGCGCGAAGGACTGGACTTGCCGGAAGTATCGCTGGTGGCGATTCTCGACGCCGACAAGGAAGGCTTCCTGCGCTCCGCCGGTTCGCTGATCCAGACCATCGGGCGCTGCGCCCGCAATTTGAATGGCCGGGCAATTCTCTATGCCGATCGCATGACCGACTCCATGAAAAAGGCGCTCGACGAAACCAACCGGCGGCGCGCCATCCAGCAGGCCTATAACGACGAAAACGGAATTACCCCGGAATCGATTGTTCGCCCGCTCGACATGACGCTGGTGGCGATTGTGGGTGCCGACTACACGGACTTGACCGGGCCTGAGGCCGACGGCATCCCGGAACTGAAATCGCAGGAAGAGTTGGACGCCTACATCGGAAAGTTAGAGAGCGATATGCGGGAAGCCGCCAAGCGGTTCGAGTTTGAGAAGGCTGCCAAGCTCCGGGATACCATTAAGGAGCTACGGACGAAGGAATTTCTGTTCGCGTAGCGACAGCCCAAGAAGGATAAACCAAAAGCAAAGCTCACTGAACTGGCCATAACGTCGACAATAATTAGCGATAAAACGGACGCGGAGTAAGATGGATGCGAAAAACCCGGCCAACCTTTCCCCGAATGTAACATGGCTGCAATCGACGCGCAGGAGGGCAAGACGGGTGCACAGCGCTTCGCCGGTCTCGATGTCAAGCGGGGAATCTCGGTTTATCGCCAGCCTTGTATCCACGCTGTTCACGATTCCATTCTTGAGCGTTTCGCTAGCGTCGCAGCAAAACTGCCCGGTGCCACCCGCTATTCATCCGGTCCCGCACGAACTGAATATCTTTTCCGATCAGCAGGAAGTCGATCTGGGCGACGCCATGGCAGAGAGCTTGGCGCGCCGCATCAAGATTATCGATGACGATAAGCTTAATGCCTATCTGCGGGCTCTTGGAGACCGGCTGATTCAGCATTTGCCGCCAACTCAACTGAAGTTCCGCTTTTACCTGGTGGAGCTCTCAGAAGTAAATGCGTTCAGCATTGCGGGTGGTCGAGTGTATGTGGCACGCAAGATGGTGGCTTTGACAAGGAGTGACGACGAACTCGCAGGCGTGCTCGCCCACGAACTCGGACATATTGTTACTCATCAGACCGCGATTCAGATGACCGCGCGCCTGCGCGAAGTACTCAGAGTTACACAGGTGGGCGACCGCGCGGATGTGTTCGAGAAATTTCATATACTGCTGGAAAACGAAGCGCGCAAGCCGGGGCGTGGTGGCGACGAAGAGGACAAACAGTATGTCGCCGACCAGGTGGCGCTTTACGCGATGGCGCGCTCGGGATATGCGCCGCACGCTTATGTCGACTTGTGAGATCGCTTTCAGCAGACGCATGGGAAGACCGGCAACTGGATTTCCAACCTCTTCGGTACTACCAAACCTTCGGAACGCCGGCTGGGAGTAATGTTGAAGAATGTTGCGGCGCTACCGCCGGGCTGTGCAGACATTCCGCCAGGTTCGCGCACGGCGGAATTTGCGCACTGGCAGGCAGAGGTCATCGATTACGGTGGATTTGGAACCAAGGAGTCGCTGCCTGGGTTGGTTTTCAAGCAGACACTCGCGCGACCGCTTCGTCCCGACATTACTAACCTGCGCTTCAGTCCAGATGGCCAGTACGTTTTGGCGCAGGACGAGGGCGGCATCCACGTCCTGACGCGGGAACCGTTTGCAGTTGTGTTTTTCATTCCGGCGATCGACGCGCGCGCTGCCGCGTTCACTCCGGATTCGCGGTCTATCGTTTTCCACAACCGCTCGCTGCGGGTGGAAAGCTGGTCAGTGGCTGAACAACAGCGGACCTCGGTTCACGAACTCACCGTCTTGCATCCATGCTTTCAGAGCGCGCTGTCACCCGACGGGTCGACGCTGGGCTGCCTGAATTCCGAATTCGAACTAACGCTCATCGATGTGCAAACCAGCTCAATCCTGACCAGCAAAAAGTCTTTCACCCAGATGAATCCCCTGACCAGCTGCACGGTCGCGATCTCTCTGGCCAGCGGAGGCGAGCCGCGCTTGGTCGAGATGAAGTTTTCGCCCGACGGGCACTACTTCGTGGCCGGCGCCTATGGAACCCATTTCGCATGGGATCTAACCGCGCATCGCGAATTGTCGTTGCCAGGCTCAATCAAGGATGTCGTCAGGAGGAGCTTTGCCTTCCTCGGGCCAGACCGCATCATTGGAGTCGACATTTCTTCTCCTAAGAAGTCGCCCGTCCTGCGTTTTCCTTCGGGGGAGCGGCTGCAACAAGTCGGGCTCGGCGCTGGCATCGAGCTGACTTCGACGACGCATGGCGACCACATTTTTATCGGTCCGCTAAAGAACGAGCCTATGGGGCTCCTAGATTTGAAGAGCGGAAAGCTGCTGATCGAGTTCAAGCGAGCGGCTGCGGACGTTTATGACGGAACCATGGTCACGGAGCAGGTCAGCGGACAGCTGGCCCTGCATGACTTGGGCAATCTCTCAGCCGAAGCTGAGCCTTTAGCATTGGTGAAACTACCCCAGGGACGTTTAGGGCCGTTGCGAGCGGCTGCAGTGTCCGCCGATTTCAACTGGATGGCAATTTCCCACAGCACGCGCGGCGCGGTATGGGATGTTGCTCATAACATCCGCACCATGGAGTTGGGAAGTTTTCATGGTGCGTGGTTTGCCCCGGATCAATCCGTCTACGTTGACTTATCCAATCCGCCGGTCAGTACGACCCGGCCCAGGCCGCGACCAATGCCAAGAAGTTCGTGTCCGATCCGCACGTCGTGGCTGCCATCGGGCCGGAGATGAGCGGTGCCGGCAAGGCCATGTCGCCCATCCTCTCGGCCGGCGATCTCGCCATCGTGACACCCTCCTCGACCAACCCCGACATCACCGATCCCAAGTTCGCCGGTCAGTACCGCCCGGCGGGGAAGGCGATCTACTTCCGCACGGTGACGACGGACGCCTTCCAAGGGCCCAACATGGCCAACTTCATGCGCGACAAGCTGCACGTGAAGTCGGTCTACATCCTCGACGATTTGGGTGCCTACGGTGTCGGTATCGCGAACGCGTATGAGGGCCAGGCGAAGAAGATCGGCATGAAGGTGCTGGGCCACGACCAGCTCAACCCGAAGGAAGCCGACTACACGACGTTGCTCACCAAGATCAAGGCGCTCAATCCCGACGCGGTCTACTACGGCGGCGTGGCGGGGGCCGGCGTCAACTTCGTGAAGCAGAGCTATGACGTGATGCCCAAGACGATCAAGGCGGGCGGGGACGGCGTCTTCGGTCCCGAATATCTGTCGGCGGTCGGCTTCCCGGCGGCCGAGGGAATCTACCGCGACCAACGCCTCGCCGCACGTCACCGAGGATCCGGCGGCTCAAGCGTGGGTCAAGCGCTACAGCGAGAAGTACAAGGTGCAGCCCGACGACTATGCGATCACCGCCTACGACGCCGCGCTCGTCATCATCGACTCCATCAAGCGCGTGGCGGAGAGCGGCAAGCCGGTCAATCACGAAAACGTCCGCGACGCGATCCAGACTGCGAAGGTCAAGACGCTCCAAGGCGAGGTGTCGTTCGACGAGAACGGCGACATCAACAGCCGCGTGGTCAGCGTTTTCCAGATCAAGCACGACCCGAAGTATCCGGTGGACGACATAATCCACCAGTACAAGTACATCGGCGTGGCGCCGCAATCGCCCGCCAGCTGATGGCTCAGCCGCGTCTCGCTTGGAATCAGAGGGCGGATACCGTCCGATGACATTCCAGGACGTACTGATCCAGCAGGTTATAAACGGGGTGAGCCTGGGTGCCATATATTCGCTTTTGGCACTCGGGTTCACCATGGTTTACGGAATCATCGAGCTGATCAACTTCGCCCACTTCAACGTCTTCATGGTGGGCTCCTTCTTCGCGATGTATATCCTGCAGGCGCTGGGACTGAACGGCCAGAACGTCATCCTCACCGGCTTTCCCCTCGTGGGCGTCCTGGCGGTGGCGCTTGTCGGCACCATGCTGCTCTCGGGCGCGCTCGGCGTGGTCATCGAGCGCACGGCACTCAGGCCCCTGCGCGGCGTGCCGGGCACGGCGGCGATGATCACCACGATCGGCGTCTCCTATATCCTCTTCAACCTCGTCCTCCTCACCATCGGTGCCGACGCGTTCAACTTCCCCAATCCCATGCCGATGGTGCGCTGGGGCGAAGCGGGCGTGGTGCTGCAGCTGCGCGAGGTGCTGGTCTGGGTCGTCGCCATCATCCTCATGGGCGGCCTCAACTTCTTCGTGCGGCACACCAAGATGGGCAAGGCCATGCAGGCAACCGCGCAGGACCAGGAGGCGGCGCGCATGATGGGGGTCGAGGTCGACCGGGTGGTGATGATCACCTTCTTCCTCGGCTCGGCGCTCGCGGGGGCCGCAGGGCTCATCTTCGGGCTTTACTACAACTACACGAATTTCGCGATCGGCTATACCGCCGGCCTTCGCGCTTTCACCGCGGCCGTGCTGGGCGGCATCGGGAACATCCCGGGGGCGATGATCGGCGGCATCATCATCGGGCTCATCGAATCGCTTGGAGGGCAGCTCCTCGAGGTCCGTTGGACCGACGTGATCATCTTCTCGGTCCTCGTCCTCGTCCTCGTGTTCCGGCCGACTGGCCTGTTCGGCCGCATTACCGCGGCGAGATCCTGAGGCCGGGCCATGGTCTCTCCCGGCACGCGCACATGGAGCATCGGCGAGGCGCTGGCCGCTCCCTTCCGGCGGCTTCGAGCGATCAGCAAAGGCGGCTCATCCTCACGCTGGTGACCATCGCCGCCGTCGCCTTTCCGCTCATCGACCGCAACGAGGGCGACATTGACGCCGCGGCGAACGCCACCGCCTTCGCCGTGCTCGCCCTTGGCCTCAACATCGTGGTCGGTCTCGCGGGCCTCTTGGACCTCGGCTATGCCGCCTTCTTCGCGATCGGCGCCTATTTCTACGGCATTACCTCCTCCTGGCAGTTCCACCCGGAGTGGTCGAGCTTCTGGGAGCCGTTGCGATGGCTCGGCGTGGTCGTGCATTACCACGCCAACGGCGAGAACGTCGTCCACTTCACCCTCTCGTTCTGGATAGCGATGCCGCTCGCCGCCCTCGTCGCCGCCTTCTTCGGCGTCTTGTTCGGAGCCCCCACGTTGCGCCTCAGGGGCGATTACCTCGCGATCGTGACGCTCGGCTTCGGCGAGATCGTGCCGATCGTGGTGCGCAACTGGCCCACGCTCACCAACGGCGCGATGGGACTGAACGGCGTGCAAGCGCCGTCCCTTTTCGGCTTCTCCTTCGGCGTCACCTCGAGCCCTTATTATTATCTCGGCGTAGCCCTCATCGCCTTCCTCATCTTCGTCAGCTCGAGGCTCAAGGATTCGCGGGTGGGGCGCGCCTGGATGGCGATCCGCGAGGACGAGATCGCGGCCGGGGCCATGGGCGTCAACCGGGTCAAGCTCAAGCTGCTCGCCTTTGCCGTGGGCGCCGGCTTCGCGGGCGCCACCGGCACCTTCTACGTCGCCAAGCTGCAGACCGCGACGCCCGACATGTTCATGTTCCCCGTCTCGGTCATGATCCTGGTCATGATCGTGCTGGGCGGCATGGGCAGCGTCTACGGCGTGGTGCTGGCGGCCGTCATCCTGCAGCTCCTGCAATCCTGGTTTCTCCAGGACCTGTCGGGGTGGCTGCACGTGCTCGGCCGCGCGGTGGGCAACGACTGGATGCAGCAAATCGACCTGACGCAGTCGATCGAGCTCATCTTCGGCATCATCCTCGTCCTCATGATGCTCTACCGGCGCCAGGGCCTCATCCCGGCGACGCGCGCGACCAAGGCGCTGACGCTCGAGCAGCAGACGGCACTACCCTCGCGCGGGACCATCAACGTCGATCTGCGCGTGGTCGCCCCGGGCGAGCTCAAGCCCGGAACGGCGATGCTCGAGGTCGAGAAGCTGCTCAAGACCTTCGGCGGCATCACTGCGGTCAAGGACGTGGACCTCCGCGTCGAGCCCGGCAGCATCGTGGCGCTCATCGGCCCGAACGGCTCCGGCAAGACGACGCTCTTCAACCTCATCACCGGCATGAACGCGCCCGACCGCGGGCGCATCTCGCTTCTCGGCGAGGACATCACCGGGCTGCCGTCGCACCTCATCGTCGAGCGCGGGATCGCGCGCACGTTCCAGAACCTGCGCCTCTTCAGCAACATGACGGTGTTGGAGAACATCCTCGTCGGCCAGCATTCGCACACCAAGGCGGGGGCGGTCGGGGCCGTGCTGCATACGCACGCCATGCTCGCGGAGGAGCACGGCATGCGCGAGCACGCGCTCGAGATCCTGAGCATCTTCGGCAACCGCCTCATGCCGCGCCTCAATCAAGTGGCGAAGGAGCTCTCCTACGCCAACCGCCGCCGCCTCGAGATCGCAAGGGCACTCGCCTCCCGGCCCGAGATCCTGCTGCTCGACGAGCCGACGGCCGGAATGAACCCGGCGGAGACGATCGAGCTGGCCAACCAGATCAAGAGCCTGCGCGGGATGGGGCTCACGGTCTTCCTCATCGAGCACAAGCTCAACGTGGTGAACGAGCTCGCCGACAAGATCCTCGTGCT
>CAVZDM010000109.1:0-34934 GCA_963773955.1 uncultured Acidobacteriaceae bacterium | reverse complement strand
GTCCGCGGATTGATCTGGCGCTGCCGGTGCTGCTTACCGGGACCGATAGCAGCGGTCGTCCGCTGGATCAAAGAGTGATCACGATCAATGTCAGCCGGCGCGGAGCGCTGCTGGACGGCATCCACGGAATGCTGGGGCCAGGCGACAGGATTTCTCTCGCCCGCGGACACAAGAAGGAAGAGTTTCGCGTGGCGTGGGTAGGAGGAGATGACACGCCGTCGGCAGGTCAGATTGGAGTGGCTGCGCTCGATCCGAATACCTCGTTTTGGAACGAGGTGCTCGAAGCAACGGCGAAGTCGGGGCTGGAGGCAGCCAGCGTGCGTTCGGGTGGGACTCGGCAGTAAGCGCGGGGTTAATCATGGCGAAGCGATCGAGTTCTTCCAAGCGTCCTGCAAAGTCGCAGCCTGAGGCGGATCGTCCGTTTGCTCCCGGTTACGGCATTGTCGGAGCCAAGGACGGCAAGGGCCTGCTTCCGTGGGCATGGGTCGCCAGAAAGATGAATCGTTGCCGGACATTCTGGCTGGCCACGATTCATGCGGGTCTTGACGCAAGTCACGGGCGTCCGCATGTGATGCCGGTTTGGGGAGTGTGGCTTGACGACGCTTTCTTCTTCTCGACCGGACGCAAATCCCGCAAAGGGCAAAATCTTGCTGCCAATCCCGCGTGCACGGTCGCGAACGACGATGGCCAGGAAGCGGTGATCGTTGAGGGACTGGCGACTCAGGTCGAAGATGTCGCGGAGCTGGAGCGCGTGGCGACCGTCTACAAGAAGAAATACAAGATGGATCCGCGGAGCATGGAAGAACCTATTTTCATCGTGCGCCCGAAGACGGTGTTTGGATTTATTGAGAAGAGCTTTCCGAAGTCGGCGACGAGATGGAAATTTTGAGAGTTCACGCGCTCTGGTTAGCCGCGCAATTTTCGCGCCGACAGATGGGCTCCGGTCAGCAGCAGCATGCCTGACAGGAAGGCCCAGAACATCAGGCTGACCGAGATGGCGAAAGGTCCATAGACTTCCGCGAAATTCAGCCGGGGCAGAGCGTAGATATAACCGTACTTCATCAGCTCGGAGAGCAATCCCATGAACACTGCCGCCGGCAGGACTGCTCGGGCCGGCACCTTGCCATTCGGCAACAGCCAGTAGACGAGGAAGAAGATCGCGATGCTGGCCAGGATGGAGAAGACCTTCATGGTCACAAAGTCCACCAGGGTCACATACCAGGCGCCGTAGCCGTGCAGCGCGCTCTTCACGATGGCTACGTTTCCGGCGGTCAATCCCACCGAGAGCAGGGCGAGCGAACCGCAGGCGAACACCAGGCCCAGCGACATCAACTGGTTTCTGAAGTACGAGCGGTTGTTGCGAAATCCCCAGACGCGGTTCAGCGCAACTTCCAGGGGCAGAAAAATTCCAGTGGAAGTAATCAGCAGCATGGCCAGAGAAAACACTTGTGCCTGATGGTGTTCACCAACCAGCGCATTCAGATTCCGGATCACGAATTCCTGTCCGGTGGGAAGAGAATCGCGCAACAGGCTCTCCAATACTTCGTACATCACACGGGAATGGAAGACATACTTGATCAACGTCATCAGCAGGAGCAGGAACGGGAAGAATGACAGAATGGCGTTGGCGGCAACGGAGAAGGCGAAGGTGTGCACTTCGGTTCGGAGCAGGTAGCGCGCGGTGGAGCGCACTAAGCCTTCGGTGGGAGCAGCCTGATACTCGGCCGCTCCTTGTTTGTCGGAAAGCTTGATGGGAGTGAGGGAAGACACCGGTTTCTCAAATATTATCAAATACTTACGGCTTTCCGGCGGATTTCCAGATCGGCTGCCGCACGTCAGTAGGAGTCGTGGTCGGAGTCCTCGCGGTGGAGCTTCTGACTGAGCCTGTGGGTCACGTTCGTTTTCAGCAACTTAGCTCTTGCCAACTGGAATCTTCCTGCTATTATCTGGTGCTTCGTCAGCCGGACCCGGTTGGCGAGTACGTAGATGTGCATTGAGAAAGATTGACGTTGCTGTGTCGGCAGTGCGATATCGCGCCTTAGTCTTCGCGGCTCCACAGTATTTCGTCGCGGGCAACCGTGTGACGGAATACCGGGGAGCCGTTTCCTTTGGTGCGGTATCGCCCGCGCGCGGCGACGGCAGCAGGAATTCTTTCTGTCGCTTTGAGGGGGTGCTCTGGTGTCGGCAAGCTTCTTTCCGATAGTTCTTTCCGATAAACCGGGGCAAACAGACAAGCGGCGGAAGAATAATTCTTCCCATAAGTCGAAAGGAGTTTCTTTGTGAGAGAGAAGGGTACTGTGAAGTGGTTCAACGGGGCGAAAGGATATGGATTTATCCAGCGCTCCACGGGCGAGGATGTGTTCGTACATTTCTCGGCCATCCAGGAGAACGGCTACCGCTCGCTGAACGAGGGTGAGACCGTCGAGTTCGATCTGCTCAAAGGTCCGAAGGGCTTCCAGGCGGGCAACGTCGTGCGCGCGGCATAAATTTCTCCCAACCAGTTCGCAAACCCTCTCGGTCTGTCGAGAGGGTTTTTTATTTTGCCGGGCGCCGAGAGGTTTCTGGTCGTGGCGTGCTTCGTATCAGGGCATCGCTTCAGCGATGCCGCCAGCTGAAAGCCCGTGATCCCTAAAGGAACGGGAAGGGCACGAGTTTCACTCGTGCCGCCAAGTCACATTGGGACGCCTGGCACGGCCCACTACCGTAAAATCGTAGTGGTGAGGAAAATGAACGGCAGGGAGCTAGTCTGCCGGAGGAACAACGACAGCTCGGTATCGCTGAGTTTGGCTCGCGCTTCGCGAGGTGCGGACTTCAAATTTTGCAACAGGACCCGCAGCCGCACAATCGAAGGTCGACCTACTTTGAGATTGGCAAGCCCGGCCAACAAACAAGCGTTGTACTTTCCGACGAATTTATGTGCGACCTACCGGCGACTCGGGAGTATCAAACTGCAGTCGACTCGTATGCGGCAGCGCTGGCAGGCCGCGTCCGATGTGGCTCTCCCAACGTCTTTTACTGCCTCTCAGATACGGTAATCAAGGCCGAAGTCACCTGGCCAATCCAAGGCGGGTGGCCAACATCTCCGGCCCTTAAGCACAACGAGGGTTGGCAAGTTGACAGCAGAGAACTAAAAGAGGGGTGCGCCACTTCTCACGCTTTTTGAGAAGTGGCCTCCACGACAACCGGCACTATGGGATTTTGCCCCGTTTCGACTTCGACGCTGATCTGGCGCACTCGCACAATTCCCCTTGACATCAAAGACTATAATAAGACTTAGTAAGTGGCCCAAAGCGGCCGCAGCAGCATTCAAGTTCTTTGAAATCTGAGTTAGCCTGACTTACTAAGTCGAGTTCATCCACCCCAAGTGGCAAGCGCCCAGAGATGGGCACGTAACTCCCCTGTTATCAGGATTTTGCATATTAACCCTTTAAACTCAAAGATTTAGCGGGAATTTTCGCGTAAACCCATGATTCTAAAGGATCCGAAAATTAATTTTTTTCGACCGTCTTAATATCCAGACTCTTCCAGAGGTACCAGCAGGCAATCGACCGACAAGAGCGTGTGGCCCACTTCTCCGCCACGAATACGACGCCACCTCCCTCAACGAGGGCAGGGGACGGGTCGGCCAACCCTTATGACCATCGTCAGATTAAAGATCGACGTTTCCGGCACGGTGGGCGATGAAGCATGGCGCGAACTGAAACAGTTTGACCAGATCCAGAGTGCCGATTTCGGTCCTCAGTTCGGCAGTGGCGGGCGTTGCCATCACCCGTTCAACGGGCCCCACAGCCGAGGCGAATGGATCGGCGCTGAGATCCAGCTCCAGACGCCGCTTCTAGCCCAATACGCCGTCTCCCACTATCTGGAGCAGGACCGCGTGCTGGATGCGGATGTGGTGGAGTGACGCTGGGAAAGATATCAACCTTCCTCCAGTTATTTTTCCAGCGTCTTCATGTCCAGACTCTTCCAGAGATACCAGCAGGCGATCGAGCGATAGGGCGCCCAGGGTTGTGCGATCTTCTCCATCACGGTGGGCTTCGGCCACTTACGTTTCTTGTAGTGCTTCTTGATGGCAGCCTGCACGCCGTAGTCGCCGGTGGGGAGAATATCCGGACGGCGCAGGGTGAACATCAGGAACATGTGCGCTGTCCAGACGCCGACGCCTTTGACCTGGGTGAGATGCGCGATCACTTCTTCTTCGGGCAATTCCGCGAGACGGTCGAATTTCAGCAGACCAGTTTTGGTCTTTTCGGAGAGATCGCGCAGATATGCGGTCTTCTGGCGCGACAGCCCTACACCGCGCATTTCGGCGTCGGTCAGTTTGAGGATGCCCTGCGGCGTCAGCGGTTCGCCGGCCAGGGCGGTGAAGCGATCAAAGATGGTCGCGGCGGCTTTGCCGTTCAACTGCTGATAGAGGATCGACTCGGCCAACGAGTGAAAAGTGGGTTCGCCAAACTGCATACGGTACGGGCCTACGCGCTCGATAATCGCGGCCATCACGGGGTCGGATTTCTTGAGATGACTTACGGCTTTTGCGTGGCTGGTTGCTTTGGCCAAAGGATTCCTCCCGCGACGGAAAAGAATGTTAACATACGGGCGAACAAATGGCGAACTGTATTCTCGGGGTCGCGGCTCAGTGCAGAAGCCGGCAAGAAGCAGGTCCTTCGCTCCGCTCAGGATGACAATTCTTATGATGACGATCAAACTGAGCTGGCTACGCTGAGCTAATACCGGGATCCGATCAGTCGATCTTCTTACGGCCTTCTTACGACGGAAAATGGAAGTGCACGTCGTGCCTGGAGGCTACCGGGGTGCCGTCGAGAGTGGCTGGCTGGTAGTGCCAGCGGCGGAGAGTGGCCTCAATCTTTTCGTCGATGCCGTGGCCGATTGACTGCACTATTTTGGTCTCGACGACGGTTCCCTGCGAGTCGATCGTCACTTCAATAACAACATCTCCCACCAAATCACCGGGAAGCTCGGCGCGGTCTACGGGAGGATCTGGATACACGACTGGATAAGCGACGTGGACTTCATGGCCGGTAATCGGCCCGTCAATCATGGTGCCGAGCGGAGATCCGGCGTGGGAGTTGTGATTGCCGATTTCCTCGTTGGCTAGCACCTGCTGAGGCTTGGGCGCAGGCTTCGACTGCCGCGACTTTGTCTGCTGGCTAGGGTGCTTCTTGCTCGTGCGCGGGAATAGCAGCTTGGCCGCGTCCTGGTGCCTGTCATCGCTCGAGCCCGACGGAAAGTAAATCAGTTTGTAGGTGTGGGCGCCATCTCCATAGGCGAGCCAGGTGGGGCTTAGGTTGATCACCTGGGGATTGTGGAATACGATCGCGGCCAGCACAGCCAGGTGCGCGGCCACCGATAGTCCTACCGCGCGATGGCGGCGGAAACTTGAACTCGTGGGCTGGAGGCCGGTGAACACGTCACTCCCTAGTTTACTGGATTGACGCGCCAAGGGAGAAAAGGTTTCAGGAAACGGACGTTACGGGCAGGTGTCAGGTGTCAGGAAAAACCTCACCTTCTTAGACCTGACACCTGAGACCTGACACCCGGTCCTACTTGCCGGCCTGCTGTTCGGCGATGTCGCCGATCACGGGCACCTTGAACATCTGTCCCTGATAGGCCTTGAGCGCCAGAATCACCAAGGACACAACCAGGGCCAGATGGACTATGTTCCAGAGCATTGGAACGAAGCCGATAAATGACAGGCCAATCCCGATGATCATCCACGCGACGAAGACAAAGATGCTTTGGAAAGCATGGAAGCGGATGAAGCGCTTCTTGTTGTAAGGCTCCAGCACCAGAAACAGAATCGCCGGAATGATGGTCACATAGGCGAGCGCGCCGGCCAGGTTATCGGTGAGTCCGGCGGCCGCGGTTGCGGCCGGACTCGGGCTTTGGACAGCGCCGCCAGCACACTTCGAACAGGTCGCTCCATCCGCGAGCTGTGCTCCACAGGTTGGACAAAAAGCCACGGGGCCTCCTTTGAGATGACAGGCAAGGTATCAGAACGGTCGTCGAGGCGCAATGGCGGCGTGGCAGGAATTTTGGGCGTTCACAGTCTTCGCCTTTTTCCACCGTCGCATTCTGTACGAATCGGGCCGATTAAAATTTCTAATCGAGGCATAACTAGTTACCGTCTCTTGATATCCCGGTTCTCTGGTATATTGCGCGGATTCCCCGGAGTGGTTTTGGGCCGAATTTCCGGTCCGCGCTCGGCGGGTGAAACGGGAGCCGCGTTAGCGTTATGGGCCGCATCACAGTTCTTTTTCTTCGTCGGTTGTGGCTGCCCACGGTCGTGTTCGGCGGGTTCAGCCTGATCTGTGTCGCGGTGTACATGAGGCTGGAGGGGCTGCGCGCGATTGACGCGTTTTTCTGGATCTTTCATCCGCACGCGATCGATTATCGCTCGGTGCGCACTGCTACCAAGTTGTTTTCGATTTTCGTATTCGCGGGAGTATTTGCCTTTCAGGTGTGGATCGCGGAGCGGGTGCTGGTCACGATCTTCAACCGGCAAGGTTTGGAGGCTTGGAAATCCATGGTCAACGACGCCAACATCGCGAAGCTCAAGGAACATTTCATCATCTGCGGATACGGCCAGGTGGGCCGGACGGTGGTCGACCAGCTTACGCGCCTGGAGATTCCGTTTGTGCTGATCGAGACCAACGAAGGACTGTGCCGGGAACTGCTGAACGAAGGCGTGCTGGTGATCCAGGGGGACGCCAAGCGGCACGACACGCTGCTGCAGGCCGGCATTGAGCGGGCGTGCGGCATTTGCATCGTGATCGACAGCGATGCCGACAATCTTTACATCACGGTCACTGCCCGTTCGCTGAACGGCAAGGCAAAGATCATCACGCGCGCCGGCCAGCAGCGCTACGCCACCGCGATTCGCAACTCGGGCGCCGATGAAGTCATTATCCCGGAATACGAAGGCGGCCTGATGACCGGACGAATGATCCAGAGATACTATCCGGCAAAGGGGAGTTTGGAGTAGAGACGCGCGATCGTCGGGAAAACAGTTCATCAGCTGGTTACGGCAACTGTGTCCGACCGCCCTCGGGTTTCGTCCCCCTCAATGGCGTCCACTCGAAAACGATCGGACACTTCGCCGCGCTCGGCGCCAGCAACGGAGATCCAAACATGGCGCCGGGCAAACTTGATTCCTCTGGTCGTGCGCGATCGACTGGTACGCGATCAGGAGCTTTCCGGCATGGGATCACGCCGGTCGATCGCCTCCAAAACGGCGGCAATCGCGTACCGCGCCTCGGTTCCATCCGTAAAACCGCACGCCAGAATCGCGCTGGAAACGAGTTCAATGAGTTCGGTTTGCGGCAATTGCTCCAATCCCGCTACGTATTGGTCGAGTTCATGCGGCACGAGCAGCAACCGGGCGATTCTCTTGTCGGCGATGTGAACCTTCGAGTCGAAACCAGGCGTGATGAAGTCAGTGGCCTGCAAAATGTGTTTGGTAAAGGGATCATCCAGTCTTTTCATTTTGTCCATCGAAGCCTTCTTTTCTGCGCTCGCATGATTGCGAACCGATCGCGTCTGTCGAGGTTGCGTTTATCGCCTGTCGTCCAAGCCCGACCATGGAATGGAGTTCCAACATCGGATGGGTGATTTGCCGGGACTGGCCGGCGCGTCCGGGAGGCGGCGCGCGCAGCGCCGAAGCGTCGACGTCGCACCGCAAAACCAATGCCCGCGGTTCCCAGGCGAAGTTGTCAGTTGAAGTGCAGATTCAGATCAGCAACGTGCAGAGGATGTCCTGAAGAGAATGCGGTTCATGGCGAACAGGGGTGAAGGCCGACTTCAGTTTGTGTGCTTGACCTCCGACGCCGAGCAACGCTTCAAAAACTTGCCGGGGCAGAATGACCGGGGCGACAACGGGACGCACAAACTTGACCCCAGGCACTACCGGCGGCGTCTGATTTACGGGGGTGTCGACTTCGTTGTAGGAAGTCTCTGGCAGGTCGGTTTGAGGGATCGCAGAGACGCACACCACGGCGCCCATCAGGAGAAGAACGAACGTCCAAACTCCACGCCTCACCGGGGCACCTCCGCCGATGTAACAATAGCTGCGTGAGCACGTGTTGTCAAAGATTACGTACACTATTCGCGCTAGTAATTATTGGTAGAGTTACTTGAAAGGCATTGATGATCACTATTGTTTCGGGACTGCCGCGTTCGGGCACGTCGCTGATGATGCAGATGCTGGATGCGGGCGGGCTGCCGGTTCTCTCCGACGGCGAACGCAAGGCCGACACCGACAACCCCAAGGGTTACCTGGAGTGGGAGCGCATCAAGCAGCTTCCGAAAGATCCCAGTCTGATTGCCGAGGCTGAAGGCAAAGTGGTGAAGGTTATTTCGCAGCTGATTTTGTCGTTGCCGCCGGGGCATGACTACCGCATCGTGTTCATGCAGCGTCCGCTACCCGAGGTGCTGAAGTCGCAGGACGAAATGCTGCGGCGGCGCGGCAACGCGGACTCGAACACCGACACATCCGCGATCGAAGAGGCCTTTCAGCGTCACCTGATCGAGGTGAACAAGTGGCTTGCGGGGAAGGCGAATATGCAGGTCGCGCGGGTGCATTATCATCGCGTGCTGCGCGAACCGAAGGCAGTGGCTGAGGAAATAGCCGCGTTCCTGCAGGTGCCGCTCGACATCGCGGCCATGGTTCGGCAAGTGGATGGAAACTTGTATCGCAATCGCATGAAGTAGGGCGGTGCGGCTGCCCGTACTCAACAAAACAGGGCACGGTTTGAAGCCGTGCCCTTCCCAGAATGTGTCCGAACCGGAGTTCTGCGGTGATCCCAGACGGGGCAAGCCCCGTCTCTACACGAGTTATGAGGTCGCTCTTACTTCGCCGTTACCAGCGAATGAGTGATGGCGTGGACAGAGAGCGCGATGCGGTTTTGCACGCCGACTTTGCGCATCAGCTTCGCCACGTGAGCTTTTACGGTGCGCTCTTCGATGCCGAGGGCTGAGCCGATTTCTTTGTTAGAGCGGCCGGCCACCAGCATCTCGAGAACTTCTTTCTCGCGGTCGGTAAAGGAAATCCGGCCGGCGGGGAAGATGCGTCCCGGAGAGGCGCTGACGCGTTCGATGAACGTCGATAGAACGCGGCGCGGAGCCCACACGGAACCCTGATTGACAACGCGGAGAGCCTGAATAAACTCGGCCGGTGAAGCGGCTTCGTCGACGTAGCCTTTGGCGCCGGCGGCGATGGCTTTGAGGACACTTTCATCGTCCATGCCGGAGCCGGTCACGATGATGCGCAGGTCGGGCCGCACAGCTTTCATGCTGGCCATAATGTCGTACAGGTTTTGGCCGCCTCGGTTCCCGAGGAGAACCAGATCGATGGCCTGTAACTGGCCCAGGTCAGCCAACGAGGCGGAGACCAGTTCCAGGTCAAGTTCGGTATCAAAGAGGGCTCGAAATCCCACAAATCGCAGTGGATCGCTCTCCACTACGGCGACACGTATCAACGGCTTTCTGGCGACGGCAGCTTTCATCAAGGTTTCCCTGTTAGGATTGCATCCTGTTTAAGCTTGCCTGAACCAGCAAAGAATTGGAATGATTGGTGATCGAGACAAATTACGGGGGTAACCCCCAAAGTTAGGCACCAGAGGAGGGTTTGGCGGTGAAAAGAAGGCAGATGCGGTATTGGGCAGGGATTCTGGCGCTGGGCGCGATGGGAGCGGGGCTGCTGCTGTCGCAGGCGCAAACGCAAGGGGCAGCACAGACGTCAGGGCAAACGACAACACAGTCGTCACCACAGTCCTCAACACAGGTGTCAACACAAACGACTACGCCACCTTCAGCAGCCTATCAGCCGAAGTTTGCGGGTGATTCGGCGCGCTCGGAATCGGAAGCGCTGGCGCTCGGCTACATGCGGGTGGTGCTCCGGGCGCAGCGCGAATACAAGAAACGCCATGACAAGTACGCGGATTCGTTGGCCGCGCTGGCGGGCACGGCGTCGTTCACCAAGCGCATGTCACAAACCACCGACCGCGGGGATTACACGGCCAGTTTCAGTCCGCGTAAAGGCAAAGATGATAAGGACGGCTTTGTGCTTACGATGACGCCGAACCATATGGATACCGAACACCGCTCGTTCTACGCGGAAGACGATGGCGCGATTCATGCGGACGATCAGAAGGCCGCGGATCTGGATTCACCGAAGGTGAAGTGAGGGGGTAGCGAGCTACGAGACGCGAGCTACGAGCTTCGAGCAAACGGAAAAACTCGTTCCCAGCGCAGGAAGTGTGACCTCAGCGGCTAAAGCCGTCGATGAAAATAGACTAGTTATCGCAGCGGTAAACCGCTGCGCCACCCAAAAGGCAAGTGCAGCCCCGGTGAACCGCTGCGCCACCCAAAATCAAGTGCAACAGCGAGTTTTCCGCAGCCTGTGAGGTCGTGCCCTTCCAAGACGAATCGAAATTGAGCTACTACCCGGTCGCGGGATAGCTTTACATTCAATCGCTTTACATTCAAACCTTGCCGCGATACTTTTCTCCGCATGAAAGCCACAAATTGGGAGTTCGCGAACCGGGCGCTCGTGTTCGGGTTGATCTTTGGCTTCACGTTTCCGGTCTATGCTGTGGACCACGAAAATTCCACCGCCGTGTTGGCCAACTGGCTCGGAGCAAGATTCCAGATGGACGCTGATCGGCTGGCTCACATCCTTTTTGCTGGCGCCGCTTTGTTGTTGGTTGTAGCCGCTCTGATTCGTAGCTGGGCATCGGCGTATCTGCAGGCGGAAGTGGTGTATGCCGCGGAAGTGAAAACGAAAACCCTGGTGGCCGATGGACCTTACCGGTACGTACGGAATCCGCTGTATGCGGCTAACGTATTAATGGCCGTCGGCATGGGCGCGATGATGAGCCGGACCGGGTTCTTAGTGGCGGTGGTGGGGGTGCTGGTGTTCTGTTACCGGCTGATCAATCGCGAAGAGGCTGAATTGCAAGCGAGCCAGGGGGAACAATACGAGCTTTACCGCAGAGCGGTCCCGCGCTTGCTGCCATCGCTTTGGCCGCGGGTTGCATCCTCCAGTCGACAAGCCAGGTGGGGCACGGGATTCAAGGCGGAGTCGTGGTTCTGGGGATTTCCCGTGGCGGTGATGGTGTTTGCCATAACGCTGAATATCAAGCTATTTTTCTTGATACTGGCGGCGAGCATCGGCTTGCTGTGGGCGTCTTCCCTGGCTCTTCAAAAGAAGTCGATGGCGCCATGATGCTGCTTGAGTCTGGCGCGCTGCGGGACATATTATTCGGAACCGGTGGGCTTTGTTCCGGATGAGGTTCCGGATGGGCTACCGTCACGATGTCCATCGTCGCGGTCGGTGCGAGCCGGTCCGGGCTGGACCGTGTCCACCTGATCGGCGATGCGACGGACGGGGGTCGGGGCGCCATCGGCGCTGTGGCGGCGCAACTCCTTGACGATGTCTTCGCGGTCGCGCGCGCTATAGTCGTGGGCGAAGCGGGTCAGTGCCTCGGTCAGGATGTCGTGGTGGTGTACGTTCTCCAAACCCGGTTCCCGGGTGATGTTCAGCCACAAGCGATGCAGCAGGACGACGTCCTCATTCTTCATGGTCGGGGTGTGCGGGCCGATGCGGAAGGTATCGACGATGCCGTCGGGCTGAACGATCTGCAATAAGAACTGCCGTTTAGGTTCGGGTATGGCTTCCCAGGCACTGCCCAGGGCGAATGCCTGCTCAGCGGTGGTCATTTTGCTGGAGAGGCCGCTGACAACGCCGGACGACTCGAGGTTGTGAGCGGTCTGGGCGATGGCGGACCAGGGGTCGCGAGCGGGCACTACCAGCAGCGAGATTCTCTTGCCAAAGCTTTCGGCGACGGAGACGGCGCGAGTGAACAGGGTCTGCTCGTAGTCGCTGAAGATCTGCTCGGTGGAAAGACCGTAGGCAGCGCTCCCGAACTGGCTGATGCGGGCGGTCATGACGACCACGTCCTGTTCCTTGGTGTCGGTGCGCTCGAGCACCCAGCGCAAATGGTTCAGCGTGTTGTAGTCGCGGACGGGGACGAGCACGTTGCCGGCACGGATGCCGACGGTTTCACGCTCCACGCTTTCCGCTTGCTGTAACTGGAACTGTTCCTTCATCTGCGCCGCGTTGTGAGCATGTTTGCGGCGGTTCACCTTTTCAGAGAACGAGAAGATCGCGAAAAAGACGACCGAGAAAATTATCCCGCTCACCGTGGCTACCGATTTAGTGAAGAGATTCACGATCGCGGTGGAGAGCAGAACCATCCCGACCGAGGCCAATCCTATTGGAATCTCGACGCCGAAGATGTGGAGATTGGGCGGCACCTTCCAGTTGCGCTCACCCTTATAGCGGTAGCGCAGAACGAGCATGGAAACGGTTT
Source organism: uncultured Acidobacteriaceae bacterium (assembly GCA_963773955.1). Classification (GTDB taxonomy): domain Bacteria; phylum Acidobacteriota; class Terriglobia; order Terriglobales; family Acidobacteriaceae; genus Acidiflorens. Next base: position 22,545 of record CAVZDM010000109.1, on the reverse strand, counting down.
TAAAGACGAAGCTCCAGACCACGCCAAAGGCGTAGGCTTCGCCGAGGGTGTAGATGTTTCCCCAACTGACGATGATGGTGAAGAGCTGCAGCCCGCCGATGAGGTTGATGATGCGGTAGGTGGTTCCATACTTCTTGTGCGGACGACGGAACCAGTCGGCGAGCACGCCGTCTTCGGAGACGCGGTTGAGAACGCCATTCGAGCCGACGATGGCGGTGTTAACGGCGCCCGACAGAATCAGGAATCCGACGACCACGACGAAGGCGCGGAAGGCGAGGCGCAGAACTTGAGGACCGACCATGTTCATGGCGAGTCCGGCAATCAGGTTGTCGCTGTAAACCTTCATGCGGACGTTGTCGGGGATCAGCATGACCGCCAACAACGAGACCAGGCCGGTGAAGACGAAGCTGTAAACGCCGATGACGATGGCGGTGCGCTTCAGATTCTTCAGCTTGGGATGCGCTAGTTCGCGATAGACCTGGGCGAGGGATTCTTCGCCGCTCATGGCCAGTACGGAGTGACCGAAGCCGATGATCAGTCCGAGAATGCCGAACATGTGCGGGAGCTTGCTGTGTTTCCAGAAGCCGAGCGATTCGTCGCTGTAGTGGATGTTGGCGAGGGTGGGGAAGGGCGGCAGGTGGCCACCGACCTTGAGCAGAGTGAACAAAGACCAGCCGAGCAGCATCACCACCATCACGGTCGTGATCTGCATGACCCAGAGAGCCTTTTCGCTGGACTCCTCGATGCCCTTGATGTTCTCCCACCAGAAATAGAGCGTGACCGCTACGGCGAACACGACCGCGGTGGCGTTGACGCCGACTTGCGGAGTGCCGTTGAAGAGATGATGAATGGCGGCGGGAATCAGGCCGTGGGAGTCGGCGATGCTGATGGTGTCGTTGATCAGGCCGGCGATGTATTGTCCCGCGGAAACGCCGGAGACCGGGCCGGTCAATATGTAATCGAACATCAGGGCCGAGACACTGAGTTTGGCGAGGGTGCCGCCGAGAGCTTCCTTGACGACGCGATAGACGCCGCCGCGCACGAACATCGAACAGCTTTCGACGTAGACAGCGCGGACCGCGAACGCGAACAGCATGACGCCCAGAACAAACCATGGGGCACTCTTGCCGATCGCCTGTTCGGCGATGCCGCCGGCGTAGAAGGCGGACGAGCCGAGATCGTTGAGAATGACGGCGGCGGCTCGCCAGTAGGAAATGAAGGTGAGCATCACCGAGGTCGCAACCACGATGCGAACCCGGTTGTTGCCGGTTGGTGAATTTGAAGTTGACGACATGCAGCGGGGGCCCTAGTGGCTGTTTTCGTCCTTCCTATCCAATAAGGTTCCGACGTCTTCCCAGCCGGTCAACAGCAGCACTATGGCGGACCCGGCCCATCCGGCGACGAACATGAACTCCAGAATCTTGACGAGCACAACGCTGATACGCATGACACGCTATGCTATCTGATTGGCGCGGTATTCGGCGCTAGATTTATTGAGCTGCGCGCTTCGAGCTTCGGGCTACGAGCTTCGTGCTAACCGATTGCCCGAAGCTCGCAGCGTGCGTCTTTGCTATTCTGATCAGTGCTCAAAATCCACCGAAGTGCGTGGGCGCTGACGCTGCTTTCGGCAGCTCTGCAGGTTGTGATCTTTCCGTTGCCGGGGATGTACTGGCTGGCGTGGGTTGCGGTGGCGCCGCTGCTGGTGGCCATTTTGCGGGCGCGCGCCCCAGAGACTCTGCAACTAGATGGTCGGGCCCGGCTGTTGCCCGCGACGCCATGGCAGGGGTTCGTGCTGGGCTATTTGTGCGGCATGCTCTGGTTTGCCGGGACCTGCTATTGGATTTTCGACACCATGCACCGCTATGGCGGGCTGCCGGTTCCGGTGGCCGCGCTGGCGCTGATCTTGTTCTGCATGTACGTCGGGCTGTATCACGGAGTGTTCGGGCTGCTGCTGGCCCTGGTCGCGGGATCGAAGGAAGTTGGATCGAAGACCGTGGGATCAACGCCGGTCGCCTCGGGAGCGGCGATCCGACGCGCTCTGGCGGCATCTGCTTTTCTCTGGGTCGCGGTCGAACTCGCGCGCACGCGGATTACCGCGTTTCCGTGGGAGCTGCTGGGATATTCGCAGACCGCGAATTTTGGGCTCACGCGAATTACGACGCTCACCGGCGTGTACGGGCTCTCGTTTGAAATCGCTCTAGTGAATAGCGTTTTCGCGGCGACGTTTCTGGCTCCGCGCGAAGGAGGAAACCAGCGGCGGAAGTTGTTGCTGGGGGCGGCTTGTGCGGCGGCGGTGATCCTGCAGGCGGGGCAGCTCCTGGCGCCTCCGGCGTTCTTGACGGATCGCAGCGCGCTGCTGGTGCAGCCGAATGTTCCGATTCTTGAAGGCGCGATGTGGACGAAAGCATATTTTCAGGACACGTTGCGGGACTTAACCGCGGTGAGCTTGCATCCGGCCGGCGAAAAAGAATCTCGACATTACGATTTGATCGTGTGGCCGGAGTCGCCTTCGCCGTTCTACACCAACGATCCTCTGTTTCGAGATGCGGTGAGCGCGCTGGCGAGGCAGTCGGGAACCTGGGTGATGGCGGGCTCGATTGGAATCACGTCGGCAATGCACGGCGGCGGAGAAAGCTCGGAAATATTCAACTCCGCTGCGTTGGTCAATCCGCAGGGCGAGTGGGTTGGGCGCTACGACAAAGTGCATCTCGTGCCCTTTGGCGAGTATTTGCCGTTTCCGCAGGTGTTTGGCTTTGCCGGGGGGCTGACTAAAGAAGTGGGAGAGTTTCAGCGAGGCGCGTCGCGCACGCCACTCGAGGCCGGAGGCGAGCGGTTCGGAACATTTATCTGCTATGAATCGATCTTTCCTGACGAAGTACGGCAGGGACCGCTGCAGGGCGCGCAGGTGTTGCTGAATATCTCGAATGACGGCTGGTACGGCGACAGCGGCGCCTGGGCACAGCACCTGCAGCAGACACAAATGCGCGCGATCGAAAATGACCGGTGGCTGCTGGCGGGGACGAATACGGGGATGACAGCGTCGGTCGATCCTTATGGGCGAATCGTGGCTGCGACTCCGCGCAAGGTCCGCACCGCGCTGGCGGCGCCATACACGTTAATTTCGGGAACCACGTTTTACACGCGGCATGGCGATTGGTTCGCATATCTGTGTGCGATAATTTCAGCAGGCGCGTTGGTGGCGCGGTTTGTGTTTCATGAGCAGTGAGACTGCGTCGTTAGTCTTTGGTCGTTAGTCGTTGGCAAGAACCTGCGAACGACTAACGACTAGCGACCAACGACCGGCGGAATAAGATATGCCGGGTGATCAGCAATGCTAGATGAACTGGAACAACAATACACTTCCTTAAAGACCAAGGTTCACGACCTGCGGGAGTATCTTTGACGCCGGGAAACTGCGCCAGCAGTTTGCTGAAATCGAAAAGCAGGCATCGGATCCGAATCTGTGGTCGAATCCCGAAAAATCTCAGCAGGTAATGCGCGAACGGAAGCGCCTGGAAAGTTTGTTGTCGCTGGAAGGCGACCTGGCGCGCCGGACCGATGACATCGCCACCTATTTCGATCTGGCTGGCGAAGGCGAGAACGTTGCCGCGGACTTGCAGCGCGACTTGGATTCTCTGCGTGAACTGGTGGATCGGGTCGAAACCGAGACCCTGCTTTCGGGACCGAACGACGGGTTGAATGCGATCATGACCATTCATCCCGGGGCAGGCGGGACCGAGTCGCAGGATTGGGCGGAGATGCTGCTGCGCATGTATCTGCGCTGGGCGGAGCGGCAGGGATTCAAGACGGAGATGTACGACTACCAGCCGGGAGAAGAAGCCGGGATCAAGTCCGCGACATTCGGTGTGATTGGCCAGTATGCGTTTGGTTATTTGACCAGCGAGATTGGAGTCCACCGGCTGGTGCGGATCTCGCCGTTTGATCAGGCCAAGCGGCGGCACACTTCGTTTGCCAGCGTGTATGTTTCTCCCGAGATTGACGACAGCATTGAAGTCAATATCAAGCCGGATGATATTCGAATTGACACTTATCGATCGAGCGGCAAGGGTGGACAGCACGTGAATACGACCGATTCGGCGGTGCGGATCACGCATATCCCGACGGGCCTGGTGGCCAATTGCCAGAATGAGCGCTCGCAGCACAAGAATAAAGAGAAAGCGATGAGCATGCTGCGCTCGAAAATTTACGAATTTGAATTGGAGAAAAAACGCGAGGTCACGAAAAAGATCGAGGATTCGAAACTGGATATTGATTTCGGTTCGCAGATTCGGTCGTATGTGCTGCAACCTTACCGCATGATCAAAGATCACCGCACGAAACTGGAGATCGGCGACGTAGATCGCGTGATCGATGGCGATTTGGGGCCGTTGATGCGGGCTTATCTGCGGATGCGGAGAGGGGAGAAGAAGGCTTAGGCACGCTGCCGATTGTTTTGCTGGACGCGGCGGAAGTCTTTACCACAGAGGACACAGAGGGTCACAGGGACACACCGGGAGACTTCTGAGATCGAGTTGCAGTTTTCATGAAAGTTACAAAGAAGATTCTTAAGCCGCCGAAACTTGGAACCCGGCTGCAGCGCGCTTTCCGCTATGCCGCTGAAAAGCACGACGGACAGACGCGGAAGCAGACGGCGGTGCCTTATCTTTCGCATCTGATGGCGGTTGCGTCTCTGGTGCTGGAAGCGGGCGGGGACGAGGACCTGGCGATCGCGGCGCTGCTGCATGATGTGGTCGAAGATTGCGGCGGCATGCCGAGGCTGCGTGAGATCCGCAGGCAGTTTGGTTCGCGGGTGGCGAAGATTGTGGAGGGTTGTACGGATTCGTTCGGAGAGCCGAAACCGGAGTGGGTGGGGCGGAAGAAGGATTATCTGCGCGAAGTGAAGCACGCCGACGCCGAGACGCGGCTGGTTTCGGCGTCAGACAAGCTGCACAACGTGCGTACGATTTTGGCGGATTACCGGCTACATGGAGAAAACATCTGGGCGCGGTTCTCGGGAAAAAGAGAAGGCACGCTCTGGTACTATCGCGCTTTGAGCAACGAATACCGGCGGCGGAACCCGAACCGAATTACGCGCGAACTCGAGATTGCGGTTGCGGAATTGGAGCGGGCGGTGGGGCTGAAGCCGCGGTCATCGAGAAAGGCAACGAAAGAGTTCACGCAGACGCTGGCGAAGAAGTCCGCGAAGAGGAAAGCCGCGGCGAGTTCTGGGAGATGAATGATGACCCGAATGCTTGATATGATCCGCAACTCGCAGGTGCCATCGAACCTGATGCAGTCGGCGGCGCGCGGAGCGCTTTCGGTGGCGCCCGAGGAGACGATTGAGATCCTGGTCTATCTGGCGCTGCATCACAAATTGTTTGGTGAGCGGGCGCGTCTGACTCTGGCCGGTTGGGATGAAAAGGCCAGCGTGGCGGCGGCTGCGGATCCGAAAACCAGCGCCGAAGTGCTGGGATATTTCGTTTCACTGGAGAATCTGAGGAGTTGTCTGCTGCCGGCACTGGCGGAGAATCCGTCGGTAAGCGAAGAGGCGCTCGACAAACTGGCTGCGACGGGGTCGCGCTCGATCGTGGAAAGTTTGTGGGCGAGCCCGCGAGTGATGAGTGCTCCGCGTCTGTTACAGGCATTGCAAACCAATGCCAATTTGCGTCCCAATGAGCTTTCCGAGATTGGAAAGAAGCTGGCGGATATGGAACCGAGTCCGGTGGCAGAGGCGGCCGCCAGCGAAACCGGCGCACCCGACGAAGTGGTCGAAGGCGCAGTCACAAAGTATCTGGAAGATAATGCGGCGGAGTTGGCTGTCGAAAAAGACAAACCGTTCCAGCCCATTGGAATGGCGCCTGATGAAATGGCGCATGAAGAGTTGGGCGGTGCGGCGGCTGAAACTTTGCCGCAGGCGGCTGCGGCCACGGCCAGTGAAAGTGCTGACGCGGCCAAAATCGCAGCGGGGAGATTGGCGACAGCTGCAGCGGGAAAGACCGGAGCAGCCTTAGCCGCTGCTCATGCCAAGAAGCACCTGGTTCCCGCTCATGAAGAACGGCGCGACAGCACTCTGCAGAAGATTTCCAAGCTCGACATCAGGGGCCGTATCACGCTGGCGATGCGCGGCAACAAGGAGGAGCGGTCGATCCTGATACGCGATTCGACGAAGCTGGTGGCGTTGGCGGTGTTGGACTCCCCGAAAATCTCGGACGGCGAAGTGGAAAAAATTGCGCTGCAGAAAAATGTGCTGGAGGCGGTGCTGCGCGCGATTCCGATGAAGCGGAAGTATGCGAAGAATTACAGCGTCATGCGGAATCTGGTGCAAAACCCGCGCACACCGCTCGATCTCTCGCTGGGATTGATGAAGAACCTGCTCATTCATGACCTCAAGAATCTGTCGGGGAACAAAGAGGTTTCGGACACGATTCGCAAGCTGGCGCTGCGCATGTTTAAGCAGAAGCTGGAGAAGAAGGGCTGAAGGGAAAGGCCGCGATTGAAGGAAGCAGATCCGATTTACGAGCTCTTGGCGCGGGCGAAGACGATCGCCGTGGTGGGATTGTCAGAGAGTCCGATGCGGCCGAGCCACGGTGTTTCCGCGTACATGCAGGCGGCCGGTTACAGGATTCTCCCGGTGAATCCGCGGATTGCCGAGGCGCTGGGGGAGAAATCGTATCCGTCGCTGCTGGAAATCCCGCCCGACGTCGCGGAGAAGATTGATCTGGTCGATATATTCCGGCGGCCCCAGTACGTGGATGAGATCGTGGAGCAGGCGATCCAGTTGAAGATTCCAGCAATCTGGTTGCAGGAAGATGTGATCAACGAACGCGCGGCGGAGAAGGCTCGCAAGGCGGGAATCTTTGTGGTTATGGACCGGTGCATTTTGAAGGAGCACCGGGCGAGGTTCGGGTAGCCTACGGAAAAAGGCGAACCACAGGGGGCACGGAGGACCACAGGGGAAAAACACACAGGGCAAACCCGTGACGCGAACTGCTGGGTGGACAATCTGGCAGGGTTCACATCAAGTGTTCTTGTCCGCGCCTGGTTCTGTTCCGCGCGCGCGCACCAGAATCACCGTGGCGTCGTCGCGCAGGCCAGTTCCATTCGAAAATTTCCTGACATCCGCAAGCAGGCCTTCCGGCGTGACGTCGGGCGATTGCATCTGGGCGAGAAGGCGCTCAGCACCGTATTCTTCGCCGGAAGCGACATCCGCCTCGGTGATTCCATCGGAATAGAATGCGATGCGCGAATGCTCGCCGAGGGTGACTTCCGTCTCCGAGAATTTGCTGGCCGAAATTCCGAGCGGCATGCCGTGTTCGTGGTTGATCCAGCGGTGGCCGGAAGGCTCGACCAGCAAGGGCGAAAGATGGCCGGCGTTCGCGATCCGCAAAACGCGGCTGGACGGGTCGAGTTCGGCATAGACCATGGTGACGAAGCGGCCGCTGGGAAAATCCTCGATCATCATATTGTTGAGACGCAGGAGCACTTCGGCGGGTCCGGAGCCGGTTTGCGCGAGCGAGCGCAACATGCCGCGAGTGGCGGACATGAGCAGCGCCGCCGCCGTGCCCTTGCCGGAGACATCGGCTAGAACCAGTCCCCAGCGTCCGTTGCCGAGCGGGATGAAGTCATACCAGTCACCGCCGACCGAGCCTGCTGGAATCGAAAGCCCGGACACCGAGAACCCTGGGATCAGGGGCGAGCTGCGCGGCAAAAGAGCCTGTTGAATGGAGCGAGCCTCTTCGGCCTCGCGGCTCATGCGCTCGCGCTGTCCGCGCTCGTCACCAAAGCGGCGGGCGTTGTGTACCGCGACGGCGACGTGATCGCACAATCCCTGCAACAGACTTAGCTGATCGGAACAGAAAGCATTTACCTCGCAATGGGAAGCGGTGAAAACTCCGACCAGTTCGCCCTCGCGTTGCAGCGGGATCGCGACTTCGGAACGCGTATCGGGCTCGCAGGCCATGTAGTAGGGGTCGAGGGTGACGTCGGGAGCGTAGTGCATCTTGCGAGTGGAGGCGACGTGCCCCACCATCCCCGCACCCATCTGGATGCGATGGCCCTTGCCGTGAACGCTGCAGCCACGAACGCCGGCCAGTATGAATTCAGACTGCTCGGGATCGCGCAGATAGAGGTTGATTTCGACGCAACCGAGGGAAGTGGCAACCTCGTCAACGATGCGCGGAACGAGGTCTTCAATGTCGAGCGTGGAAGTGATGCGCTGCGCGAACTTTTGCATGCGCACCAGTTCGGCGATCCTGTGCGCGGACGTATCGGGCATTGGCTGAGTAGAGAAGCCGAAATCCATGAGCGGGCTGGTGGCCACGACGAAACCCTCCTGCCGGTCGATTACAACTGTTTATAAGATTGCGGGAATCAGGTTTCAGATTCTCTTTTTGTTCGGCTTTTTGCCGGGCTTGATATGCGGTTGGATGCCGGCTGCTTGAGGCGTTTGATTTCTTCCAGACGTTCGCGAATCCGCTTTTCGACTCCTTCGTTGGTGGGGCGATAGTAGGCGCGGTTGCGCAGGCTGTCGGGCAGGCATTGCATATCGGCGACCTTGTTTTCGGCGTCGTGGGCGTACTGATAGTCCTTGCCGTAGCCGAGACCTTTCATCAGGCTGGTGGGGGCGTTGCGCAGGTGCAGCGGGACGGACTCGGCGGCGGTTTGCTCGACATCCTGCAGAACTGCGCCGTAGGCCGTGTAGAGCGCGTTCGATTTCGGTGCGACCGAAAGATAGACGACCGCTTGCGCCAGGGCCAGGTTGCCTTCGGGCATGCCGATGAAATCGACGGCGTCGCGAGCGGCCATGCACAAGGCGAGGGCGTTCGGTTCGGCCAGGCCGATGTCTTCGACGGCCATGCGGACTACGCGGCGGGCGATGTAGAGCGGATCTTCTCCGGCTTCGAGCATGCGCGCCAGCCAGTAGAGGGCGGCGTCGGGATCGCTGTTGCGAACCGATTTGTGCAGCGCGGAGATGATGTTGTAATGCTCTTCGCCGCCTTTGTCGTAGAGCAGGACACGCTTCTGGAGGGCTTCCTGGATGGTGGCTTCTGATATTTCGGTGGCTCCGGGCGGAGACGCGGCTAGCCGCGTCTCTACCGAAGTTTCAGTGGAGAGCGCGGCGGCTACTTCGAGGACGTTGTAGGCGTTGCGGGCGTCTCCGCTGGAGTAGGCGGCTATTTTGCGAAGACTTTGGTCGGAGGCTTCGAGATGCATCTGGCCTAGACCGCGCTCGGTATCGCTGAGGGCGCGGCGCAGAAGCACTACAATCTCGTCTTCGGTCAGTGGCTTCAGCACGTAGACGCGGCAGCGCGAGAGCAGCGCGGAGTTGATTTCGAAGGACGGATTCTCGGTGGTCGCTCCGATCAGGCGGATGCTGCCTTTCTCCACGTGAGGAAGGAAGGCATCCTGCTGCGCCTTGTTGAAACGATGAATTTCGTCGACGAAGACGATGGTGCGTGTGCCGTACTGGCGGGCGCGGTCGGCATCGCTCATGACCTGCTTGATTTCCTTGATGCCGGCGAGCACCGCCGAAAATTCGATGAAATCGGCCTTGGTGATGCGGGCAATGATCTTGGCTAGGGTTGTTTTGCCGGTGCCGGGAGGGCCCCAGAAGATCATCGAGGTGGGGTCATCGCGCTCGATCTGCACGCGCAGCGGTTTGCCGGGGCCTACCAGATGTTCCTGTCCGACGAATTCATCGAGCGTGCGCGGGCGCATGCGGTCGGCTAGCGGGCGCGCGCCCTGGGAGTTCGAGTCTTGCGGCGGGTTGGGCTGGAATAAATTCACAACTTCATTTCACCACAGAGTCACAGAGACACAGAGAAAACCAAAGGAATTTCTTAGTTTTGTTTCTGTGTCTCGGTGACTCTGTGGTGGGAACTGTCTTTGCGATTTCTCGCGGCTTCGTACAGCACGATGCTGGCAGCGACTCCGGCATTGAGCGATTCGACTTGCACAGCTTGCGGGATCGCCAGGGTTTCATCCATTTCGCGCGTGAGTTCGCGGGATAGACCGGCGCCTTCGTTGCCGATGAAAATGGCGAGCGGTAGAGTCCATGAGATCTGGGGCAGCGGAGTTCCCTGATGCGAGGAAGTTGCGATCAGGCGAACGCCACACACGCGCAGAAGCGGGAGCAGTTCTGCGGAAGAGATGCGCAGGAAAGGCAAGCGAAAGATCGAACCCGCCGAACCGCGCAGAACTTTTGAGTTGTACGGACTGACCGTCCCTTCGGTCAGAAAAATTCCGGCCGCGCCAAAGGCTTCGGCGGAACGCAAGATCGTACCCAGGTTGCCGGGGTCCTGCAGGCCAGCGGCCACGACGAACGGGCCTGTGCTGCCGCGGTCGAGCAGTTGAGCGGAAGAAAAAACCGGCAGCTTGAGCAGGGCCGCCACGCCCTGGGGCGCATCGCTTGGCACGATCGAGTTGAAGAGCGCGTTCGGCAGGACGAGCGTTTCGGTGCGGGCGTTGATCTGGGGCAGAAGTTTTTCCGCGAGCGGACGCGCCGATTCATTGAAGAATACGCTCTCCAGTTGCTGGCCGCTGCGCAATGCTTCTTCGATCAGCTTGACGCCTTCGATGGCACACTCACCCTGCGGAGTGAGCTCGGCGCGGCGGAATGCGATCCGCAATTCTTTCAGCCGCTGGTTGTGGCGGCCGGCAATGGGACGCAAACGGTCCGTTTGACTACGAACTCGCGCGGCCTTCGCGTCTTGCTTCATGGGTTGGTTCCAAGAACAGGATGTATGGTACATTTCATTGTTTAACCCGACAACGCTTAACCCGACAATGTTCAAGCCGAAAATTGGGAAGGAACCAGAGTGCGCGCGGAAATCCTGAAAATTCATGCCGTAACGCCCGAAGCTTCGCTGATCAAGTACGCCGCCGAGCAGATTCATGCCGGGCACGTGCTGGGCATGCCGACCGATACGTTTTACGGTCTCGCCGCGGACCCGTTCAACCTGCGCGCGGTGGAGCGAGTCTATGAAATCAAATCGCGTTTACGGCACAAGCCGCTCTCGCTGCTGATCGAGAACGTGGATCAGGCGGAAGAATTCGCGCGTCCCTTGCCCGATGATTTCCATCTTCTGGCGCGGCGTTTCTGGCCGGGGCCGCTGACCATGATTGTGCCGGCCGCATCGCATCTGCCGCTGAAGGTAACCGCGAATACGGGGAACGTGGCGCTGCGCGTGCCGGCATCGGAAATCCCGCTGGCGGTGGTGCGGGCGGCAAAAATTCCGATCACCGCGACCTCCGCTAACCTGAGCGGCGCGACGGAATGCACGACCGCGGAGCAGGTGCAGGAGCAGTTGCAGGGTCGCATCCCGCTGATTGTGGACGGGGGAAAGTCTCCGCGGACAATTCCATCGACGATCGTGCACTTCAAAGAAGACGGCACCTGGCAGATTCTGCGCGAAGGCGCGATCCCCGCCAAGGATATTGTCGAAGCGTTGTCTTGAAACCTGGCTCCATATTGATGCGTCCATGGCTGCTGGTGCTGTTGGCGGTGGTGGGAGCGCTGTTATTGTTTTTCGGTGTGACCGGATCGCGCATCGTGCGCTCCGCTGCCGAAGCGCCGGCGAAACCAGCGGATGTGATCGCTATTTTCGGGGCCGCCGAGTACGTGGGACATCCTTCGCCGGTGTATCGGGCGCGCCTCGATCACGGCTACGAATTATTTCAGAAGGGAATGGCGCCGGTGGTGATCACGACCGGCGGAGCGGCGCAGGATCCGGATTTCAGCGAGGGCGGGGTTGGCCGAGACTATCTGCTGAGGCGCGGCGTCCCGGAGCAGGCTCTGATCGCGGAGACGCAAGGCTCCGATACGGCGCAGTCGGCGGCGCGGGTGGCTAACATCATGCGCGCGAACGGCATGCGCAGCTGCATTGCGGTGAGCGATGCGTATCATGTATTTCGCATTCGCGCATTGCTGGAGCACGAAGGCGTGCAAGTGGAGCTGGCGCCCAGGCCGGAGTCGCGTCCGCACGCGATGTGGGAGCGGTTTGTGGCGGTGATGCGCGAGGCGGCGAGTTATCTGGCGTGGAAGGCGGGGATGTCGTAGACGGCTGCGGACCTCAGCGGCTAAAGCCGATTCTGAAAACGGCCAGTTACCGCAGCGGTAAACCGCTGCGCCACCCAAAACCGAGCAGTTACCGCAGCGGTAAACCGCTGCGCCACCCAAAACCGAGCAGTTACCGCAGCGGTAAACCGCTGCGCCACCCAAAACCGAGCAGTTATCGCAGCGGTAAACCGCTGCGCCACCCAAAACCGGGCAGTTATCGCAGCGGTAAACGGCTGCGCCACCCAAGAACGGCTGTGATCGCTGCGGTAGAACGCTGCTACGCCAAAGGCAGGAACAAAATCTAAACTGCGTTCCTACCATCCCATTTTCTCGCGCAGGCTGGTGACGTGCGCGACGTGATGGCGTCCATGCCAGGAGTAGAGGGCGAGATTTTTCTCTAGCGACATCGGGCCCAGTTCAGGATGGCGGAAGCTGCGTTTCCATTCCGCGTCGGTGAGTTTGCGCAGCATCAGCATCCAGCGCTGGTGCAGGGAATCGATCAGCGCCAGCGACATTTCAATCGGGGCTTGCTTGGCCTCGGGTAACTCGGCCCAGAGATTCTCCATGTAGGGCTTGATGGTGGGCTCGTCTTCGGTGAGCGCCAGCTTGCAACGGATATAAGAGTTCATGTGGCTGTCCGCGACGTGATGAGCCACCTGTCGAGGGGTCCAGCCGCCGTCGCGGTAAGGAGTATCCAGTTGCTGGTCAGAAAGGCCGCGCAGGGCGGCGCGCAGCCGGGCGGGTGTCTGCTCGACGTCGTTCAGGCATTGCCGTTTTTGTTCAGTGGTCAGCGGGCCGGTATAGGAGAACTTTCCGATTGGATAGCGCGGGTCAGACATGGACGTTCCTCCGGAGTAAGTAGATGATTTCGGAGTGAACCGCGGTGCGGGAAAAAACGAGGGGCAGTTGGCGCCACGATCGCAACGCTTGCTGGCGGGGTGGCGGACGGGCGAGGCGCCCGTCGCTCCACTACACAGCGACTACCGGACCATGGCGAGGATGCGAACCGGCGCCTCGCCCGGCTTCTTGTTTTTTGCCGGGGCGACGATGATGAGCGAGCCAGTTTCTGGAAGCGACGCGAAATGCGCGGCTGCTTCGACCACGTAGTTCCCGTGGAGGGCGAGTTGGCGTGCCAACGTGCGGTCGGAGGCCAGGTTCACCGGCGTCTCGACCACAAAGCCGATGGTGTAGCGAGCGTCGATGAGGAACATCGCCGCATCGCGCGCCATCGGGAGCGGCGTTGTTGGCAGGTCGTTGGTCACGACGGCGGACGCGCCAGCGCGGCGAATGGCTACGACAGCTCCTTGCGGAATCACGCCGTGGCGCGCTTCCCAGGCGGCTATATCGTCTAGAGAAATCTCCTTGCTGCCGTCGACAGCGTTCAAATCCATCACTACCAGCGGGGCCACGAGGCGCTCAGGCGGGATCTGCCCGGCAGCCCAAGTCCCGGGAATAAGCGCCCCGGGAGCAATGATGCGGGTTCTGGATTCCGCGGCTGCAGCATAAGGTGTAGTCGCATTTTGCCCATCGGTCAGGTCCACCACGTGCGAATAGCGATCCTGCTGGGTGGAAGCGGGGCGCCGGTCGGCGAAGAGCAGAATGGCGAGCACGAGCGCGTAAGCGATGATAAAACTGCGAATCCGCATTCAATTCCTAGTGGAAAGTAAGTAAGACGTAAGTCCTGCTGGTATTGTTGCCCGGCGGGGCAGGAAGTTCAATCCACGGTTGGACATGGCCCCCTGAGCGGGCGAAAATTGGCTCAAAATCGCTGGTGGAGAGCCGGGCACCGCCGCCCGGCTGGCCAAGGACGGGTGAGGCACCCGTCGTTCCACTGGAAAACTTTCGTTTCCGGGGCAATATTCCGGACGATACCGGGCAGGGGTTAGAATACAGTTAACTTTCCAGTAGGTTCCAGAGGACAAATGTTCGGCCGCGAAGAAAAAGTTTCGGCGTTCCGGCTCACCGCCGTGCAGTACGTCGTACTGTTCATTTTTCTTCTGCTGGCGTACGGATTGTGGCGGCTGCAGGTGATGCACAGCGACGAGTACGCTTTGCTGGCGGAGAAGAATCGCGTTCGCAATGTGCCGATTCTGGCGCCGCGGGGCAAAATTCTGGATCGCGAAGGCCGCGTTATTGTCGATAACTACCCTTCGTTTTCGGCGCTGCTGCTGCGCGATTCTGCGCGCGACCTGAACGCGGACGCGGAAACCATCGCCAAAGGCCTGCACTTGAATCCCGACGAAGTGCGACAGCGCATCCGGCACTTCTCGTCGATGCCACAGTACCAGCCGATCTTCCTGAAGGAAGACATCACGCCTGACGAACTGGCGTTCATCGAAGCACACAAGAACGAGCTTCCGGAACTTGAAACCATCATGGCGCACCGGCGCCTGTATCCGCGCAACGGCTTCATGGCGCACCTGATCGGCTATGTGGGCGAAGTCAGCGAGGACATGCTCAACCAGCCGCAGTTCGAACTCTACTCTGCCGGCGACGTGGTCGGCGTCAGTGGCGTCGAAAAGCAGTACAACGACATCCTGATGGGCAAGAACGGATCGCGGCGCACCATCGTGAATAGCCATGGGCGGGAAGTGAGCCGGCTGGATGAAACTCCAGCGGAACCCGGCAAGCAGCTGAAGCTGACTTTGGACCTGGATTTGCAGATCGCGGCGGAAGAGGCCATTGAAGGGAAGAATGGCGCGATTGTGGCTATGGATCCGCACACCGGGGAAATTCTGGCCATGGTGAGCCGGCCGACGTTCGATCCCAACGATTTCGCGGTGAAGATTTCACGGGACGAGTGGAACAAGCTGGTCAACGATCCCGACAAGCCGCTGCTGAACAAAGCGATTCAGGCGCAGCTCGCGCCCGGCTCGACGTTCAAGATCATTATGGCGACTGCGGGCTGGCAGGAAGGGATTGCGCAGACCCTCCACGTAGACTGCGCCGGGGGCGCCACGTTTTACGGCCGGCGCTTTGGATGCTGGGTGAAAGGCGGACACGGCGAGGTCGATCTGCCGAAAGCGATTTACCAGTCTTGCGACGTCTTCTTTTACACGCTGGCGGAAAAGCTGGGCATCGATCGCATCGCGAAATACGCGACTGCCTTGGGATTGGGGCAGAAGACAGGTATCGACCTGCCCAACGAAGTGACCGGTGTGATGCCGTCGGAAGAATGGAAGATCCGCAATTTTAAGCAGAAGTGGTTTGCCGGGGAAACGATTTCAGTCGGCATCGGTCAGGGCGCGGTGGCCATCACTCCCGTGCAACTGATGCGCGCGGTTGGCGCCATCTCGATGGACGGCCGCATGGTGGTGCCGCACGTGATCAATCCGACGAACCTGCCGCAGGGGTACGTCGAGACCACGCACTATTCGGAAGTGACCAACATTCCGATTGATCCGACCGGCTGGACCACCATCACTGATGCGATGGGCCGGGTGCTGTTGCCGGAGGGCACCGCGCCCTCGGCGCACGTGGAGGGGATCGACATTGCGGGCAAGACCGGGTCGGCGCAGATTGTTTCACTGGCCCTGCGAGCGAAGCATAAGAACGACGAGGATTTTGCGCAGAACGGATGGTTTGTGGGATTCACGCCGCGGCGGAATCCGGATGTCATAGTGTGTGTGCTGTTCGAAGGCGGCGAGCACGGAAAACTGGCGGCGCGTCTGGCGACCCAGGTGATCAAGGCATACGTCGATAAACAGCGGCGCCAGCCTACCAATCTGGCATCCGGCTCGGGCAAGGTGGAAGTGGGTGGATTGTGGACCGATCCCGGCGGCGCGGATATTGAAGAACACGGCACGCACCCAAACATGAGCGGGGATCGTTTGCAGGGCGGCCGGTTCCTTGTGGACGTCGCTCGCAAGCGAGCGCCGCTGGCGGTCGCCGCGCCCGGCATGCGGTAGCAGCTTTCCTAGCGGCAGCGGAGAGCCCGCGGAACGCAGGGTCCCTCGACTTGCGCTTAGTCGCTTCGCTCCTGCGCGCGGCGCTCGGGATGACAGTTTTGTTTGCAGTTCAGCCCCGTGGTAGTTTGGACTTGCATGAGGCCGATTGGTGAGCTGGCTCTGGATGCCGCATTGGCGCGCGAAATTAGTTATGCCGATGTGCGCGCGGTCTCGATTCGCAACCGCTCGTTGACCACCAAGAACGGACGAGTGGGGCATGCCTCGGAGTCGGAGTCGCTCGGCATCGGCGTGCGCGTCATCGCGGACGGCGCGTGGGGCTTTGCCGCGTCAGCGGATTTGAGCCGCACCGCGGTGAAAGCGGCGGCGGCGCGTGCCGTCGAAGTCGCGAAAGCCTCGGCGCGAGTGAAGCGGGAAGATGTTCGTCTGGCTCCGGAACCGGCGGCGGTGGCGGAGTGGACGACTCCTTATAAGGTTGATCCGTTCACCACTTCGGTCGAGCAGAACCTAGATCTGCTGCTCAAGGTTGATGCGGAGATGCGTGCCGTGGCCGGCGTCACGCTCGCCGAGACCGGCATGAACTTCCAGCGGGAAGAGTCTTGGTTTCTGTCGTCCGAAGGGTCGGACATTCATCAGACAAAATATTCGACGGGCGCAGGCTATACGGCGTATGCGTTTGCCGGGTCCGAGATTCAGAAGCGGTCGTATCCGAATTCGTTTGGCGGGCAATGGCAGAACCTCGGCTACGAACTGATCGACCAAATGAAGTTAGTTGAAAACGCCCGGCGCGTGGCCGGGGAAGCCGTCGCGTTGCACCATGCCGACCAATGCCCGGAAGGCACGGCCATCATTATTCTGGATGGATCGCAACTGGGCTTGCAGATTCACGAATCCATCGGGCATCCGATTGAACTGGATCGTGTGCTCGGCATGGAAGCAAATTTTGCGGGCACCTCGTTTCTTACGCTCGAAAAACTTGGCCATCTGCGGTACGGCAGCGAGCTGGTCAACGTCGTGGCCGACGCTCGTCAGGAGCATGGGCCGGGGCTTGGCACCTTCGCCTATGACGACGAGGGTGTCGCCGCGCAGTCGACACCAATCATTACGAATGGGCGCTTTACCGGGTATCTTAGTTCGCGCGAAACCGCTCACACCATCGGCGCAGTGCGGTCCGGAGGCACGCTGCGCGCTGAGGGTTGGAACCGGCTGCCCATGATTCGAATGACCAACGTGAGCATTCTGCCCGGCGAGAAGCCGCTGAGCCTGGAACAGCTGATTGCCGCGACCGACGATGGCATCTACATGGAGACCAACAAGTCCTGGTCGATTGACGACAAGCGCTACAACTTTCAGTTCGGATGCGAGATTGCGTGGGAGATCAAGGGCGGCAAGCGGGTGCGGATGCTGAAGAATCCGTCGTATTCCGGGATCACCACGGAGTTTTGGAATTCGATGGACGCGATCTGCTCGCGCGATGAGTGGGCGATATGGGGAACTCCGAATTGCGGCAAGGGCCAGCCGCAGCAGGTCGTGGGCACGGGGCATGGCGCGAGCCCGGCGCGGTTCCGGAACATTCGCGTCGGCTCGGCGTATCGAGGAAGCTAGTGAGGAGAACGATCTTGGCCTGGAAGGCAAAAACAAAGGTACGCTCTGAACAAGTATTAAGGATGTATCAGCTTCGGCGTTTGCTTTGTCTTTTACTTCTCGGTCTCTGCTCTCGCGGCATCGCTCAACAAATAACGGTTCGTGTGATCGATGCAAGAAATGGACACCCCTTACAGAAACGACAGGTGTCGCTCCGGTTGTTCTATTGCAATGGCGAAACATCGCCGCTCGGATTCTTCTACTGTAAGGGTGGAACGACGATCCCAGCACAGCACGATCAGACTTTACGGCTCGAAACCGACGTCGATGGCAAAGCCCAGTTCAGGTTGTCGGAGCCTGTCCCTGCGCACCTAACAGCCTCGGTTGACATAACCTCGGACCACTGGTGGTGCGGCTGCATTTTGTCTGTGGCAACTCAAGATGTAGTGCAGAAGGGAGCCTCGGGGCCTGAGCCGGGGTACGGATGGATAGGGCCTCACGCCTCGGTGAAACCAAGGCCGGGCGAGATTCTCGTTCTTGCTCGCCCATGGACGCTATTCGAACGGCTGTGGATACCACTCTTGGCGCCGTTCGAGAGGGGTTAGAAGGACCGTGACAGGGCAAACGAATGTTGATTCGCGAACAGGCCTCCGACATCTTTGACCGCATTCGCCGTTTATCGTCGGCTGACGAGGTGGAAGCCATCTTCACCGGCTCCCGCTTCGCTTTGACTCGCTTCGCCAACAACACCATTCATCAGAATGTGGAGGAAGAGAACTCCACTGTCTCGATCCGCACGAATTTTGCGGGGCGGACGGCGCGCGCCACCACCAATCAGTCTGACGACGAGAGTTTGCGGCGGGCAGTTGCTGCCTCGGAGAATCTTGCGCGAGTGCAGGTGGCGGATCCGGATTTGATGCCGATGCCTACGGCAGAGGAAGCAAAGGCCGCGGGCGAGGGCGCCCGCGCTACACCTACCAGGTTTTTTGAGCAGACGGCTGCGATTACTCCCGCCGATCGCGCGGAGGTGGTTAAGGACATCGTGGCCGTTGCCGCGAAACATAAGCTGACCACGGCGGGCATCTACTCGAACTCGGAATCACGGGAAGGGATCTTCAACTCCGCTGGACTAGCGACTTGGCATCATCAGACGCTGGCGGAAGTGTCGATTACCATGCTGGCCGCGGATTCTTCGGGTTGGCAGAAATTGAATTCGCCGGATGTGCGTAACCTCGATCCGGCGCGACTGGCGGAGACGGCTGCGCAGAAGGCGGTCGAGTCGGCGCATCCGCGGGAGATTGCGCCGGGGAAGTACACGGTAATTCTGGAGCCGGCCGCCGTGCTCGACATGGTTGGCTTCATGTTCTGGGACTACAGCGGCGTGGCGATTCTTGACCAACGCTCGTTCTTAAACGATCGGATCGGCACCAGGCTGTTTGGAGAAAACATCAATATCTGGGATGACGCCGCGCATCCTCTGCAGGCGGGTTCGCCGTTCGATGGCGAGGGCATGCGGCGGCAACGCGTGCAGTTGGTCGAGAACGGCGTGGTGAAGCGCGTAGTGTATGCGCGCGGGACAGCGCAAAAGATGAAGAACTCGGAATATGCGGCGAAGGTTGGCCCCGTCGAACCCACCGGGCACGGATTTCCCTTGCCGAACGAGATGGGCGAGATGCCGATGAACATTGTTTTTTGTGGGGCAGAAAATCCGCGACGCGTCGAAGACCCGCAGAGCGTGGAGGAGATGATCTCCTCCACCGAGCGCGGCGTGCTGGTCACGCGGCTTTGGTACATCCGCGAAGTCGATCCCTACGAAAAGATCGTGACTGGCATGACGCGCGACGGGACGTTCCTGGTCGAGAACGGCAAGGTCCAGTGTGGGCTTCGTAATTTCCGCTTTAACCAGAGTCTGATCTCGATGCTCTCGAATGTCGAAGCCATGAGCGCCCCGGTGCGCGCCTGCGGCGAGGAATCGTTTGACATGGTGGTGCCGGCGATGAAAGTGCGGGAGTTTAATTTTACCGAAGCGACGAAATTCTGAATGAGCGGCGCGGCCGCGTGGCGGACCTAGTCTACTAATTCAATTCTAGCGAACAACGCGATGAGATTTTTCCCGTGACTCCTGTTCTCGAAACAGAACGGTTGTGGTTGCGTCCGCTTGAACTCGCTGACGCCGAACAAATTCAGATTTTGTTCCCGCACTGGGAGTTGGTGCAGTTTCTGGCCGGGCGGGTGCCGTGGCCCTATCCCGCCGACGGCGCGCTGACGTATTGCCGGGATATCGCTCTTCCCGCAGTGGAACGGGGAGAGCAGTGGCACTGGACCATAAGGCTCAAGAGCGATCCTGCCCGCGTGATTGGCTGCATCAACTTGATGAGAGCGGAAAATCACAATCGCGGGTTCTGGCTCGGGCTGCCGTGGCAAGGACAGCGCCTGATGAGCGAAGCCTCCGATGCGGTCACCGATTATTGGTTTGACGTTCTGAATTTTCCCGTTCTACGAGCTCCCAAGGCGATTGCCAACGAAGCCTCGCGCCGCATTTCTGAAAGGCAGGGAATGCGCATCGTTGCCACCGAAGAGCGGCAATTCGTTTCTGGAAGGCTGCCGGCGGAAATCTGGGAGATCACGGCCGAGGAGTGGCGCGCGCGACGGCGGCCGAGGTGACCCGAAGCCGAGTTCGCGTTTTGCACGGATTTCCCGGCCTTTGTACCGCATCCGGGGGCGTCCTTCCGCCGCTTTCGGTAAGCGACCGCGCCGCAGTTCGCCTACGCCCGTAAGTCCCTGTACCACCGGCACTTCGCCGCCTTTGTTCCATGACTTCCGTAACTTTGCATTGCAGATGCTGGGGTGTAATCTCGGCCTGAAATGTGCATTTGCTCAATTGGAGTGGTGCACGGCACGAACCGGAAGGAAGGTCGTCGCAAACGTGTCTGAAACCGCCAAGGGAACCGTCGCTGATAACAGCAAAAATCGCAGGGGTTATACGGACGTGCAAGGCGCTCCACGCTTTCCCATCAAACTGCCGGTGGCATTGAAGTCGGCGGTGAATCAGTCTGGAATCGCGGGGACTGGAGACTTGGGAAAGACGGTCGAGACCGAGAATATTTCCGCTAACGGTGTGCTGTTCCGCATGGACGCCGATGTGCCCGTAGGTTCGGCGGTCGATTTTACGATCTCTCTGCCCGCCGATGTGGTGGGCGCAGAAGCCGATGTGCAGGTCGATTGCCGCGGTCGAGTGGTGCGCAGTTTTGAAGATGGCGGCCGGCGCGGAGTCGGTGTGGTCATTGACGAGTACCGTTTTGAGCGCAAGCAGTAGGGGCAGTTCGACCCGAGTTCAGCCGCGCAGCCAGGGCGCGACAGGTAGTAGGCGAAAAGAGGAGTGATGGGCAGCACTTCGGTCAGCATCGAGCCAGGCGACAGCCTTCAGCCCGAAGACGGCAAAGGCACGATCCGCGTAATTGTGGCGGATACTCAAGCCATTTTCCGCGCCGGGCTGCGCAAAATATTTGCCCTCGAAGACGACATACGGGTGGTCGGCCAGGCCGAGACCCTCGATCAGACCGTTACCGCCATGCAAAAATTTTCCGCCGACATTGTGATCTTCGAGGCGGCCTTAACCCCGAATCCAGCCGACGCTGTTTCCGATCTTCTGCGGCAAAGCGCGACCTGCGCTTTGGTGGTCGTGCTGCAGGAGCCTGACCAGGAAATGACACTCGATTTGTTCCGGCGCGGCGCGCATGCCATTGTTTCGCGCGAAGTTGAACCGGAAATGCTGGTCGAATGCCTGCGCAAAGTTGCCCAGGGTGAACCCTGGCTTGATAGCCGCGCGGTTACGTGGGTGATGCAAGCCTATCGCACGCAAGGATTGCGTCCGGCAGGGTCGCGTCCCAAAGTGACGCTCACGCCCAAAGAGGCGCTCATCGTCTCCTGCGTCACGCAGGGAATGAAGAACAAAGAGATCGCCCTGCGGGTGGGCACAACCGAGCAGGTGGTCAAGAACTATCTCCGCAAAGTCTACGATAAGCTGGGAGTGGCTGACCGTCTGGAACTCGCGCTGTATTGCCTGAATCATCGCGTGGTGGAAGGCGTGGGTCAGGCCAAGTCCGCCCCGCCCGTCCCGCCCGCCGCGCCGCCAACCAACGGCCACGCTCCGGCGGTGGCGCCGGAAACGCCCAACGCCGCAGCCGCTGCTGCGGGATCCCGCTCCTGATTCTTTTCTTCTAGTACAATTCTCTGTTCAGTTCTTGGTCTTCAGTCCTCAGTGAGAACTGATGAGCTTTTCACCGAGAACCGAGAACTATCCCCCAACAGAGGCAAACCATGAAAGGTGACGCAAAAGTTATCTCCATTCTGAACGAAGTGCTGAAGGCCGAACTCACCGCCATCAACCAGTATTTTCTGCACGCGGAGATGTGCGAGAACTGGGGCTATGAACGGATGGCCAAGCAGATCCGCAAGGAATCGATCGAAGAAATGCAGCATGCCGAAATACTGATGGAACGTATCCTGCTGCTCGATGGCGCCCCCAACATGACCGACTATTTCAAGATCAATATCGGGCAAACCGTGAAAGCGCAACTGGAAAACGATCTGCAACTCGAATACACGGCGGTGAAACGCCTGAACGACGGCATCAAAGCCAGCGTGGCCGCGGGCGACAACGGTTCGCGCGAGTTAATGGAGAAGATATTGCTCGATGAAGAACATCACATTGACTGGCTGGAAGGGCAACTGCACGCGATTAAAGAGATGACCTACGAGAATTACCTAGCCCAGCAATTGCACAAGCCCGAGGAAAGCTAGCAGGAGCAGGGCTGACGAGAGCAGGCAACAACCTCAGCCTGGCGGCAGCCCCGGTTTGTTGTCATCCCGACCCTGAGGCGATGCGAAGGGGAGGGAGCGGCGGATCACGGGCAGTCCGCAGTCTGAGCACTGTTAGAATCAAAACAATCACGTTGCACGGTGCCGGAGAGATGGCCGAGTGGCTGAAGGCGCACG
>CAVZDM010000108.1:0-130598 GCA_963773955.1 uncultured Acidobacteriaceae bacterium | reverse complement strand
GGTAATTGCTCACTCCCCACGCGTTGAGGTTACGCTACGCACGGCATCGGCCGACCTTCGAGGGTGAGGCGGATGGCGTCGATTGCGCGGATTGACCTTCGGCGGGCGGTTTCCACGACGGATCGTATGTCGGCATAGAGCGCCGGCCGACCATTCGCTTCGAAAGCCGTTGGTGATCTTGCGATAGACCGCGCAGGGGCGCAGCGCCCTCTCGGAGCGTATTGTTGGTCGCCGTGAGGTCGCGGTTCGTCACGAAGACGAAGAGATGGCGGCGGACCTTCCTGATGATTGTCTGGAGCTTGTGTCCGGCATTGTGGGTCGGGATCAGGCTCATGAGGCGATCGAGCCGCCGGCAAGCGGCTCACGGTTTCGCGGGTGGTGCCGATCATTTCAGCGATTTCCTCATGAGTAAGGGTCAGCTTCACCTGCAGCGGGTCGCCATTGTGCGGTGTATTGGACCATCCCAGCAGTAATTTTGCGAGTCTCTCGGACGGGGAGTTGGTGAGTCCCAGGGTGCGGACCCCTTCATACACGGTGTAGTAATCGCGACTTAGCTGTTCGGCCACACGCAGAGCGACTTCTCCATGCTCGCGTAAGAAGTGCAGCAAGGCATCGCGGGTGATGAAATTTGCCTGGCCGGGCTCGATCATCTCAGCGGTCACTTCGTAAGGCCGATTGGAAATTGTGGCGTTGAGGCCAAGAACATCTCCGGCTTCGGCGATCGTGGTGATGACGGTTCTGCCGCCGGCTGAGGAAGTGGAAAGCTTCGCTCTCCCGGTGCAAAGCACGAATACACCACGCGGCAACTGTCCCTCGATAAACAGCATCGCGCCTTTGGGATAGATGGCGGTGGATTTGATCTCATTCAAAGTCTGCAGCGCGGCCACCGGCAGATTGCAGAACAAATGTTCCTCCCGCGCCGGGCAGGTGAGGCAGTTGTCGATGATATTCAGGCCGTAGGGAGCGCGCAATCAGCACCGCTTTCAGGGCCGATTGTATCACTGACCCTGTGATCAGAATCACGAAAAGGGGTGACTCGAAACATGGCCTGCAAAACTTTCTGCGCGGAGAATGCCCAGTAAGGTGATAACACGATGGAAGAAGCACATCGGTTTCGAGTAATTGCCTGGTGGGCCTCGGGACGGACGGGCATCGCAAAATCCAGTTCCGCGCCCAACGCAATCCATTTCACTTCGCCGCCTGCTTTTGGTGGTTTGGAGGGCCGGTGGACGCCCGAGGATCTGCTGCTGTGTGCGATCTCCAGTTGCTATACGACGACATTTCGGGCGGTCGCAGATTACTCGAAGCTGGAGTACACCGACTTACAGGTGGAAGTGGAAGGACTCATCAACAAGGCTGACACCGGCTACAGCTTCCGTGAAGTGCTGATTCGCGTAAGTTTGGCGATTCCGCGAGAAGCGGAAGAGGCGCGGGCCCTCAAGCTTCTGCATAAGGCCAAGGGGCTGTGCCTGGTGTCGCGTGCGCTCTCGGTCGAACAGAAGTTTGAGCCGCACGTGCAAGTGGGAGAAGCACACGTGGAAGTTAGCCATGCTTTGCCAGTTTCCGGCAAAGGGAGTTATTGAATAATGCACGAACGTGGAATGGGTGTCGTGCTCACCAGAGCTGCTGCATGACTTGGTCATCATCACTACGGAGACGGTGACCGTCTCAAGATTGCGGCCACCTTCTCCAGCAGAAGGATTCTCTGGAGGTGCGTTGTGAACACAGTAGAAGCGGGTAGGCGGATCGCTCTCAAGAACGTCTTGTTTGCCACTGACTTTTCACCACGCTCGAATGCGGCGCTACCTTATGCCTTGGCGATCGGCCACCGGTACGGGGCACGGCTATACGGCGCCCACGTGGTTACTCCGGAAGATTACCTTTTCTTTGGACCGGAAACCTGGCCGGCCTTTGTTCGCCAAGAAGAACAATTACAGCAGGAGGCGTTAGCGCATCTTGAAGAACAGCTTCGAGGAGTCCCACATCAGGCGGTGTGCGGGCTTGGCGATGTCTGGGATGTGCTCTGCCGGCTGATCAAGGAGCACGACGTCGATCTGCTGGTGGTTGGCAGCCACGGCCGTACAGGCCTGGGCAAATTCTTCGTCGGTTCTGTCGCCGAGAAAATTTTCCGGCGCGCTGATTGTCCGGTCTTGAGCGTTGGACCCAATGTGTCATTTAAACCGGGCGGGGAGATTCGATTTCAGCATATTGTGTTCGCAACAGATTTTAGTGAGGACTCGCTGGCAGCGTTGCCCTATGCCGTCTCTCTGGCCGAGGAGGATGAAGCGCAATTGACGTTGCTGCACGTGGTAGAGGAACCTGAGGCAGGCATCGCAGACCTGGATGGAGTTAAGGCGTACCTGATGCACCGTCTGCAAGAACTGGTGCCCCCTGCTGCCGAGCCATGGTGTCATGCGGAATGCTTGCTCGAGTTCGGCCGGCAGTTCGCCCGGCCGACGGAGCGAATTCTGGAAATCGCGGAAGAGCAGGCGGCAGATTTGATCGTGCTTGGGGTGCATCCCGTGCATGGCAAGCTGGGGCTGGTCACACACCTGGCCAGCACTACCGCGCAGATCTTGACCGAGGCGGCTTGCCCGGTGCTTACTGTGCGCGGGGGATCGGCCGAGTTCCCGCGCAGAACGGGATAGCCTCAGCAGCTGAAGCCGACACTGAAAAACAAGACCACTGATCGCAGCGGTAAACCGCTCCACCCCATCGCGCCAGAAGCGGGCGTGCTGGGGACCCCGGCGCTGCGCCACCCAAACGAAAGAACAAATCTATCCTCCGATTGATCTATCGTCTTGAACTATGATCGAGTGGCGGTTTTGCGGCGCTAAGATTGAGGGATGAGGAGTTTTTATGAGTTCGACCGACACTGGTCTGGTGGGAAAGCCGCCGTATAAAGAAAAGCCGACAGCACCAAAAGGCTACGGCCTGGACCCAATGTTCGCTCCGGAGTCGGTGGCGGTTATTGGCGCCACGGGGCGTCCGGGTACTGTCGGGCGCTCGGTTCTGGAGAACCTGCTGCACGGCAAGTTTCAGGGAAAAGTGTATGCGGTCAACGCGAACCATCCGGAAGTTCTGGGCCTGAAGACGTACGCGAGCATTCGCGACATCCCTGGAACAGTGGACCTGGCTATCGTTGCCACCCCGGCGGCGACGGTCCCGCAGCTGATTGGAGAGTGCGTGGACGCCGGCGCCAAGTCGGCGATTGTGATTTCCGCCGGATTCCGGGAACGTGGCGCGGAAGGCACTGCGCTGGAACGGCAGATTCAGGAACAATTGCGGCGCAGTTCTTCGTCGATGCGCTTGATTGGGCCTAACTGCCTGGGAATTATGAACCCGACGATCGGGTTGAATGCCACTTTCGTCAAAGATGCGCCCAAGGCGGGCAACGTTGCGTTCCTGAGTCAGAGTGGAGCGCTGTTGGTGGCGATCCTGGACTGGAGCGCTCGCGAACAAGTTGGCTTCAGCGCGATCGTTTCCACTGGATCGATGCTGGATGTGGATTGGGGCGACTTGATTTACTACTTTGGCGACGACCCGCACACTAAAAGCATTCTGATTTATATGGAATCGGTGGGAGACGCGCGGTCGTTCTTGTCGGCAGCGCGCGAAGTCGCCCTCACCAAGCCGATTATCGTGATCAAAGCCGGGCGCTCGGAAGCGGCGTCACGGGCCGCCGCTTCGCACACCGGGGCGCTCACGGGCAGCGACGAAGTGCTGGACGCAGCCTTCCGGCGCTCGGGCGTTTTGCGCGTACACAATATCGCCGACCTTTTCTACATGGCGGAAGTGCTCAGCCGACAGCCTCGCCCCAAGGGGCCGCGGCTTACGATTCTGACTAATGCGGGCGGGCCTGGGGTCCTGGCCACCGATTCGCTGGTGGCGAATGGCGGAGAACTGGCTGAACTTTCTCCGGAGACCTTGCAGCGACTGGATGAGTTCCTTCCTGCTCACTGGAGTCATAGCAATCCGATTGATGTTCTCGCCGATACCGATTCCGAGCGTTACGCTCGCGCACTGGAAATTGCTTCGCAAGACCCGAATGGTGACGGACTTCTGGTCATCCTGGTGCCGCAAGCGATGGCCGATCCTGGTCAGGTAGCAGAACGCATGAAAGCCTTTGCCAAGGGACCGAAGCCCTTGCTCGCGAGCTGGATGGGCGGAAACAGCGTCGCTGCCGGAGAAGCGACCCTGAATTCTGCGGGCATTCCTACGTTTTCTTATCCCGACACCGCGGCGCGGGCTTTCACCTACATGTGGCGGTACTCCTACAACCTGCGCGGACTGTACGAGACTCCGTTACTGGCTGACCAATCTGAAGTGGAGAGCGCAGCGCGCAACCAGATCGAGCAGATCATTCAGAATGCGCGAAAGAGCGGTCGCGTTCTGCTCAACGAGTTGGAATCGAAACAGTTGCTGTCGCTTTACGGCATCCCGGCGGTGGAGACGCGGGCTGCGGGCAGCGAGGACGAGGCGGTTGACATCGCTTCGCAACTTGGATTTCCGGTGGTGCTGAAGGTCTTTTCCGAAACCATCACACACAAGACGGACGTGGGCGGAGTGAAACTGAACTTGCGCGATGAAGCGGCGGTGCGCGCTGCCTATCGGGCCATTCAGTCTTCGGTGGCGGAGAAAGCTGGCCGGGAGAAATTCTCCGGTGTAACCGTGCAGCCGATGGTGAAGCTGGATGGGTACGAACTGATTCTGGGCAGCAGCATCGATCCGCAGTTTGGGCCGGTCATACTCTTCGGCTCCGGTGGACAGCTGGTCGAAGTGTATCGAGACCACGCGCTGGCGCTTCCACCACTGAACACGACGCTGGCACAAAGAATGATGGAGCAGACACGAGTCTTTACCGCGCTGAAGGGAGTGCGCGGACGCAAGCCGGTCGACTTGACGGCGCTGGAAAACCTGCTGGTCCGCTTCAGCCAGCTGGTGCTTGAACAGCGATGGATTGCGGAGATTGACATCAATCCCCTGCTGGCTTCACCGGAGCGCCTGCTGGCGCTCGATGCCAGAATCGTGTTGCACGGGCCGGGCTTAACCCTCGACCAGTTGCCCAAGGCAGCGATCCGTCCTTATCCGCGGCGGTATGTGTCGTCGTGGACGATGAAGGACGGAACTGAGGTCCTGATCCGGCCGATCCGGCCCGAAGATGAACCGCTGATTGCCAAGTTTCACGAGACGCTTTCCGACCGCAGCGTGTATTTGCGCTACTTCTGCTCGCTGAGCCTGAGTCGGCGAGTGGCGCATGAACGACTATTGCGCATCTGTTTCGGCGATTATGACCGCGAAATGGCGCTGGTCGCCGAGTACACCGATCCCGGGACGGGAGAGCGCCGGATTCTTGGGGTCGGGCGGATGAACAAGCTGCACTCGAAGAATGAAGCGGAGGTCGCGGCGCTGGTTACGGATCAGTATCAAAAGCTTGGATTGGGACATGAGTTGCTGCGGCGGGTCGTCCAGATTGCGCGCGATGAGAAGGTGAGCCGCGTATCGGCGGAAATGTTGCCAGACAACATTGCGATGCAGGCAGTGTTTCGGCGGCTTGGGTTTCGTATCAAGGCAGATGAGGATCTGAGTTCGCTGTTTGCAACTATGGACCTGTGAACGCTCTCTTCAACGTGGCCGTTGACTCCAAATCGTTGAGCGTCTTCTTCCGCAATCAAGGTGTTTACCTGTTCCTTGCTCTCGTTGTGGGCGCCATTTTCTGGGCCATCGGCCAGCCCATAAATCCTTTCACCGTCATCTTGTACTCGCTGTGCATCGGCAATTTCATTTCACCTCCGGTGCAATGGCTGCACTTCCTGTACGAAAAGCCGGCTCCCTATGACTGGCTGATCTTCCTGGGGGTACTCGGTGTCTTAATGTTTCCGGTTTACGTGATGAGCACCTTAATTGTCTGGTGGCTGGCTCCGCCTGGTCCGCAGTCGCTGGGGCACTTGCTCGCTACCGGCTGGAAGATGCCCTTCCTGATCACCTTCGTCTACGGCGTGACGAATTTTCTCTATGGCAGAACGAGGGCTCGCCTGGAACTCCGCAACGTCGAGTTGCAGCACCTGGTCCAGACCGGTGCGGCCCGCCTGGAAATCCAGGAGCAGGAGCTGCAACGCGCGCGCGAAATCCAGCAGTCGCTCTTGCCCAAGGAAATTCCGCAGCTTCCGGGAATCGCCGTAGCTGCCGCTTGGCGGCCGGCGCGCGTGGTCGGCGGAGATTACTTCGACGTTCTGCGGCTCGCCGATAACACGCTGGCCATCTGCATTGCCGATGTCTCTGGCAAGGGAGTTCCCGCGGCTTTACTGATGGCAAATGTCCAGGCCAGCCTCCGCGCGTCGGTGCGCGACCTGGATAGTCCGGCGCGGCTGTGCGGCATCATGAACGGCATGCTGTGCGAAAGCATCGCGGCTAACAAGTTCGTGACGTTTTTCTGCGGCGTTCTCGATGCCAGTGCGCGCACCTTTCGCTACTGCAATGCCGGCCACCCCTATCCTATTCTCGTTTCGGCCGGCGCTGCGCATAACCTCGATGATGGCGGGGGCGCGGTGCTCGGCGTTTTCCCCTCGTGGAATTACCAGGACTCCAGCGTCAATCTGCTATCCGGAGACCGGCTGCTTCTATTCACCGACGGCATCACCGAAGCCGAGGACGAGCAAGGCGAAGAGTTTGGAGTGGAGAGAGTCGCGGCATTCGGCAAGTCGCACGCGGCCAGTTCGGCTGCTGCGTTGAACGAGCTACTGCTCGCGCAGGTGTCGGATTTTTGCGGCGCGCAATTCCAGGATGACGCCACCTTGGTGGTTCTCGCCGTAAATTAACGGTTAGAACTCCTGCGGGGTTCGGTGCGACTGATGTCGAATGTTTACAATTCTCCGGTTTTTGCGTTTGTGACGTGAGTCACACGTGGCTGTGAGCCATGTCCCCGACAATATCGGCTGGTTGCTTCATTCTCTATATGGGGCCGTTCGTTCCGAGCGGCGGGGTTTATTGAGAAGTTCAGAAGGGGATGCCATGAAACGTAAGTTTAAGACCATGGACGGCAACGAGGCCGTCGCCTATGTCGCATACCGCCTGAATGAGGTCATTGCTATTTATCCGATTACACCCTCATCGAACATGGGCGAATGGGCGGATCAATGGGCGTCGGAAGACGTGCCTAATATCTGGGGTAGCGTGCCGCACGTGATCGAAATGCAGAGTGAAGGCGGCGCCGCTGGAGCGGTTCATGGCGCATTGCAGACTGGAGCGCTGTCCACGACCTTCACGGCTTCACAAGGGCTGCTCCTGATGATCCCTAATATGAACAAGATCGCGGGCGAGCTTACGCCTACGGCGTTTCACGTCAGCGCGCGCACCGTGGCGACGCACGCGCTGTCGATTTTTGGCGATCACTCGGATGTGATGTTCTGCAGAACCACGGGATTTGCGATGCTTTCGTCGAACTCGGTGCAGGAGGCCATGGACCTGGCGCTGATCGCACATGCGGCCACGCTTGAAACCCGCATTCCTTTCCTGCATTTTTTTGACGGCTTCCGCACTTCGCATGAGGTCAACAAGATCGAGATGCTGACTGAAGACGACATGCACGCGCTCATCAATATGAATCGCGTCGTAGAGCATCGGCAGCGGGCGCTTTCCCCGGATCATCCGGTGTTGCGCGGAACGGCGCAGAATCCTGACGTTTATTTTCAGGCGCGGGAGGCTTGCAATCCTTTCTATGACGCTTGTCCGGAAAAGGTGCAGGTGGTGATGGACAAATTTTCGCAGGTGGTGGGGCGTTCGTATCACTTGTTTGATTACGTGGGGGCGCCGGATGCGGAGCGCGTGATCGTCATGATGGGCTCGGGCGCGGAGACGGCGCATGAGACGGTTGACCATCTAAACAGCAAGGGCGAAAAGGTTGGCTTGCTGAAAGTGCGGCTGTACCGGCCGTTTTCCGTCAAGCGATTCCTAGAGGCGCTTCCGCCGACGGTGCGTAAGATTGCGGTGCTTGATCGCACCAAGGAAGCTGGCGCGGGGAGAGAGCCGCTGTATCTGGACGTGGTCAGCGCGCTGCAGGAAGGAATCAAGCTCGGGTATGGAAGGCTGAAGGTCGCGCCGGAAACTATCGGTGGACGTTACGGTCTGTCTTCAAAGGAATTCACGCCGGCGATGGTCAAGGCGGTTTATGACAACCTGGCGGCGGCGAAACCCAAGGACCATTTCACGGTCGGGATTCAGGACGACGTTAGCCACTCGAGTCTGGATTACGATGCCGAATTCTCCATTGAGCCCGAGAGCGTGGTGCGAGCCATGTTCTACGGCTTGGGCGCGGATGGCACGGTGGGCGCGAATAAGAACTCGATCAAGATCATCGGCGAAAACACGGAAAACTACGGGCAAGGATATTTCGTCTACGACTCGAAGAAATCGGGCGCTATGACGGTTTCGCATCTGCGCTTCGGGCCGCAGCCGATCCGGTCGAGCTATCTGATTTCGAAGGCCAACTTTGTGGCTTGCCATCAGTGGATTTTTCTGGAGCGCTACGACATGCTCAGCACGCTGGTGCCGGGCGGCGTTTTTCTGCTCAATAGCCCTTTCAATAAGGACGAAGTCTGGGAGCATCTGCCGCGCGAAGTGCAGACGCAATTGATTGCCAGGAAGGCTCGCTTCTTCATCATTGACGCCTATCAGGTGGCTCGCGAGACGGGCATGGGCTCGCGCATGAACACCATTCTGCAGACTTGCTTTTTCGCCATCTCGAAGGTGCTGCCTCGCGATGAGGCGATTGAAGCGATTCGCGAGTCCATCCGCTACACCTACGGCAGAAAGGGTGACGAGGTCGTGCAGCAAAACCTGCACGCGGTGGATGAAACTCTGGCCCACATGTTCGAAGTCAGCGTGCCCGAGAAGGTCACTAGTAAAACCGAAATGCCAGCCGCGTTCGCTGCGGGGGCACCCAAGT
Organism: uncultured Acidobacteriaceae bacterium; assembly: GCA_963773955.1. Lineage (GTDB taxonomy): Bacteria > Acidobacteriota > Terriglobia > Terriglobales > Acidobacteriaceae > Acidiflorens. The sequence continues at coordinate 121,654 of CAVZDM010000108.1, read as the reverse complement.
TCGAGCGCGATGTGCTCGGCGTAATCTACTCCGGCCACGGCGATGAGATACCCGTGAGCGCATTCCCAGTCGATGGAACTTTTCCCACCGGCACGGCGAAATGGGAAAAGCGCAACATCGCGCTCGAGATTCCCGCGTGGGATACGAAGATCTGTATTCAGTGCGGCAAGTGCGCTCTGGTTTGCCCACATGCGGTGATCCGCATCAAGGTCTACGACTCGAAAGAGCTGGCGGGCGCGCCTGCGACTTTCAAGTCCTCCGACACCCGCGACAAGGAATGGGCTGGCTTAAAGTACACCATTCAGGTTGCGCCCGAAGACTGCACTGGATGCGGCATTTGCGTTGACATCTGTCCGGCAAAGAACAAGAGCGAAACGCGGCTGAAGGCTATCAACATGGTGCCGCAGCCACCGCTGCGCGAGCCGGAGCGGGAGAATTGGGACTTCTTCCTCAAGATTCCGGAGCTCGATCGGCGAAAGATCAAGGTCAGTAATATCCGCCAGCAACAGATACAGGAACCCTTGTTTGAATTCTCGGGAGCTTGTTCGGGATGCGGCGAGACTCCCTATCTGAAGCTGGTGTCGCAGCTCTTTGGAGATCGTTCGGTGATCGCCAACGCGACCGGCTGCTCTTCGATCTATGGCGGGAACCTGCCGACTACTCCGTGGGCTAAGAATGGCGACGGGCGCGGGCCGGCATGGTCGAATTCCCTGTTTGAGGACAATGCCGAATTCGGGCTTGGATTCAGGCTGTCGATTGACAAGCAGACGGAATTCGCGCGTGAATTGGTGCGACGCCTGTCTGGTCCTATTGGCGACGAACTGGTTGCGGGTTTGTTGACCCATCCGCAGAAAGACGAGGCGGATATTTTCGAGCAGCGGCAGCGGGTCGAATTGCTGAAGGAGAAGCTGCGGGGGGTGAAGTCTCCGGATGCAAAGCAACTGCTGGCGCTTGCCGACATGCTGGTGAAGAAGAGCGTTTGGATCGTCGGCGGCGATGGCTGGGCTTACGACATCGGCTACGGAGGTCTGGATCACGTGCTGGCCAGCGGACGCAACGTGAATGTGCTGGTGCTGGATACCGAGGTTTACTCCAACACGGGCGGGCAGGCTTCGAAGTCTACGCCTCGGGGCGCCGTGGCCAAGTTCGCGGCGGGAGGCAAGCCGGGGCCGAAGAAGGACCTGGGGCTGATGGCTATGACATACGGCAATGTCTATGTGGCTAGTGTTGCCATGGGAGCCAAGGACGAACACACGCTCAAGGCGTTCCTAGAAGCGGAAGCTTACGACGGGCCGAGCATCATCATTGCTTATTCGCACTGCATTGCGCACGGCATCGACATGACGACGGCAATGTCGGATCAGAAAGTCGCGGTGGACTCGGGACAGTGGCTGCTCTATCGGTATAACCCGGAGCGCACGCTGGCCGGGGAGAATCCGTTGCTGCTGGATTCCCGGAGTCCTAGTCGCAAAGTCAAGGACTGGCTGCTGCAGCAGACGCGCTTTAAGATGCTGCAGAAGAGCCACCCTGAGCACGCCAAGCTTCTGTGGCAGGAGGCGCAGCAGGATGCTGAGACTCGCTATCGCATGTATGAGTATCTGGCGCAACGGAAAACCGGACAAGCTGCAGCTCCGGCGGAAGGGCGGCACGAACCGGTGGTGCCGGCTGGGACGGGAAAGTCCTAACCACAGAGGGCACAGAGCAACACAGGGGAAACGCTACATACACTGCACGAAGAGGAAACATCATGGATCTGAGCACGAAATATCTGGGCATGCAGTTGCGCACGCCGCTGGTCGCCTCGGCATCTCCTCTCTCTCAGGAAATCAGCGGCATCCGCGCTCTTGAAGATGCCGGCGCTTCGGCTGTCGTGCTCTATTCCCTGTTCGAAGAGCAACTCCACAAAGAAGCGCTTGATCTTGAACTCCATCTCAACGCGGGCACGGAGAGCTTTGCGGAGTCACTGACTTATTTTCCGCATACCAGCGAATTTCACACCGGGCCCGAGGGCTATCTGGATCACATTCGCAAGGCCAAGGACGCGGTGGACATTCCGATAATCGCCAGCCTTAACGGTTGCACCCTGGGCGGGTGGACGCGATATGCCAAGCAGGTGGAGCAGGCCGGAGCCGACGCGATTGAGTGTAATCTCTACTTCATTCCGACAAATATGGAAGTCTTAGGGTCCCAGGTTGAGGAGGACTATCTTGACATCCTCCGCGAAGTAAAGACTTCGGTTCACATTCCGGTCACCGCCAAGCTCAGTCCGTTTTTCAGCAATTTGGCCAATGTGGCAAAGCGGCTCGACCAGATGGGCACGGACGGGCTGGTGCTGTTCAACCGCTTTTACCAGCCCGACATCGACCTGGAAGAACTGGAAATCAAGCCTGATGTGCTGCTCAGCAGTCCGCATGAGTTGCGGCTGCCGCTGACTTGGATTGGCATTCTTTACGGACGCATCCGGGCGAGCCTTGCGGCTACCACGGGCGTGCATGGAGCGGAAGACGTCATCAAGCTGCTTATGGTCGGGGCCGATGTGACCATGCTCTGCTCGGCTCTGTTGCGCCATGGGATCGGGCATCTGCGGCATATTGAACACGGCGTTCTCGCTTGGATGGAAGAACACGAGTATGAGTCGGTGCAGCAGATGCAAGGCAGCATGAGCCAGCTGCGCTGCCCCGATCCGGGAGCGTTCGAGCGGGCGCAATACATGCGCGCGGTGAAGGGGCTGCAGCATGTGACGCAGGCGGAGCGGGTTCGCGGGTGATGGGCGCGACGCAGTGTTGCCTCAGCGGCCCCGGCGCTGCGCCACCCAAAACGCACTGTGATCTTGCTCTCCCTTACGCGTGATGGATGTCACAGCCGCTGGGCTTCGCATTCCGGACAATATTCTGTAAGGCAATCTAAATGGGGACACATGTTCAAAATCCTGCAGGCTGAGTTCCTTGCGCCCGGCATTAAGCGGTTCGTCATCGAGGCGCCCCGTATTGCACGCAAACAAAAACCAGGGCAATTCGTAATCCTGAGGCTGTACGAGCAGGGCGAGCGGATTCCGATCACCATCGAGCACTCCGATCCCGAGGCGGGCACGATTCGCATTGTGGTGCAGTCAGCCGGCAAAACTACCAACCTGCTCAATGCGCTCAATGCGGGCGACAGCATTCTGGATGTGGTGGGGCCGCTGGGAAAGCCTTCTGAGATTGAGAAGTTCGGCACGGTGGTGGTAATGGGCGGCGGGGTGGGGACGGCGATGACTTATCCGACGGCGGCGGCGCTGAAGCGCGTGGGCAATCGCGTGATCTCCATCGTCGGCGCGCGGAATAAGGAACTGGTCATTCTGGAGCGCGAACTGCGCGAGGTCAGCGATGCGCTGATGATTACTACCGATGACGGGAGCTATGCGGACAAGGGATTTGTCACGGATAAGCTGCGGCAGTTGATCGAGAACGGCACGCGCATCGATCTGGTGCTGGCGATCGGTCCGATCCCCATGATGAGAGCAGTGGCGGAGATGACGCGGAAAGAGAAGATCCGCACCATCGTCAGCCTGAACCCGATCATGATCGACGGCACCGGGATGTGTGGCGGCTGCCGGGTGCTGGTTGACGGCAAGAGTGAGTTCGCCTGCGTGGACGGTCCTGAGTTCGATGCGCATCGCGTGGATTTTGCGGTGCTGGTGCAGCGCAATTCGATGTACCGGGCGGCGGAACAGAAATCGATGGAAGAATTCCAGCAAGATACCAAGTCGCAGGTCGAGAGCGTTCGCGCCGGACAGGCGCATGGATGCGCGCTACAAGGAGAAGTCCGTTGACAGAACTGAAAAAGCCAGCTTCGTTGAATGTTTTGCCCTTGAAAGAGCGGATGAAGGTGCCGCGGCAGCATATGCCGGAGCAGCCGGCTTTGGAGCGTGCTCATAATTTCACTGAAGTGAACCTGGGGTATTCCGAGGAATTGGCGCGGCAGGAAGCGATGCGCTGCCTGGCTTGCGCCAAGCCGGTGTGCACCAACGATTGTCCGGTGGGCGTCAAGGTGAAAGAGTTCGTGGAGTTGATCGTGGCGGGCGACTTCATGGGGGCGGCGGCGAAGATCCGCGAAGATAATGTGCTGCCGGCGATCACCGGGCGCGTGTGTCCGCAGGAAGATCACTGTGAAGGCGGCTGTTTGATGGGCAAGAAGGTGCAGCCGCTGGGGATTGGGTATCTGGAGCGCTTTGTTGCTGACTATGAGCAGCGGCATTTCGACGTGAGCAACCTTGTGAAGGCCACACGTACGGGAAAGAAAGTTGCCATCGTGGGCAGCGGCCCCTCTGGCCTGACAGCGGCGGGCGATCTGGTGCAGAAGGGGCACGAGTTACACGTGTTCGAGGCCCTACACGAAATCGGCGGCGTGCTGGTCTACGGCATTCCAGAATTCCGCCTGCCGAAGGCGATCATCCGTCAGCAAGTCGATTACATGCGCGCCATGGGCGTGGAGTTTGAGACCGACGTCGTGGTGGGACGCACGGTCACCATCGACGAACTGATGGAGGAGGAAGGCTACGACGCGGTGTTCATCGGCACGGGCGCGGGGTTGCCGCAGTTTATGGGCATTCCCGGCGAACATCTTAATGGCGTCTATTCGGCAAATGAGTTCTTGACGCGCATCAACCTGATGCACGCTTATGAGTTTCCCAAGTACGACGAGCCCATGCTCGATTTCCGCGGCAAGAATGTGGCTGTGATCGGTGGCGGGAACACGGCGCTCGATGCGATCCGGTCGGCGTTGCGGCTGGGAGCGGGGAAGGCTTACGTGATTTATCGCCGCAGCGATGCGGAGATGCCGGCGCGCAATGAAGAAGTGAAGCACGCCCAGCAGGAAGGGATCGAATTCCAGGTGCTTGCCGCGCCCCTTGAGTTCCTCGACGACGGCAAGGGGTGGTTGGCGGGTGCGCGCTGCCAGAAGATGGCGCTGGGCGAACCGGATGCTTCCGGGAGACGGCGCCCAGTTCCGATTGAAGGCTCCGAATACGAAATTCCTCTGGCGGTGGCGGTGATTGCGATCGGGACGAGCGCCAATCCGATTGTCCAGAGCACTACGCCGGGGTTGAACACGAACAAGCGAAATTACATTGAAGCCGATCCGACGACGCAGCGCACGTCACGAAAAGGGGTTTTCGCGGGAGGGGACATCGTCACCGGGAGTGCAACGGTGATTCTGGCCATGGGCGCGGGACGGCGGGCGGCGAAATCGATCCATGAGTATTTGACCACCCCGGGTACGTGGTAAGAGCTTGATTTGCAGGGGCTTAAGCTAGAGGAGCTGGATGTGACGCACCTCACTATGCCGGTTGCGCACGGTCACGGTCATGGCGGTGGAGAGGGTTTCCAATCAAAAGTGGCGGAGTGTGGGCGTTTGGGGGAGGGATTGCGCCTTTGTGGGCACGTCCGGTGCGAGAATGGTTGGTTTAGACCGCACAGACCGGGGAGAAAAGAATGTCGATGTCGTGGGAGCTCGATTACAAGAGAAAGTTGCGAACGGCGGACGAGGCGCTGCAGTGTGTGCAGTCGGGAATGCGGGTTTATATTCAGCCCGGATGCGCCGAACCTGAGACTCTGGTAGAGGCGCTGATGCGCCGGGGTCCGTTTGTGCAGGACGTGGAAGTCGTGCACATGTTGACCATGGGAGCGGCCCCGTATGTGGCTCCGGAGATGGCGGGTCACTTCCGGCATAACGCAGTGTTCATCGGCGCCAATGTGCGCGAAGCCATCAACGAAGGGCGGGCTGACTACACGCCCATCTACCTGAGTGAGATTGAAGAGCTGTTCGAAAGCGGGGCCATGCCGATCGATGTGGCTTTGCTGGAACTCTCTCCTCCGGACTCGCACGGGTTCTGCAGCTTCGGGGTGGGAGTGGATACGTCGCTCACGGCGGCCAAGTGTGCCCATTACGTCGTGGCGCAGATCAACGATCAGATGCCGCGCACCTACGGAGACAGCTTCATCCATGTAACGGATCTTGATGCAATCGTAGATTCCTCTCGTCCTCTGTGCGCGATGAAGCAACCGCAGATCACCGACATGCACCGGGCCATCGCCAGCAACGTCGCGGGTTTGATTGAGGACGGAGCGGTGCTGCAGACGGGCATCGGCGGAATTCCGGATGCAGTGCTGCCGCTGCTCATGGATCGCACGGATCTGGCGGTGCACAGCGAGCTGGTTTCCGATGGCGTGATTCCTCTGATCGAAGCGGGCGTGCTCACGGGTGCGCGAAAAAATTTCAAGCCGCGGAAGATTATCCTGGGATTTGCTCTGGGCTCGAAGAAGCTGTTCAATTTCCTGGACAACAATCCAATCTTCGAATTTCACCCCACGTGCTACACCAACGATCCTGGACTGATTGCCCGCAACGACAACATGGTGGCGATCAACTCCGCGTTGCAGGTTGATCTCACCGGTCAGGTCTGTTCCGATTCGATTGGAAACCAGTTCTACAGCGGCATTGGCGGGCAGGTGGACTTCATTCGCGGAGCATCGCGCTCGAAGGGTGGCAAACCGATCATTGCCATTTCGTCTACCGCAAAAAATGGCGAGATTTCGCGGATCGTACCCATGCTGAGCCCGGGCGCGGGAGTGGTTACTTCGCGCGGGCTGATCCGTTATGTAGTGACCGAATACGGGGTCGCGTATCTGCACGGCAAGAGCATCCGGGAACGGGCGCAGGCGCTGATCGACATTGCCCATCCCAAGTTTAGGGAAGAACTTTACGAATACTGCGAGAAATCCCGATGGCTACAACGGCCTTTGGCGGCGGCTGAAGCTGATTTCCAAATTCAGCCCCTACATGGCCTCTAGCTGAGGAGACGGTGGTAACGGCGTTAACGGTAACGAGGTGAAGCATGGCAGGCCAAGCGCGCGGTAAGGTCACGGTGGATATCGAGGAATGCAAGGGGTGCGGGCTATGCGTGGAGTCGTGTCCGCCGAAGTGCCTGGAACTGGCGCCGGAGTTGAATGTTAACGGATTTCATCCGGCGCGCTACACGGGGCATGACTGCACGGGTTGCGGGATCTGTTTTTATTGCTGTCCGGAGCCGGGCGCGATTACGGTCTACCGCATAAAAGCGAAGGTAAAAACGCCGGCGCCGGTGCTGGGAGGCGAACATGCGGCAGCTCTGTAAAGGAAACGTGGCCGTGGTCAAAGGGGCGATCCTGGCCGGGTGTCGCGGGTACTACGGATATCCGATTACTCCGGCCAGCGAGATCGCCGAGGCCGCGGCGCTCTACTTCCCACAGGTCGGCGGAACATTTATTCAGGCGGAGAGCGAAGTCGCCGCTATCAACATGGTGTATGGGGCAGCGGCGGCCGGTGTGCGCGCCATGAGTGGATCCTCTGGGCCCGGCCTCAGCCTGATGCAGGAAGGCATGTCTTATCTGGCCGGCTCGGAACTGCCGTGCGTGATCGTAGATGTAATGCGCGGCGGACCCGGCCTGGGCAACATTGCACCGGAACAAAGCGACTATTTCGCCATGGTGAAAGGCGGCGGCCACGGCAATTACCGCAATATCGTGCTCGCTCCGGCATCGGTGCAGGAGATGGCGGACCTCACCATGCTGGCCTTCGAGCTTGCGGACAAATACCGCAATCCGGCGGTGGTGCTGACCGACGGCTTTGTAGGGCAGATGATGGAGCCGTTGGAGCTTGAAGACAAAGAGATTCAGCCGCCGGAAAAACCGTGGGCGGTAAAGGGAACGCCCGAGACTCGCGCCAACCTGATCAGTTCGATTTTTCTCGAAACCGATGAGTTGGAAGAACACCAGCGGAGAATGGAAGCCAAGTACATCCGCGCGCAAGAAGCCGAGCCGCGCTGGGAACTCTGCCACACCGAGGACGCCGACGTGCTGCTGGTGGGGTACGGCATTGTGTCGCGCGTGTTGCTTTCCACGGTCGAGGCGCTGCGCAAGGACGGCGTGAAAGCCGGGCTGTTCCGGCCGATCACATTGTGGCCCTATCCTTCGAAGGCTCTGGTCGAAGCGGCGGCTAAGGTGCAGAAGGTGCTGGTCGTTGAATTGAGCAACGGACAAATGGTGGAAGACGTCCGCCTGGCGCTGAATGGCAAGGTGCCGGTGGAGTTCTACGGCCGGGTCGGCGGCAACGTGCCGGCTGTCCGAGAGCTGCAGGAACAGGTGTTGACACGCATGGCGGTTGCGGTCTGAGACCAGATCCGAGGAGGATCTGGTGTAGGGAGATAGCGAAAATGGTAAACGAGAGCGTGACCAGCGTAGCTGATCCGAAAATTAAGTCCGAGGCCAGCCCCAAGGTCGATCTCAAGGTTGACCTCAAAGTTAGCGACGACGGATTCGAATCCGTTCACTCCAAGTCTCCGCTGTTTTTTGACCTCTACGAGCGCAAGTCAGAGCTGAAGCACCAGACCCACTACTGCCCGGGCTGCGGACACGGAGTGGTCCACAAGCTGATTGCCGAAGCGTTGCAGGAACTGGGGCTGCAGGACAAGACGATCTTTGTGAGTCCGGTGGGCTGCTCGGTGTTTGCTTACTATTACTTTGACGTGGGCAATGTGCAGGTGGCGCATGGGCGCGCGCCGGCTGCGGCTACGGCTATCAAGCGATCTTGTCCGGATAAGATCGTTATTTCCTATCAGGGAGATGGGGACCTGGCGGCCATCGGCACCGCTGAGATCGTGCATGCGGCGAACCGCGGGGAGAAGATCACCGTATTTTTCGTGAACAACGGAATCTACGGCATGACGGGCGGGCAGATGGCGCCAACGACGCTAGTCGGGCAAAAGAGCACAACTTCTCCCTGGGGACGGCGGCCATCGAACGAAGGCTTCCCTATTCATGTGGCGGAACTTCTGGCCACGCTGGAAGCACCGGCATACATCGAACGCGTGGCACTCTCGGACAATAAGAACATCATGAAAGCGCGGCGGGCGATCCGCAAGGCGCTCGAAATTCAGCGGGATGGCGGGGGCTTTTCGTTTGTTGAAATTCTTTCGCCTTGTCCTACGATCTGGGGGAAGGATCCGGTGGAAGCGCGGCGCTGGGTTCTGGAGAAAATGACGCCAACATTTCCGCTGAATGTTCTCCGCGATCGGCGGCCGGAAATTCCGGTGGGCAATGAGCCGCCGCAACGGCCGGTGGCGGATGTGCTGGAGATTACGGCTAAGGCAAGAGCGCGTGATACCTCCAAAGCGAAACACAGCCATCCTTCCAAAGACGTAAAGATCAAGATCGCGGGCTTCGGAGGACAGGGCGTGCTGCTGATGGGGCAGCTGCTGATCGAAATGGGCATGAGGGAAGGTCTGGAAGTGAGCTGGCTGCCGTCGTATGGGCCGGAGATGCGATCGGGCAGCGCACACTGCCATGTGTGCTTGTCGAAGGAACGGATCGGGACTCCGCTGATCTCGCAACCGGACGTGCTGGTCGCCATGAACGAGTACTCGTTGCGGAAATTTGCGCACGAGGTAGTGAGCGGCGGAATTATTCTTTACAACGGGGCCAGCGTTCCCGGAGACTTTTACGCGCCGGAACAACAGGTGGTCGCGATTCCGGCGGCGGAGATGGCCGACAAACTTGGGTCCACGAAAGCAGCCAACATCGTACTGATGGGAGCGTTGCTCGAAGAGACAGAGTGTCTGGCTCCGGGAACTGCATTGAGTGTGCTGGAAGATAAGGTGAAAAAACTCGATCTGCTGGAGATTGACCGCAAGGCGCTTACCGCGGGGCGACTGTTTATTGATGAGCAGGCGCATATTGGCGCGGTCAGTCAGCCGGACGGCTTTGCTTAGGAGTTCGTGACGGAGCCCAGTCCGAGTGTCGTATGACCGATAACCTTCATCAAATTGTCATCCCGAGCGAAGTGAGGGATCTGCATCTTGCAGCGAACTGCAGATCCCTCGCTTCGCTCGGGATGACAAACATTGAGATGTGAAGAGGGTCTGCAATGTCGACTGCATGGACGGCGCGTTATGCGCTGCGCACTAAGGGCATCACCAGTTCTGCAATCCGCGAGTTGTTGAAGGTCACCCAAAAACCGGAAATGATTTCTTTTGGCGGCGGCCTGCCTGCGCCCGATGTTTTCCCGGTCCAGCGCTTTGAGGAAGCCTGCCACAAGGTGCTAACCGAGCGGGCAGCCTCAGCCTTGCAGTATGGAGAATCCGAAGGTTACGCGCCGCTGCGCGAACTGATTGCGAACAACATGGCGCGCTATGGGATCAAGGCGAAGGTGGAGAACGTCCTGATCACTTCCGGCTCGCAGCAGGCGCTTGACCTGATTGGCAAGCTGTTTATCAATCGTGGGGACCGCGTGCTGCTGGAAGCGCCGACTTATCTGGGCGCGCTGCAGGCTTTCAACGTGTATGGCGCGGAATATGTGTCGGTCCCTATCGACGACGACGGCCTGCGCACCGACTTGATGGAGGAGCCTCTGCGGTCGGGCCCCAAGTTCATGTATGTACTGCCTAACTTCCAGAACCCAGCCGGAACCACATTGTCGGAGATCCGTCGCCATGAACTGGTGCTGCTGGCGGACCGGTTTGGCATCCCGATTATCGAAGATGACCCGTATGGGCAGTTGCGCTACGAAGGGGAACACCTGCCGCCGCTGGTTGTACTTGACCGCGAGAACCTGCGGCGCGACGACGGCTATTCCATTGGCAACGTCATTTACCTGAGCACGTTTTCGAAAACGCTGGCTCCCGGGCTTCGGCTGGGATGGATCGTCGCTCCGCCTGAGGTCATCAGCAAGCTGACACAACTGAAGCAGGGCGCGGACCTGCACACGTCGACCTTTACTCAGTTCGTGGCTTACGAAGTCGCGCGCGATGGATTTCTCGACACGCACGTAAAGCTGATTCGGCGGGTGTATCGCGAGCGCCGCGACGTCATGCTACAGGCTTTGCATGAGTTCTTCCCGCCTGAGGTAACCTGGACTCATCCTCAGGGTGGGCTATTTCTTTGGGTCACTTTGCCCGAGGGACTGGACATGCAGGCGATCTTCAAGTCGGCGATCGAGCAGAATGTAGCGTTCGTGCCGGGTGATTCCTTTTATGCAAACGATGGACGCGAAGGCTCGCGCCACATGCGGCTGAATTTTTCGAATGCCGCTCCGGAGCAGATACGCGAGGGGATACGCCGGCTGGCGGCGGCGGTGAAGAGGCATCTTACGGGCACGACGTACCGATTAAAGCTGCCGCTAGGGGTGTAAGGGCTACAGAGCTCGCGTCCATGGCTCGGCTACTGGACGGCCCCGGTCACGGCCAGCGTGATGGGGTCGTTGCCTGCCGCGGCGGTTCCTGTTGCGTTCAACGTGCCATCGCTGTTGAGGGTGTAGATCGAAAGCGAACCACTGTCTTGATTCGTCACGTAGGCGAACTTGCCAGAAGGATCCACGACAATCCCGAAGGGTTGCTGTCCGGTCGCGATGGTGGGCGGCGTATTCGGCGTCAAGCTTCCGGTGGTGGGGTTGATGGTGAACATCGAAACCGTGTTGTCGATTCGATTCACCACGTAGGCAAACTTGCTGGAGGGATCGACGGCCACCGATGTGGAGCCGTTTCCCGCTGTGGCGGCGCCATTCGGGGTCAGGACGCCGGTGGCGGAATCGACAGTGTACTGCGACACAAAGTTGTTCGGTTGGCTGTAGGCGTCGGGCACGTAGGCGAATTTGCCGGAGGGATCCACGGTGACTCCAAAAGGCGACGGGCCTGCGGGCACTGTGGCAGGGGTCGTCGGGGTCAGGACGCCGGTGCTGGAGTTGACGGTGTACATGGAAATCGTGTCGTCATCCTGATTCGACGCGTAGGCAAACTTGCCCGAAGGGTGTACGGTCACAAAGCCGGGACTCCATCCGGCTGCGACGGCAGCGGGCGTCGTTGGCGTTAAAACTCCTGTGCTCGGGTTGATTGTGAACATTGAAACTGTGTTGTCGTCGCTATTCGCCGTGTACACGAATTTACCGGAAGGATCGATCGCGATTCCCTGGGGAAAATATCCAGTTGGCACCGTGGCTGGCGTTGTCGGGGTCAAGACCCCGGTGCTGGGATTGATGGTGAACATCGCGATGGTGGCCGCGTCAGACGCATTTGACATGAGATTCGCCACATAGGCGAACCTGCCAGCAGGATCGACTGCCAGCCCTTCGGCTCCGAAGGCGTTGGCTCCGGTGTTGACTGTGGGCGGTGTGGTCGCCGTCAGACTTCCACTGCAGGAGTTCATTGTGTACATCGAAACCGTACTTGCAGAGGGATCATCGGTCGCGTAGGACAACGCGTAGGCGAATGGCGGCGGGGATGCAGGCGTGCACATCGCCGGAGGTATACGTACAGTAGCGGGCGTTCCTCCACCACAACCGGAACTTAGTGCGGCTAATAAAACCAGGAACGCGGTCCACAGAGACGGTGTTCGCATGAGAACCTCCGCTTTCTGTTCATCTTACGCCCATGCCGACTTATAGTTTCGTGCAGATTTGTAAATCGCGGTAAGTAATCGCTTCGATCACTCCCTATCGCTTCCGGAGCGGGAGACAGACTACTCCAGCACGAAGATATTCTTCTCCGCGCACATCTCTTTCAGGATCTTCGGCCACACCGTAACGCTGACTTCTCCGAGATGGGCTTTGCGGAGTAACAGCATCAACGTGCGCGACTGGCCGATTCCCCCGCCGATGGAGAGCGGTATCTGGTTTTTGAGGATCGCCCGGTGATAGGGGAGTTGCATGAAGTCGAGCTGCTTCGACATGGTTAGCTGCTGTTTCAGGGTCTCGGCCGTGACTCGAATGCCCATTGACGTCAGTTCATGGCGGCGCTTGGTGACGAAGTTCCATACCATGATGTCGCCATTCAGTCCGTGCGTGTCTTTGCCGGTCTGATCTTTCGTAGCGGTGACCCAGTCATCGTAATCGGCGGCGCGCATCTCGTGAGGATAGCCGTCCTTCAACGGCCAGCCAATGCCGGCAATGAAGACTGCCGGATATTCTTGCAGTACCGCGGTCTCGCGCTGCTTGCGCGGCAGGTCGGGATACATTTCCAGAATTTCTTCGGCGTGCAGGAATTTCAACTCCTCGGGCAGATTCGGATAGCGCAAGTCTCCCAACTGCGGAAACAGGCTTTGCGCGTGCTTTTCCGCTCCTACGATTACCTTCCAGATTTTGCCGACGACCGCCTTCAGGAAGTTCAGTTTGCGCTGCTCGCGGGTGATGACTCGCTCCCAATCCCACTGGTCGACGTAGGCGGAATGGTCGTGATCGAGGAAATAGTCTTTGCGCACGGCTCGCATGTCGGTGCAGATACCTTCGCCAAGCTTGCAATCGAATTGTTGCAGCGCTACGCGTTTCCATTTTGTGGCGGCTTGCACGATCTGCGCGTCGATGGGATGCAGATTGCGATCATTCGAGATATGAAACTGAATCGGCGTCCGCGAGCCGTCGCGATCGAGCATGTCGTTGACGCCGCTCTCCACATCTACGATGAGCGGCACTTCGACCATGATGAGGTTGAGTTCCTTGCACAGGTTGTCCGCGATATAGCGTTTTACCTGGAAGATGGCCTGCTGCGTCTCTTTCGGGGTTAGTAAGGAGCGGTAATCCCGCGGCAGGATTTTTTCCAATTCCTTGTAATCGCCAATTCCGGGGCCGGCGAGGTCGGCTTTCTTATCCAATTTCTTGTCTGCCTTTTTATCAGCTTGTTTATGCGGGGCAAGCGTGGTCATAGAATTCTCCCGTGCAGACGGATGCCGTGCCGCCGCGCCGTCGCCACGCGGTCTATCGAAGTTTTGGATTCGGGGATGGGGCACCGCCGGAGTTCACAGGATGTGCGGTGTTACCTTTGTGTGCGTGTGCGAACGTGGACTGCTCCAGAAGTACCGCCGCCGCAAGCAGAATGCCAACAAGACCAAATACTATCAAGGCAAGTAAAGCAATCATGAGTATGGGCATAGCCTCACCTCATTCGGCTAGATTGTCCCTCGTGATGAAGTTAGGCGCAGTGATCGCAGTCACCGGGTAATGTGACCGTTTAAGTCTCACTGCTCTCTGCGAGTGCACCACCTCTCGGAGGAAATCACCATTCAGGGTGACTTGGATCACTGCTGCGATACTGTCCCAACGTTGAAACTCTCAATAGGCAACGATTGAGTTGCTGAGTTCTGTTACATCCCGTTGCTGGAGGGCTGTATCGGTGGCCATTTTCGCAATGCAAGAATGGCTGCGAGAAGAGCCGATCATTTCATCGAGTTGTAAAGCTTTACAAATTACAAGGAGAAAAAACGAAATCATGAAGACGACAAAGCTGGTGATTTTGGTGATGACAATCGCGGTAGCCCTGTTCATCCTGATCCCCAATCTGTCCTGGGCTGATGACGGAGCCACTCTCTACAAAGCAAAGTGTGCAGCCTGCCACGGCGCGGATGCGGCGGGCAAGCCCGCAATGAAGGCCCCGAGCCTGATTTCAGATGAGGCCAAGAAGAAGTCCGACGCCGACCTGACCAAGGCGGTGGCGGAGACGGCGAAGCATCCGGCCCCGGTGAAGGGTCTGGCCGCTGACGACGTGAAGGCGATCGTGACCTACCTTCGCAGTCTGCAGAAGTAGTTACTGGCAGTAAGTAAGTTGGTATTGGCTGTTCCTCTTTTCTATACCGCCGCTGTCGCATGACAAATTGTCTCCAGCGGCGGAAGAGGACGAGAGAGCGAGTATGAAGATGTCCGGCTCAATTCGACGGACGAAACCGAGAATCGGCCGATCCGTAGCCAGCTGGAAAGCTTCTCCCCCGCTCGCTCTCCCACTGGGGACAGCCCAACCGGGTCTGAGTGCGCAGCACTCCGGACCCGGTTCCTTTTTTGTAAGCGATCCGATATTCGGCCGAGGAGTCGGCCAGAAGGTGTTCAGCACGGTTCCCAAGTCCGTTCCTGCAAAACTACAGCATACATATGCGTCCTACTTCATTCCTCTGGAACGGAAGTCCCGCTTGAGAACAGCGAGGAGCAATTTCCATGAGCAAGGCCCTGTTATATGACGCGACGATGTGCATCGGATGCAAGCAGTGTGAAGGTGCATGCGCGCAGCAAAACAAATTGCCGTATGACGACAAGGTGGCAGCCGAGTCGTTGCAATCGGCACATAAACTCACGGTAGTTCTGACCAAAGACGACAAATTCATGCGCCGGCTGTGCATGCACTGCGAGCATCCCGCTTGCGCGTCGGTTTGTCCGGTGGGCGCTTTCCATAAGACGAAAGAGGGCCCAGTCGTGTACGACGTCTGGAAATGCATTGGCTGCCGGTATTGCATGGTGGCGTGTGCGTTTGCCCAGCCGAAGTACGAATGGCAATCGTTGAATCCGCGGGTGCGTAAGTGCATTATGTGCCCGGACCGCGTGGTTGCCGGCAAGCAGACGGCATGTGCCGAGATCTGTCCGACCGGCGCGACTAAGTTCGGAGAGCGCGATGACCTTATTAAGGAAGCTCAGGACCGCATCCGGCAAAGTCCCGCCACTTACCTACCCCGTATCTACGGCCTAAATGAAGTAGGCGGAACTTCGGTTTTCATTATTTCGGGCGTAAAGGCTGAAGAATATGGTTATCCAGCCTCCGCCAAGATCGGCGACACTCCGATGCCGGAATACACGGGGCGAGTGATGGAGAGGATTCCAGACTTTATCCCGGTGTGGACGTTGGTACTGGGAGGCATTTATTGGGTTTCGCATCGCCGCGAAGAAGTAGCCGCTGCTGAAGCAGACGAGAAGAACGGAGGTGCGCGATGAAAATCAAGCTGACCTTTTGGAAGGTTGTATTCCTGGTGATCATGGCCCTGGGCATTTATTCCACATTCATTCGCTATTTTTATGGCTTGGGCGCGGTTTCAAACATGACGGACCAGTTTCCCTGGGGGCTCTGGATCGGCTTCGACTGCTTGTGCGGGGTGATGCTGGCGGCGGGCGGTTTCTGCATTGTGGGCGCGGTCTACTTATTCAACGTCGAGCGGTTGCACAGCGTTGTGCGACCGGCGGTGCTCACGGCGTTCCTCGGCTATTTGCTCTTCATCGTCGGACTTCTGTTTGACCTGGGGCGTCCCTGGTACATCTGGCATCAGCTCATCTACATGAACCCGCACTCGGTGATGTTCGAGGTCGGTATGTGCGTGATGGCCTACACCACCGTCCTCTTTTTCGAATTCCTTCCCAACGTGTTCGAGCGCTTCAACCTGCAGGCTCCCATCAAGTGGATCAAGAAGATCTACCCGGTGCTGATCATCGGGGGCATTCTGCTTTCGACGCTGCACCAGAGTTCGCTTGGATCGCTCTATCTGATCATGCCGAGCAAACTGCATCCGTTCTGGTACACGCCGGCGCTGCCCTTCCTGTTTTTTGGATCGGCGATTGCGGTGGGGTTGGCCATGACGATTTTTGAATCGACGCAGAGCGCAAAAGCTTTCGGCCGTCACCTTGAATTGCCGGTTCTGGTCGAACTGGGCGGGGCCTTGCTGGTGGCGCTCTGGGTGAATGCGCTGCTGCGCTTTGAGGACTACTTCCATCGCGGCTTGCTGGGCCAGATCGTTAAACCCAGTTACGAAGCGTATTTCCTGTGGCTTGAACTGGCGCTGGCTTTTGTGATTCCAATCGCCATGCTCAGCTTCAAGAAGGTGAGGCTATCGCCCGGCGGCCTGTATCTCGCCTCCGTGTTTACCGTGCTTGGATTCATTGTCAACCGCCTCAATATTGCTCTCATCGGTTTTGAGACTTATGTTGGACATCACTATCTGCCGAAATGGACGGAGTTCTCGGTGACGCTCATGATCATCGCGATGGGCTTCGCCTTGTTCGGGCTGGCGGTGAAATACCTGCCGATCTTTCCCGAAGAACAGCATGCGGTGACCCAGCGTTTGCGGACCGAAACCGCGCCCGTCGTGGCAACTCCGGTGTTAGGTCATGCGGGAGACTGATCCAATTCGGGCCGATCGGGGATGGACGCGGCTGACGAACAGCGTCAGTGCAAAACTGATCGGGTCTCTGTTGGCCGTGATGGTGGTGATTTTCGCGCTGCTCGGATATTTGAATATCCGATTGCATCGCCAGCATCTGGAAGCGGCCACGCTGGTCAGCGCTGAGCGGGTCAGCGACGTGATCAAGCACAGCACTACGTACTACATGCTGCGCAACGATCGCGAGGGACTCTACCACGCGATCCAGACCATGGCGGATGAGCCCGGCATGATCAAGGTGCGCATCCTTGACCAGCAGGGGCGAGTCAGCTACTCCACCGATCCCAAAGAAGTCAGCCACGTTCTCGATAAGACGGCCGAGGCCTGCTATGGATGTCACACGCAATCGCAGCCGCTGGCGCGCCTGAATCGCCCCGACCGCTTTCGCATTTATCGCAATGGCGGCGGGCATCGAGTGCTGGGAATTATCACTCCCATCGAGAATCAACCGAGCTGCTCAAACGCCGAGTGTCACGCGCATCCCGCCAGCCAGCAAGTGCTGGGCGTGCTGGACACAAATCTTTCGCTGGCCAAAGCGGACGAACAACTTCAGGCTAGCAGCTCCCGCATGCTGATTTACACGGCGGGGGGAATGGTGATTATCGCGGTCTTGAGCTGGTTATTCGTGTGGCGAGAGGTCGGTCAACCGATCAAGGCGCTCAAGAAAGGCACGGAACATCTTTCCCGCGGGGAACTTGGTTACCAGATTGAAGTGCGATCGCAGGATGAAGTGGGCGAACTGGCTCATTCGTTCAACGACATGAGCCTGCAGTTGCGCGCGGCGAATGAAGAAATCGTTACCTGGGCAAAGACGCTGGAAGATCGCGTGGAACAGAAGACACGGGAACTCAAGCGTGCCCACGATCACGTGTTGCACGTGGAAAAGATGGCCTCCATTGGCAAGATGGCGGCGGTGGTGGCGCATGAAGTGAACAACCCGCTCTCTGGGATTCTTACCTACGCCAAGCTGCTGCGAAAGTGGGTGGGGTCGGGGCAAGTCGGACAGGAAAAACGCGAGGAGGCGATGGAGTGTCTGGAACTGATCGCCACCGAAAGCCGGCGCTGCGGCGACCTGGTCAAGAACCTGCTGACGCTCTCGCGAAGTGCGCCCATGAACATAGAGCCTACCAACCTGCAGGCGGTGATTGATCGTTGCCTGTTGCTGGTGCGGCATCAACTGGAGCTGGGCGGGATCCATTTGCAACTCAATCTGGCGGAGAACCTGCCGCGGGTGCCCTGCGATCCGGCGCAGATTGAGCAGGTCTTCATAGCGCTGATCATGAATGCAATCGATGCCATGCCCCGGGGCGGCAATCTCTGGCTGCAGACTCGGCTGAGTAACGATGAGAGTGAAATCGAGATCCAGGTGCGCGACGACGGAGCGGGTATCGCTCCCGACGTGCTGCCGCAGATCTTCGAACCTTTTCTTACGACGAAAGAGAGTGGACACGGAGTCGGGCTGGGCCTGGCAATCAGCCGCGGCATCGTGGAGCGGCATCACGGGCGCATTGAGGTGCAATCGGAGCTGGGACGGGGCACGACCTTCACCGTAACCCTGCCGGCTCATGGGAATGAGGCTTCGGTGGCGGACGCCGTTGTAAGCGACGGGAAGGCCGCGACGAAGGTGAGGTGATTGAAGTGAGCACACAAGGAAAACTGCTGATCGTGGACGACGAACTGAGCGTGCGCGACTCGCTGGGCAAATGGTTTCGCGAAGAGGGCTACGAGGTAACCATGCTCGAAAACGCCAACGACGCGCTTACCCAAATGGCGGAGCAACGCTGGGATGCCGCGCTGGTGGATATCAAGATGCACGGCACGGATGGCATCGAGTTGCAGCGTCGCATGCATGAAATCGATCCGGAACTTATGGTGATCATCATGACCGGCTATGCCTCGGTTGAGACCGCGGTCACGGCGCTGAAGAACGGCGCCTATGACTACGTGACCAAGCCGCTCGATCCCGACGAGATCGCTCACCTGCTGAAGAACGCGCTGGCGCATAAGCGGACGGCGCAGGAGAACGTGCTGTTGCGCGAGACCGTCGCCGAGGTGACTCGTCCCGGGGACCTGATCGGGCAGAGCGGTCCCATGCGCAAGATCTTCGACGCGATTGAAACCGTGGGTCCCACGGATGCTACGGTGCTGGTGACCGGTGAAAGCGGCACGGGGAAAGAGCTGGTAGCGCGTGCCATCCATCACGCGAGTGCGCGAAGATTTCATCCGCTGGTCGTCATTCATTGCGGCGCTTTGACCGAGACGCTACTGGAAAGCGAACTCTTTGGACATGAAAAGGGTGCATTCACCGGCGCGCAGTACCGCAAGAAAGGCAAATTCGAAATTGCCGAGGGCGGAACGGTTTTTCTGGATGAGATTGGCGACATCACTCTAAAGACGCAAACCGATCTGCTGCGGGTTTTGCAGGAACGCGAAATCACCCGTGTGGGCGGCAACCAGATAATCAAGGTGGATTTCCGCTGCATCGCCGCCACTAATAAGAATCTTGAAACGCTGATCGAGGAAGGTAAGTTTCGTCCTGATCTTTTTTATCGGCTTAATGTCTTCCGTATCGAACTGCCGCCACTGCGCGATCGGCGGGAGGATATTCCGGTGCTGGTGAACCACTTCGTGCAAAAGTTCTCTCTGGCGATGAACAAGCGCATCACCCGGGTTGCACCGGCGGCCATGAATCAACTGCAGCAGCAACCCTGGCTGGGGAACGTTCGTGAACTGGAGAACGCGGTGGAGCGCGCCATGGTGGTGGGACAGGAACCGGAGCTGCGTGAAGAAGACTTCATCTTCAAGGCCCAGAGCGTAGCTGGTTCTGGCGGCGCGGGCAAGAAGCTGGAGGACATGGAACGTGCCTACATCCTGCGCGTGGTGGAGGAGTGTGGAGGCAATCAGAGTCACGCCGCTGAGGTACTCGACATTGACCGGGTTACTCTCTATCACAAGCTGAAGAAGTACGGCTGGACGCGTGCTCACGTTGAGACACATTCAAACTGAATCCGAGGTGTCAGGTGTCAGGTCTCAGGTGTCAGGAAGAACGTGGTTGCTCTTGGTTTCCTGAGACCTGACACCTGAGACCTGACACCTGTTCCTATGAAGCTGCTGCAACTGTTGCCGATCGGGAATGTGGATGACGGGTTGCTGAAAGATCTGCGTCCTGCCGTCGAAGACATTTTTCGCGTCTCCTGCAAGGTGCTGCCGGTGCGGTTGGATCCGGAGTTCGCTTTCCACGGAGAACGGCAGCAGTATCACTCGTCGGAAATCCTGCAGCGGATGCAGAGTTTTCATACGGCGGACTCGTGGCGAGTGTTGGGCATTGCGGCGGTGGATCTCTACATTCCGATTCTTACTTTTGTTTTTGGCGAAGCGCAGATGGGTGGGCCGTGCGCCGTGGTCTCCGTGCACCGGCTGCACCAGGAGTTCTACGGGCTTCCGGCCGACCAGGAACTATTCCGCCAGCGCGCTCTCAAGGAAGCGGTTCATGAACTCGGCCATACCGTGAATTTGACGCACTGCAGTGACTACCAATGTGCCATGGCTCCCTCGCACGCCGTGGAGTGGATTGACCTCAAGGAAAGCACGCTGTGCGCTGCCTGCCAGGCGCTGGTGACGCCCGGGGCGCAGGTGCCGTCGGGGCTGGGGTTCTGAAATCGCCGGTCTGAAAAACTAACCGTAACTTGCAACTCCTCGGCAACGCGCGTTCTACTCAGAAGCAGGAGAACTGATCTATGGAGGAGCAGGCTCTAGCTCTCGTTCTGAAGATCGCCGGCCACATCGGCCATCCTGTAACGATTGCCGCGTTTGCCTTGGTCATTGCGGTATCCGTTTTCGCTCTTGCGCATCGCGCAAAAAGACCCTTCATGGCCTGGATCGTGGCCGCGGGAATCATCGTTCTTGGAGTTGCCCCGTTACTTGCCTCTGCCTTTCTCCAGTCACGTGGTGTTTATCACGTTTAGGTTGTTGTCGTACGACCCGACCAGTCACCGGTCGACATCGCCCAGGTCAAATCCTCGAACGGCGGAGAGCTGAGGATGGTGGGGGATGGATGGGAACTCGATATTCCTCCGCAAACGCGGCCGGCCGACGGCAAAGTAACACTGTTTGCTTCCGTGAAGGATGAGTTCATGAAGGGCAGCTCCACGCTCGTTCTGGCTCATGATTACTACCCAACCGCCACGATACAACTCGTCGCCGAGACCTCGGCGATGGTTCGCGGGGTGGTGGTGGACGAAGATCTCGGAGCGGTAGCTGACGTAACCGTTTCGATCGCCGGTTATTCCGAAGTAGCTGTGACCGACCGAAAGGGTAATTTCGTTCTGCCCGCGCACGCTGGGAAGGGGCAGATGGTCGAGGTACACGCGCAGAAGGGTCAAATGACTGGAAGCCTCTCAGCCCCCGCCGGGAAGGTGGTAGAGGTAATCATAAGTCGCCAGTAAGGAGATTCCGATGAAGTATATTCTCCTGGTTGCCCTCGTCGTGGCGGTGGTCACGGTGGGCGGGGAAATTGTTGCGGCCGAGTACACCAACCTACTGTTTCAAGATGAGCTGCGTGATATCACGGCACAGCTAGGCAACCGCGTCGGGATGGCACCGCCAACCTCGGAGAAGAACTTCGCGAGAACGTAGTCCGCAGAGCGAACAGACATGAAATCCCGCTTGACCCCAGGCAAGTGACAGTGCAGATCAGCGGACCTTCGGGACACCGCGTCATATACATCTCGGTCGACTATACGGTGCCCGTAAATCTACTCGTATATTCGTTCAATTTGCACTTCACTCCTACAGGCACTGGTATCACGTTCTAGGCGCGGCTGTGTACAGCACAGCTGAAGCCGCGTCCCTCAAACAGGGTCAAGAACAATTACAGTTATCGCAGCGCTGAAGCGCTGCGCCACCCAAAACGCCACCGGCCGCTCGGAGATCCGGGCGGCCGGTGTTTCTGCGGTCCTCTTTTCGACGAGAGGCTGGTTCGCCTCTGAGGCCGCGAGGTCGACTTATGACAGGAAGAACTCCTTTGCCAGCGGCAGCCACTCCTGGTCGGGGATCTGGGCGGAGAGGTCATTCATGGCTACTCCACCATCCTGGGCCAGCGCTCCGGCGAGCGCCAGCGGCATGCGGCGCTGCAGGCGGCTTGCCGACTCTTCGGTCCACCAGCGGGCGAGCGGGCCACCGAACAGGTTCTTGAAGCTTGTCTTGGCATCGGGGGCCTGCACGGTTACCAGCCAGCCTTCTCCGTAGGGATCGCGGAGCGCCAGTTTCGGATCCTTGATCAGCGCCTGGTTGATGTCAGACACACTGCCTTCGATCGGCGAAACCATGTCTACGGCAACGTCGTCTCGATACAGTGTGCACATCTTCTGGCCCTGGCGAATCCACTGGCCGCGTTGCGGCAGCGTGATGCTCTCCAGCTTGCCGGTCAGCTTGGAGGCGAAATCATCCATGCCGACGCGCACCAGGTTGGGGCTCTCGCTCAATGCCCAAGTGTGACCTGGATGGTAGCGGAGATTCTCCGGAACGGCGAAGCCGCCTACCAGCGATGGCTGCAAGCGTGGCACAGCGGCGTCATGCTTGGCTGCGGCCACCTGCAACGCGGGTTGCACCACGACATTGTGGCGAGTGCGGAAATAGTCGATTAGTAAGAAGGTCGAGAAGAAGAAGAGAACCAGTAGGACTGTCATAAGTCACCTCGTCGGAGGGCCGTCTAGCGAGCCACTCAGCACTTATCTAAAGGCAATCGGTGTGCCAAGACGGGGCGAATGGCGAATAAGTGCGCGGTCGACGGCGATCTCTTGAGAAATGATGGAGATAGAGGAGAAACAGTTTTGGGGCGCGGGCGATTGCGATGAAATTGTCAACGATGGTTTGACGGAAATCGTAACATGTGAAAGGCCGTGTTTTCAGCGTTTGCCGGTGCGCAGCGAGAATAACCGCGTGGAATCAGTGCGTTGCAGCCTGCCAACGCACTGATGAATCTTACAACAGCCTAGGTTGAAGAATGCAACGGTGAAGACTTACTCCCGCGAGTAATTCGCCTCCAGCTCGGCATCGGCGGAATCCGGAGTGGTGGTTAATGCGGTGGTTCCGTATTCGAATCCTCTTTCGAAAGCTTTCAAGTTGAGATCTCGAAAGTTTTTGGGGACTGAGTCGGCTACCGCTTTGCGGACAGCTTCGGGTTCGAGCAGGTGGGTGACGGCGGTAAAGAATCCCACCATCACGGAATTCAGCACCATGCGCTTTCCCAGTTCTTCGGCGATGCGGGTCGCGGGGACGCTGTAGACTTGGATATTTTTCTTCAGATCCGACACTCTGACCAGATCCTGCTCGACGATCAGGATGCCTCCATCTTTTACCTCGGAACCGAAGCGGACATAGGCTTCCTGCGAAAGGATGACCATGATGTCAGGCCGAGTTACGTAGGGATATAACACGGGCGAATCGGAAAGCATGAGCTGCGCACTACAGGCGCCGCCGCGCGCTTCCGGGCCGAAGTTCTGGGTCATGGTGGCAAAAGCGCCTTGAAAAATCGAAGCCGCCTTGCCCAAGATGATGGCCGAGAGGATGACTCCCTGGCCGCCAAAGCCTGCGATACGAATTTCCGTTAGCTGCATACCGGCTCCTCTTGTATGGAGGGTTGATCGATGTAGCGGTCGCCTAACGATTCGGCGTATTGCGCCCGCATCATGGTTTGGTAGTCGGGGCGTTCGCGGTCGACGAATTTGCCCACGATGATTTCTCCGGTCATGGTCATGCCGACTTCACTGGTGGGCGCGCCGTTCCGGACTTTACTCTTCTCTTTGTAGTACTTCATGGCGTCGAGGCCATCGCCCAGCTTGTTGCGGCGCTGATACAGCGTGGGACAGGGCGAGATCACCTCGATAAACGAGAAACCTTTTTTCTTAAACGCCTCGCTGATGGAGCGCGACAGTTGGCGGACGTGGAAGGTAGTCCAGCGCGCTACGTAGACGGCGCCCGCGGCTTCGACCAGGTGCGGCAGATTGAACGACGGTTCGAACACACCGTAGGGGTTTGTCGACGTGGTCGAGTGATCGGGGGTGGTGGGAGCAGTCTGGCCGCCGGTCATGGCGTAAATCAGATTGTTCACGCAGATGACTTTGAGGTCGATATTGCGGCGGGCGGCGTGAATCAGGTGATTGCCACCGATGGCCGAGAGATCGCCGTCGCCGGAATAGACGACCACGTTCAGCTTTGGGTTCGCCATCTTCAATCCGGTGGCGAATGGAATGGCGCGGCCGTGGGTGGTGTGGAACGAATCGAGCTTGACGTATCCGGCGACGCGGCCGGTACAGCCGATGCCGGAGACCAGGGCGAGCGATCCTAAATCGATTTTCGAATCGATGAGGGCGCGGGCGAAGGAGTTCACGGTGGTGCCGATGCCGCATCCGGGGCACCAGATGTGAGGGATGCGATCGCTGCGCAGGAATTGTTCGACGGGGTTGACAACATCGTCGTTGCAGGCGTCGTCGCTGCAGGAATCAATATTGACGAGGTCGTTGTTCAGGTCGGTCATCGGCTGGCCTCCACGATTACTTTGAGAATGTCTTCGGGGTTGTGCACTCCGCCGCCCGCGTGCGACACAGCGAAGGTCTTGGCTTTGCCGCCGGCGGCTCGCTCCACTTCGCGCACCATCTGTCCCAGGTTGAGTTCGGGGACGACGAATGCTTTTACTTTGGCGGCGAGTTCCTTGATTTTCTTCTCGGGGAACGGCCAAGCCATGATCAGGCGCAACTTGCCGACGCGCAGGCCGCGTTCGCGAGCCACGCCGATGGCGCGTTGGGCGACTCGGGAAGTGATTCCGTAGGAGACTACAACTACATCGGCGCCTTCGAGTTGTTCTTCCTCGAACATGGTGATGCGGTCGACGGCGTTAAGAATCTTGTTTTGCAGGCGGCGAACCAACTTGTCCTGAATGGGCAGAGTCATGTTGGGATAGCCGCGTTCGTCGTGGGTGAGGCCGGTGACATGGAAGTTGTAGCCATCGCCGGCGTGCGCCATTTCCGGAACCAGGTCACCGTTGGTGCCGTACGGGAGATAGTCTTCGACCGATTTGTGCGTATGCTTTCGCGGCACGACCTCGATTTCGTCGGCGGGAGGAATCACTACCTTCTCGGTCATGTGGCCGACGACTTCATCCATCATGAACATCACCGGCACGCGGAATTCTTCGGCGAGGTTGAAGGCTTTGATGGTGAGGTCGAAACACTCCTGCGGAGAATTGGGGCAGAGGGCGATGATTTCGTAGTCGCCGTGCGAGCCCCATTTCGCCTGCATCATGTCGGCTTGCGCGGGAAGTGTGGGCAGGCCGGTGGACGGGCCGCCGCGCTGCACGTCCACGAATACGCATGGAGTTTCGGTCATGGCGGCGTAGCCGATGTGTTCCATCATCAGAGAGAAGCCGGGGCCCGAGGTAACGGTGAAGGCCTTGGCTCCGGCCCAGACGCCGCCCTGGAGGGCGATGGACGCGGCTAGTTCATCTTCCATCTGGATAAACGCTCCGCCTACGGTCGGGACGCGAGCGGCGAAGCGCTCGACGACTTCGGTGGACGGAGTGATGGGGTATCCGGCGGCGAATCGGCTACCGGCGGCCAGGGCGCCTTCGCAGCAGGCGTGGTCGCCGTCCATGAAATGGATGCCGGTGAGGACACCACTAGGGTCAGCTTTCATTTGGCACCTTCTTCGGATTTGGCTTTCGCGGGATCGGCCTTTTTGGGGGTATCAACCTTGCTGGCACAAATCGCGAAGTCGGGGCAGTACATTCCGCACAAGTCGCAGCCACTGCACTTTTCCGGATGCACGACGTGGGGGGGATGGTAGCCCTTGGAATTGAAAGCGGATGAGAGCGCGAGCACGTGGGAGGGACAAAACTCCACACAGAAGCCGCAGGCTTTGCAGCGCTCAACGACGATTGAAACACGTCCTTTTGGCATGAAATCTCCACGCTCAAGGTGGTAGAAACTACCACGTAATCTGAGGTTGATTATGCTTGGTGGTGGGTACGGGTGGGTGTGACAACCATCACGGATGTTGGTGAGGGAGCGCACACCGGGGGCTAAAGCCCACGCTAATCTCAGAGGGCTTATGCGGCCCTGAAGGGCCGCTCTTCCACGGTGACACTGACATTTGCGAGGTCTTTCCGCAAGCTATACCGGCAAGCTGTGGAGCACTCAGCCAAAGTCAAGAACGCGAGGTCAAGTTTTTCCACACTCTGCACCACTAATTGGCTCTGCCGCGGGTCACCGATGTGTTTATTACCTGTGGTGATGCTTGACACCATCATTTGTGCCTTCGATCACCGCAATCGAAAAAATGGGGGCCGAGAATAACAATTGGTTGAGGAAATTCGCGGCTGTTCAATAAGGGGGCTGCAATGTTTGAAGCCGAAGTTGAGATGGAACGACGCTCGTCGTTCTTACCGCTGCTACTCATGATGTGTCTGGTCGCGGCGATCGTGGGCTTAGTAGCTTACGTGCTGCTGCAAGTCCGCGAGAAAACGCCGCTCAGCACGCAGCAGGCGAGCGTGATAGCAACGGCGGCGCTCGCGGGACGAAGCCCGGCCATCATCCATTTCCGCACTGGTCTGGTGAAACCCAGCGACGATGAAAAGCCCGGGGATCCTAATTATCGATTACTGGAAAAAGCGGGGATTGTTAAGTTGGCCAAGGCGGCTGGGGGCAGCGTGGCGGTCTCGCTGACACCCGCGGGAGAGCGCCTGCTGACCGGTGTCCCGGGTTTCAAGAAAGAGCAAGAGACGGATGGCACCACCCTGTATCAAGCTCAGCTGGCGCAACGGCAACTGGTGAGCATTGCCGACGTAACCATGATCGGAGTTAACAGCGCGACCGTCGAATACAACTGGAAATGGGTGCCCAATCAATTAGGTGAGGTGTTTGACGCGGGCGGGCCGCTGGTGAAGAGTTTCAATCTTTGGGAGCGTCAAACCCTGATCAACAAATACCAGGTTGATTTTTATAACGGGAACCCGACGAAATCCACTGTTCCTCTGGTGCGGTCGGGCCAGGGGTGGAAAATCTCGGCGGAATAGCGGGCAACGAAACGGGAGGCAGCACGTTGCCGATTTTGGGCTTTGAGCAGCTTGGAGTTTCCGCGAAGAGTGCCTTGGTTTAAAAGGAGAAAATGTTTATGAACAAACTGCTTTTAATATTTACCGCGCTTATTATATTCACCTGCACGATGGCCGCACAGAACCAAACGCAGAGCCAACCAGAGAAGGTCATTAAGCATGTCCCTGTGCAGTCCACTTCGCCTGTATCGGGCAAGGATATGTACACGGCATACTGTGCCGTTTGCCATGGGACGGACGGCAAAGGCGGAGGTCCCGCGGCCAGCGCGCTGAAGGCTGCTCCCACCGACCTTACCTTGCTGAGCAAGAATAACGGAGGGAAATATCCCGCGCTGAAGGTCTCGGCCTCCATCCACGGCGAATCCGCTCTTCCGGCGCACGGTTCCAAGGAGATGCCGGTGTGGGGATCGTTGTTTTGGAATATGAGCGGTGGACACGAGGGTGAGGTGCAGCAACGCGTGGCCAACCTGACCAAGTACATCGAATCCCTGCAAGCGAAGTAGCAGCCATCGGGGCACGAATGGACCGGCCGCAGAGCCGGTCAAGGGCACAAGCGCCAGCTTGTGCCCGTTTGTTTGTGCGGCGCAGAACCCGCTCACGCGTGTGCGTATGAACCAGGTCCCTCAGTGCTGAAGCCCTCGAAGTGCCGGGGGGCTCCGGTGCTGGGACTGGGCTGGATGCCCCTCGGGGGGCTTTTACGGGGGACCGACAGCCTGTGAGCGGCGTCACATCGGCGTGTATCTTGCAGCACAGCGTTGTGTTTCATCCCGGCGGACACTGGCGACAGAGGTCTGACTCCGCTGGCTGGTGGACTGGGCAAGTTTGCGATCCACGCCAGGGAAGCGGAACTGAGGTTTTTCAGGAGGCATGGTTCATGCTCTCACCATACGGAATGGAGATTGTAGAAAGCTGCATTACCTGCAAGCTGCGCGCAGATCGCATCTTCTGTGATCTGCCGGCTGCCGCGCTGCAAACCTTTGAAAATATCAAGTACGCGACCGCGTATCCACAGGGGGCTGTGCTGTTTGTGGAAGGGCAGATGCCACGTGGCATCTTTGTGCTCTGCAAAGGGAGCGTAAAGCTCTCCATTAACTCGCCCAGCGGCAGAACGATGATTGTGAAACTTGCCGAGCCCGGGGAGGTGCTGGGGTTGAGCGCCACGATCTCGGGCAAACCTTATGAAGTGACGGCGGAGACAGTGGATCCCTGCCAGATCAATTTCGTCAAGCGCGATGACTTCCTTCGCTTCCTGAAGGAAGATGTGGAGGCCTGCTTCAAAGTGGCCGAGCAGTTAAGCGAAAAGTATCACAATGCCTGTAAGGAAGCGGGTGCGCTGGGATTGTCACACTCCGCCGCCGAGAAGCTGGCTAAGTTGCTTCTGGAATGGAGCTGCAAGAACGGCGAAGCGGCAAAACCGGAGCCCCGTTTGAGGATCAGGCTCACTCACGAGGAAATCGCGCAGATGATCGGAACTTCGCGAGAGACGGTCACCCGGCTGTTTGCGGAGCTGAAGAAGCGCCAGATCGTGCAGTCGAAGGGCTCGACGCTGGTGATTCGCAACACGGGAGCGCTGCGCGAGCTGGCCAACCGTAACTAGCGACCGCGTGAGGGTTGCCGCGTTGGTTGGAGTTTGTCGATGTTTGCCGATATGGCGCGCCCCTACGGGGCTGGACGGGCGAGGCGCCCGTCCCCACACTACCTCGGCTGGACGGGGCGTAGTCCCGTCGCCACCCGTTGATTCAAAAGGACTTAATGCGCGTGACCGGGATCACAATTTCCGGTGATGTCAGTCACCGCTGGGGGGGTTGGTTCTCTATTATTGTTGCGCCATAGAGTGGGCGACGAAACCTGGTTCACGTGGGAAGGAAAACGCACATGGCTTCGCTAAACGGAAACGGGCAACATGCAAATCAAGCGAGCAAGAACAAGCCACGATTGATTTTCTGGGAGCTGACGAAAGGGTGCAATCTGCGCTGCATCCATTGCCGGGCGACCGCTACGGAGCTGAGTTCTCCCTCCGATCTTTCGACTCAAGCGGCACGCGATATCATCGATCAGATTGCCGCGGTGTCCACTCCCATTCTGGTGCTTAGCGGTGGCGAGCCGCTTTTCCGTTCGGATATTTTCCAGTTGGCGCGTTACGGTACAGACAAGGGATTGCGGGTTGCGCTGGCCACGAATGGCACGCTGGTTACGAAGCACGTTGCGCGCATGATCGTCGATAGCGGCGTGCAGCGCGTGGCCATCAGCCTGGACGGCGCGGATGCGCTGACACACGATACTTTCCGCGGCATTCCCGGCGCCTTCGATGCGGCCATTGCCGGGTTCCGTAATCTGAAAAATCTTGGTATGTCGGTGCAGATCAACACGACCATCGCCCGCCACAATGCGCATCAGCTTCCGAGCGTGCTGGAACTGGCGAAGTCGCTGGGGGCGGACGCACTGCACACATTCCTGCTGGTGCCTGTCGGTTGTGGAGTGGATATCGCGAGCGAACAGATGGTTCCTCCGGAAGAGTACGAGCGCATGCTGAACTGGTTCTATGATCGCTCGCTCGAGGGTGGAATCGAGATGAAGGCGACTTGCGCGCCACACTACTTCCGCGTGGTTCGGCAGCGGCGGGCTGCAGAGCATCGATCGGAGGCTGCGGCTGCGACGGCTCACGCTGCGCCGCCGGCAACTGAAGGAGCGCAGAAATCGCCCGCTCTCGCGCCAACGATCGGCCCCACAGAGATGGCCATGCCGGGCTCAACTGGGATCGAGCTGAAGCCTCAGGGGATCGGGCGGCCGGTGGGACATCCTGGAAGTCATCCTTCGGATATGAACGCCATGACCAAGGGATGCCTGGCCGGAACCGCGGTGTGCTTCATATCTCATCAGGGCGAAGTTTATCCCTGCGGATACTTGCCGGCATTGGCGGGAGATCTGAAAAAGCAGTCGTTCGCCGAGATCTGGGAAAGCTCGGTGGTGTTCAATCAACTGCGCGACACTAACAACCTGGAGGGGAAATGCGGCTGCTGCGAGTTCCGCAACGTTTGCATGGGCTGCCGCGCGCGCGCTTATGCCGCCACCGGCAACTATCTTGATGAGGAGCCGTTCTGCGTTTACGAACCGCAGGCGAAAGGTTTGAAGGAGAAGAAAGTTACGCTGGCGGAAATCGCGCGCTAAGATTCGAGCGCGAGAGCAGTAACAAGAGTTACACCGTCATCCTCGGATGACAAACCATACTTAAGGTCGCGAATCCGCCTAGATTGACAGATTGTTTCATTTTTCAACAGTACAGTTTAGGGGCCAAAAGACACGAGCTTAGCGTGTTATCCCGCAACCTGACTCTCCAGTCATTATTCCCTGCCGCATACGACTTAGCTAACTAGCTGAAAAACAAGCGGTCCTTCGTCCGAGCGCGCAGCTTCCTTTGGCACATCAGGTGCTTTTCCGAGAGTGTAGACGTGCGTATTAGGAGATGCCATCTTGGAACCCACTCTCATGGTCGTTGGGCTGAACTATCGCACAGCCCCTGTGGCAGTGCGGGAGCATTTCTGGATCGGCGAAAGCCGGCGTTACGAGGCGCTGGTGCAGTTGTCCCGGGCAGAAGGCATTGAAGAAGTGGTTGTAATGGCCACCTGTAACCGCACCGAGTTCTGGATGTGGGCCAGCGATGTCACCCTGGCCGCGAATTCAGTGATGCGGATGTTGGGCGCGGAATATGACCTCAAACTATGTGAGTGGAAACATTTCTACCGTTTGCTGGATGAAGCAGCACTGCTGCATATCTTCCGGGTCGCATCGCGGCTCGACTCCATGGTGGTCGGCGAGCCGCAGGTTGTTTCCCAGGTAAAACAAGCTTGGCAGCAAGCGCAGAAGGTCGGGGCGACGGGCCGGTTCCTGGATGCGGTGTTGCAGAAGGCGCTTACGGTCTCTGAGCGCGTGCGCAGTGAGACGGCGATTGGTAATGCATCGGTTTCGATTCCTTACGCCGCGGTGGAACTCACATGCCAGATTTTCGGCACGCTGGAAAATAAGAAAGTGCTTCTGTTGGGCGCGGGCCAGTTGGGTGAACTCTCTGCCCGAGAGTTGCTCAACCATGGCGCTGGCTCGGTGGGCGCGAGCGTGGTGGTGGTTAATCGCACGCTCGAGCACGCGGCGGAACTGGCGGCGAAGCTGGGTGGGGTTGCGATCCCGTTTGAGGAGCGCTGGCAACACATGGCGGAGGCCGACATCATCATCTGTTCGACATCGTGTCCGCACACGATTCTGAGCCGTGAGGAAGCGGAGATCATGGTTCGCAAACGCGTGGCTCGCGGGCGCAAGGGCAACGATCAACCTCTCGTGATCGTTGATATCGCGATGCCGCGTGACGTTGACTGCAAGGTGCGCGACGTCAAGGGGATTTTCCTCTATGACCTTGACGATCTGGAAAACGTAGCCGACCACAATGCGGGCGAGCGTGAGGCCGCCGCCGCCGAAGCACAGAAGATTCTGCAGGCCGAGGCGCAAGGCTTCCGTCGCAAGCTCATGGTGGAGAGTGTGGTGCCGACCATCGTGGCACTGCGTCAGCGGCTGGACGAATTTTGCCGGCAAGAGCTGGATTCCTTTCGCCAAGAGAACGGGCCCTTCGCCAAAGACCAGGACGAAATGTTAAACGCAATTATGTCGCGGATGACGCAGCGCATCGCAGGGTCGCTGGTCCGCGAACTGAAGGAGCTTCCAGAGAAGGTCGAGCAGGAACAGATGACGGTTGCTTTGCAGCGGCTGTTCCACCTGAGGGCGGGCGGATCGGCGATTGCCGGCGGCAAATCGGCGTGACGCTCGTGCAGAGCCGGACCTCGCCGCACGATGGACGGGCGACGACGCCCGTCGCTCCATCAACTCATTACTAATCTTCAGCGGGGCCCGATTGAAGGCCTTCTTCATCGCCGCGAATCAAACCAAATTTCTTGAGCTTGTAACGCAGAGCGTCGCGGCTGATGTCGAGCAGTTTGGCGGCGTGGGTCTGGTTGCCGTTGGCTTGGCGCATGGCTAGTTCAACCATGGAGTGCTCCACTTCTTCCAGAGAGGTTCCGCCTTCCGGGATGTAGAGTCGCGGCAGAGTGCGGCCGTTGGGCAAGGTCTGTCCGCCGTCGGCCGGTGAAGTTCGTTCGAACAGAGTGCGGCCGCCGGATTCCCCCACGGAAAACGGAAGATACACGGGGCGCAGAAAGGGCTCGTCTTCCAGAATCATGCCACGCTCGATAGTGTTCTTCAGCTCGCGAACATTGCCGGGCCAGTTATGACTGAGAATAAGGCGGCGCGTGTCGTCGGTAATGCCACGAATCGACTTCTTGAATCTGCGGTTGTAGCGGTCGATGAAAAAATCGACCAATGGAAGGATGTCTTCTTTTCTGTCCCGCAGCGGCGGGATGAAGATGGCAATGATGGCTAGGCGGTAATAGAGATCCTGCCGAAACTGGCCTTCGCGCACCGCCTTTTCCAGATCGCGGTTGGAGGCGGCGATCACGCGGACATCCACTTGCATATCGCGGATACCGCCCACGCGGCGGATGACCTGGTCTTCGAGCACGCGCAGGAGTTTCGCTTGCAGCAGGGGAGAAAGTTCGCCGATCTCATCGAGAAACAGCGTACCGCCGTCGGCGGCTTCGAACAGGCCTTTCTTCATCTGCTTGGCATCGGTGAATGCTCCCTTTTCGTGGCCGAAGAGTTCGGCTTCCATCAGCGTCTCGGGGATGGCGGAACAGTTGATGGCTACGAAGGGCTTCTCCTGGCGCGAACTCTCGTAGTGAATGGCTTTTGCGATGAGGTCTTTGCCGGTGCCGCTTTCGCCTTGAATCAGAATGGTGGTGGCTTCGCTGGCTGCCACTTTGCGGACGAAGTTCATGAGCTCGGTCATCTTGGCTGAGACGCTGACCACGTCGTGATAGCCGCCCACGCGGCGGACCTCTCCTCGCAGGTGCTGTACTTCGGTGCGCAGGCTGGTGGCCTCGAGCGCGTTCTTGATGGCCACGTGAAGCTCGTCGAAATCGATCGGCTTGCCCACGAAGTCGTAAGCGCCGAGCTTGAGCGCGGCTTTGACATCGTCGAGCTGAGGATCGGCCGTGATCATGATGACGGCGCGCGCATCACCATTCTTCTTGAGTTGATCGAGCACTTCGATACCGCTGAGGTCGGGCATGCGCACGTCCAGCAGGACAAGATCGGGCGATTCCCGCTGCGCCAGCTTGAGCGCGGGTTCCCCGGCCTCGGCCTCGATGACGTGGTAACCCCACTCTTCGCACTTCTGGCGCAACGACCAGCGCACCAGGCGTTCGTCGTCCACGACCATGACTTTCTCGGCAGGCATCGGTTTTTAATTTACTACAAGCGGCGTACTTTGGCGGATTGAAGAGGGAGTTCTCAGTTCTCAGAAAACCTATAGGGCCGGAGGATGAGGGTTCTTCTGAGAACTGAGAACTGATTCTAGGAGCCTGCGGCCTGAGCGGCGCGCATGTTAAAGGGCAGCAGTACCGTGAACTTGCTTCCCTTCCCGACGACACTGCTGACTTCGATACGGCCATGATGTTCTTCCGCGATACGGCGGGCTAGAGATAAACCGAGACCGGTGCCATTGCCCTTGGTGGTGTAGAAGGGCCGGAAAATGTTGGGCAGGTGCTGCGGGGAAATGCCACGCCCGGTGTCACTGACAATCACCGTGGCGTAATCGTCTCGCGAACCGACCTCGACACGCACGCTGCCCGCGCCCTCCATGGCTTGGACTGCGTTCAGCAGCAGATTCAGAAGCACCTGGTGAATCTGATCGCTATCGTGCTCGACTTCAGGCAGATCGGGCGCCTGCACGAACTCGATCTTGATCGGTTTTGAGAGCACCTGCTGGCGAGCCAGCATCACGGCGTGTTCCACGGTGGTGTTGAGATTGCTCATACAAACCTGCGGCGGGTGAGGCCTGGCCGTTTCCAGAAGATCGGTCAATATGCGGTTGATTTGCGTGATTTCCTGACGTACATCTTTCACTACCGCCCGGGCTGGACTGGTCGAAGGAAGATCGCGGCCGATGATTTCTATTACGCCGGCGATTCCGGCTAACGGATTGCGAATCTCGTGGGCCAGGCCGGCGGCCAATTCGCCTAACGTTGCCAGGTGCTCGGCTCGAGACATTTGCGTGCGATGCAAGGTCTCAATCTCTTCCCTGCTCTCGCGCAACTGTTGCAGCATGTGGTTGAAGTTGCGGCCGAGGTCTCCGATTTCGTCATTGCGTTTGGAGAAGCTGACGGTGACGTCGAGATTGCCTTCACTCACCAGCTCAATCTTCTCCTGCAATTCGACCATGGGGCGTTGAATAAAATAGGCGAGCGCGCCGATCGACACGCCGCAGATGACGACGGCTCCCGCTCCCGCGACCATCAGCACGGCGTGGCGTTCCGGGTCGCGAAAGGATACGGTGGCAAGAATGAACAGCAGCAGCCCGGCGAGCAGCACAAACACTACCGGCAAGAGCGCTTTAAGCTGCCAGTTGACGCGTACAGAACTCAAGCTGAGGTCTTCCTTCTGCGACGAGCTTACAGACGACGAATCTGTGGACATGGTGCGCTCGCTTCCATTCGGCCCAATCGGGGGAGGGAGGGCCGCAGCAGTCGGTTGAGCTATCTCTGCCAGTGGCTCAGATGGCTTCGCCGCAGATTGAAGGCGGCTAAGCATAAGCGTGCAGTCCGGGCAGCAAGTAAGTCACTCCGAAGAAAGTGAACATTACTACGGCAAAGCCGAGGATGGCAAAGTAAGCGGCGCGACGGCCCCGCCATCCTCGAGTAATGCGCATGTGTAAATAGCCGGCGTACACCAGCCAGGTGATCGCCGCCCAGGTCTCTTTTGGATCCCAACTCCAGTACGAGCCCCAGGTCTGGTTCGCCCAGTAGGCTCCGGCGGCGATCATGAGGGTTAATAGGGGGAAGGCTAGACAGATGGTTTTGTAGGTGATGCGGTCGAGGTTGTCGGCGCTGGGGAGCAAGCGTCCCAGATCGGGGCGCCGCCACAGCAGCAATAGATAAAGGAGCGAGATAAAGACGCCGCCTACCAGGCCCGACAGTATGAAGGGGCTTGCGGCGAGGCTTGTCGGGAATAATCCGTCGGCATCGAGCGAAGAATAGCGGCTATCACTGGCACGCACTACGAACATAACCAGCGCCATCACCTGGAGGAGAATGCTGAGGAAGACGGCGCGGTTGGCAACGGTCAGGAAGGCATCGTTCTTCTTCCAGCGCGCCAGTCCGTAGAAGACCAGCGGCGATGCCACCACCAAGAGGGTGAGCACCATCAGCCAGCCCAGGTCCGGGACGTTGACGAACAAGCGCACGCCCCGGCTGAGGAAGACTTCCGATTTCCGTTCCGGATCCCACGCCACCAGGCTCAGCCCGCCCCACTTTTCGAAGCGCGTGAACACGACGCCCGCGTAAATCGCAAGCGTGCTGGCACTGGTCACGGCGAGGAAGGTCTCGGTCTTCATGTTGTCCTGGATCAGGAACATCGCGGCGAGCGCGAAGCTTAGCGCGCAGGCAGCGTAGGCGAGCATGGCCAGCGTGACGTGGACGTGCAGCCAGGTCGATTGCAGCGCAGGCACCAGGGGATGAACCTCGGTCCGGAGCAATTGCATCAGCACCACTCCGACAATCGCCACCGGCATGGTGACTGTGCCAATGACTTTCACGCCAAACTTCTTTTCGGCTACCAGCGTGAGTACGGCTAGCGTCCAGACGAAGCTGAGCAGCATTTCGTAGACACTGGAGAATGGCGCGTGTCCAGCTTCATACCAGCGATGGGCAACGGCTGCGGTGTTGGCGATTAATCCGAGCCAGGTGGCGAGCGATGCGAATTTGACGTAAGTCTCGGTGCCGGTGACTCCAAATCCCAGATAGAGCGCGCCCGCGCCAGCGTAGAAAATCAGGGTGGCGAAGAGGAGGTTGGTCTCGCTCAAAAGGTTGCCACTCTTGACCACGTTCAGAAATGCCATGAACAGCAGGAACGCGATGGCCAATCCGACCAGTACGATCAGGGTCATGCCGGTTGTCGGTTGCTGCTGTTCTGCTTGAGCTCGTGCCATTACCATCCTCCATGGATGAGTCGGTTCAGTTCCCCAGCTTCATTTCGCTGCGACGGTCGCGACCTGCTCGCGCGGAGAGGTGCTGGGAATGGTTTTCAGTTCTTCTTCCAGCAGCGCTACCAGATCGTTGAAGCGCTGCTCGAACGCGTCGCGGTTGCGGTTCGCACTGCCTCCGATCCACAGCAAGCACTTGCCCGTCTTTGGATCGCAAACCGGTACCGCCCAAAACCGCATGTGCACCACGTAGAACACGAATGCCAGTCCAATGCCCAGCAACACTACGCCGGACCAGACCGCCCACTGTCCGGGTTCGTGCGAAACCTGTAATCCGGTGAAATGGCCCATCTTCAAATCGGTAGCGTGGAACTGCCAGGGCGACTTCGAGTTATCGGCGACCTCGTCCAAGGCGGGGAACCACAAGTCAAAGTCTTCGTTCGTCCCGGCGCGTTTCGAAGTGACGATCAAGTGGGCTGCCGGATTTTCCAAATCGTTCGACTTCCTATATACCTGCCCGTCACGAACAGCGTAATCGGGAAAGAACTCGGCGAAACGCACGGTGGTATCGGCGTCGAGTGGAACGGTATCGTTCACGGCCAGCGCGATTTCCTTCGTCTGACCGGATCCGTTGCTGGGAGTCGCGACCAGGCTGAACTTGTCGACTTTGCCATTCGGGCCGTAACTCGACTGGTAGAAGCGCACGCCGTTGTAGAGCAGCGGATCGTTCACGACAATTTGTTTTTTCTTCACATCCTCGCCGCCCTTAACCACGGCCAGATTGGACCACCATTTCTTGGGGGTACCATCCTTGTAGTTTTCCTGACCAGCGGAATCGCAGCGGATGGCGAACGGGAGCGTGCGCGTAGTGCTGTCGCGCAACTCGACGACGTTGGACGTCTGCCCCTCATTAAGATTGAGCGTGCCGCGCCAGCCCCAGAGACCGTCTACGATGGTGCCAAAGAAAATGAGCAGAAGGCTGGCGTGGACGATGTACACGGCCATCTCGGAGATGCGGTGCCGTTCGGCGAAAATTCCGAAGTGGTCTTCACGCACCACCCGCTCGGGTTTGAATCCCAGCGAATGCAGGGCACGCTGGGCCGCCACCAAGCCGGCTTCTTCGTCCGCGATGGCCAGCGATTTCTGTGGATGGGAAGCGCGGCGGAAACTTTCATCGGGATACTTGTAGGGACGCGAAAAGTAGCGCCAGGAGTTGGGGAAACGATCGATGGAAGCGGCTACGATGCAGAGGCTGACCAGCAGCATCAGTCCGAGAAACCACCAGGAGTGAAATACATCGGTCAAGCCGACCGCGTCCAGGATGCGGAGCGCTTGCGGAGAGTAGGCGCTTTGCATCTCGTCGGG
Source organism: uncultured Acidobacteriaceae bacterium (assembly GCA_963773955.1). Classification (GTDB taxonomy): domain Bacteria; phylum Acidobacteriota; class Terriglobia; order Terriglobales; family Acidobacteriaceae; genus Acidiflorens. The sequence continues at coordinate 84,135 of CAVZDM010000108.1, read as the reverse complement.
CTCGGTGACCGGGCGCTGGAGCACGATGGTTCCGGCTGCCGAGAGAATCACGACCAGGATCAACAAAACCACGCCGGTCTGTATGGATGCAATAGTGCGCCACGTTTTGTGGACAACTGCACGGAAATCTAGAGCCATATCCTCTTCCCCACTCTCCGGCTTTAAGTGCAACTTCCGCGCCAGACGAAGAAAGGCGCGTAATTAGAAGACATGGCAGGACTTAACAGACAGCTGGGTAATGATCACAAAGGCTGGTTTGGGCTAAATCGCGCAGCCAGACTCAATTCTACGGGGATTTTACCCATTGCAGTCGCTCATGACTCGGCTCATATGTGCGGGTGATTGGCACGCAGGGACGCTTCGGGAGGCAAGGCCAGCCAAGGTGACGAACATCACGTACCCCAGTGATTGCGCAGCTACCACGCATTCCCTTCCCGAATTCCAATCGGCTCTGATCTGGCAGTGTGGGAGTTGGGAGCGTTCCGGCGACAGGGAGTATTTTGCGAAAAGGGGACGCTGCGCCGGCGTGGGGCATTTCACCGACGATGCTGTGGCAGAAGGCCCATTTGCAGTTCATAATTACGGCGAGAGGGTCGCGAACCGGATCGCAGATGTTTTCCAACCTCCTTTTGTTCAGTCAGTTAGGCGGCGGTTGTGACTCGCTACCGGGTTCTTGTGATACGGCTACTCTCGTGCACGCACACACCTCCGGAGGCCGTGTGAGACTGCTCCCCCATCGCATGTGGTTGCATAAGAAGGTCGCAAGTCATAATGCCGCGAATCATGAGGTCGAAAATCATGTCGACCGCCCTTTTGCCGTTATTGTTCTGATTTTGTTGGCGTCGGTCGCGCTGCTCCTGTCGCGGGCCAGCGCCGCAGTTCACCCCATTCCGCTCGATCCAAAAACCGACAGCGCCAAATGCATCGAGTGCCATGAGGAAAAGTCGAAAGGCAAGTTCGTCCACTCCGCCATCGCGATGGGCTGCACCAGTTGTCACGAGATCCGAGTCAACAGAGACGTCACCCGCGTCAAGCTGATCACCACCACACCCTACACTCTGTGTCTGACCTGCCATGCCGACAAGAAGGCGGCCGACATCAAAGGTACGGTGCATCCGCCGGCGGTTCGCGACTGCCTCAAGTGTCACGACCCGCATACCTCGGATAACAAGAATCAGTTACTGAAGCCGGTGTCGGGTGACCAGAAAGAGAACCTCTGTCTCAGCTGCCATAAGACCGGATTGAATGTTCCGGCAAAGGGTAGCCGACACCCCGCGCTCGACATGGGCTGCGATACCTGCCACATCACGCACAAGACAGGCGCCGAGCTGACGCCCGAGAATCAGTTCCATTTGACCAAGGCGGCGCCGGCCCTCTGCCTGGACTGCCACGATGCCAAGGATGCGGAGCTGCAGAAGGCGCATCAGAACCAGCCGTTCGAGAAGGCGGATTGCCTGAGCTGCCACGATCCGCACCAGTCAGACGCTCCGAAGCTGATGAACAAGTTTATGCATCCACCTTTTGCCGACAAGAGCTGCGAGATCTGCCATGCTCCCGCAAAAGACGGGAAAGTGGTGCTCACGCAGGCCGATGCCAAGTCGCTTTGCGTGACCTGCCATGACGACAAGGCGAAGCTCATCGACAGCGCGAAGGTTCCGCATCCGGGAGCAGCAGGCGATTGCACCGATTGCCATAGCCCCCATGCCAGCCGGCAACCTGGGCTTCCCAAGACCAATGCGGTGGATATCTGCCTGGGCTGTCACAGCGAGATTGCCGACCTCGCCAAGAAACCCGTCCACCACCAGCCGGTTTTCGAGCAAGGCTGCGCTATCTGCCACGAACCGCATGGTGGCGACAACGAGCATCTGCTGCGCGTGGCCGAAACTAACAAATTGTGCCTGGAGTGCCACGGCCCGGATGCGAAGCCGCAGAAGGTGGAAAGCGAGCACGTGGTTACGATCTTCGGCGGCAAGATAAAGCTGCCCGAAGACTATTTCGCCAAGGTTCCGGTGCTGCCGCTGAAGTACAACCTGGGCCACCCGGTTGACCGCCATCCGATATCGAACGTAATGGAAGCGACCGACATCACCAAGGTTAAGACCGCGATTAATTGCCTGACCTGTCATCAGCCGCATGCTTCGGCGCAGCCCGGCCTGCTGGCGAAAGACCAGGCTAATAATTCGCTGTTCTGTGCGAGCTGCCACAAAGATCTGCCAAAGTAGCAAGGATGAGTTCAGTCATGAGAGACAACGCTAATTCAAGAGGGAAGCAAATAAAGAGGGAAGCAAAAATGAGCGAGCCAATCCACATATCGATTCAGCTGCGAAAGGGCTGGCTGGCACTGACGATTCTGGTGGCTGCCGGGTTGATCTGTTCCTCTTCATCCTCCGCCTTCGGTTCCGACAAGGACAAGAAGAAGAACGAGCCGCCGCCGCCGCCACAAAAGTCAATTTATGACGTGATCGACAAGTCCAAGGTCGTGTGGCCGCAGCCGCCGAACATCGCGCGAGTGAAGTATCTGGACTATTTCGCCGGCGAAAAGCTTCCTGACTTCAGCGCTCAGACCGCAAAGCCCAAGAGTAGTTGGATGGATCGACTGGCAGGCACCACCCAGGAGAAGGGCGACAACCCCCTCAAGAACCATTTCTTCATGGGCGAACCGCATGGGCTCGCAATTGATTCCAAGGGCAGGCTCTACGTCGCTGACGGCAAGGTTGGCGCGATCTTCATCATCGACCCAGAAACAAAAGAAACGCAGATGATCAAGAACGGCAAAGATGCCGGGTTTGCGCTGATCAATGGATTAGCGATTGACGACTCCGACCGGCTCTTCGTTTCCGACTCTCAGGCTCACCGGATTCTGGTTTTCGATAAGAACCACAAGGGCGAAGCCGCGATTACGCAGGGTCTGGTCACTCCGGCTGGGATGGCGATCGATAACGAGAATCGGTTTCTCTATGTCGCCGATATTGGGCAGGATCAGGTGCTGGTGTTTGACGCCGACAATCTAACGCCGCTGCGCAGGATCGGAACTCCGAAAACCGGGCATCAGTCGACCGCGTTGGGAGACTTTTCCAAGCCGACCAGCGTGGCCGTCGATCAGGATGGAAACGTTTACGTTACCGACATGCTCAATTACCGTGTCGAGGTCTTCGATGCCGATGGCCAGTTTATACGCGCTTTCGGCAAGCATGGCGATGGTCCCGGGTATTTCGCCATGCCGAAGGGAATTGCGGTTGATTGCGACGGGCACGTCTGGGTTACGGATTCGATGCAGAACCGCGTTCACCTGTTTACCCAGGAGGGCGAACTGCTGATGTGGATGGGCAACAAGCAGGGCGCTCTGCCGGGCACGTTTTCCGGTTTGCAATACATCATGATCGACAAACAAAACCGCGTCTTCACCTCCGAGGTCTATCCCGGCCGCGTGCAGATGTTCCGCTATGTGACGCAGGATGAGGCGCAAAAGGAATTCGCGCGCCGCGAAGCGGAGAAGGCGAGCAGGACCCCCGGGACCCCCGCGACCCAGCCGCAGAAAGCGCTTCCGCCGCCATTTCCGTCGCCAGAAAAGCAGAACGACAAGGGTGACACTCCGAAGGCGAATTGAAGCATCAGGCCATCGAGCGACACCGGCGATATCGCTCACATGCCCAGCGTGTGCACACACTCTTTCCAGCGTTCCTGCTGCCGGTTACCGATGGATTGGGTGGGGGATTTGATCCACTATTACTGTGGGAGAAGGCTCAACTGGGTGTTCCAGCGACGGTGATGAGCTTTGCAACACCTGGGATCGCAGACGCATATGCAAAGGAATCAAATACTTACATCGAGCGTTGCAAAATTTAACCGGCCTCACAGTTCGGTGACCTTCGTGCATTTCGATTTACCGAGGAACCGGACGGGTCAGGTCCAGTCCAAGAGTTCTTATTAAATGGAGGCAATACAAATGAAGAAGCTATTTTTAGTAATTCTCCTGGTGGTGATGGCTTCGGCCATGGTGCTCGCCCAAGTAACGCAGGGCACAAACCCCACCACAAAAGGTGCTCCGGGCAGCGTCGCCCCCACGGTCGACGTCCTCGGCGCTCACCAGAACTACGGCCGCGGTTGCGCCGGCTGCCATGCTCCGCACAGCGGCAACTTCGGTGAAGGCGGCAACGCCATCTCCGGCGGCACTACCGACAAGTACACCGGCGTCAATGCCCTGTTTGGGCAAGACATGGGACCTCTCTGGGGCCAGACGTTTGACTTCAGCGACGTTTCCAACACTGGAAGCGCTAACAAGTATGAATTCGTAACCGCGGCGAACGGGAACCCCACCCTCATGAACGCACAACAATACGCCGATATGCGTGGCGCAGTGATGTGCCTGGCGTGCCATGACGGCGCAGTTGCCAAGGGCGCCATGATGCAGAACTGGGCCTTTGAAGAGCAGATCGGAGCTCTGCCGACCAGTTACGGCGGGGCCAAGATCCCGACCTTGCTGGGCGCAGACGGCACGACTAACGTCGGCAGCTCGACGGACGGTGGAAACTACAACAACGACCACCCGATCGGCGAGAACGCGACGATCAGCGCCGCGATGGGCACCTTCTACAACAACGCGACCAACGGGATGGTCTGGACGGTCAGCACCGCTAACGCGATCACTAGCGTCCAGGCTTACGGCCAGTATCTGCAGTTTGTAGGTTCCTACGGCGCACCGGTCCTGTTCAAGGGTGCGCACTCCGTATGGAACCCCGGTCAACGCTACTGGCGTTCCCTACGTGGTTTGCACCACCTGCCACGACCAGCACTCGATGAACGTATACGCCGTGGTGGGCGCTGGGAACCCGATCGCCGGCAACAGCGCTGGGACGTACGCGAAGTACTTCTTCATTAACGCCCCGTACAACCCGGACACAGTCAACGTTCCGCTGGGGTACGCCGCTTCCACGACCCAGTTCTGCCGCCAGTGCCACTTTGGCGAGTCGAACGAAGCCAACGGCGGCACACTGCCGACGGTGTTCTAACTAATCTGAATGTAGTTGGGGGAGGGGGGATTTCCCCTCCCCTTTCTTTATTTTGAGGCGATGATTCTTGGTTCTGACCGGCATGGCGTAAAGCGATACCCCTGGTCGAGACGCGCCCAACTTGAATTTCGATGCGATCCAAGACGGGGGCCCCGTCTCCACTCGAAGTTTCCCGTGAAGCCATCCATGGCGCCGAGAAGCGCTTTATTCACTTCCAGTTACCTTGGGTGATTTCACCAGCCCGACAGCGGGAGAAGGCCCACTTGTGACATTCACGACGACTGAACCAGCCCTCAGCTAATCCCATCGACGATCCGCAACCCATTACACTTCAACAATTTGCGAGCAAGAAGAAGATTCTGTCAGCAGCAGCAGAAGCGGCAACTCCCGTGCACGACCATACATGAATGGATCGGGGAGGGGTTCCCCCATCCCCCTTCTTAAGGGTTTTAGCGAGGAGTTGAGATGAAATACCGAATCGGATCGTGGGCCTGATGGTTGTTAATCGCCGCCTGGTTAATCACGGCGGGAATGCCGGCGCGCAGAGATGATGGCCTCGCATGCTCCTACTGCGGCGGCACTTCGGCCGCCACATCATTTCCGGAGGCGGCCAAAGCGGTAGTGTCTGGCACTGATCATTCCGCCTGCAAGTGACGGGCAAGGCAGTGGTGAAGGTGAATGGGGCGGTGCTGACGGATCGCGATCTATTGCGCGAAATGTTCGCGCTCTTCCCCTACGCGAAGCTACATGGCGGTTTCCCGAAGAAGCAAGAAGCGCAAATCAGGCAAGGCGCGATGCAGATGATCATCTTCGAAGAGCTGGTGTATCAAGAGGCGGTGCGGCGGAAGATGACGATTGCGCCCGCACGCGTTGATCGCGAAGAGAACAACTTCAAGGGCCAGTTCACCAGCCAGGAAGAATTCAACACGTACCTGAAGACCGAACTGGGCGGGTCGGAGGCGAAGCTGCGGCGGCAGATCAAGCGCTCGCTGCTGATCGAAACCATGCTGAAGCTGGAAGTGGACGACAAGTCGGCTGTGAGTCTGGCCGAGGCGCGTAGTTACTACGAGAAGAATCCGAAGGCATTCGAGCACGGCGAGACGTTTCCGCTGCAGACGATTTCGATTATTCCTCCGGACAAGGCGAGCGCTTCGGCGCTCGAGGACGCGCGCAAACGCGCAGAGAGCATTCTGGCACAGGCGAAGGCGCCGAAGAATTACGAGCAGTTTGGGCTGCTGGCGGAGAAGGTATCGGAAGACGACTATCGCGTGGATATGGGCGACCGAAAGGTGGTGAAGAGCGAGAAGCTGCCGCCGGAGGTGGTGAAAGTTGCGCAGAAGATGAAGGCGGGCGAGGTGAGCGGGCTGATTCCGCTGGGCACGGCCTGGACGATTATTCGAGTGAAGTGCGCACACGCCGCAGGGGAAGTCAACGTTTGCCGACGTGAAGGCGAAGCTGATCGACGATCTTCAGAAGCGGAAGTACGAACAGCTACGAGTGGGGCTGGACAAGAGGCTGCACGAGAACGCGCAGATTCAGGAGCTGTAAAGATTGTAAGCGATAAAGACGGCGCTGAAAACAAGATGGGATTCGAGAGGTGAACCGCTGCGCCACCCGAGGACGGGCAGGGGTAGGGCGAACTCAGAAACGTAACCGCACGAGGAAGCTGTGGGCTTTCACAAATACAATGCGCGTTTGCTGAGGTTGGCGCTGGCATTCGGGGTGACGCTGGCGACTATGCTTCCGACCATCCTGGCGACGATGCTTCCGACCTCCTGACGATGACGATGCTTTCGACCCTGGCGTGGGCACAGATTAGATTGGCAGCAACACGAGCATGAGCCTGAGCGGAGACCTCGGGTTCGGCTATAACGGGAATTACGGCAACGTTGAGGGCTCAAGTCACGGCACAGGCCTGAACGGCGATGCCGTCCGCAAGGGTATTACTACAACCCCAAGTTCCTGAACTTCTTCGTCGATCCTGTCTACAATCGCTCGCAGGCGAATTCGGGGCAGGGCTCCATTACCGACGCAAGCAGCGTCAACATGGGAGTGAACCTGTTCAGCGGCAGCCACTTTCCGGGATCCATTTCATTCGGCGAGGCCTTCAACAGCAGCGGGAACTATGGGTTGGGAACGACGCCGGGACTTCACTACTACGGGCAATTCGCACGCCTTCGGCATCGGATGGGCGGAACTGATTCCGGGTGCGCCTCCTTTCAGCGTTCAGTACTCGCAGACTGCCTCGTCCTCATCGATTCTTGGCACCGATCAGGAAGATCAAGTGGGCACGAAAAATCTCAACATGTTCAGCAACTACAAGATCGACGGCTGGTACATGGGAGCACGCTTTAACGATACCTGGACGCACACAGAATTGCCCGCAGTGCTAACCGACGATGAGTCCATCAGCGGGGACACGAATTGAAAGTCATTTTCCTTCAATGCGAACCACAAACTGCCGATGCGGGGCTCGTTTGGAGCGAGCTACACGTGGTCCGATTTCAGTGGCGAGAATGACGGGTCCACCGTCTCCGGTTCCAACCAGATGATTAGTGCCAACGCCGCATTTGCGCCTACACAAAGGTTTACCTCGTCGTTCGAGCTCAATTACAACACCAGTCTCACGGGAGAAATCGAACAGCAGCTCATCGGCGTGGGCGCGGTTGCTCCGCAGGTCAACCTGGGCAGCAGCAGTTACTCGATTTCCGTCAGCAACTACGACAATGTGGTGCTCACCAGGAGCTTGTCGGTCGGGTTCAGTGTGGGCCACATCCAGCAAGAGGTGTATGGGGAAAGCATCGGAGCGACCCACTTCAGCGGGATGGTGAACTACCGGTTTCTGAAGCCGCTATGGGGTTCGGTGGTGGTCTACGCCGGCGTAAACGATCAGGCGACAGACGCGGGGAACCAGGGAGCAGGCCTGGTGGCGGGAGCGAATTTCAGCAAGCAATGGAGCAATTTCGATCTAAGCGGAAGCTTCGCTTATTCGCAAGATACACAGACGGTGCTGGCCACGCAGGTGACTTCCAATTATTCCTACATGGCAAATGCGCAGCGCCGCATCGGCCGCCGGATGCGGTGGTTGACCACATTCAACGGTTTCCACACTGGGTTGGGGGAGGCGGAGGGTTCGAGCGCCCATTCAGAAGCCTACGGAACCAACCTGGTGTACAAGATGTATAATCTCGGCGCCAACTACTCCCATACATCGGGTACAGTGCTGCTGACCGCGAATGGACTGGTTCTGCCGCCGGGCACGATTTCGCCCGTTCTGACGGGCAACCAGTTCCTGCTGGACACGGGGTCATCTTATTCATTCAGCTTTACTTCAAACCCGGTGCGCAGACTCGTGGTCAGCACCAGCTACACCAAGACGATCAACGACAGCCTGGCCGGTGGGTTCACCACGAACGGCACGTCGAAGGTGTTTCTGGCGTTTACCGAATATCAGTTTCGCAAGATGGTGTTTTCGGCGGGCTATACTAATTTGAATCAGTTTGTCAGCGCGTCGGGGCTGCCGCAGGCGAACTATTCGAATTTTTACGTCGGAATTCAACGATGGTTCAAGGGGTTCTAGAACGATGCACTGTGGGGAGTTGGCGCCGGCTCTGTTTGTGCACCGTGGTGGCGGCTGGCCTGGGCGCACCGGCGCTGGCGGGGAAGGTCAAAATTGAAAAGAATGAGCCGCCTCCGGTGCCCGACCTGCTGCTGGAGGGCGGGCGAAAGCTGGCGTTTGTGCGTACGTTTGAGACCGACCGCGATGTGTCGCCGAAGCGGGGATTCTTTACGAAGTTAATCGACGTGGTGGCCGGACCACCCGATAGGCACCAGACGATCAGGCCCTATGGGATCGCTATCGACTCGCGGGGGCGGGCGATTGTGACGGACCCGGGGGCGATGGGTATCCACATTTTTGATTTTGCCGATCATAAGTACAAGTTCATCGCGCGCAATGATAAAGATGAGAACTCGATGAAGTCACCGCAGTGCGTCGCGGTGGATGCGCAAGACAACTTTTATGTGACGGACTCGGAGACTGGAAAGATTTTTGTTTTCGAGGCGGGAGGAAAGTTTAAGCGCATCATCGGCAATCTTAAGGGCGGAGAAGGTTATTTCAAGCGGCCCACCGGAATTGCGGTGGACTCGGCGGCGCAGAGGATTTATGTCACCGACACGCTGCGCAACAAGATTTTCGTTTTGGATATGAGCGGAAGCGTAATGCAGACGATCGGCAAGACCGGGACGGAGCCTGGGGAGTTCAACTTTCCGACGGAGATCGTTCTGCACGGACAGAACCTGGCGGTCGTCGACGCGATGAATTTCCGCGTGCAAGTGCTTGATCGCGGTGGAAACTTCAAGTACGCGGTGGGCAATGTCGGAGACGGCGAGGATCTCGGGACTTTCTTCCGGCCGAAGGGGATCGGTTTCGACAGCGAAGGGCACCTGTATGTGGTGGATGCGGCATGGAGTAGAGTGCAAGTGTTCGATCAGCTAGGGGAGCTGCTTTATTACTTCGGGACAAGAGGAGAACAACCTGGAGAATTCAACTTGCCTTCGGGCATGTTTATTGACCACAACGATGGCGTGTACATAGCGGATTCCTACAACAGCCGCGTACAGGTATTTCAGTACTACGGAAAACGGGAGCAGGGCGGGGGCCAGTAGGGATGAAGTTCTGGATTGCATGTGCGGCTTTACTGCTGAGCGCAAGCGTCCTGCAAGCGCAGTTCTCTGGGGATGTGTTGGGAGCGCACAATATGGGTCCCGGTGGCCAAGGGCCACTAACGGGAGGCGCTTTGCCTCCTTGCCAGTATTGCCATGCACCACACTCCGGAATCGGCAAGGGACCGCTTTGGGCCCAGACATATTCTTCGCAGACTTACACCCTTTACCGCAGCACCACCACCCCAACCCAGACCATGGAACAGCCACCAATCGGCGCGCCCAGCAGCCTGTGCCTGAGTTGCCATGATGGAACGATTGCTCCCGGTCAGACCGTGCCCTACGGCAAGATCCAGATGCAGGGCAAGATGAGTGCAAGTGACATTCTGGGGACTAGTCTGCAGAACTCGCACCCATTCAGCTTCAATAAGCTAAAGGACCAGGCCGACCTGGTGGCAAGTTTGATATCGAAGGGGCAAACACAGGATCCGCTGCAAAAGGTGACGCTGATCAACGGGAACGTTGAATGTGAGAGCTGCCACAATCCGCATATTCAAAATGGCGACACGGTTTCCCTGAACTTCCTGGTGAGAAACAGTACCGGAGGCGCGATGTGTCTCTCGTGCCACGGAACTTCTCCGCGCACAGTGAACAACGAGCCGAACCCGCTGGTGCCGTGGCCGACCAGTGTACACGCCACGATTGCAAACGCGATTCTGCCGGCTGCCAATGTCGGGCCCTACGCCACCGTTGCGCAGAACGCATGCACGAGTTGTCATGTGGAGCACAACGCAAATGGTCCAGCGCGGCTGTTGCGCGGCGCGACCCCATCGCCCGCCAACCTGGACCCTTACACCCAGAACTGCATAACCTGCCACAACGGCAACAGCAATATCGCTCCCAGTGTGGCGAACGTTTATGCGGAATTTTCAAAGGTCTCTTATCATCCATATCCCTCGGGGAATAACACCCACGACAGCGCCGAGGCGATTCTTTTGAACAACAATCGCCATGCCACCTGTGCTGACTGCCACAACCCGCATGGGGCGCAACAAGTTACTGCGTTCACTCCTGCGCCGCTGATTCGTCCGTCGCAGGCCGGAGTAAATGGAATTTTAGCCAGCGATGGAATCACTCCTATTTCGCCCGCTCAGAACCAATATGAGAATTGCCTTCGTTGTCACGGGACGAGCACAGGCAAGGCTACAAAATCGAAATTCGGGTATCTCCCGGTACGGTACGTGTCTAACCCGGCCGATCCCGGTAATGTCATTTCGCAGTTTGCCGCTACGGCGTCCTCGAGCCATCCAGTAACGCACACTAGTTCCTCGACTTACCCCCAACCCAGTCTTCTCCCTTACATGTCGAAACTGGACGGAATTAGTCAGGCGCGACAGATGGGCACACAGATTTTTTGCACGGATTGTCACAACAGTGACGACAACCGAGAGTTCGGCGGTGTGGGTCCGAGCGGTCCGCACGGATCGAAATGGGCCCACCTTTTGGAGCGCCGTTACGAATTCAGCCAGGCGCCAGGTCCCGGCCAGCGGATTACTAACCTATACCCAAACCCGGATCTCACCGTGAATGGTCCTTACGCGATGTGCGGCAAATGCCATGATCTCGCGGGCAATATCATCCAAAACACAAGCTGGTCTCAGCACTCCCTCCACATCAATGCTGGTTTTGCGTGTTCTACTTGTCACACTGCGCACGGAATAGCAGGCAGAAACGGAAACGTTACCGGTGACCGACTCGTCGACTTCGACTTGAATGTAGTTGCTCCGAACGGCGGGATGCCTATTTCTTACAATGGCAGCACCGGCAGTTGTGCATTGGTTTGCCATGAAATGGCACACAATCCGAACGGCACCGTCGTGCCCGCTATGGTGCGTAGCGGATTCAGTCCCAAGTAGTGAGGTTTGCAGACCCCGAAGGTTAGCCAATGCCACTGACGACTGGCGTGTCTCTTACGACTGGGGCGCCCTCTCGTTAACTTTGCGTAATATTGTTTCCACTTGCTGAACTCGTCAGCCTTTCGCGTGAAGATATGACATACCTCCGTCGAGTCCTCGATCCTCAGTGCGCACGATCAGCACTTTTCATTCTGGCACTTCTATACGCATTTGCCGCAGGCCTGCGCACCCTGGGGGATTTTGATCTTGGATGGCAGTTGGCAACTGGGCGTTGGATTGTGCAGCACGGACAGATACCATTTACAGATGTTTTCTCTTACACCGCTTCCGGCACGGAGTGGATTTATCCTGCCCTATCGCAAATTCTGCTCTATCTGTCATACGCAGTTGGTGGGTATAGCCTATTGTCATGGCTAGGAGCGGCAGCGTGTTTGAGCACAGTTGCACTTCTGCTGCGTCGTTCTTCCCTGGTAAGTGTGATCCTGGCTATCGCGTCAGTTCCACTCATTGCTGCCTGTACCCCGCCCCGGGCTGAGATGTTTACGGCAGTCATCTTCGCAGCATACGTAAACCTCTTATGGCACTATCACCAATCAGGAGAAGGCCCATTATGGTTGCTACCGGTCCTCATGTGCTTATGGGTAAACTTGCACTTAGGATTCATTGCCGGTCTGGCAATGTGCGGTGCATTCGTCTTGCTTGAACTCGAGGATGCGATTGCGCCTTCGCGCAGACTCGGTGCCTTGCTTCGATTGAAAAAAGCAGCGCCGTGGCTGATAGCCACGCTAGCCGCAACCATCATCAACCCATGGGGCTGGCGCATTTATTCCGCTATAGAACGGCAGCGCAATATCGTCCAAACCCACAATATGTGGATTTGGGAATGGCAAGGATTGCGACTCACACCCACCGCACTCGCAAGAGCACTCGCATGGCGTGATCCGGACAGCGCCGTCTTTTGGTTGATACTCGCGGCATCCTTAGCCGCACTGTGTGCATTCGCAAAGCGAAACTTCGTGCCAGCATTCCTGTTGGCCGGTGCGATCTATCTGGTGATCCATGCCATACGGATGGAGGCGTGTTTCGCATCAATCACTGTTGTGGTTGGGGGAACGGTTTTGTCGCAAACTCTAAGTTCAGTTCGCAAAAGCAGACTTGCGACACGGTTCGAAATGTCCGCAAGAAGCAGAGCGTTTGCCACAATCACGTCGGTTGTAGTAATCACTTGCTTTGTCGGTATCAGGAGCTTCGACCTCATCACGAATCGTTTGTATCTCCGCACTCCCTTCGCATTCTCAATCTTTGGAGTGGGGGAATCTCTGTGGCAGCCTGAGCAGGCAGCGGCATTTGTATTAAGAGAACAACTTCCTCGCAATCTGTTCCATGACTTCAATTCGGGAGGGTTCGTAGTTTGGAAGCTATCGCCCTGGTACCCGGACTATATTGATGGGCGTTCCGTTCCTTTCGGAAGCTCACTACTACTGCGCAACACGAGTCTATTGGAGGAATCACTGGATTCAGCGGCATGGAGCAGTGAAGCCGACAGCAGGGGAATCAACACCATGCTTTTGTCCATGGATTTCGAGGCGGGAACCGCATTACGAAGCTTGGGCAGCTATTGCAATGCTCAGCGGTGGCGCCCCGTTTTCCTCGATGCATTTGGAGCAGTTTTTCTGCGCGTTGTCCCGGAAACAACCGATCTCGTTCAGCGCCTCCAAATCAATTGCAGAACCGTGCAGTTTGCGGATCCGCCTGCCACGGCCTCAGGTTCCGAGCAATTTAGATATCTATTAAATGTTGGAACTATCTTTATCGTCCTGGACCGAAATGCCGAAGCGCTTCAACGCCTCGAAAAAGCAGAACACATTTTTACAGAAAATGCATTTTTGCATTATGCAAAAGGTATCGCCCTCGGCAATATGGGGTATACGAAAGACTCTGAACGAGAGCTCCTCATTTCGGAAAAACTTGGCTCAACTGATGATGCGCCGGTCGCACTTGCACGAATGTATGATCAAGACGGCCGGTATCCGGAGGAGGCACAGGTTCTGAGAAGCGCGGCAGATCGATCTGCCAGACCCCATTGGTTGTATCTGATGCTCGGAAATGTCGAACTTAGGCTTGGACGTGCCGATCGCGCGCTCGCTTCGTTTCAGAATGCAGAGCGAGAAAGCCCGTTTCGCGGAGAAGCGTATTCATTAGGAACGGAATTCCGGTCACAGATCGCTGCGGGAAAACAGCGTGCCATCGAGAGTATGTCAGCTAAGTGATTTTGCTGTCACTACTCAGGTAAAAACCTCAACCTTAGGAATTGCGCACTACTCTTCTGCGCGGTTACCCTACTGCACACTCAAGCTCGCAGTAGTGATCGTCACTGGGTGCGGCTGTGCTGCTGTCGTTCCTTGAATCTTGATCATGTAGGTTACCGGATTTGTAGATGTGCTACTTCCACCGCCGCCACAGGCAACCAGCGCGGCTAGAAAAACGCACAACAAAACGAGCCCAGCCCAGCGACGTTGCTGGTTGCGTGGCTTGCCACCGAGGAGCAAGAAACCAGCCAGCGGAATGAAAGCGACGTAGAGCGGCGCAACCGGCGGTCGATCAGCCTTCTGCAAAGACGCCGAACTGGAAGGCACAGTTACCGCAAGCGCAAACGGAACCGCGTTGGCGCCGGGGGTGATGGTTGTGATGGTTTGGCCATTCTGCGAAAAGACGCACGCTGCGCCGGATGGCAACGAACTTTGCAAACACGATAGCGTGATGGGCTGTCCAGGACTTCCGGTGTGGGCGTTCAGGGAAAGCGAATAGTTCGCCGTTCCGCCGGGGGACACAGTTTGCGGCGCGGGCTGGGCTGCAGAGGGTACCGTGACAATGGTGACCTGCTCGGTGCCGATAGCAGTCGAATCCGCCTGTGAAACCGCCTCGATGGTGATGGTTGCCGGCGATGGCACGCTCGCTGGGCCGGTGTAGTTGCCCGAAGTGTCGATGGTTCCAAATGTCGCATTGCCACCCTGCGCGCCCTCGACATACCAGTTGACCGCGCTGTTCGCCGTGCCGGTCACAGTCGCGACGAATGGTTGCACAGTGCCGGTGTAAACCTGCGTGACAGGCGGGTTGGTACTCACGCTGACGGTCACCGTCGTGCTCGGACTAGCAATCGTTGCCTGAGCCGATCCTGAAGTGGTGTTATCGACTTGCGAAACGGCGGTAATCGTGACGGTGGCTGGAGAAGGAACTGCCGCCGGAGCTTGAAACAATCCAGTGGTTGAGATTGTGCCCACCGTAGAGTTGCCGAGCGCGACTCCATTGACGAACCAGCTCACACTCGGATTGGGATTTCCGGTCACGGCTGCCGTATATTGCTGGAGAGCATTCACGACCACCGTTGCAGCGCCCGGCGCGACCGTTACAGAGAGCGGAGCGGGAGCCAGTCCGCGGATGCGCGAGTTATTTGTATCTGCAATAAACAGGTTGCCGGCGGAAGTGCCGAACACCCCCGAAGGCGAATCGAGCTCCGCGCTGGTTGCAGGTCCGCCGTCGCCGGAGAATCCGGGTGTGGGGAATCCGCCTGCGGTGGCAGGGATTCCGGCGATGGTTTGAATGAACCCTGTGGCGGCCACGACTTCGCGAACCGCGGCATTGTCGGAATCCGCAATCAAGATGTCATTCGAGGCATCGAGGAACACGCCGTAGGGACTATTCAGAAGAGCACTGGTGGCAGCGCCGCCGTCGCCGGAGAAGCCAGGTGTGCCGATGGTTCCGGCCACGGTCTGAATTGTGCCAGTCGCGGCTGAGACTTCACGGATGGCATCGTCGAAGGTATCCGCAATGAAGATGTCGCCGGCGGCATCGCGAAAAATGCCGGTTGGAAAATTAAGATAAGCGCTGGTCGCAGGCCCGTTGTCACCACAACCAGGGTTTTGATCATCGTCACAGGTCTTGGTGGGAGTCCCAGCTATTGTTTGAATGTTTCCGGTGCTTGCGACCACCTCGCGGATGGCGGAGTTCCCAGTATCGGCGATATAGATGTTGCCAGAGCCGTCTACGAGGACGGCATTCGGATTGGCGAGCAGGGCGCTGGTGGCAGCACCGCCGTCGCCGGAGTAACCCGCTGTGCCGGGCGTGCCGGCTACCGTTCGAATTAAGCCCGTCGCCGCCACTACTTCACGAATGGCAGAATTGGCCGTGTCGGCAATGAAGATGTCGCCTTGGGCGTCCACGAACACGCCACCGGGATAGTTGAGTTCCGTGGTGGTCGGCATTACGCCATCGCCGGAGTAGCCGGCCACACCATTGCCGGCCACGGTCTGAATATCGCCGGTGCTCGCCAGCACTTCACGAATCACGGAATTACTGGTATCGGCGATAAAGATGTTGCCGGGACCATCCACAAAAACAGCCCCGGGATCGTTGAGCTCTGCGTTCGTGGGCAAACCGCCGTCGCCGGAATATGCTTCCGTGGCGTTCCCAGCAAAGGCCTGGATATTTCCGCCGGTCACTTCACGGACCACGAAGTCCTCGGTATCAGCGATAAAGATGTTGCCCGAGTTAAGGGTGACGCCGCTCGGGTAGTTGAGTTGGGCGCTCGTCGCAGCGGCTCCATCGCCGCATTTGGTGGTGGCATAGGTCTGACAATCGGCGCCGAGCGTGCCCGCGACGGTCGAAATAGTACCGCCGGAAGCAACCTCGCGAATCGCGAAATTAGCGTAATCGGCTACGAAAATGTTTTCCGAGCCATCCACGGAGACTCCGGTTGGCAGGCACAGAAATGCACTCAGCGCAGGTCCGTTGTCACCAGTCAATTGGCACTCGGAGCCTTCCATTGAATCGTATTGAGAACCGGCGACTGTCTTGATGTAGCCAGCCGGAATTACGGTACCGGCGATGGTCACCGGTTGAGCGCCGGGATTCACCACGCGAATTACCGAGTTGAAGGTATCCGCGATGATGATGTTGCCCGATCCATCGGCAAAAACACTTGCGGGAAGGTCTAGCTCTGCATTGGTGGCCTGCACGCCGTCTACGTAGCCTGGGGTGCCGGGGGTGCCGGCCACGGTTTGAATGTTGCCGGTGCTGGCCACTACTTCACGAATAGTGGAATTGCCGAAATCAGCGATGAGGATATCGCCGAAGCTGTCTACAAATACGGAGTAAGGCAAGCACAAATGCGCACTGAGGGCGGGACCGCCGTCGCCACCGGATTGGCACGAACTGCCGCCGCTTGCATCGTAGTTAACACCAACCACGGTTTGGATGTTGCCGGTACTCGCCACCACTTCACGAATGACAGAATTTTCTGTGTCGGCAATGAAGATGTTTCCTGAACCATCAACGAATACCCCTTCGGGCTGATAAAGAGCGGCGCCAGTCGCGGGCCCGCCATCGCCAGAATATCCGGGGGTACCGTTTCCTGCCACGACGGTGACGGTGCCGGCAGCGGACACCTTAAGGATCTGACTCGCATACGATTCCGCAATGTAGGCGTTGCCAGCCGAATCGAAGGCCACGCTTTCGGGATATCCGATGCTGGCACTGAGTGCGGCAATATTATTCGGACCGCCGCCGGCGATTGAGCTGATCGAATACTGGCCAAGCGAGAACTGCGGCGCACACAGCACGACCGCGATGACGATGCAGATCGAGGTAAGCCTGTTTGGGGAGGGCATGGGTCAGTTCGCCTTTCCGCCGGAAATCCGGTCCAGCCGAACTAGTTCAGTAGCTTTGCGGCCGCCGGGCCCCTCAACGGCCACGAGCAAGTTGAGCCGTTTTGCACTTGTCCACACCCTGTATTCCGAGCGCGGCATGGTGAACTCTTGCGTGGTGCTCGCGGAAGAGCCGGGATGAACGAGTAGTGAGCAAGAATGCGGCCCAGCGCCAGAAAGATGAGGCGAGTCCCCAGAAAGTTATCCGCTGGATGTGGAGATCGCGTTGTCCATGGTTCATCAAGCGGAGTTGCAGCCGAACGTGCGTTTGGGAACCGAGGTCGGTCTTGCGGAGCACCTCGTATGAACCGGAAAAATGGGAAAAATCGCTGGCACGGGCGAATCCGATCGTGACAGCGAACAAACCAGCAAGGACGAGTAGGTTGGAGATTCGAGAGATCCTGGGATTCATAAGAAATCCATTCTCAAGCCTGAGGAATTCTACCCCTGCGAAACCATCTGTTTGTCCAAGATACGGGTTGCGCGCCCGCTGGGCAGCCTCCGCCGTCACAGAAGATTGTGATCGCCATCACACAGAGAAGGACCTGTCGGTCGCCCAATGGGGGCGGTCAGCTCTGGATCTTTTCGTCCCTTCGAGAAAGGCATCCGCACGCAGACCGGCAATCACGAAATTCTCTTGGGAAGAGTGTGTACGGGGATGATCCGCTAACTGAGCATTCGCGCGAGATTTCTCTGCAGGCTTTAGAATGAAAATAGTGGCGCTCCTGTCAAACCCACGGGCTCAACTCAAGAGCATGCGTCGCTTTCTACAAATGCAGGCCTTGCAGTGCGCTGTTCTTGCTGTGGTTCTTGCCTTGCCATCTGTGATTGAATCGACGCGACTGGAGTCGCTAGCCTATGCGAACTCGTGGCTGCAAATTCAGGTTGGAAGCTGGATAATCGCGCATCGTGCTGTGCCACACCTTGGGATTTTCTCGCAGTTTTTGGATTTGCCTTGGAGCGATCCGAATTGGGGTTTGCAGGTTGCACTTGCGATGCTCTATCGCATAGTTGGAATGCGAGCGCTGCCAGTCGCAGTGATGGTCTTACGCATCCTGTTCGCGCTGGCAGTTTTTATTCTTGCGGGAGGGCGAGGCAACTTCTGGCGCGCGGTTGTGACCACCGTTTGGGCACAAGCCGCGTGGGTTGGCTCTTCTTCTCTGCCGAGCACCTTATGTTCCGCGATCTTGTTTGCCGTGGAGTTCGTCCTGCTTCTGCGAAGTCGCACTCTTGGCCGCCAGAAGCTCTTGTTTTGGATACCACTACTGATCTGCGTTTGGGCGAATCTCGACTGGCATTTCGTCATTGGCGTGGCTGTGTTCTGCCTGTTTTGCGCGGCTGGCGCCATTGAGCCCTACTTGCAGCAACGAAACTGGCATTTTGGTTCGCCGGATCGGCCCGCGCTGCCGCTCTCACTGCTTTGCATGGTTGCAGCTATCGGTTGCGTCGCGTCGGTGGTCTCACCAAGTTCCTATCACTCGTATGCGACAGCATGGCAGAACCTGTTCGGACCGTCGCCGTTGTATGTCTCGCTGGCCATGAAAGCGCTCACTTTCCGCGAGCCGCAACATTACCTCTTGATGTTTTTGGCAATGTGCGCTTTTTTATTACTCGGAAGGCAGCAGGCTCGCGATTTGTTTCTTTTATTGCTGCTGGCCGGCGGCGTTTGCTTGGGTTTCGCCCTTGGAGCCGAGATTTGGATCGTCGCAGTTACATCCGTCGCGGTGATTGGAGATTATTTTTCGGGCGCTTGCGCAAACGCCGCCAGGCCTGACCGGATTTCAAGTAACGTCTTCGGGGCAGGCGCAGGGATGGCCGCAATCGTTCTGGCTATTGCCGCGGTTCGCATCCCATCGAACTCCGCGACATTGTTTAATGTGACCGCCAATAGTTTGCCGGTTCGTGCCTGTGACTTCATTCGGAGCAACCATCTGCCGGGGCCGGTCTACAACAGATTAGAGTGGGGAGGGTTTCTTGCCTGGTACCTGCCCGAGTATCCGGTTTCCATTGACGATAGATATGAACTCTATGGTGAGACGAGGACGGCGAGCTACTACAAGGTGACCGGCGGCGTGGATAAGCCCTCTTCCAACCCTGCTTTTGCCTCCGTAAATACGATTCTTCTTAGCCCCGGCGACAGCCTCATTCGGAATCCAGATATGTTTCCCAACCCCGAGGAGGTGTTCCGTTTTTCATTGCCCGGATTTCGGGAGGTCTATCGCGACGATCTCGCGGTCGTGCTGATTAAGCAGCCATAGACGCTGACACGTTCATTGCTGCTTCATTGGCGAGCGTAAACGACAGCGATCTTGTCTTCGTAGGCCAATACAAATCGCTTATCACCTCGCAGGATTGTTGCCAAAGGGCATTTCTTCGCGAGGAGCACAAAACCGGATTGCAGAAGGTAAGGGTCATTTTTGTACGCCGCGCCGGTTTGTGCTTCATAAAACGTCCGGTCGAAATCGTCGCCATACAAGTCGTTCCTGCCGTCAATGGCGACTGGAAACTGCGGCATATACCAGATGAGAAATCCGCCCCAATCCAGGTTGTTGTATACGGGCCCGGGCAGCGGATTGTGGCGAAGATAGTTCACCGCATCCACTGGAAATCCCAAGCTTACGGTCCGGTCGAGCGAACGCTCGTTGAAATCGAAATTCTGCGAGAGCAGAAAAAGGAAGAGAGCCAATGTGGCGAGCTGTAATCCACCTTCGGCCAGGTTCTCTCCGCGGTCCCGTTTCAACTCGGGCGCAGGAAAATCCGCAATGAAGGCGGCGGCGGTGGTCGAGACGAACCAGCAATCTCTCCAAGTGCGAAAAGCCAGAAAGCTGGCAGCGATCATGAGGGCAAGCTTGAACAGATCGAACTTCCTCCGCCAGCCGATCGCACAGAAGCCTGCGGCCGCCAAAAGTAGCTGTGCGAAGTGGTTGCTCATGCGGAAGGTGAGAGGCTGCAACTCAATAATAATTTTGTAGGAATATTTCGCCTTCGAATACAAAAACACGACCTGGTACAGGTGATAGCTATACGGGCTAATCAGGGTTGCCAACGCGCATGCGCCGAAGGTCAGAATTAACGGTGTTGCGGGCAGCGAGGGCGGGCTCAATACTGACGGGACAAGGCTCGTTCTTTCCGCAAAGCGTACCGCGACTTGGCAGGCGACGAAAAGCCCGACTACGAATAGCCCATAAATAAACTGGATATGGACATTCGCCCATACCAGGAACAGAGCCGGCAGCCAGTATAAGGTTCTTGTCTTACCGCTTCGATTTGCCTCCAGCAACAAAGTCAAAAGCACTATGTAAAACGAGATCGACACAAACACAGGCCTTGGCATGAGTATGAAAAGGAACGTGTAAAGCGAGCCGGCTGTGAGCAGCCAAGCTTCCCAGAAACGTCCCGAGAGCCGGCGTAGGCTCCAAAACTGCAGGGAGGCAATCATGAGGGTAAGAAAGACGCCGAACAGCCCGAGCCCCATCAGGTTGAACCACTCATACGCACGTGACTGGAGCACCTCAAAACCCCAGCTGTAGGCGACCCATGGACGGCCGGCCGCTGTCCACGAAAAAAGACCGTTATGAGGAACGGCCGCGTGTTCGACGATCCAGTCCCCGGTCTTTACGTGCCACCAGATGTCAGGGTCGCGGACACAGAACTTCTGATCGACAGCCTCTTTCGCAACCAAGATCAGCATGGCCGCGAGGGCGATGTACTGAACGAGACGCCGGTCTAACAAACCGCGCAGTTCTTTTGACAGGCTCATCGGAGAGTCCCTGGGGTTGAGAATACCACTGCCATTTCAGTGCGACGGACTTGGATCGTCATCAGCGCTGGTAGATATTTATCGCAACAGCCGGATGATGTCGCTGTAGTCGTCGGTCCAGACTCTTGGCGGCAGGTTGCTGGGGGGCGCAGGAGTGGAAACCAGCCCGTTCACCTGAAGATCCTCTGGATGGCGAGCCAAGATTACCCACTTGCTCGGCATGTACGGCAAGTCACCGTCCACATCCCGGAGCAGCGTGTAGGCCTGATAATGCTCGGCCGTACCTTCGATCACCGGCATGAGGTCAACATGGCGGCTGCTGATGTGAATGGCAATCAGGCCGTGCTCCTGGTTTAGATGCTTCCAGTAAGTGTTGAATGCCTCAAGGGTCAGCAGATGGACGGGAATCGCATCGCCAGAGAAGGCATCGAGTACCAGCACATCGAAATTCTGCTCCTCCCCGCGCGCCACTTCGCTTTCCAGCAGCAAGCGCCCATCCCCCAGTTCGATGTCCACTTTGGCTTGCGAGTCTCGAACGTACGTAAAGGAGGGTTGCGCTCCACGAGAAAGATCGACCACATCCGGATTGACTTCATAAAAGCGGAAATAATCTCCCGGCAGGCCGTAGGCGGCCAGGGTTCCCGCTCCCATTCCCACGACACCAACCCGCAGGCCCGAATTACCGGGACTGCGCTTGGGGTGGTTCTGCAACAGAATGCCGATGCCGCTGTTTTCGCCGTAGTAGGCAAGCGGAATCCGATTGTATGGCGGATCAAGTTGCAGGCCATGCTGCGTTCGCCCGTGTACCAGGAGCTTGCCACCTGCTCGCAGTTGATAAACGCGCAGGGCTCCATAGAAATTGCGCTTGCCCAAATAAAGGGCACCGGTCGGTTGAGCAATTACATACAGAGCCGCCAGCGACAGTGTCGCCACAAACACCACAAGCACCTGCCCCGCACAAAACGCCCGCTTCCCCTGTTTGCCGGAGGACTTCTGAAGGAACGCACCCGGCAATGCTAGCCCGGCGATCAGGATCGCAATCGGATAGAACCTGAGCGTATCCAGCATCGGTGGAAGCGCGGGGATCCATCTTCCAGCAGCGTAAGGAGCGGCGATTATTGCCAAAGCAATGCCCGAAGTCAGCCAGAAGCTCATGCGGTATATCCACGAGCCGGGATCTATAAACAAACAACAGAGCAGCAGGACGACACAGGCTCCAAAGGCGACCTCATACTCCGTGAAAAAACGGAAAAGCAGAGGGGCCGCGATGGCCACAAACATTCCACCGAGCGCGCCTCCCGCTGAAATAGCGAGGTAGAAGGAGGTAAGGCGCTGTACTGCCGGTTTCAATCTCACCAACTCGCCGTGGCAAATCATGCATGCGACAAACAGCAGCAGTGGAACGATCACCATTTCCAGCGTGACCAGCGAAAAATGCACGGACAAGTAAAACGCAGGGACGCCTAGTAGGAGCATGGGGTGGAAAATCTCACGCCGGTACCAGCGCGGGTGATCGAAGCACAGGATGAAGCTAAGCAAGTACAGGGCAAGGGGCAGCACCCAGAGCAGGGGGATCGAAGTGATTTCCTGGCAGAGCAGGTTTGTCGTCGCCAATAAAAGAGCTGAGGCACAACCCGGCAGCAGGACCCAGAGCGCGCGGGCTATACCGGTTGTGTGGCTTGGCGGATCGGCAACCTTGGATGGTAACGCCGCGCCACCCATGCTATGGCGTGCACGCCATGCAGACCAACCGCACCCGACAGCGAACAGGCTAAATAGAATCGCCCATATGCGGCCCTGCATGGTCATATGCAGCATGGGCTCCAGCAGGAACGGGAACGTCAGCAGTCCCAACAGAGACCCCAGATTGGAAACGGCGTACAGGCGATAGGTCTGTGTATTGCCTCCTTCGCGGGCGAACCAACGCTGCAGCAACGGACCAGTTGTGGAAAGCACAAAGAACGGCAAGCCCACAGAAAGCAGCAGGATCAGGGTTACGCTCCAGAGTGGATTCGCGCTATGCAACGGTTTCCAGTTCTGGCCTGGAGTGATTGCCGATGGCCATAGCAACGACAACGTGAACACCAGCAGCAATGCCGCGAACAATAACGCCAGATGGAGGTTGGACTGGGCCTTCTGCGAGAGCCGCTCCGAAACCAGATGCGAATACACATAACCACCCAGCAGCAATATCTGGAAAACCAGCATGCTGGTAGTCCAAACTGCGGCCGAGCCTCCGAACCATGGGAGGATGTACTTGCCGATGATGAGCTGCACCTGGAACAACAAGAACGCGCTCAGAAACAACGTGAAGCCGAATACGATTGCCAGGGTCCGCATCGGCACGCGTTTGTGCTCGGCAGCGTATTGTTCTAAG
Source organism: uncultured Acidobacteriaceae bacterium (assembly GCA_963773955.1). Taxonomy (GTDB): domain Bacteria; phylum Acidobacteriota; class Terriglobia; order Terriglobales; family Acidobacteriaceae; genus Acidiflorens. The sequence goes on along the minus strand of CAVZDM010000108.1, from coordinate 60,706 downwards.
GCAGTCGAGGCATGGGTCTGCACGTTAGTGGCCTGCCCCTGCTTGATTCAATGCCTTTTGCTGCAGTCGCAGTGCCATGTCGCTACTCGGATCGATCTGCAGCGCCGCCGCCAATCTCATCTGTGCGGTTTGATAATCACCGAGCGCCAAGAGTATCTCGCCAGAATTGATCAAACACGAAAGCGCCAAATCCTTGTTGTCGGTTAAACTTACGGCGACGTCGAGTTGCTCGAGTGCGTCTCTGAGTTGATGTCGATTGAATAAAATTTGCGACATATTGTAGTGACAGAGCGGATAGGTTGGAAGTAAAGTGCACGCCGCGCCGTAGTGCTTATAGGCTTCGGTTTCGCGGCCAGACGAAGCAAGTGCATCCCCGAGGGCCTCTTCGATTGCATAGTCAGGGCGGTCAGCTACGAGGGCTGCTCGAGTAAACAGTTTGGCCCCGTTTTGCCAGTAGGGTAAATAATCGCTCGTCGCAACTGCGAGTCCCGAAACCAGGCCAAGTGCGGCCACGGCGGTTACCACCGGAGGGACGGCTGCAGCAGAGAGTACGTCACTTAAGCCCCATGCGATGATGATAAAAAGTCCTATGCACGGGATATAAGCGTAACGGTCAGCCATCGCTTGGCGGCCGACCTGAACGATTCCGATTACTGGAATCAGAGTCACAACAAACAGACACCAGCCCATCGCCAAGTAGCGAGCGCGGCGAAAATATAATACGGCTGCGGTGATGGCTACCAAGATCACCGCCGCTGCGATGAGATCGGACCACGGCTGCGGGCGGTCCGAGTAGGGATAAAAGACGGACAGACGGGAGGGCCAAATTGTCTTTCCGATATACCCCACATAGGACATAATTGCGTTCCCTATTCGCATAGAGAGCGGCAGTGCAGATGCGTCTGCCACCGCACCGCCAGAACGCTGCGCGATCAGGGTCACGGCGGAACTTGCTGCGCTCATCAATAACAGTGGCAACTTCTCCTTCGACAACCGCACCCACTTAGGTCGCAACGGAAGATCCTCGTACCGTCGCAAGGGCCAGTAGTCCAAAAGTAGCAGGACAAATGGGAGACTCACCGCCATGGGCTTGGACATCAGCGCCAGCGCAAAGGCGACGACGACGACCAAATACTTCTTCCAACCGGGCCGCCGGGCGTACCAGCCATACGCGGCAATCGTGAGCAACGAAAAAAACGCGCTGAGCAAACTTTTTCTCTCCGCCACCCAGGCGACCGTTTCCACATTCAGCGGATGCACGCCAAAGAGTGCGGCCACGAAGAAGCTGCGCCCCGTTGCACCCGTGGCCCTTTGCAGCAGCCAGAACAGCAGCAGAACGTTAACCGCATGGAGCGCGATATTGACAAGGTGAGGAGGTCCGGACTTCAGGCCGAACCACTGACAATCCGCCATGTGCGAGAGCCATGTGATCGGATGCCAATTCCCCTCGTGGAAACTCGTAAAAGCCCAAACCACATTGCCGTGATTCAATCCGGTGTTGACATGAATATTATGGGTGACATAGGGCTTGTCATCAAATATGAGGAATTCGTAGTGCGCGACTCGACAATACAACAACGAAGTAGCGAACACGAGTATTGCGCCCAGCAGCATCGGCTTCTGCCGCAAATGGCCAACGAATTGTTCGAAGGGAGAAGTACTCACCGTGGCCTTCATCGTGCAGAAGCGGCTGCCCAGATCTATTGCAATGGCTTCGCGGGCGTCCCCGGTTTCACCCCCGAATGCTTCTTGGCCTGTGCCATCAATTCCAGAACCTTGTCTTTCGCTTCATAGTTCGGATTGGTGTCAAGCAACTTCTGCCACGCGGTGACAGCTTTGTCGATATCCATCTTCCCCTGCCACTCGACAATGCCGAGGTTGAAAAGGGTGTTGGCCTTATTCGGCTCGTAAGAGAGCGATTTCTGGAATTGTGCGATAGCGGTATCGGCATCGCCGGTATACCAATACGCGGTCGCCATGTCGGTACGAACTCCCGCATTGGATGGCTCTAGCTTGAGCGTCCGCTGATAGTAATCGATAGCCGTGGGGTACTGTTGAGTGTCGTAATAGATGTTCCCGATGTTTGCCAGAAGTCCCGCGTTGGTCGGATCCGCCTTGAGCTTCTCGATCAATGGTGCGGCCTGCGTATCGGCCATTTTCACCATCTGAGCCGGAGTTGGCGCTTGCGTGGCTGGATTTCCCATTGCAGGAGCCGGCGCCGATGCGCTCGCGGTCTCAGCCCCGGAGGCCGTTGGACTCTGCGATCCGCGTATGAACCAGCCGCCGGCGATTCCCACCAGCAGGCAGATGACCGCCAATACATAAGCTTGCACGCTTGTCCATTGCTCAATGGAACCAGAACTTGCTCGATTTGTATCCGTCGTTGTCGTTGTCATCGTAATTGCTCCCTCAGATCCTGTTTCGTTTGCTGGCGCAAGCCAGCACAAGCCGGTTTCGCTTCTCAGGGTGCTAGCCCTTGCTCTGCATCTGGATGTCGGCTATCAGTTTCTGCACCATGGCTTTGCGCTCTGCGGGCAATTGCGGATTCGATTTCAACAGCAACTGCCAAGCTGCGAGCGCTCCCTTGCTGTCCTTTTTTCCCTGCAACTTGATCATACCCAGGTTGAACAAGGAGTTGGCGTCCTTCGGATCGTAGTGCAGCGACTGCTGCAGTTGACTGATCGCCCCGTCTACATCGCCGTCGTAGTAGAGGCACGAAGCCAACTGTGTGCGAATGGGGACGTTCTTCGGATCTACGTGCACTGCCTTGTCGAAATAGCCCGCCGCTACCTTGAACTGGTGGGTAGCTTGGTACAGGCCTCCGACCTTAACCAGCAGATCGGTGTTGTTCGGATCGCCCTTCAGTTTTTCGAGCAACGGTGCCGCCTTGTCGTCGGCCATCTGTTTCATCTGCTCAAGGTTGGGCATCTGGCCCCCCATACCGCCCGCGGCGTGAGGCGACTGGGGCGCGGCGGCCATAGGTTTTGGGGGCGGCGCAGGAGATTGCGATCCGCGAAACAGGTATCCAATCGCCAGCCCAACCACGAGGCTGATTACCGCCATCGCATAGACCTGCTTTACTTGCCAAGCCGATGCCGCGGTTGGCTGCGCCTGGGTTTCGTTTTCCATCCCTGATTCCCCCATGGTCGGCATTGGGCTGAAAGCACTGCTCTTGCCCGACCGTAAAGACTATACGCGCGCTTTCCGCGCGCTGATAGGATTTTGTCGCTCTTTTGCCTTTGCTCACTTACCTTAAAGGCGGAGCACCAGACAGGCAGCGCTCCACGTCACTTGGGACTGTGATGGCGATCACATGAAGGAGAAGTCTACCAAGCGCCGTCACGTCTGCCTGGCAGGCGGTCATCACACAAGCTCGCGAATCGTCTGCCGGATTATAGTTAGCGTTTATAGTCAGCGCTTATAGTCAACACGGAGTGTCAATTTACAGGCCGCAATTTTCCATGAGAGTTTCCGCTGAAAGATGGTATCGCGTTGCCAGATTGATATTGATTTCTCTCGTGTTGCTTAGCGCTCTGTGTGCCGGTCTGCACACGGTAGGCGATAGCGACATGGGCTGGCATCTGGCGACGGGCCGCTGGGTAGTAGAGCATCGCCAAGTTCCGCGCACTGACGTGCTGTCGTTTCCTTCCGCGGGCACGTCTTGGATGTATCCACCGTTTGCGGGTGTGCTGTTCTATCTGATGTACAACGCGTTTGGTTATGCAGGTTTGAGTTGGTTTTGCGCGCTGGCATGCCTGGCGGTCGTGGCTTACATGGTTCGCCGGGGAGACATGGAAAGCGCGGTCCTGGCGCTGCTCGCGGTTGGGTCCATTGCCACCAGAACCGCCGCGCGGGCGGACCTTTTCACCACCGTTTTCTTTGCCCTCTTTCTTGGAGAACTGTGGGCCTGCCAGCGCGGAACGCGTAGCCGGCTTTGGCTGCTCCCCGTGATCATGCTGTTCTGGGTTAATCTCCACCCGGGTTTCATCGCGGGGCTCGCGGCCATTGGCGCCTACCTGCTGATCGAACTCTCCAATTTGCTGTTTGCAGAGCGGCGTCAGGCGGTGCTTCTGCGGTTACACCGGGCATGGCCCTGGCTCGCGGCTTGCGGAGCGGCCACGCTGGTGAATCCGTGGGGGACAAGAATCTATGCCGCTTCGCTCAACATCGCGGGCGTCGCCGGCTCAGCTCAGGGAAAGCTCAATGGCAATGTCGCGATCGCTGAGTTCATGGGTGTACCCATGTCAACCCATTTGCTGTATCAGCTCATTGACGTGCGACACGCTCAGTTTGGCTTTACCTGGCTGCTTCTGCTGGCGGTGATTGTGGCCGGACTTTTTTTCTGGAAGCGGCAGGCCGGGGCCGGGCTGGTTGTGCTCGTCGCACTCTATGCCGCATTGAGTCATGCGCGCTACTCGGCGCTGTTCGCAATTTCCATCGTAACTTTGGGGGCGGGGTTGCTCGAGGCGCTGTTTGCCGATCGCCCCGCTCTTCGTGGTGACCGAGAGGAGCCCCGTCACCACACGAACCACCCGGCTGCAAAGAACACTTCTCAACCCGTGCTTCGAGTTCCGACATCGGCTGCCATCCTGTTGACGGCTGTCTTTTGCGCCATCGCGCTTTTACAGATTGCTGACTTTGTATCTAATCGCACCTACGTCGTGTTTAATCCGGACTTGAGGTTTGGGGCCGGAGAAGCGTCCTGGTTCCCTGCTCGCGCGGCCGCTTTTATCCGCCGTCAACAGCTTCCGGGAAATATTTTCGAAGACTACGAACTCGGTGGTTATGCAGCGTGGAGCCTGGGCCCGAAGTATCCCGACTTCATCGATGGACGCGGGAACAATCCCGATCTGGCGATTGAGCAGTTCAACCTATACAGCGAGGACCCCGATTCCCAGGCGTGGCGGAATGAGGCCGAGCGCTGGAAGCTGAATGTTCTGCTGGTTTCTACAGCCGGGCTGCGTGGCTTGCGAAACCTGGACCCGTACAAGTTTTGCCAGAGCGCGGGCTGGCGTCCCATTTACATGGATGATGTCTCATTGGTGTTTCTGCGCAACACCGCAGAGAATTCTTCGTGGATCAGTCGCCTGCAGATTGACTGTTCGACACAGGCGCTCACTGCTCCGATGTCTGATTCCCGTTCAGCCCTTCACGATTTCTACCTGAATTCGGGTGAGCTATTTTTCGTACTGCATCGGGATCGCGACGCGGAGGAGTCCCTGGGCCACGTGGATGCGCTCTATCGCAACGACCCGAATGTTCATCTGATGCGCGCGCTGCTGTTTGAGCGGCGGCAGCAATACGCAGAAGCCGAGCAGGAATTCCGTGCCTCGCTGGCGATCAATGAAAACGGCGGAGTCTGGTACTCTCTGGCGTCTCTTTACGGAAACCAGGGTCGCAACGCAGCTGCCCTGCAAGCCCTGGAGCGCGCGGCAGGTTTGGCGCTTCAGCCTTTCAATATCTACATGACCATGGGAAAACTTCAGATTGCTTTGAACCATCCGGAAGACGCGCTGGTGTCCTTTGACAGGGCCGAGAAAAGCAGCCCGTATCGCAATGGCGCCGAATCGCTTGCCCCTGAAATCTACGCTGAGCTCGCGGAAGGCCGGTCCGAGGCGCATCGGCTTCTAACACACTGGAATGAAGCGATCACTTTCCAGCAGGAGGCAATCCAGAGGACGCCCTGGGTGCAAAGGCGCTGGGACAGGCTGGCTCGACTTTACGAGGCAACCGGACAGATGAAACTGGCCGGTGAAGTACGCCAACAAATGCTCCAGTTGCAAGAGAATCCGACTTCGACAGTGAACAAGTAGCAGAGGCAGACTCACCTGCTGCGCTCATGCCGGTCTCTGTTACCGGTGAAGGCCATCATCGGGCACGCCGCAGCGAAAGGCCCTGACATAATCGTTCGCGACTGCTGGGTTCCGACTCCAAATCCAGGATGACCGCTCCTGCCACACTTCGTCTGTATCTTCCACTACGACTGCATCGATTCCATACTCCCGGCACGTAGCGTCTAAATTGCTGCCATCAGGAAGTTCGAAAAAAACAGCAAGCTTCTGCTGGCGCAGAGCGCAGACCCCGGGGTTACCGCCAAAGGTTGTTCCACATTCTCCATCACCGGCGGCCGCGTCATGACCGGAATACAGCATGTGCAAAATGGGATCCTCCTTAGATGGATTGCTCTGCACGACTGCCGAAGACGGCAGTTGCGCATCGAGAACGTCGTAGGCTGACCGCAACGCAAATGTCCGTTTGCCAAACTGCGGGTCCGGATCCACCCAACTTGGTCCGGCAATCGCTCCGCGATCAAGGAGGATAGGGAACATGCGGAGCATGAAGACCTGGTACGAAGTTCCGAGTAGGCCCAGAATCAATAACGTCGTGAGCGCTCCGCGAGCCCACGGACGCAGCACGGTTTCTGACGCGGCGCCGGAACGATGAAACCACCAATCATCAACGATCGTCACGCCCCATAGCAGCAGGATCAGTTGCGCCGGAAGGAAGCATCTCCAACCTAAGTCGTTACTACTGATGGTACTCGAGCGCAGGAATGTGCCGATCAGGAAACTCGTCGCTACCAGGGTCCATGCAGCCAGTTCGTTGGTGGTGGCCTCAACCCTTGCGCTCAGAAGCAGTCGCAGCCGGAGGACGCCGACGGCGAGAAAGAATCCAAGTTCAAGCGCATAGTTGATGGGCAGGAAGATCGCGTTAGCGACGGTCAGCGCGGTTTGCGTCCGGAGCTCGATGCCGATTTGTTGGGCGAAATGAAGCCCTAGTGGAAACGGGCGCAGCGCGAATTCGACAAAAGCGGCGCCGCTGGCGGGACCGCGAAGACTGGAAAGAAAGGGCATCGCCCAGAGCAACGCCCACGCACCCGCGCCCACGAACATCGCTACTTCTAGCCAGGCCTTTCGTGTAATCGAGGCCAGCAGCCAAAGGGCTACAGCAACTACGAACGTGAAGGTAACGTAAACCGACATACCCGCCGCGCTGGCAAACGCCATCCCCGCCACGATTATGGGGCCAGCGGCCCGACCGCGATTGACGTCGGCCTGATGACGCAGCAGCAAGAATGCAACGAAACATGCGATCAACGCCGCGACGTTGTGCGGTACCCACAGCAAGGAGCCAACCCAGGAGGTGATCTGTACTTCGTTCCACCACTCCATGTCTGCCGCCCAGACATGATGCCCAAGCCCAAAGTAGAAGGTCGGCAAGATGTCCAGGCCGGTGACCGAGAGAAGGCCAACTGCGAGCAAAGCCTTTCGCTCGATGTCGGTTTGGACTCGCACCAGGAACTTGAGGCCGAGCGCGACCAGGCACATCAAGCCCACTCCGCACCAGACGACGCCGGAATACACCGCGTATCGCGGCGACAAATGGAACGCCTTCATGGGCAAGCTGCAAAACAACAACCACAAGTAGTGATAGCGCAGAGTCGCCGCTGCATTGGCGAAGAAAGGGTTGTTCGGAGGGATATGGCGGGCAATCGCGGCCGTCATGGCGGTGCGCACGGAATGGTCATAGGCGACAATTGGCGGATAGAGCTGATCCCCGATTTGCAGATCTACCATCGACCCAATGGCCGCTACTCCCCAAAGCGCCATCAGGCTCAGAGCAACCCAAATGTATTTTGAAAAAGGCCATAATTTCGCTCGCCGAGCTTCCTTTGCCAAAAGGAGCACGCAGGCAGCGAACACACCGATATAGAACGTCCAGAGCCCCGGTTCCAGGAACCGCGCCAGCAGATACGAAAGCATCGGGCAGATGGCGATGGAGAGTGGGATGGCGAGAATCAGCCGCAGAATCAGGCGCCGCCGCCGGAACTCGAAGAGGTCGAGGGCCCACCCCGCTACATACCCAGGGGCGAGCGCGAATGGGAGAAGGACGAGGCATGCCTTAAGGGTCCCCACCGCGTCCAACACCGTGAAATTTCGCATGGAACTTTGCGGTCTCCCTGTCTTCTGCGAACGGCTGCCAGCATAACATTGGGCTAACGGTACGTGGTCTGTGGCGAACGAGAGTCGTGGCAGCAACGTGGCGCAAGAACGCGGTCTCCTAGCGCCAAGCGAGTGCGTTATGGGTCTCGCCGCCCGGAACGGTCCGCTCATTCTAAGGGCGACGAAACCGACAAGCAGCATTCAATGTCACTCGGGAATGTGATTGACATCACGCGACCGAGAGCGCGCCGACCACACTACCGTGGGGTCGGTACCTTCCACTCCCCTCGGACCTGCAGGTGAGCGCCGCCGATCCTTCTGCGCGAAGAGCGCGAACATGGTTCTCGCGGATCAAACGTTGGGCCGAGGCCAGTCGCTCTCGCGCCAAGTCCCGGCCCGTTTTTTGTCAGTGCCCGTCACGAAAACGGGCAAGCTTGAAGGCTTTATCTCAATGCACGGCGATCGGTCCCGTAGCGGTGCAGTTGTTGGTTATATTGCTCTCCACCACCGTATTGTTGTAATTCGCACAAGCCATGATGTAGTAGTTGCCATTCAGGTTCGTCGGCAGCGTGAGGTTGGTGTTGACCGGCCCGGAACTGGCACCCGCGGCCAGTGCGGGCACGCTCCGTGTCCCCAACAGCGTGTTTTTGACGGTTCCATTCGAGGACAGATAGAAACCGGTCACCGACGTGCCGGCATTCCCATTCCCCTGGTTCACAACCGTATCCGTCACCTGAATCGTGCCCCCAGAGGCACCTGATACCGGGCTCTCAATCAAGTCTGCCCCTGCCACTGGCAGAATCGATGACGTGATGCAGTTGTTGGCTGTGGTGCTTTCAGTGTCCTGGTTGTTGTAATTCGCGCAGGCCATGAGGTAGTAGTTGCCGTTCAGGTTCAGCGGCAGCGTGAGCGTGGTGCTCACCGGCCCCGAACTGTTACCCGCTGCCAGTGCGGGCACATTCCGCGACCCTAGCAGCGGCCCTTTGCTGGTCCCATTCGTGGACAGATAGAAACCGGTGCTCGATGCAGCCGCGTTCCCACCTCCCTGGTTTGTCGTCGTATCCGTCACCTGAATCGTGCCGCCGGAGCTAGCCGATGCCGGACCGGAATAATAACTTTCAATGAAATCTGCCGCTGCCACCGGCAGTGCCAATAACGAGGTGCAGTCGTTAGTTGTGCTGCTCTCCACAACCTGGTTGTTGTAGTTCGCACAGGCCATGATGTAGTAGTTGCCGCTCAAGTTCAGCGGCAGCGTTAGCGTAGTGGTTACTGGCCCGGAGCTGTTACCCGCAGCCAGTGCGGGCACACTCCGCGACCCTAGCAGCGTCCCTTTGCTGGTTCCGTTCGTGGACAGATAGAAACCGGTGTTCGATCCACCTGCGTTCCCAGGTCCCTGGTTTGTCGTCGTATCCGTCACCTGAATCGTACCGCCGGAGGCAGCCGATGCCGGACCGGAATAATAGCTTTCAATGAAGTCTGCCCCTGCCACTGGCATCAATGACGACGTGCAGTTGTTGGCTGTGTTGGTCTCCACCACTGCATTGTTGTAATTCGCACAGGCCATGAGGTAGTAGTTGCCGTACAGGTTCAGCGGCAGCGTGAGCGTGGTGCTCACCGGCCCGGAGCTGTTACCGGAAGCTAGTGCGGGCACACTCCGCGTCCCCAGTATCGTCCCTTTGCTGGTTCCATTCGTGGACAGATAGAAACCCGTAGTGGACGCGCCTGCATTCGCACTCCCCTGGTTTGTAACCGTGTCGCTTACTACCAGGCTGCCTCCCGAGATTGGCGCAGTGGTAAGGACCGAAACGCTACTTTCAATCAAATCCGCGCCGCCTGCGACCAGCACGACTTGTGAGACTCCGGCCGACGAACTTCCGGCGAAGTTTGTGTCGCCCGAGTAAGTCGCAGTCAGAGTTCTTGAGCCTGTGGTAGTGAATATTAACCCGCAGCTTCCCCCTCCTTCGGCCAAGCCTCCATTGCAGGACTCACCCGTGCTCGCTGTCACGGTGACACTGCCGCTCGAAAACACACCTTTCAGGGGAATCTGAGAAAGGGACGCTATCGAGAAGCTGACGGTCACCGGCACCTTTCCGGCCGTCGACGGATTGGGAGTGCTGGAGATGATTGTGCTGGCGGTGCCGGCCAGGGTCGCGGCCGTGGACTGGCTCAGCGATGCCGCAAAGTAGTTGCTGTCCGCCGCCCAGCTGGCCGTGAGCATGCAGGTCCCGGTGCCAGAAATCATAATGACCGGAGCGCTGCCCGAGCAGGCGCCGCTCTCTGTGATGACCGCCGTGGTGCTGGCGTTGGTAGTGGCAACCACGTAAAACGCGGAGCCGAAGGGTGCGCTGGCCGGCGCCCCGGTGAAGCTCACCGTGGGCGTAGCCAGAGCGCCGGTACCCTGCACGACGATCGTCTGCGTGGAAGGACTGGCGTTCAGCGCATTGTCTACGAGGTTGGCATGTCCGCTCACCGAGCCCGACTGCGCGGGGGCGAACTCGATGCCCAGCGTGCAGCTTGTGCCCGGTGCCAACTGCAAACCGCTCAACTCCGTGCAATCGGTCGCACCCAAGGGAGAAAGCACCGCATCGAGTAGATTGCCTGCAACGAAGGGTTGGAAGATCAACGACGCGTTGCCGATGTTCTGGATCGTCACTGTCTGCGGGCCGTCCGTGGTATCGGTCGATCCGACGGGTGTCGGCGTCGCAAAGCTCAGGGTCGGCGGATCCGCATAGTCCAGTTTCGCCACAAGAAAATAATCGGCGAAATAGACGTTGCCGCTGCCGTCCACTACTACGCCCCCGGGAGCGTAGAGGCCACTGGCTAGCGTGTTGACCGTGGTGTAGCCACCCGCTGCCAGAATCTCTTCCACCATATTGTTGTTGCAATCGGCGACATAGACGTTCCCATTCTGGTCCAACGCAACGCCTTGGGGACCGTTGAAGCTGAACCCGGTGGCCAGCGTGTTGACCGTGGTGTAGCCGGTCGATGCCAACATCTCTTTCACCGCATTGTTGTTGAAATCGGCGACGTAGACGTTATCGGTCCCGTCCACGGCTATGCCGATGACCCGGTTGAAGCTGAGAGGCGCACTGCCTAACGTCACAACGCAGCTCGCGGAAGTGCAGCCGGAAGGAATCTCTGTCACTGGATGGTAAACGCTGAACTGGTCGGCGACGAAGACGTTTCCGCTCGCGTCCAACGCAACGCCGGTGGGTTGATAGAAGCCACCGCCCAAGGTGTTGATCGTGCTATAGCCGCCAGACGCCAGAATCTCCTTCACGGCACTGTTGCCGCTATCGGCGACGTAAACATTGCCGCTCGCGTCTAGCGCAACGCCACTAGGTTGATAGAAGCCGTTGCCCAGCGTCTTGACGCAGCTGGTAGTGACGCAACCGTACGGAATTTCTTTCACCGCATTGTTCCGGTAATCGGCGACGAAGGCGTTCCCGCTGCCGTCCACTGCAACACCCATGGGAATGCCAAAGCCGCCGCCCAGCGTGATCTGGCTGCCGGGCAGGAAGCTGACCTGCGGCCCAGAGCCGACGCCGTAGACGTAGCCCGTGGCAATGGTGTTTCCGGAGCCATTCTGCAGAAGTACGGCTCCGTTGCGAAGGCCCGCAACCCTAGGCGTGAAAGTCACGTTCACTGTGCAGGTATTGCCGGCGCTATATGCATAGCTGGTCCCGTTTGTGGTGCAAGTGCCCGTGCCTGCATCGGCAAAGTCCATTCCCGCAGCACCCTGCGTCAGCGCGACCGGGCTGCCAATGGTTCCGCCGCTGTCGAAGGTGAAGATCAGCGGGATCGTGGCGCTCGCTTGGCCGATCGCAACCGTCCCGAAGTTCACTTGCTTCGCTTCCAGCTCCAGCACTTGGCTATAGCCGGAATCGGAAATGAAGATGTTCCCGCTCCCGTCCACCGCGACGCCCCCGGGACCACTGAGGCCGCTTAGCAGCGTGTTGACCGTGGTGTAGCCACCCGCAGCCAAGATCTCTTCCGCCGCGTTGTTGTTGCAATCGGCGACATAGACATTGCCATTCCCGTCCAACGCAACGCCTTCGGGACCGTTGAAGCTGAAGCCGCTGGCCAGCGTGTTGACTTGGGTGTAGCCAGTCGACGCCAGCATTTCCTTCACCGCATTGTTGTTGAAATCGGCGACGTAGACGTTATCGCTCCCGTCGACGGCTATAGCGATGACCCTGTTGAAGCTGAGAGGAGTGCTGCCTAACGTCACGACGCAACTGGCGGAAGTACAGCCGGAAGGAATCTCTGTAACTGGATGGTAAACGCTGCCCTGATCGGCGACGAAGACGTTTCCGTTCGCGTCTATCGCAATACCGGTGGGCTGATAGAAACCGCCACCTAAGGTGTTGATCGTGGTGAAGCCGCCCGATGCCAGAAGCTCTTTCACCGCACCGTTATTGGTATCAGCGACGAACAGGTTCCCGCTCCCGTCCACCGCTACGCCGTTGGGACCATTGAAGCCGCTGCCCAACGTCAAGATGCAACTATAGGTAGCGCAGCCGGACGGAATTTCTTTCACCGCATTGTGCTGGTAATCGGCTACGAAGACATTCCCGCTCCCGTCTACTGCGACGCCAATGGGAATGCTGAAGTTACTGGGCAACGTTACCTCGCCGTAGCTGAAGTGGGCTGTCTGTGCTGCGGCGTTCATTGGCAACGCCGGCGCTAGCGCCAGCATAAGCGCAAGTCCTAGTAGAAAAGATAAGTTGGATGGAAAGTTCAGCATGGTATTGCGACGCAAGGAAAAATGGCGCATAACATTTCTCTCCTTATAGACAGGTATGCAGAAGGGAGCTGAGCCGGAGCCGGACGGTGACCTATTGCGGGCTGAGAGTCCGTCCGGAAAAACATACGAAAATATGGCCTTTCAATTCAGAGGCCCATTCTGGGTCGTTTCTGAAGGGATTGGCAATGCAATGGAGGTGAAATTCAGATGGAAAGGAGGTGATCGCTCGGTGACTTAGCCATGACATCCACAATAACGGACTAGAAGACTCTGAATTGACAGTGGCTGCACCAACCAAATGCTGGTGTTTTAGGTCACAGATTGCCTTTTGAGTCGCGAATTATAATCCGGCTGCACATGTCTCCCCCTGGGAGTGTCTATCTCGCCGCCTGCCAATATCGTCCGTTTCGGGCCCTTCAAACTGGATCTGCGTACTGCCGAACTACAGTACAACGGCACCAGGACCCGGCTTCCCGAACAACCCTTCCAGGTTCTAGTGCAACTGGGCGAGCACCCCGGAGAAGTGGTAACCCGCGAGGAATTACGCCAGCGCCTGTGGAGCTCGGACACATTCGTAGACTTTGATCATGGCCTCAACACAGCGGTGAAGCGCCTGCGGCACGCGTTGGGCGACTCGGCGGAGAATCCACGTTACATCGAGACCCTGCCGCGGCATGGCTACCGCCTGATGGTTCCGGTGGAGAGATCTGCGCCGGTCGTTCCGGCGATTCCTGCCGCTTCCGTTCGCAAAGTTCTCATTCCGGTGGCCATCTTACTTGTCGCTGTTGCCATCGTGGGAACGTCGTACTTCCGCTCGCGTTCGAGCTCGACCCCGATGACTGAGAAGGACACGCTTGTTCTCTCCGATTTCGACAACAAGACGGGCGATCCGGTATTTGACGACACGCTGAAGCAGGCACTGTCGGTGCAACTCCGGCAATCGCCTTTTCTCGAACTGATTTCCGAGCGCAAAGTAAACGAGACCTTGAAGCTGATGGACCGTGAAGCAGGGACCAAGTTGGCCCCGGAGATCGCCCACGAGGTCTGCCAACGCACGGGTGGCAAGGCGATGCTAACCGCCTCGATTGCCGGGCTAGGCAGCCATTATGTAATTGGTTTGAAGGCAGTGAACTGCGATACGGGAGACGTGCTGGCGGAGACCCAGGAGCAGGCTGTAAGTCAGGAAGGCGTGCTGAATGCTTTGGACAACGCGGCGGTCAGTTTGCGTAGCAAACTCGGCGAGTCTTTAAGCTCGGTGGAGAAGTATGCCACGCCGATCGAGGAAGCGACCACGCCATCCCTGGAGGCGCTGAAGGCCTACAGCCTGGGTCAGAAGATGAACCTTGCCAAAGGGAACACAGCCGCTCTGCCCTTCTACAAGCGAGCGGTGGAGCTCGATCCGAATTTTGCCCTCGCTTATGACGCCATGTCGGTTGCCTACCTGAACCAGCACGAATTCGCGCGGGCGTCGGAGGATGCACGCAAGTCCTATGAGCTGCGGGAGAAGGTCAGCGATCGAGAGCGATTCTATATCGAGTCAAACTACTACATGACGGCAACGGGCGAACTGGAGAATGTGGTGCGGACCGACCAAATCTGGCAGCAGACCTACCCCAGAGACGACTCGCCTTACGTGGATCTTGGATTTACTTACGCCCACCTCGGAAACTGGGAGAAGGCCCTGGAGGAGTTTCGAGAGGCGCTTCGCCTGGAGCCAGATCATGTGGTCAACTATGGCAACCTCGGCGTCGCTTACGAAACCTTCGATCGGCTGGATGAAGCGGATGCGGTGTACAAGCAGGCTCAGCAACGCAAGCTGGAGGATGAGTTTCTCCTCCAGAGCCGTTACGGACTGGCTTTTCTGAAGGGCGATACGCCGCAGATGACGCAGTTGCTTTCAGCAGCCATGGGGAAACCTGGAATAGAAGACATATTGCTAGCCGCACAAGCGGACACTGAAGGTTGGTACGGTAAGCTGAAGAACGCACACGAACTGACCGGGCGGGCGATGGAATCGGCCAACCACAATGACGACAAAGAAAATGCTGGCGCCTACCAGGCAGACGCAGCGCTGCGCGATGTGGAATCGGGAAATTCGGAGCAGGCGCGTGCCGAGGCCAATGCGGCATTGAATCTCGCCCCGAATCGCAATGTGCACGCCATGGTGGCGCTGGCTCTGGCGCAGGCAGGCGATACGGCAAGAGCTGAGCAGTTGGTGGCCGAACTCACTAAGAACTTTCCTCAGGACACTGTGGTGCAGAATTACTGGCTGCCGACGATTCGGGCGGCGGTCGCCTTGCAGCGCAAAGACCCGAACCGAGCAATCGAACTATTGAAGACAGCAAGCACGATTGAACTCCAGTATTCAACCGCAGTCCTGTGCCCGGTTTACTTGCGGGGAGAATCCTATCTTATGCTCCACGACGGCAACCGAGCGGCCGCGGAATTTCAGAAATTCATTGACCACCGGGGACTGGTAGTGAACTTTCCATGGGGCGCGCTAGCCCGCCTCGGATTGGCCCGTGCATACGCCATGCAGAACGAAACATCCAGAGCTCGCGCTGCCTATCAGGACTTCCTCACGCTCTGGAAAGACGCCGACCCGGATGTTCCCATTCTGAAACAAGCCAAGACAGAGTACGCGAAGCTGCACAACGGGCAAGGCGATAAGTCGCTTCGATCGCGTTTCGACTTTGAACCACTTCTGGTAGTGTCTAAAAGCAGATGGGAAGGGGAACGTCTGCGCAGAGGCGAAATTCATGCCAACCCCTGAACACGAACGGCGAGAGCAACCGCGAGTCAAAGTGACGGTTCCGGTCGAACTGTTCATCGAGAACAGCGAGACCCCCCTTCGCGGAGCGACGGCAGACCTGAGCCTGAGTGGATGCTACATCGAGACGATGTTTCCGTTTGCCATCGGCACGGCTCTGGAGGTCAAGCTGCAAGCGGGCGAGAGCACCCTGCTGGTGCTGGCCAAAGTTGTCACGTGCGATCCGCAGGTGGGCAACGGGATGCAGTTCACTCAAATGCTCCCCGAAGATATTGAGGAACTACGCGCATTCCTGGAGGCGCAGAAGACCGAGTGATCGATCAGGTATTTTGCCGTTAATCCGCCAGCTAGGTATAAAATCGCTCTGAATCTCGCAGTCGCCATTGGAATTGGAATTGGACATCGCCTGCAACTGTTCCAGACGAAGTGGCTGCGCGAGATGCGGCGTACCGTGGAGGTGCGTTCTGTTTCATCCCCGAGAATCGGCGCATGCGAGTGTCGGGTTCCTGATTCCGGCGGGCAGGGGGCGCAGTGAATGACCGCTGACCAGCTATCCAAACCTAAACCTACCCGCCGCGGCGTAATTGAAATCTTCCTCGGTGGCGGCTTGCTCGCCTCGTTTGCTTCTTTCATCTATCCCGTGCTCCGCTATCTCGTCCCTCCAACGGTGGTAGATCTCGGCGGGGACGAGATCGTCGCCGCAAAGCTCACCGAGTTGAAGCCGAACAGCGGAAAGATTTTCCGGTTCGGAAATCGCCCGGGTTTGCTGATCCGCACGGCCAGCGGAGAGTACCGCGCCATGTCGGCGACCTGCACGCATCTGTCCTGCACGGTGCAGTACCGCGACGATCTGCATCAAGTCTGGTGTGCCTGCCACAACGGCAAGTACGATCTCAACGGCCGAAACATTTCGGGTCCTCCGCCGCGCCCGCTGGAAGGCTTTGAGGTACAAGTGCGCGGGGACGAGATATTCGTGAGGCGCCGGCGAGAGGCTTAATCGAATAAGATGAGTTTCCTCCGCAACATACGCAACTGGCTGGACGAGCGGCTGGAGTGGGACGATCTGATCGACCCCCTGCGAAAGAAAACTGTTCCTCTGCACCGCCTCTCCTATTGGTACTTCCTCGGAGGGATCACTCTCTTCCTGTTCGTCATCCAGGTGATGACCGGGATACTGCTGCTACTGTATTACCGCCCTGGAGCGAACGAAGCCTTTGAGAGCGTGCAGTACATCATGACCAGGGTGCGCTTTGGCTGGCTGATTCGTTCCATCCACTCCTGGTCAGCCAATCTCATGATTTTTACCGCCTTTGCGCACATGTTCAGCGTGCTGTTTCTCAAGGCCTACCGCAAGCCCCGGGAGCTGACATGGGTCACTGGAGTGATACTGCTATTTCTTGTCATGGGCTTCGGTTTCAGCGGGTATCTGCTGCCCTGGAACACTCTCGCTTTCTTCGCCACCAAGGTCGGCACCGAAATTACCGGTCAAGTCCCCGTCATTGGGAAGCCTTTGATGATCTTTCTTCGCGGTGGTGAAGAGGTGACGGGAGCCACGCTGACCAGGTTCTTTGGATTCCATGTCGCGGTTCTACCCGGAATTGCGACCTTGCTGATTTTTTTGCACGTCCTGCTGGTGCAACGCCAGGGCATCAGCATTCCCCCGAAGCTGGAAGTGCAGTGGACCGCGAATCCGTCCGCGAAACGGGAAATGAAGTTTTTTCCCAACTTCCTGCTGCGCGAATTGATGGCCTGGTACGTGGCTCTGGGAGCGCTGGGTGCGTTGGCGGCACTGTTCCCGTGGAACCTCGGCGTCAAAGCAGACCCTTTTGTGTCTGCCCCAGCGGGAATCAAACCCGAGTGGTACTTCCTGTTCATGTTTCAGACGCTCAAGCTCATCCCTTCAAAAGTGTGGTTCATCGACGGTGAGGTTCTGGGTGTACTTGCTTTCGGCTTGGCCGGTTTGTTGTGGCTTCTGCTGCCATTTTTCGAAAGTGACCAACCCTCACGCACGAAAGGATGGATCACTGGGCTTGCAGTTTTTGCTCTTGCATACACAGCAGGTATGAGTGTTTATGGCTATCTTGCGAAATAAGGCTCGACTTTTCCGCGCAGCCCGGCACGTCGGACTGGCCGGCTCGGTCGTGCTCGCAGCCTGCCTTGGTTATGGGCAAGCCGGTTCTGCGCAGAGCACGAACTCCTGCCTGGATTGCCACTCCGCCTTGCCTGATCCCTTGGGAGTGAGCCAGGAGAAGTTCAGCCAGGACATCCACGCACAAAAAGGTTTGACTTGCGCCAGTTGCCATGGAGGCGACCCAACCAGCGACGATCCAGAGAAAGCCATGAGCCGAAAGGCGGGGTGGAAAGGCAAGATTGAGCGCAAGCAGATTCCGCAGTTGTGCGGAAGTTGCCATTCGGATCCCGCGTATATTCGGCAGTTCAACCCCAGTTTGCGCACGGACCAGTTGGACCAGTACCACACCAGCGTGCACGGCAAGCGCTTCGCGGCTGGGGACGCGAAGGTCGCAGTGTGCACGGATTGTCACAGTGTCCACGATCTAAGGGCGCCCAGCGATCCCCGTTCCACGGTGAACCCGGTCAACGTGGCCAACACGTGTGCTCGCTGCCATGCTGACGCGGATTACATGAAGGGATATTCCATCCCCACGGATCAATTCGCAAAGTACAGCACGAGCGTGCACCACCAGGCGCTAGTGGTGCGCGGCGATCTGAGTGCGCCCACTTGCACAACTTGTCATGGAAACCATGGCGCGGCTCCGCCAGGCGTAGACAAGGTTCAGAACGTGTGCTCGAACTGTCACGCTTTCCAAGCCCAGATGTACGAAAAAAGTACGCACAAAAAGGCCTTTGACGCGGCTTCCCTTCCCGGATGCGTCGTGTGTCACAGCAATCATGGCATCATCCATCCAACCGACGCGAAGCTTGGCACTGGTCCCGACGCCGTCTGCATGCAGTGCCATACCCCCGGTGACCGCTGTGATCAAGCAAGGGCAGGATTGCTGAGTGGGTTGAGTCAATTGGACGAGGCCATCAAAACCGCCGACCAGGTTCTCCGTGTTGCCGAGTCTTCTGGCATGGAGGTGAGCGACGCCCGGCTGGGACAGGATCAGGCGCGAGATTCGCTGACCAAGGCTCGAGTCACGATCCACAGCTTCCGGAGGGACTTGGTGGATCAGGATATTCAAGCCGGCCTGAAAATCGCCGCCAAAGACCTGCAAGCTGGAAACGAAGCCATGGTTGAGCGCAACTATCGCCGTCTCGGGTTCGGAATATCCCTCATCGCGATCGGGATGGTGTTGGCCGGGCTTCGGCTGTACATCAAGAAGATAGAAAGCTAGAGCTTACGATGAGACGGAGTTGTGTGAGGGATCCCGTGGCCTCTGCAATCGTTCCCCCAATGTAAAATTCGGATGTCACAAGAGTGTTGCCCGCCTATGGAGATAGGGATGTCCCACCCGTGGAGAATATTCCTTACCCTGTTGTTCATCTTTCCCTTGTCTCCGGCACAAGAAACACACAACCACAGTGCACCTGAGAAACTGGGAAAGGTATCGTTTCCGATTTCTTGCGCACCGGCCGTTCAGGAGCCGTTCAACCGAGGTGTAGCTCTGCTTCACTCCTTCGCTTACACCGCCGCCGAAAATGCATTTCAGGGTGTGGCCGAACTGGATCCGCGGTGTGCGATGGCACATTGGGGAATCGCCATGACGTACTTTCACCAGCTTTGGGAACCGCCCATTGCGCCCGCGACAATTTCGATTGCGCAAAAGGAAGTCCAGCGGGCGAAGCAGATTGGGGCGGGCTCCGAACGCGAGCGCCAGTTCATCAATGCGCTGGGCTTGATATATCAGGACGCTGCCACCGTTCCGTACTACACGCGGGCGGCGAATTACGAGCACGCGATGAGCGATCTCGCTTCCGAGAACAGGAAAGATGTCGAAGCGCAGGTATTTTACGCGCTCGCGCTTCTGGCGAATGCATCTCCTGCCGACAAGACGCATGCGAAGCAGAAACAGGCGGCCGATCTGCTCGAACCGCTTGATCGCGCCTACCCGCAGCACCCGGGAGTCCCTCACTACCTCATCCATGCTTACGACAATGCGGAGCTCGCACCAAAAGGCCTCCCGGTAGCGAAAGCCTACTCCCAGATTGCGCCCTCCGCGCCGCACGCATTGCACATGCCATCCCACATATTCACACGACTCGGCCTATGGGAAGACTCCATCGCTTCCAACCTTGCGGCTAGGGATGCGGCACACCAGCAGGGTGACACGGGAGAAGAACTGCACGCCATGGATTATCTGGTATATGCCTATCTGCAGAGTGGGCGCGACCAAGACGCGAGTCAGGTTATTCAGCAACTCGAAAGCATGCCGATGTTGAACGGAGACGATTTCAAGATAGCGTACGCCTCCACCGCGATGCCGGTTCGCTACCTGGTTGAGCGGGGTCAATGGACCGACGCTGCCGGCATCGTTCCTCCGCCAGGAGCCCCGCCTCATGTTGTCGCAATTGCGGTTTGGGCTCGGGGCCTGGGACTCGCTCGGAGCGGACGCGCCGCCGAGGCGCGCACCGAAATTGATGAATTGCGCCAGATCGAAGAGCAGCTTCGCACGTCAGGCAACAACTATTGGGCCACTCAGGTGGGGATTCTGGCACGCGAAGTCATCGCGTGGTCAGCGCAGGCGGAGAAGAAACCGGATGAAGCCGCAGCGTTGCTGCGCGCATCAGCCGATGAGGAGGACGGAATCGAGAAGCTTCCGGTGACACCGGGACCGATTGTTCCGGCCCGCGAACAACTCGGCGACTTGCTCCTGGAGCAGAACCACCCGGGTCTAGCGCTGAAAGAATTCGAGACTGCACTCGCGAATGCCCCCGGGCGGCGCGGGGCAGTGCTGGGCGCGGCGCATGCTGCCGAACTCTCAGGCCAGAAGTAAACTTGGCTCAAAGATGACGTGGGTCGACGCCCATGGTTCATGCCGCCCGCGGGAAATGCACGATCAACGACTCAGCTATGAAGAAACTTCCACGCAAGGGCGGGCAGCGTTCGCGAAAGCGTTCAGGAAAGCAGCGGCGGCTGGTCGTGCTCTACGAAGACGATGCCGTCGTGGCCATCAATAAGCCTGCTGGACTTCCCGCTGTCCCGGTGAAGAACTCGACCACACCGTCCGCATGGTCCCTGCTTTCCGCGGAACTGAAAGCGAGGAGACAACGAGCGTTTGTCGTACATCGCATCGATCGTTTTACTTCCGGAGTTCTGCTCTTTGCAAAAACCGAACGGGATCGCGACGCGCTGGTCCGACAGTTTCTCGACCACACTCCGGTGCGGCAGTATCTGGGAGTGGTTCGCGGGCATCCTGGCGCAAAGGATAAGGATAAAGAAGGGACGCTCGTTCATTACTTTCGACGAGAAGGAATGTTTCAAAAGTTAAGCACCGGGAACGACTCGCAAGCGGCTCGCGCGGAACTTCGGTATAGCATCGAACGCCGTCTGCGCGCCGCGGCGCTCGTCCGAGTAACGCTGGTGACGGGATTGCAGAATCAGATCCGCGTGCAGTTCTCGGCGATCGGCCACCCGGTGATCGGCGATAGAAAGTACCATCAGGCGGAAGCGTTGGAACGGCGAATTGCCCGCGTCGCTCTTCATGCCGGGCATCTTCAGTTCATTCATCCACGTTCGGGAGAGCGCGTTTCGGTTGACTGCGAACTTCCGCCAGACTTTCAGTCTCTTGTTCGCGCATTGTCGCCGCCCATGCGTCCGCGGCGGTGAGTTAGTATTAGCTCTCGAATCCAAACTCTAAAGGGGAATGCTGACATGGTGATTCGCTGCACGCGTACACTCGCGCTGATGTGCCTGCTCGCGCTGCTGCTCGCAGGCGCTGCCTCGGCCCAGAAAATCAAGGTGATCGTCGATCAGGATGCGCGCGGCCCAGGCACCAGCGACCAGCAAGCGCTGCTGGTATTCCTGCAGTCGGAGAAATTCGACGTCCTCGGCATCACCACCGTCAGCGGCGATCAGTGGGTGAAAGAAGAGACGCTGCACACGCTCCGCATGCTGGAGATTGCCGGACGTACCGACGTTCCGGTTATCCAGGGCGCCGAATTTCCGCTGCTTAACAGCAAAGAAGAGACCGAGCGTTGGGAAGCGCTCTACGGCAGGCTTGAATATAAAGGATGCTGGACCGAGCATTTCGAGGCGACGCGCTCCACCATTTACGACGAGCCTTACCATGCACCCGACGTTGTGCCTCCGATGAAGGAAGGCGAGCCGCACATTCACGCGCGGCCGGGCACCGCCGCCGAATTCATTGTGCAGATGGTGCACAAGTATCCCGGCGAAGTTGTGCTCTGGGCCGGAGGTCCGCTGACGAATTATGCGCTGGCGCTGAAGCTCGACCCGTCGGTCGCGACGCTGGCGAAAGAGTTCGTCATGATGGGCGGAGGACTCTACGCCGACAAGGGGGCGATCGATCCGGGCGCGATCGATGCCCGCCGCGAATTCAACTGGTGGTTCGATCCGGAAGCGACGCGCATCGTGCTGCGTGCGCCCTGGAAAAAGGTGACCATCACGCCCATCGATATCTCAGTTAAAACGCGATACACGACCGAGATGAAGGCCACGATCACCAAGGCTAGGACTCCGGTGACCGACTATCTGGAGAAATATTCTTTGCCGGGCTACATGTGGGATGAAATCGCTGGCGCGGCGCTTATCGATCCCTCCATCATCACCGGCCAGAAGCAGCTCTACATGGATATCGACGTCGACCACGGCGCCAGCTATGGCAAGACCATCTTCTGGAACTCGACGGCGCAGGTTCCGCCGTATTTGCACATGGCTAATGTGCAGTTCGACATCGATGCGGAGAAGTTCTACAAGATCTACGTCGACTTGATGACGCGGCCTCCGCGAAAATAGTGAGACGACTTCTCCAATGAGCATTCCCAGGATCACGGTGGTCGGCAGCTATGCGACCGGGCTGACGCTGAAAGTCAAACGCCTGCCCAGCACGGGCGAGACGGTTTTGGCCTCGGATTATCGCGTAGATTACGGCGGCAAGGGGTCGAATCAAGCGGTGGGTTGTGCGCGGCTGGGAATGGAAAGCGTGTTCGTCGCCAAAATCGGGGAAGACGCATTTGGTGAAATGGCGCTGCGGCTTTATCGCGAGGAAGGGATTGACATAGCGTTCGTTCGCCGGACGGCGGAGCATCACACCGGCGTCGGCTTTATTCTGGTCGAAGCGGAGACTGGGAACAATTGCATCGCGCTCGATCCGGGAGCGAATGAACTGCTGTCGGCTGCCGAGGTTGCTCAGTGTGACTCCGCTTTTAAAAGCGCTGCCGTGGTGCTTACGCAGCTAGAAATTCCCGTGGTGGCGGCTGAGGCAGCCCTAGCTCGCGGACGAGCCAATGGTGCAATCACAATTCTGAATCCCGCGCCGGTCCGGCCATTGCCTGCTTCGGTTTTGCAGTTGGTGGACGTGCTTACTCCAAATCAGACAGAGGCAAAGGTGCTCACCGGGCGCAGTCCGGATGCGGGAGTTGAACCGGACGAGGTGGCTCGCGACCTGATTCGCGCGGGCGTCAGGCAGGTGGTCATCACGTTGGGCGAAAAGGGAGCGCTGGTGGTGACCGCGTCATCGTCGAAACACATCCCGGCTATGCCGATGCGCGCGGTGGATACGACGGGCGCGGGAGACGCCTTCAATGCCGGGCTTGCAACCGCGCTGGCTTCGGGAGAGAACCTCGAGTCAGCGGTTGAGTTTGCGGTGGTCACGGGCGGGTTGGCCGTCACGAAGGAAGGCGTGATTCCCTCTCTGCCGAGGCGCGCGGACGTTGTGGAGTTCTACCGGCAGCGCGGGCTGACGGCTCCAAATTGGCAGTGAGCATTCATCATCATGATTATGAGCGAGTCCAAAAACAATTCTGAAAAGTTGCAGTCGGAGGCGATGCGCTTAGCGAGCCGGATTCAATCGACGATCATTTCGAATACTCTCACGTTGGCGCGATGGGAAGAGCACATTGCAGAATGCTTGAAATATCATTTCCAGGCCGCCATGATTCCTCCGGCATGGGTGAAGAGGACCGCAGAAGCTCTCCGTGGGACGGGGATCAGAGTCGCTTCGTTCGTCGATTTCCCATACGGAACGATGACCAGCGCGGGCAAGGCTTATGAGACCGGGCAACTGGTCGAGAACGGAGCGGAGGAAGTCGATCTTATGCCCAATGTCGGGTTCCTGCTCTCGGGCATGGAGCGAGAATACGCCGAGGATATTAGCGGCGTAGTGAAAGCGGCGGGCAAAGTTCCAGTTAAAGTGATGCTTGAGCTTCCGCTCTTAAATGCCCAGCAGAAGGCGCGCGCGGTGGCTCTTAGCGTCTCCGCGGGCGTGGCGTACTTGAAGAACGCCAGCGGTGGGGCGGTCGGGATCGCAACACCCGAGCAGATTGCTTTTCTTCGGCGGCTTGCCCCGGCTCGCGTTCGCGTCAAAGCCTCGGGCGGGATCAAGACCGCGCAGCAGGTGCGCGATCTGGTGCAAGCGGGCGCCGACCTGGTTGGAACCAGCGCCGGCGCTCAAATCATGGCGGAATTGCAGGGTGGCGAACCAGCGGCGACGAAGCGTGAGCGTGATGCTTCGCAATACTGAACATGAGCAATACTAATACTGAGGAAGCATTGAAATCCGCCGCTGGAGCTTTCTGCTGGCGCCATCTTAAAGGTAAGAAACGCCCATGACTTTGGTCGCAGGCTTCGTGCTCGTGCTGCTGGCGGGGTTGCTCCAAGGCACCTTTGTGCTTCCCATGACGCTGGTCAAGAATTGGTCGTGGGAGCACACCTGGGCGACATTTTCGCTGCTCGGCATGTTCGTTTTCAACTGGATCATCACCTTCCTGTTCGTTCCCAGGATCTTCGGCGTCTATGCTGCGTCTTCGTCGCGAGATTTGTGCATCGTTGCTATGTTTGGCTTGGGCTGGGGAGTGGGTGCCGTGCTCTTCGGCCTGGGCATGGACAAATTGGGAATGGCCCTGGGCTATCCGATCATCATGGGGCTGATCGCGAGCCTCGGCGCTCTGATTCCGCTGCTCATCTTCTTTCCAGAGACGCTGCTGACCTCGAAGGGACAGGTCCTTCTCGGCGGTACGGCCGTGGTGATGGTCGGCATTGTGCTGTGCTCGGTTGCCGGTTCCCGCCGAACCCCGTCAGCAGACAAACCCAAGTCCACGCAGTCGAACGTTTTCAGCACGGGGCTGTTCATCGCCGTTCTGGCTGGCACACTCTCATGCCTGCCGAACGTAGGGATGGCCTTCGGCAAGAACCTGACCCACGCCGCCGAAGAACTGGGAGTCTCACAGGCCTCTTCGGGCAACACGGTGTGGGCACTTCTGTTCACGATAGGATGCATCGCCAATCTGGCGTATTGCGTCTACCTGATGATCAGCAGGAAAACGCTGAGCCAGTACTGGGGCCGGGAGACGCCACGCAATCTCGCCCTGAGCGCCGCAATGGCTTTGATGTGGATCGGCAGTTTCTATCTATACGGGGCGGGCGCAGCCAAACTCGGGCACTGGGGCGCGATCGCAGGTTGGCCGCTGTTTATCTCGCTTTCGATCGTCACCGGGAACCTCTGGGGATTGTGGAGAGGCGAGTGGCAGGGGGCATCTGTCGCAGCGCGCCGCCTGCTCAATTTTGGATTGGTGGTGCTGATTGCGGCGGTGATCATAGTTGCGCTCAGCAATTCCGTGTGAGCTGGGACGATTACTCGAAGTGATCAGCGGGGCGGTGTGGCTGCGCTCATCAGGCTGATGAACATCCGGTAAAACTTTTCCTTGTCCAGGTCAACTTGGATCTCCACCGGCTGCAGCGTCAATGCCGGCTTGTCTCGCTCCGACCAGGTCAGCGTGTTTCCGTAGCCGGCTCCCGGGTCGAGATCGACGCTCATGTAGCGCGTCTCTTGTTTCGTAATGATCGAGGGATCGATCCACGCGGCGGCGGCGAGTTCGTCCCACATAATATCGGCGCCTGGAGCGGACTGGTAAAAGCGCGCAACATAGTGGGCCAGCGGAGTTCCCGCTTTGTCGATTTGCTCGACCAGCGCGGGCGTCAGCCGCGTCTTGATCGAGATATCGGTGGGGGTGCAGACCATCTTCTTCCACGGCGCACGCAACACCACCTTCGCAGCTTCGGGATCAAACCAGAAATTGAATTCGTGACGCGGAGTGTTGATGAACTCCGGGTTGTCGGTTTGGGGAGAGATGCTTCCGCCCATGAAGACCAACTCCTCGGCCAGTTCAGGAAATTGCGGATCGAGTGCAATGGCCAGAGCGAGGTTAGTCATGGGGCCGCCCTCGTAGATGGTGACCTGGTGGGGATACTTGTGCACCATTCGAATCAGAAAATGGACTGCATCTTCATCGGCGGGCTTGGTTGTGGGCTGGCCCTCCGGGAGCGCGGGTACGACGAAGGGCTCGTGCCACCAACGATCATCCCAGGCGCCGGCGTAGGCGACTTTTCCGTAGCGCTGCTGCCACTGCTGCGCGTCTTCGCGGCTGCGGACGAGCGGGAACGCGGCTCCGGGTACCACGGGAATGTCGGTGCGTCCAATGATTTCGAGCAGGCGAAGGGTATGCGCCACTTCTTCGTCGCGCCACTGGTCTCCACTGACCACGGTGATGCCGAGGACCTCGACCTGCGGGGACTGGATCATTACCAGGAGGGTTTGCAGGTTGCTACCACCGGGGCCGGAGCAATCTTCATTGATGATGACCTTGCGGCGCGGCTCAGCGGACGCGACGCAACTCGCCAGCAGGAGCAGAACAACTGCGGCGACGGGGCTGCGTCTGGAAATGTTCGTGGGGCGACTGGGGAAACTGGAGTTGACGACGTGCCGCCTATTCAGCAACGGAAACCTCCCACAGGGATTGGCCCTCGGAAGTCCCACTTCTCGAAAACCGCTAGCAGTGGGGCGCCCAGGGTTTTTCTCTTTCAGCATGCAGGACAACCCATCTTATTATTACGCCCTTGATACGGGCCAGCAGCCATGGGAATCAGATCGGTTCCCGATAGCGGCGCTGCTGGACGGCTGCGGCGAGGAATGCCGCGGCGATCAACAGGCCGATCCACAACCCAGGGCTGCTCAGGAAACTACCCGGCATGATATGTGTCATCGGGTCGGTTGGGAACACATTGGGTGGGGTCGAGGCGACAGGGGGAGTGGCGCCGATCAATCGGCCTCCCACTAGGGCAGCGAAATGCCAAGTGTGGAAGACAATTTGCTCGACTCCGCCAATGGCTATCACTGGCAAGGCCGCCCATAGAAATGGCGCTCGTCGCGACCATCCGGAAACGAACAGCAACCAGCAATAAACCGGCGCGGGCCAGAGCACATGGGCCGTGAGAATGTGGTACAGCAGCGGCCATGACGTCCGCAAGAACGATGAGTTCGTCCACAACGTCGCCACGCTGCCACCGCTCGCGAGCACGACCGCGCTGCCGACCAGCAGCATGATCCAGTGCATGGCGACGGCGATCGCAACAATCAGCAGTGGCAAAATAAGGAGCGGAATGCTCGCTTTCGCAAGCACGGTGGTGGCATCGGACACCGGCAGCGACTTCCAGAAAAGAATGCTGCGGTCGCGACGCTCGCCCTGCAGCGCGTCGAGACAATAAAACACACTCACGACGATACCGGTAAGCATCATCAGGCCTGCTGCCATGTCGAATGGCGCTTGAGAATGCGCCTGATTGAGCCGCAGCGGTGCTTCCCAGATGCCCACAAACGAACTGAAACAGAAGGCGAACAGAGCGGTGCCAGCGACCGCCAGCGGCGCGATATAGATGGAACGGTACTCCCACAATTCGCGTCGCACCGACCAGTAAAAGACTCGAGTCGCCGGGATGATTGCCGGCGCGGCGCTTTGCGATTGGAAGGATTCGGACATCGCGTTGGATTGAGTACTCATCGGCCCGCTCCCTGGTTTATGACAGTTTGGGTTGCGACACCTTGGGTTGCAACACTTTGATTGCCGATCACGGCAACGAACAAGTCGGCTATGCCGGGCGTGCGCACGTCGCCGAGGCCGGATAGAAGCCCGGCGGGTTGCTGACCGTCAACCTTATCCAGTGTCATCAGATCGAACAGCAAAATGCTCCGCCCGATCGCCTGGCGTTCGTGCATCGGCTTGAGCGCCCGTGCCGCCGCGACCTTCTCGGGATGCACCGTCACTTCCAGATAGCGCGACTCCAATTCTTCCATGCTGCACTCGAATACGATGCGGCCGCGGTCGATGAACATGAGATCGGTGAGGACGTGTTGCACCTCTTCCACCTGATGTGTCGCCACTACGATAGTGCGGTTGCGATCGAAGTAGTCGTTCAGCAGCGAATCGTAGAATTGCTTGCGATAGAGGATGTCCAAACCCAGCGTCGGCTCATCCAGCACCAGCAATCTCGCGTCGATCGCCATGACCAGAGCGAGATGCAGTTGGGTCACCATGCCCTTCGACAATTCCCGCACCCTGCTACCGCGCCGGATGGTGGTCTTCGCTAGAAAGCCTTCCGCCTTGGCGCGATCGAATCGCGGATGCACGCCGGCGACATAGTCGAGTGCCTGCGAGACCCTGATCCAGCGCGGCAGCACGGCAACGTCGGCGATGAAGCAGACATCGCGCATGAGCTGATCGCGCTCCGCCCAGGGATCACGCCCGAGCACTCTCAGTTCTCCCTGATATGGAGTGAGGCCGAGAATTGCGTGGAGCGCAGTGGTCTTGCCTGCGCCGTTCGGACCGACCAGTCCGAGGATGCGGCCCTCTTCGACGCGCAGATCGATGCCGTCGAGCGCGATGGTTGTGCCGAAGGCCTTGCGGAGACCGCGGGCTTCAATGACCGTCATGATTTCGGCTCCTTCTCGGAAGTGTTGGACGACTTGCGGGTTGCGCCAGCGCCTCCATTCAACAGTTCTTCCGCCTTCAGGCCGAGCCGCTGAATGCTGGCGTGCACCCTGGGCCATTCCTCCGCAAGAAACTTCTGGCGTTCGCCCTGCATCAGCAGCTTGCGCGCGCCCGCGTTGATGAACATGCCCCGACCTCGCTTACTCTCGACCAGCTGCTCGTCGACCAGCTGTTGATAGCCCTTCAGAACCGTAAGTGGGTTGACCCGATACTCGGCCGCGACAACGCGCACCGACGGCAGCGGATCGCCTTCCTTGAGCACGCCGTCGAGTATCATGGCGACGACGCGGTCGCGAAGCTGGCGGTAAATCGGTTGACTGTCGTTCCACTCACGGTCCATCAGGGTTTCCACATAGCTCTTACCAGACCTTACCAGAGATCGCGCGCCTCCTCAGTTCGTCCTGTGCAGATCGAAGTGCGCGTGGATCGGCTTCTCCCCCATCATGAATGTCCAATCCTCGGTGTGATGGCTGGCATCGATGACGGTGAACACCGAATGGTGCATGTGGTACACCGTGCTCCCGCTGATGTCCTTCAGCTCGAACTCGACCGTCTTGCCGTCGGGCGACATCTTGCCGGTCATGCGCGGCCGGTTCCCCGCGTCGCAATAGTGAATCAGCGTGAGCTGGTCTCCGTCCACGTAAAGCATCGTGACCGGATGGTCGTACTTGGTCGCATCCAACGGCGTTCCTGCTTCCTGAAGTTCGTGCACGAGCGTGTTTCCCCTCGAGGTCACGCGCATCGAGACGTGGAGTGGCTTGCCGTTCGACATCTCCGGCATCTCCGGGACGGTGACCGGGCCTTCCCATTCTCCCGCCAGGCTTTTCATGGTTGTGAAGGACTTCTGCGCCTCGGACGGCACAGGAGCCACGGACGACTTCTGCGCCTCGGACTGCGCGAAAGCCACGGTCGAAAGCGACATCAAACCAACGGACAGCATAAAACGAAGGGATTTCATGTTTCATTCTCCTTAACTTCTTTACTTGCGAGCGATCACGTTTGATCGACATCTAGTGATATAGTTAACTATAGCACTACTTGACATGTCAAGCTTTTTCTTAGTTTTCTTCTGGATTACCTCCGAATTGCCCGCCATCCGCGCTCGATGCTCACTGTTGATCGCGAAGTTCGCAGACTGGGTTTAGCGAGTTTGGGGGGCTATAACTGCCAGGAGTTGGAGGTTTGAATCGCTGCGGAATGAGCTTCGACTCGACCCGCACCACTGCCTCTAGGCGGTGGCCACGGCAGCGAGGAGTGTTTGTGCGGGCGCGTCCGCGAGCAGTAGTTTGATGGTTACGCGGGCTCCGTGTGGCTTCACGTTTTCTATTTCGAGATCTCCGCCACGTTTCTTGACGATGCCGTAACAGACGCTCAACCCGAGTCCGGTTCCCTTGCCTACGGGCTTCGTCGTATAGAACGGGTCGAGGGCGCGGTTCAGATTGCCAAAGCCGGGGCCGGTATCCTCTACTTCGATCACCGCCCGTGGGCCGCTCTGGTAGGCGCGAATGCTGATCTGCTTGCGCCCGGGCATGCCCTCCAGAGCGTCGTTGGAATTGTTGAACAGGTTGAGGAGAATCTGTTTGATTTCGTCTTCGTTGGCTGCCAGCAAAGGCAGGTCCGGTGCGATGTCGAGTTCAACCCGGACGTTGCGGGTGCGGGTGTGGTATTCGCGCAGCGCCAACACCTGTTGTACGACCGGAGAGAGCTGCGTAGCCTGAGCGTCGCGCGCACTTTGCCGCGAAAAACGAAGCAAGTTGTCGATAATCCGTTTCATGCGGCGGGCTTCACTCACCATCTTCGCCAGTTGATCGCGAGCATGCGGTGCGGCAATCGCATCGTTGATCAGTTCACCGTATCCCATGATCGCGGTTAGAGGATTGTTGAGCTCGTGGGCTACTCCGGCCAGCAGTTGTCCCAGGGCAGCGAGTTTTTCCGACCAGACCAGTTGCGTGTGCAGGGCTTTCAGTTCTACCGCTAGCGCGAGGTCGCCTGCCAGCATTTCGATGTGGGACAATTCGAGCGCGTGGATGGTGTTCGTGTTTCGGGGCGCGGCCAAGCGGATGCAGCCGAGGTATGCGCCTCCATCGGAGCAGAGCGGGATCAATAACTCCTCATTGTTGCTCGAGCGCGCAGTCGGATTCTCCCGAAACGCCAAGGGAATTGCTTCTTGTGACGGCAGCAAGAACGAATTCTTCCCGATGAGTTGCTCACTCGAACAGAAACTCTTGATGTGATCGAGCGTCCAGTGTTCGGTTTGAGCTTGCAGTCTTCGCAACGACTCTGGCGACAATCCGCTGGAGCCAGCCACGCGTAACCTGCGCTCCGCGTCTTCCAGTTGAACTACGGCCACGCTGAAGTTGGTGACGTCGGTGATCGCCGCGGCGATGGCAGGACAAATGGTATCGAACTCCGCGCCACTCAAGAGGCGCGAGGTGATGGCGGAGAAGCGTTCCAACTGACGGTTGAGGCCTTCGGCCTTTTGCTGCATGCCCGCGATCGATTCTGACTTTTCTTCCACCACCGCCAGAATCATTCCAAGAGCTACAAAGAGCTTGGGAGTATGCCAGAGTTCCGCGGGAATGATCAGGTGTGGCGCGAGGCGATCGACCAACAATCTAAGGGGAAATGCGGCTCCCCAGGTGAAGAATCCGCCGGAGATGGTCAAAACGGCGGGCGAGGTGCGCCAGTGATTCCGGCAAATGAACACCGCCGCGAAGCAAAATCCGATGGCTGGGAGTGCAATCGTCCCTTCCTGAAACGAGCCGCGGACGGCGGCACGAATCGCCCACACTCCGGCGAGCGAGCACAAGAAGGTTGCAGCCTCCAGGGACAAACTCATCTTGCCGCTTACCCGGAAAAAGAAATATGCCGCTCCGCCGAAGCAAGCTGCCAGGCACAAGACATAAGGCCAGCGCGCGTGAACGTCGTAGCAGGCGCATACCATGTACAAAGTGGAAGGCACACCCAGCACCAGCAGGAGGAGCGTCCGCTTGGCGCGGTCTTCAGCTACCGAGGAGACAGAGACCAGAAACGTGACGACAGCCGCCTGCAACGATCCGGAAGCGGCGGCTAACAGAAGAGAATTGGCGGGGGAGTGATCCGGCTCCAGCAATTGCGCCAGGAAGTGGGTAAAGACCAGCGTCCAGCCGACTGTCCACAGGGTCAGGCGGGCGCTACGCGCGTGGCGCTTCAGACATACAAAAATAATGACCAGCACGCCTACGATCAAAAATGTCGGAATCTTTTCGAGAGCACTCATCAGGAATATACAGGGGGGAGAAAACAATGGCCCAGCAGTCACCAACAGTAACCAACAGCGGATCAGTCGGTCAATGCCAGAACGTGCCATCGGCGTGGCACCAAAGTTGGTGCACATGCACAGTGGTGCTATGTGGATTGGTTGCTTGCGGAATGAGAAGGTGGGAAAAAAGGTAAAGGCTGTGACATTGGTTATGCTCTAGCCACCAACTCCTGCGAGGGAGCCAATAGCGTGGAGACATGCACCGTCACAGCCCTTGATGCGATCACCGCTTTCGCGGTCCCAAACCCCAACTGCCCCTCGCAGAGCCGTCGGTTTTTTCAGGTCTGGCTGCGCTTCGGGTTACCCCGCTTCGCTGATCACTCAGCTTACTTCGGACTGGCAAAGTTTTATTTAAGCCAACCCTTTCAGCCGTCGACGGGAGCAACCTTAGAGATTTGCTCGAAGATTGTCAACGCCCGTTTTCGGTGCAATTGGCAGGTTGTGATGAATCGAGAAACGGAAACGCAACCCGTTGAATCGCTAGCGCTTTATGAACGGGAGATTAAATTCTTTCCCATTTCTCCACAGAAACATCCACAGGCGCTGAAAGCGACGACGGCAAGCATTTCGGGGCGGTTTCCTCGGTTTGCCACGGGAGGCCGCAAAACGGTATGCTCTCGCTTCCTGAAGGAGCGTCAACTTTGATCAGCCGCGTGGTTCATCTTGTTGTGCGGTTTTCCATCGTATCCTGTTTCGTCATTTGCCTTTACGGCGCGTCATTATTCGCGCAAACCGTCGATTCCAACCTTTATTCCGGCATGAAGTGGAGGATGATCGGCCCTTACCGAGGCGGCAAGGTGAACGCAGTTGCCGGGAGTCCGGGAGACCCTGGTCTTTATTACTTCGGCGCGAACGGCGGCGGCGTGTGGAAGACAACCGACGGCGGCACCGTCTGGAAACCCATCTTCGATAGCCAGCCGGTGGCGTCAATCGGCGCGCTGGCGCTCGCTCCCTCCAACCCCAACATTATTTACGTGGGCAGCGGAGAGAATAATCTCTACCTCGACATCGCCTACGGCAACGGAGTGTATAAATCCGCCGACGGCGGCGAGACTTGGACGCATCTGGGCTTGGAAGACACTCGTCACATTGCGCGCATCTTGGTAGATCCGCGCAATCCGGACGTCGTGTTGCTGGCCGCGATGGGCCACAGCTTCGGACCCAATACCGAGCGTGGAGTTTTCCGCTCCACCGATGGCGGCCGCACCTGGAAGAACGTGCTCTATAAAGACGACGTCACCGGCGCTGTCGATCTCTGTTCTGCTCCCGGCGACCCGAAAATTGTCTACGCGACGCTGTGGCACCCGATCCGCAAGCCTGGACAAGCTGGGACGTCGTACGGCCCGGGTGGCGGCATCTACAAGTCGACGGACGAAGGCGTCACCTGGAAGCCAATCACTGGTCACGGGCTACCTCCCGGGGATTGGGGCCGCACGGGAGTGGCGGTCGGTCCGGGCAACCATGGCCGGCGGGTTTACGCGATCATCGAGACGAAGGACAAGAACAACGGGCTCTACGTTTCGAATGACGGAGGAAAGAACTGGGAACGCGCTACCACGGATGATCGCATCTCCGGCTACTGGTATATGAGCGAGATCTTCGTCGATCCGCGGAACGCTGATGTGGTGTACATACCCGAGCAGTCGCTGTACCGATCGACCGACGGCGGGAAAACGTTCACGGTGATCAAGGGAGCGCCGGGCGGCGACGATTACCACACCATGTGGATCGATCCGACGGACTCGCGCCACATGATCCTCGGGGTGGACCAAGGGGCAACCATCAGTTTGAATGGCGGCGCATCGTGGAGCACCTGGTACAACCAGCCCACCGGCCAGTTCTATCGGGTGGCAACCGATCATGCGTTTCCTTACTGGGTGTATGGATCGCAGCAGGATAGCGGGACGGTCGCTACTTCCAGTCGCGGCAATGATGGGCAGATCACCGAGCGCGACTGGTTTCCGGTGGGGCCGGGTGAGAGCGGCTATACCGTTCCCGACCCGCTGGATGCGGACGTGGTTTACAACTCCGGCCCGGCGGGCAGTGTGGTCCGGATGTCGAAAAAGACGGGACAGATGCGCGACATCTCTCCGGCGCCGATTCTGTTTGGAGCGAAGTACCGCTTCAATTGGAATATTCCCATCGTCTTCTCGCCTCAGGATGCGCACGTTTTCTACCTGGGAACGCAATTTGTGCTGAAGACAACGAACGGCGGAACAAGTTGGGAAGCAATCAGCCCAGATCTGACGCGGACTCCGGCGGACGAAAAGGATCCCAAGAAACCGCTAGGCTCAATTATGACGATTGCTCCATCGCCGGTCGGAGAAGGCGTGATGTGGGCCGGAACCGATGACGGAGCAGTGCAGTTGACGCGCGACGGCGGCGCGACTTGGCGGAATGTTACGCCGCCCACGCTCTCGGAGTGGAGCGCGGTGCCGCTCATCGAAGCTTCGCACTTCGACGCTGGCACTGCCTATGCGGCTGTCGACCGTAATACTCTCGATGATTTGCGTCCACACGTTTTTCAGACGCATGATTTCGGTGCGACCTGGCAGGAAACCGTCAGTGGAATCGGCGATATCGATATCGTGCGGACGGTGCGCGAAGATCCGGTGCGCAAGAATCTGCTTTACGCGGGAACGGAACAAGGTGTGTACGTATCATTCGACGGCGGAGGCCACTGGCAGTCCCTGCGTCTGAATATGCCGATGGCGGCGGTGCACGATCTGGCCATCGAGCAAGGCGATTTGATCGCGGCAACCTACGGGCGCGCGTTCTGGATTCTCGACGATCTCTCGCCGCTGCGGCAAATCGAGCCGCAGTCACCTTCAGCAACAGCTTTCTTGTATAAGCCGCGGGCGGCGATTCGGGTGCGGCGCGACGAAAATCAGGACACACCGCTGCCGCCGGAAATTCCGGCGGGGAAAAATCCTCCCGATGGCGCCATCCTCGATTACTTTCTGCCAGCGGGCGCGACTGCGGATGTTCGCCTTGAGATCTACGACGCGGCGGGGAAATTGATACGCGCGTATTCCAACGCTCCGCAGCCTGAGGTGCAGGAGCAGCCGCTGCGCATCGCGGAATACTGGATTGCGCATCCGCAGCCAATGGCGAAAGGGCCGGGCATGCATCGTTTTGTTTGGAACCTGCGCTACCCTGACCCGCGGGCGGTGCACGTGCAGACTCCTTATAACTATTCAATGGGCGCCATCGTCGGCGAGACCCCGCTCCCGCCGCAAGGGCCGTTGGTGTTGCCGGGAACGTATGAAGTCCGATTGACGGCAGGCGGCCAGACCTACCGCCAACCGCTCGAAGTAAAGATGGATCCGCGAGTGAGTTCCGCGCGGGACGCATTGGAGAGCACGCTCGATCTGGAACTAAAGATTTCGGCGGCTTTGGAGCAGAACTTCGCCGCTTATCAACAGGTGAAGGACCTGCATTCGCGCCTCACCGAGTTCAGCAAGCAGCCGGCGGGCGATCCAGTCGCAACCGCGGCTACTCTACTCGATGCGAAAGCGGGGGCACTTGAAGGCGAGTCCGTCGCTGTTCTTGGTACTCCCAAGGTTGGGAGCTTCATGACCGTGAACGATAGTCTGGTCGCGTTGATCGCGCTGGTGGACGGTGCCGATTTTGCGCCTTCGGCTGAATCTTTCGCGGCCTGGCGGAGAGTGTGCGCGGCGATGAACGGGACGCTTGAGAAATGGCAGGAGTTAAAGGGGAAAGATCTGGCGACTTTCCGGAGTGGGGTTGACGCGCAAAAGACGGGCGTGATTCCTGATTATCCAGCAATCGCGGCTGATGGAAACTGCGGGCAGTAGCTGTCTAGAGTTGTTATGTGAATTGGTGTGCTGGACGCCGGCGCTATGGTCGGGCGGCTGTGATAGACTTCCGCTGCAAATTCCTACTTCTGCTTCGCGTGTCCGCCAGTTGGCGTTTCGCAGGCCGTTCGATTCGAGGAGAACTTCATGAGCTTCAACTTCCCTAAAACGC
The DNA here is from genome assembly GCA_963773955.1 of uncultured Acidobacteriaceae bacterium. GTDB lineage: Bacteria > Acidobacteriota > Terriglobia > Terriglobales > Acidobacteriaceae > Acidiflorens. Next base: position 24,992 of record CAVZDM010000108.1, on the reverse strand, counting down.
AAACACTCGCATCTTTTCGTTTTCTTCTTCCCCTGCTGTTTGCGACAACCCTGGTGAGCGGTCAGACCGCCGGCGCGGCCTTGCTGCGCAAGCCAACGGTCAGCCGAACGCAAATTGCGTTCAGCTATGGCGGCGATCTCTGGATCGTTGACCGCAACGGCGGTGAAGCTCGGCGGCTTACCACCGACGTTGGGATTGAGATTGATCCGTACTTTTCACCCGACGGCTCGTTGATCGCATTTACCGGAGAGTACGAAGGCAACGAGGACGTATATGTCATTCCGGCGGCCGGGGGGATTCCCAAACGGCTGACGTCACATCCCGGGCCCGATCAAGTGGTCGGGTGGACACGCGACGGCCGCATCCTCTTTCGCTCGCAACGGAATAGCTATGCTGGTTTCAACCGCCTGTTCACGGTCGGCGTCGAGGGGGGCCTGCCGCAAGAAGTGCCGCTGCCCTCAGCAGTCGAAGGATCTTATTCGCCCGACAGTTCGCACCTGGCCTATGTGCCATTCACGAATTTCGCAGAAGCGTGGCAATTCCAGCGCGGCTTGAAACATTATCGCGGGGGCAAGGCTTCGCCGGTGTGGATTGCGAATCTGGTGGATTCGAGCGTGGAGAAGATTCCGCGCACGGATTCGAATGATTTGACTCCGATGTGGGTGGGCAATCGTATCTACTTTCTCTCCGACCGAAGCGGGCCGGTGAATTTGTATGTGTACGACGTGACCACGAAACAGGTGAGCGAGGCGATCCGGAATAACGGACTCGATATCAAGTCGGCGTCGGCTGGGCCGGATGCGATCGTGTATGAGCAATTCGGATCGATACACCTCTTCGACCCGGCAACCGGGCAGCAGCATGCGGTGGAGATTCACGCCACCGGGGACTTCCCTGCCGTCCTGCCGCACTTTGAGAAGGTAGCGACGAAGATCGAGAACGCAAATATTTCGCCCAACGGAATGCGGGCGGTATTTGAGGCGCACGGCGAAATTCTTACTGTGCCGGTGGAACATGGCGACATCCGCAATCTGACCAATTCTCCCGCAGTTGCCGACCGTAATCCGGCGTGGTCGCCGGACGGGAAATGGATCGCGTACTTTTCGGATGAGTCGGGCGAGTATGCTCTGCACATGCGCTCGCAGGACGGCCTCAGCGACGTGCGCAAAATCAATCTGGGCAATCCTCCGTCGTTTTTCTACTCGCCGGTGTGGTCGCCCGACAGCAAGAAGATCGTTTATAGCGACAAGCGTCTGAACCTCTGGTATGTGGACGTCGAGGCAGGCAAGCCGATGTTGGTCGACACCAACCCATACGAAAGTGAACCGGGGACGGGATTCAATCCGGTGTGGTCGCCGGACAGCCGGTGGATCGCTTATACACGGCAGCTCACCAGTTGGATGCGGGCGGTGTTTATTTATGGCGTTGAAGACAAGACCGCGCACCAGGTCACGGATGGCATGAGTGACGCTGCATTTGCCGCGTTCGACAAGAATGGACGGTATCTTTATTTCGCGGCGAGCACGGATGATGGGCCGGTGCTGACCGCCAGCATGGGGGCATACAAAATACCGGTGACGCGGAGCGGCTATGTGATCGTGCTGAGCAAGGAGCAGAAATCGCCGCTGGCTCCGCAAAGTGACGAGGAAAAAATCGAATCGTCAGCGGGCCCTTCTGACAAGTCCGCTGCAGAAAAAGCTAAAGGCCCGGCTGACACAGAGGAATGCAAGGCGGAGGAACCGCCCAGGGGCGAAGGCGAAAAAGCCGGCGAAAAACCGAAGGAAAGCTCCGGCAAGGACGACAAAGATAAAGATAAAGATAAAGACAAAGACAAGACGGCAAAGAAGGACGACGGCAAATCCAAGGAACCTCCCGCCGTGCGCATCGACTTTGAGCAGATTAATCAGCGCATTCTGGCGTTGCCGTTTCCGGCCAAGAACTACGCCGGAATGTTGGCGGGCAAGACTCACGTCCTGTTTCTGCTGGAAGGGCCGACAGTGGACGACGGCACGCGGAATGCCGCCAGCGTGCACAAGTTCGATATCTGCAAGGGCAAGACGGACAAACTGCTGGATAATGTCGCGAACTTTTTTGTTTCAGCAAACGGAGAGAAAGCCCTCTATGAGCAACTGCCGGAGCGAAAACCGGGAGGCGGTGGAGATGGCGGCGGACGTCCGCATGGCGCGTGGTTTATCAAACCGGTGGACGCGCTAGGCAAGCCTCCGGATCCGAACAAACCGGACGGTCCGCTCAAGCTGGATGCCATGGAGGTGTACGTCGATCCGCGCGCGGAATGGAAACAAATGTACCGGGAAGTCTGGCGGATTGAGCGCGACTTCTTTTACGATCCCAACCTTCATGGCGCCGACATGAAGGGCTTGATGGCGACGTATCAACCTTTTGTTGACAACGTCATGAGCCGCGCCGATCTCAACTATATTTTCGGCGACATGCTGGGCGAGATCACGTCGCAGCACGTCTACATTTCTGGCGGAGACCGGCCGGAGGTGAAACACGTCGGCGTCGGCCTGCTGGGCGCCGACTACAGCATAGAGAATGGCCGCTATCGCTTCTCGCGCCTGTATCAGGGCGAGAACTGGAATCCCGACCTGCGGGCTCCACTGACCGAACCGGGCGTGAACGTCCGCGAGGGAGAGTACCTGCTGGCGGTGAACGGGCGAGAACTCAAAGGCAGTGACGAGATTTACAGCTTCTTTCAGGAGACAGCGGGCAAGTCGATCCAGTTGAAGGTGGCCTCTGACGCCAGTGGCAAGGACGCGCGGAACGTTTCGGTGGTTCCGATTGCCAACGAACGTTCGTTGCGGCAGCGCGCGTGGATGGACGCAAACCGCCACAAGGTGGAGCAACTGAGCAACGGCCGCCTCGCCTATGTCTACCTCCCGGATACGGCGGTCAATGGCTACACCAATTTCAATCGCTACTATTTTGCCCAGACCGACAAGCAGGGCGCTGTCATCGACGAGCGCTTCAACGGAGGCGGTTGGATTGCGGACTATATCGTGGACTGGCTGAAACGTCCGCTGTTCGCCGTCGCCATGACGCGGGAAGGAAAGGACAATGACATTCCGCAGACGGTGCTCGGCCCCAAGGTGATGTTGATCAACGAAAGCGCCGGCTCAGGCGGCGACGCGCTGCCCTGGATGTTCCGGCGGCAGGGGACGGGTCCGCTCATCGGCACGCGCACCTGGGGCGGGCTCATCGGCATTGGAGGCTATCCACCGCTGATCGACGGCGGCGGGATCACGGCGCCGCGCTGGGGAATCTTCAATCCCGACACGGGTGAGTTCGACGTGGAAAATAAAGGCGTGGCGCCGGATATCGAAGTCGAGTTCGACCCGGCGTTATGGCGGAAGGGGCATGATCCGCAACTGGAGAAAGGCGTGGCCACGGCCCTCGAACTGTTGAAAGCTCACCCGGTGCCGGAGATCAAGCGGCCGAAATATCCGGTGTACAACTGGCCGGCAGTGCGCGGCGCGGCCGGCGGAGCGGAGAAGCCGGGGGGAACGAACTAGGGCTTCGTCCTTCGCCATCGGATGGAATCAGTTTCGTTTCCCGACGTACCAGGGCGCAGTCACCGCAAACACGCGGTCATTGCCGCGGACGAGAAGAACCCATTCCAGAAGGCGGCCGCGCTGATTGTGAAGAAAGTATTCATACCATTTGTCTTCCACAAGCTCGGGTATCACCACGATGATGTTGCGATCAGGATGTTTCTTCGCAAGATCGAGAATGAACTGCACGATGGGAATGATGATGAAGCGGTAGGGTGACGGCAGGACGTGAAGCTGGGGCGGCTCCTTGCCGGCAGCGCGGAACGGCCGGTCAACATATTGCTCCCAGTCGTCTTGCAGCAATTCAGAATGCTCGTTGGGCTCGACGTGCAAGGCGATGACTTCCGGGGAAAGCCGGGCGGCAAATTCAATTCCCTGGCGGGTGATGTTGCTCCAGCGGTCGATGGCAATCACCGCAATGGGATGCTGGCTGAGGCTGGCGGCATCGACGGGAATCTTGCAACTGGTCAGCAGTTTTACGGAGTGGTAGTGGCGGCGTACCAGGGTGAAGAGAAAAATTGTCAAGGGAATGAAAAGCAGTGTGATCCAGGCCCCTTCGACGAACTTCGCAACCAGCACGACGCCCGTGGTGACGCCGGTGACCAGGGCTCCGAGCCCGTTCACGAGCGCGCTCTTCAACCAATGCGGGCCGCGATTTTTCAGCCAGTGCATCACCATGCCAGCTTGTGAAAGCGTGAAGGCCAGAAAAGCGCCGACCGCATAGAGCGGAATAAGCCGGTCGGTGATACCTCCGAAAAGGATGAGAACTCCGCCGCAGAGCACGGCCAGGACGACGATGCCATAGGTGTAGACAAGCCGCCGGCCGCGGTATCCGAAGGCGTGCGGCAGGTAATTGTTTTGCGCGATGGCGCGGCAGAGGCGCGGAAAATCGGCGAAGGCGGTGTTGGCGGAGAGCGAGAGAACGACCAGAATCGAGCCGATGGTCAGATAATAAAAAAAGCCTTTGCCAAAGACCGCGGCCGTGAGCATGGAAAGAACGCTCTGATAGCCGGGCTGGCCCGGATCGGTGGCAGCGATTCCGTAAGTCTTTACCAGATACGAGATTCCCGCCAGCAGCACCGCTAATAGAAAAATAATCACGGTAAGAGTCCGCTGGGCGTTTTTCACCGTGGGCTCCCGGAAAGCCTTCACTCCGTTGCTGACCGCCTCAACGCCGGTCAAAGCGGTGCAGCCGCTGGCGAAAACCTTGAGCAGCAGCCAGTAGCCAACTGCTTCCGTGATGGGCGGCGGAGGTGGAAGGGGAACCGCCGGGGTGGGATGCCCTCCGCTGAAGAGCACGCGGACAATACCACCGACGATGGTCATGAGAAGTGTGCCGACAAACAGATAGGTAGGAACGGCGAAAGCAGAACCAGCTTCGCGCACGCCCCGGAGATTGAGGATGGTGATGACGATGAGAATGCCTACGCAGAGCGAAACAGTGTGCGGCAGCAACGACGGAACGGCCGAGACCAAGGCGCCAACTCCCGCGGAAATGCCGACGGCGGCGGTGAGGATGTAATCGGCGAGCAGCGCGGATGCGGCCAGCAGGCTGGCAGGCGCTCCCAGGTTGAACCGCGCCACGGTATAGGAGCCACCGCCGGAAGGATAGGCGGCGATGGTCTGGCGATAGGAGAAATACACGATCACCAGCAGCGTGATAATGGCGGCGCTGATGGGAACGATATAACGAACGCCAAGAAGGCCCAGCGGAATCAGCAGGCTGAGGGCGGCTTCCGGGCCATAAGCAGCCGAACTGAGGGCATCGAGGCCAAAGATCGGAATTCCCTGCGCAGGGCCGATCTGCTCGGCGCGTTCGTCGCTGGTGCGGATAGGCTTGCCTACAACGAGGTCAAGTATGTTCATGAGCAAGATCTACGCATTGAGCTTGAGGTGCCCGGGGCGAGGATTCGGGTACGAGGTCGCATTCGGCGCTTCTCTCTGATTGGAGATCTGATTGGAGAATGGTCTGGCTAGACTCACGATACCATCGGTCGCGCTTGCGATCAAAGATACACTTCACACCAAATGAACGTCGGCTGCTTGCGCGTTATGAGGCGGTGCGTGCAGGAGTGCTGTTCGAACTATCGCCAACTCTCAGGGATGGCATCTACTGATCGCCGCGGACTTTCCACCAATCCAACTGTTCGAACTCGGCCATCTTTTCCGCCCCGTGTTGCGTATACCAGTATTGCCAGGCCGATGCATCAGCGGGCAGGGTTTCGTCGGTGATCTCACGCAACGCGAGGAAGGCCCAGTTACGCATTTGCGGGTTGGTTTGGGGATCTGCGGCTAACTCTATCAGTTTGGACACCATTCGCATGCGCTGTTTGCGCTTGAAGTTGCCGCAGTCGGATACATTGCAGCCCGCCCGATTGCGGACCGCGTCGGATGGGTCGTGCGTGAAGGAATCGAAGAGCTGGTCCAGAGCTTCATCGGTGCCAAGGTAGCGCATGCCTTCGACGGCCCACTGCCGCACCTGCGGGTTGGCGTCATTTCTGGCGTACTCCACCAGGACGGGATAGATGCGATCGTAGGCGACGCCGCGGCCGGCCAGCATTCCCATCGAGTACACGCTGTAGGCGCGATGCGCGGGGTCGGCTTTCGCCTGTGCGATAAGGGCGTCGGCCGAGGCGTCAGTTTTGGGCACTCCATTGATCGCCAGGTTGAGATCGGCATTGGCGTAGCGAACGCGCAGGTCGGTGGAGAATTGGGAACGCCTCTCCAAGTCGTTCATGTGTGCGGTGTGCTGGAGATCGTGCCAGACCCCAATATTCTGCTCGAACAAGTCGAGCGCGCCCGGATCGTGCTGAATCGCCCGGTCCAGCAATTCTTCTGCCTGCGCCTGTTCGGGGAGCGTTTGCAGATGTTGCAGGTCCAGATGTCGCAGATCAGTGTCCGTGAGCGGCGAGTGAGCCAGCTGGCGCGAGGAAGATTTGGCCGATGCCGGAACCCTGGATAGACGGGTGGGCTTGCCGTAACCCCGAGAGAGAAAACGGTAGCCGACAAAACCCGTCCATGCCAGGAAGAACGCGATCCCCACCGCGACTGCGACCGGACTATTGCGTCGAAAAGCTGGAAGCGATCTTGATGGCGCTTGTCCACGTTGCGGCGGTGCACAGTAGCTTCCGAGCATAGCGTCGACAGCGACGTGAGTGTCGAGTTTAAGGCCGGCGAGCTTCTCCAGTTGGGCGGCTACCCAGCGCGCCTCCTGACGGTTACCGATGAGGTCGACGAGCGTCGCCTTCTCTCCACTCTTCATCTCCAAGCGAAGAGAGTAGGAAGCTTGTGTGACTGGTTGTTGGGCCTTGGTGACGGCCAATATCTGAGCAATGTCGGAGAAGAGAAATTCACGAGTCCCGCCGATGCCGAGCAAAGCCCGACGGCGCACGATCCTGCCATTGCCCGCTCGGATGCGGCAGGAGACCAGCGCCGCACAAATAAGTCCGTAGATCAGCGGAATCTCAAACAGTCCGAACACCCCGGTGAAGAACAATGGAGCTTTGGAATGTGCGAGGAAATAGACGATGGCCGTCCACACGACGGTAAAGAAGATCAAAAGCAGGGCCTGGGACGGATTGCGAAATGCCGGGAAATAGAATTCGGTGCTGCCGTCCATTCCGGCCGAGACTACAACCTTCGGATTCTGGGGAGCGGCCACGTCGGTGGGATCGGATTGGAAGGCAGGAGGAGCGGTTGCGCCCTGCGCGTCGCTCAGAAAAATTGGTGTCGGCTCCGCGGCTGAGGCCAGCGCCGATGACGGCGTCAAACTGAAAACCGGGACCTCGAAATCATCGGAATAATTCACGCCGGGGACGTCGGCCTGGGCGTGCAAGAGCCAGAGCACCTGATCGTTCGGATCGTCGTGATTCGACTCATAGGCGTCGCTCGGGATACTGAATTCCACCGGGATCACAGCGTCACCCATGACTCCGTGTGCGAGCGATGCTTGCGGCACATTCTTGTCAGCTTGCCAGAGAACGCTCTGCAGGGTGGAACGATTTTTCCCCGAGCCCGTGATGACTTGACGGACACAGGAAAGACTCAGGTCGATGCCATGTCTGGCATTGGTGTTGAAGCGCAAGTGAATCGTGCCCTTCAGCGTGCGGCCGGGAGAAAATGGCAACGAGGCGAACTCGAAATAGGTTTGGCCAAAGCGCTCCCGCCGGATGCTGGCCCGTATAGCCGCGCCCGCCAGAATGACTCCAACCACACAGAAGGCAAGCGGCAAGAGGGGTTTGGGGCCGGGGGTCCGCAACAGTTGAGGCATGACCGAGACCGCGACCGTGAACGCAATCCCATTCCAAAAAATCGCCGCCGCCCAAAGGCCGAAGGCGCGGTTGCGGTTCTTGCTTTCCGCTCGACTAACCGCCCAGTCCTTCCTCCATAACCATGGAGACTGGGGATTGGATACCTCGGCTGCCGCCTGTTCCTGTAATTTGCGGTTCCCATAAATCGCCGCGTAAACGATCCCGCCGCCAATCAGAACGAAGATCGTGCAGACCAGCACTCCCACCCATCGATTCCCCTGAACCTGGCTGGGATCACCGGAGAAAAACGCGGTGGCGCCAACGAGCCCAAAGGCCACAAAAATCAGGCCAAAGACAATGAGAAAGATTTCGCCGCCCTTGGATGTTCTCGTCACAGCGGAATTATAGGATTGATCAAGACCGGAAAGTGGATTGTACCGCAGCATCTTCATTACTCAGGTCACACGCTTCTGCTTGCTTCCAAGCACGCAAGCTTCGCGTTGCCTCATAGCGGCAAGAGTCTCGTATGGCGTCGAGGCGGTGACACTCTCCATGAATGAATCGGCTACGGCGGACTTGACTGGGCGAAACCAAGTCCGCCGCAACCCACGGACGAGTCATTGGGCCATCGCTGGCGAAACAGTCGTGCGAGCCGTTGCATCCTCGGACTTGCTGGCATCCACGCGCAACAACATCGCGCTGCCCTTGCCGACCTTTAGCACCTTGCGATTGGAGGTCAAAGTGACTTCATCAGCCGGCTCGGTGAGTCCGGAATGAGCAATCTGCACATCGCCAAATCCATAGGTGCCGGACGCATTCGCGGAAAAGAGCCAGAGCGCTTGCGGGCGCGTGTCGCCGGCCAAAACTCCCGTCTGGAAGCCCTGCATGCCTGGGCTACCCTGTCCGTATAAAACTTGGTCACCGCCGATTGGGACCAAACTCCAATTGCCGCTGTAGTCCTCTATCCCTCCGGATTTCGGAACCTGCGTGGCATCCACTTCCATCACCGACGCCAGGGCCTTGAGATTGGCGGTGATTGGAACTGTCTGATTGCCAAAATGGATCCGGTCGAATTGAAATGTGACCCTTGATTCGTCGGATCCTCTTCCAGGGGTGACGGCTTCGATCACATGCCCGGTCACCTTGGAACCGGCGCGCAGGGTGTTTCCCGCGCCCAGCGGCACGTTCTGCATGACCGTCGCTGTGATTGTGGCTCCGCTTTCGCTCTTGTCCGAACGCAAGGTGGAATTCAAGGTGACCGGAACAATGGTGCCGGCCGGAATCAGCTCCGCAGACCGCTCGTTCTGTTCCTGAGCAGGTTGGTACGCTTGTTTCAGATCCTGTGCGGTCGCGGCATTCAAGCAGACCGGCAGCGTGTACAACGCCAGGCTAAGTACTCTCAGATGGTTTTTCATTTTGTTTCCTCCTAAAGGAACTGCTAAAGAGCATTGGTTCTTCCGCACCACCATTTCCTCGGTGACTCCAGTTCGCTCTGTGATTCGTCATGCAGAACCGGCGGCACACGGTTTTATTCCGCGGGAAATATTTGCGGGTTATGGGAATAAAACGACGGTTCGCTGGTTTACTCTTGTGTACGTGTCGGAAGAGCGCTCGTTATCGGGGTCGTTCGAGGAGCTGGCCATGCCGCTCTTTGACCGGCTTTATAACTTTGCCCACTGGCTGACACAGGATCGGCAGGAAGCCGAGGATCTGGTGCAGGAGACCTACGTCAAAGCGCTCAAGGGATTTTCGTCGTTCCGGCCGGGCACCAACTTCCGCGCCTGGATCTACCAGATTCTGCGCAACACGTTCTTCACCTCGCGCACCGGGCTGAAAGCGGCTGCGACCGTGCCGCTGGATCTGGAAGGCGACGAACAAATCCTTCCCCCGACCAACGACACGCCGGAAAGCATCCTGCTGCAGCGTTCGGATCAGCAACTGGTGCAGGAGGCTTTGGGACGGTTGGCGGTACCTTATCGTGAGGTGCTGCTGCTCTGCGAATTTGAAGAGATGTCGTATCAGGAAATTTCTGCAACTCTGGCCATCCCGATAGGCACGGTGATGTCGCGATTGTCGCGCGCGCGCCGATCTTTGCGGGATACAGTGCAGAAATTGCAGGGGAAATGAATAGGGTCACTGGAATGGGCTGCGAGCATTGGACTGAAAACGGCTGGACGGAAAAACTCGATGCGTACCTCGACGGGGAACTCCCCGCCGACGAGGCGCGCGCGTTGGATGAGCATTTGCGCGGATGCTCCAGCTGCGCCGCAGAGGGCCTGCGCAAAGTTCAGCAGAAGCGCGCGGTCGCGGCGGCCGGCCTGAGGTTTACGCCAGACCCTGCTTTTCGGGCGCGCATTCAGAAGAGCATCGCAGCGCCCAGGCCCATGCCGTGGAAGCGGCTGTGGCTTCCCGTCTTTGCAACTGCGACTGCCACTGTGCTGCTGATTGCCGGTGCACTTTTTCTGAATCTCCAAGGGGACCGCAGTGGCCAACAGCAGCTGGTAAGCGAACTGGTGGACCAGCACGTGGCAACCCTCGCCAGCGCTAACCCGGTCGACGTTATTTCCACGGACCGTCACACCGTGAAACCATGGTTTGCGGGCAAGATTCCCTTTACATTCAACCTACCCGAGTTGCAGGACTCACCTTTCGTCCTGGTCGGTGGAAGGGTCAGCTATCTGGGCCAAGCGCCAGGGGCGGAACTGATCTTTCGCGTCCGCCAGCACCAGATTTCGGTTTTCATTTTCCAGGAGCGGGGAACAACCGACGTGCCGGAGAATGATGCTGCGCGGACCGCCCTTTCCTTTGAAGTCCGGAGTTGGCGCCACAACGGCCTTCGCTATTTCGTGATCGGCGACGCCAGCGCCCAGGATTTGGACAAGCTGAGCGCACTGATTAAGGCGGCGGGCTGAGAGATCGTCCGTTCCCCGTCGTCATTTACACTTGCATTTACATCCGCTTCACCATTGTCGGGAACTTTGCGCGCCCACGCTGCGTATTATCCAAACAGGACACCTATGGAACTGAAAATTGACCGTCTTTCCAAGACTTATGCCAACGGTGTAAAGGCTCTCAACGAGGTTTCACTCACCATTCCGCACGGGATGTACGGACTGCTGGGTCCGAACGGAGCCGGCAAGAGCACGCTGATGCGGACAATCGCAACGCTGCAGGAGGCCGACTCGGGCAGCGCGCGGTTGGGAGAGATCGACGTTCTTAAGCAGAAGGATGAAGTCCGCAAGCGGCTGGGCTACCTGCCGCAGGAATTCGGCGTCTATCCGCGGATTTCGGCGCAAGACATGCTCGATCATCTGGCGATCCTGAAGGGCATCGGCGGCTCCAAACAACGTAAAGAATTGGTTGGAGCCATGTTGAAGCGGTGCAATCTTTACGATCTGCGCAAGAAATCTCTCACCAGTTTTTCCGGCGGCATGCGGCAGCGCTTCGGGATTGCCCAGGCTCTCATCGGCAATCCGCAGCTGCTGATCGTGGATGAGCCGACGGCGGGTCTCGATCCCGGTGAGCGCAACCGCTTCTACAATCTGCTGGCCGAAGTGGGAGAGCAGGTCATCGTTATACTCTCCACCCACATTGTTGAAGACGTAACCGACCTCTGCACCAAGATGGCCATCATTCACGAGGGGCGCGTGCTGTATGAAGGCAAGCCCGACGAAGCGGTGGAACAGTTGAAGGGCCGTGTCTGGCAGCGCTCGATTGCCAAGGCCGACCTGCCCGGCTACGAGCAGCGCTATCGCGTGATTTCAAACCGGCTGATCGGCGGACATCCGCACCTTCATGTTCTGAGCATCCAGTCGCCGGAGGACGGCTTCGCACCCTGCGTCCCCGATCTTGAGGATGTCTTCTTCACTTCGATCCGCGGGTGGAACTAAGCCATGTTCCTGCACATCGCGTGGTTTGAAATCCGCTTCTGGCTGCGTTCGTGGATGCTCTGGATTTTCACTCTGATCATCGCGACCATGATGTTTGGCGCGGCCAGTACCGACCACATTCAAATCGGCGGGGTAATCGGCAACACCTTCCGCAACGCGCCGTTCGTCATCGAGCGCTACTATGGGATGAGCGGGCTGCTGGCGCTGCTGATGGTGACGGTGTTTGTGAATTCGGCGGCGGCGCGCGACTTCAGCCACAACACCTATCAGATCATTTTCACCACGCCGCTCCGTCGCCAAGACTTTCTGCTCGGCCGATTCTTCGGTGCGACGCTGGTGTCGGCGATTCCGATGCTCGGGGTTTCCATCGGATTCCTGCTTGCCAAATACATGCCCTGGGTGGAACCAGAACGATGGGGACCGGTCCTCTGGAGCGCCCATCTCAAGGGGATTCTTGTCTTCGCGGTGCCAAACGCCTTCTTCATGGCCGCGATTCTTTTCACCATTGCGGTGCTGGCGCGCAATGAGATCGTCTCATTCGTGGGAGCGCTGCTGCTGCTGACCGGCTACGGCGTTTCGGCCGCCCTGCTGACTGATATTGAGCGCGAGCACATTGCCGCTCTGCTCGATCCGTTCGGTATTCGTACCTTCGAGCTCGCCACCAAGTACTGGACCGTAGCCGAGAAAAACACAATCTCGATGGGACTGAGCGGGTTGATGCTCTGGAATCGCCTGCTGTGGATTGGCGTAGGAGTGCTCTTCCTCATTTTCGCCTATTACCGGTTCAGTTTCGCCGAGAGGCGTCACAAGGTCCGCAAGACGGACGAAGCTGCCGAGCTTGCCCCCGCTTCGGTCGTCGCTCTTCCCACCGTCGCCGGCAAAGCCAGCGCGTGGGAAATGTATCTCTCTTCCGCCAGGATTCACCTCGTGGGCATCTTCAAAGGCACCGTTTTTATCGTGATCCTGATAGCCGGCTTGCTGAACAGTGTGCCGACTGTCGCCCTGGACGCGCGCGAGGGCTTTGGAAACAGTACACTGCCCGTCACCTACTGGGTGCTGGAGATGATTGCCAGCACGCTGTACTTGTTCCTGCTGATGCTGGTCACGTTTTACGCGGGTGTGCTGATCTGGAAGGATCGCGATGCCCATATGGACGAAATCACGGACTCCCTCCCCGTGCCCGAGTGGATCTCGTACGTGTCCCGCTTCACGGCGTTAGCCGCGATGGTGATGCTGGTGCAATTCTTAGCCCTGGTCAGCGGAATCATTATTCAGACCAGTTACGGGTACCATCGCTATCAACTGGGACTTTATCTCAATCAGCTCCTGGTGCGCGACCTCTCGTTCTTCTTCTTTCTGGGAGTGTTCGCATTCTTCATCCACGTATTGTCGCCCAACAAGTATGTTGGGTATTTCGTTTATGTAGTTTTCTTCCTCGCCAATCTTTTTATCTGGGCCCCGCTCAACATATCTACGCACCTGCTTCAATTCGGAACCGCTCCAGACGTCACCTATTCCGACATGTTCGGCGATGCGCCCTATATCACGACCTGGCGGTGGTTCACGTTGTACTGGATTCTGTTCTGCGGCCTGCTGGCGATTGCCACGGTGATGTTTTGGCCGCGTGGCAAGCAGGCGCGATGGCTTGAACGCTGGCGGATCGCCCGTCTTCGCTTTATCAGCCCGTGGCCGGCACTTGCGCTGGCTTGCCTGATGTTGTTCGCAGCCACGGGAGGCTGGATTTTCTACAACACCAAAGTCCTAAATAAGTCGATGGGGCCCAAGGATCAGCTGGCTATACAGGCGGATTACGAAAAAAACTACAAGCAATTCGCCCGGCTGCCGCTACCGCGCGTCCGCAGCGCCAAGTACTGGGTCGATATCTTCCCCGAGACCCGCAACGTGACCATGCGCGTACAGGAAGAGCTCTACAACCCGTATCCGCAGCCGCTGAGTGAAATCCATTACTCGCTGGACCGGAACTACGACACCGACATCCAGATTCCCGGCGCGACGCTGGCCAAAAACGACACCCGGCTGAGTTATCGGATTTACCGCTTCACGCCTCCGCTCCAGCCCGGCGAAGCGCGCACCGCAGTGTTTACCGTCAAGAGCAGGAATCGCGGATTTGAAGACACCCTCAGCAATGTGGAAATCATGCAGAACGGGACCTTCTTCAACAATTCGGCGGCTCCGCAGATCGGTTATACCTCGGAGCGCGAAATCACCGATCCCAACGATCGGCGCAAATACCATCTGGGCGAGCAGGAATTAATGCGGCCGCTGGAACGCAATTGCACCGACGATTGCCGCGACAGCTATATCCGGGACCACTCCGACTGGGCGGACGAGGAAACCGTCATCAGCACGACGCCCGACCAGATTGCCATTGCGCCCGGATCGCTGGTGCGGGAGTGGCAGGAAAACGGACGGCGCTATTTCGATTACAAGCTCGACCATCCGTCGCTGCGTTTCTATTCGTTCATGTCGGCCCGTTACGAGGTGCAGCGCGAGGAGTGGAATGGCATCAAGCTTGAGGTGTACTACGACAAGGATCATCCCTGGAACGTGCCGCGGATGATGAAGTCGCTGAAGAAGTCGCTCGAGTATTACACGCAGAACTTCGGCCCGTATTACCAGAAAGAAGCGCGGATCATCGAATTTCCGCGGGTCGCGCAGTTTGCCCAATCCTTTGCCGGCACCATGCCATATTCAGAGTCGATCGGCTTCATCGCCAACCTGAACCATCCCGACGACATCGACATGGTCTATTACGTGGTGGCGCACGAGATGGGGCACCAGTGGTGGGCGCACCAGGTGGTGGGCGCGGACATGCAGGGCGCTACTCTGTTGTCGGAATCGCTGGCTCAATATTCGGCGCTGATGGTGATGGAAAAAGAGTACGGTCGCGACACCATGCGGAAATTTCTGAAGTATGAAATGGACAACTACCTCCGCTCGCGAGGACGCGAACGGCACAAGGAAGAACCTCTGCTGACAGTGGAATCCGAGCAAGGATATGTTCACTACCGCAAGGCGAGTGTGGTGATGTACTACCTGAGAGAGATGATCGGAGAAGAAGCGGTGAACCGCGCGCTGCGCAAAGTGATCAAGCAATATGCCTACAACGCGCCACCGTATCCCACGTCGTATGCGCTGGTGGATGCGTTGCGCGAAGAGACGCCGCCGAATTTGCAATACCTGATCAAGGATCTGTTCGAAGACATCACCTTGTTTTCGAATCGCACGCTGGATGCCACCGCGGTGAAGCGCGCGGACGGCAAGTACGACGTCACCATCAACGTGGAAACGCACAAGTACAAAGCGGACGCCAAGGGCAACGAGACCGAGGTGCCGATGGATGACTGGATCGATATCGGAGCCTTCGCCAAGCCAGGAAAAGGCTTGAAGTACGGCAAGACGCTCTACCGCGATCGAGTGCACATCGCCAATAACAAGTCGACGTACACGTTCACCACGGCGGAGATGCCGGACGAAGCTGGAGTCGATCCCTTCCTGCTGCTGATCGACCGCATTCCCGACGACAACACAAGAAAAGTTACGCTGACGAGCGCGCCGGCGGCAGCAACAAATCAAGTTCACGGGCGGTAAGAGTCACGGGGACAGATCCCCTCACACGGTCCCCTCGCGCGATTCCCGGGCACGACACAACTCCTTCGCTGATGATTTGGTGGTAATATGCCTCCGCGAAAGGAGACCTCCTTGTCTCACAAATTCCGCCCGCTCAGCGTCCTCGTCATCTTTCTTTCTTTTCTTCTGCTCTTCCCTCTCGCCGGCGTCGCCCAGGAAAACGCCGCTCGACTAGAACCAATGGATGTTTTCCGTGTTCAAGTGGCATCCGATCCGCAAATCTCTCCCGACGGAAAGCGCATCGTTTACGTCCGCCAGTCGGCGGAGATCTCTTCCGATCGCCGTGTCTCCAACCTTTGGATTGTCAATTTCGATGGCTCCGAACATCGTCCGCTGACCACCGGCTCGTATAGCGACACTTCCCCGCGCTGGTCGCCCGACGGCACTCGTCTCGCTTTCGTTTCCGACCGCGATGGCAAGTCTCAGCTTTATGTGCGCTGGATGGATTCCGGCCAAACTGCCAAACTCACCGACGTCGAAAATGGTCCGGCCGGAATTTCCTGGGCTCCGGATGGAAAGCAGATCGCGTTTACTTCGCTGGTCTCCGCCACGCCTCCAAAGATTGCCACGCTTCCAGCCGCGCCCGAGGGCGCCAAGTGGGCCGACGCCCCGAAAGTTTATGAAGACCTCATCTATCGCTTTAACGGCCCGGGATATCTGAAGCCCGGCTATTCACAAGTTTTCGTAGTGGCCGCCGACGGCGGCGCGCCGCGGCAACTCACCACCGGCAATTTTCCCCATGGCCCGGGCGAGGGCGGTTTTGGCGGCTCCTACGCCTCCTGGGCTCCCGATGGAAAATCGCTAATCTTTTCCATGAACGGCACGGCGAACTACGAGTACGAACCTCTGCACACCGAACTGTTTGAAATCCGCGTCGCTGACGGTTCCCTTTCGCAACTGACCCATCGCAACGGTCCCAATGAGTCCCCGGATATTTCACCCGACGGCAAACTCATCGCCTACGTCGGCTTCGATGACCGTTACCAGGGCCACCAGACCACTTATCTATACGTCGCCAACCGCGATGGCAACAATCCGCACCCGATCACTTCCAAACTCGATCGCGACGCTGCCGCGCCCCGCTGGTCCGCCGACGGAAAAGGCATCTTCTTCACTTATCCCGATCAGGGCGACACCAAGCTCGCATACTTACCGCTTAACGGTTCGCCCAAGGTTGTTGCCGAGCATATCAACTTTGGCGGCAATTTCAGCATCGCCAAGAACGGATCGTTTGCCATTCAATACGACACACCCTCCGATCCCGGCGACGTTGCGGTCGCCTCGCTGGCAAATCCCAAAGTCAACGTCCTCACTTCTCTTAATCGCGAACTCTTCACCGCCAAGAAGCTTGGCGCCGTCGAAGAACTCTGGTACGCCTCTTCATTCGATAAACGCAAAATCGAAGGTTGGATCATCAAGCCCCCCGACTTTGATGCCTCCAGGAAATATCCGCTGATCCTGCAAATTCACGGCGGTCCTTTCTCGAATTACGGCGATCGTTTCGACCTGAACGCCCAAATCTGGGCCGCCAAGGGATACGTCATCCTCTACACAAACCCAAGGGGCAGCACCAGTTACGGAGAAGAGTTCGCGAACCTCATTCACCATGCCTATCCCGGCAACGACTTCCAGGATCTCGACTCCGGCGTCGACTCGATTCTCGCCAAGGGCTACATCGACAAGGACAACCTCTTCGTCACCGGCGGCTCAGGCGGAGGCGTTCTCACCTGCTGGATGATCGATCACACCGATCGTTTCCGCGCCGCCGCCAGTCTCTATCCGGTCATCAACTGGTATAGCTGGGTGCTAACCTCCGACCTGCCCGCTTTCGGCACACAATACTGGTTCTCTGGGAATCCCTGGGATTACTCCGACGACTACATGAAGCGCTCGGTAATTTCTCTGGTGAAGAATGTGAAGACGCCTACTCTGCTCATGACGGGCGAGGAGGATTTCCGCACTCCGATATCGGAAGCGGAGCAATACTACGCGGCGCTTAAATTGCTTAAAGTTGAGTCCGCTCTGGTGCGCTTTCCGGGCGAGCCTCACGGGCGCAGCCGACGGCCGAGCCATCAGGTCGCCAAGGCTGTCTATACGCTTAACTGGTTCGACGCGCACCGGAAGAAACCGTGATTGCATCTCGCGAGCGTTGAAGACGAAGACTCGACCGCCAGTCACTTAAGACCTGAACCTGCGGTGCTGGCTGTCGGGAGGCTCACCTCTCGAAAAGCGCGAGAAGTGGGGCGACCCGGCAGCACGAAATCGAAAAGCCTCAAAGCGGATCGACGACTCATTAGAATCAGCACTACCAAGACTGAGAATTGCTCGCCCGCGCCCGCCTAGTCCTTAGCCGAGCCAAGCAGCCCAAACCTAGGTAATACCACTGTTATCAGTACCACGTACTCTTTCGCCACTTCACCACTCATCGTAGAGTCAGCTCTATCCGAGGCACCAAATGATCTCATGGAAGGCGCTGGGCGTTGCCCTACTATTCGTCGGCGTGCTGGGCGGCATCAAGCTCCTATTCGACTTGGTCGAAAAGAATCGGCGCCCCAAGGATTAAGAACCAAAGAGAGGCCGTCAAGCCCCGGGAATTTGCGCGGAGCTACAACAAGAGAGATCCTCATCGCTCACCCGTCGCCACTGCCTCCCGCGCATTGACTTGCCCTTGCTCCCCCGCCTAACATCAGCACCTAGCTCTGATCACAGGCCCATGATAGGTTCCACGATTTCGCATTACCACATTCTGGAGATGCTCGGCAGCGGGGGCATGGGTGTCGTTTATAAAGCGGAAGACACCGAGCTTGGACGCCTTGTCGCGCTCAAGTTCCTTCCCGACCTGGTGGCGCGAAATCCCGCGGTACTGGAGCGTTTTCGCCGCGAAGCGCGCGCGGCTTCTGGACTGAACCACCCGAATATCTGCACGATTTACGAGATTGCGGAAGCGCAAGGACGCCGCTTTATTGCCATGGAGTATCTGGACGGCGTGACCCTTCAGGATCGCATTGCCGAAGGGCCTTTGCCCCTCGACACTCTGCTCGGTTTCGCCATCGAAGTTGCCGATGCGCTGGAGGCTGCGCATGGCCACGGCATTGTGCATCGCGACATTAAACCGCGCCAATATTTTTGTGACCAGCCGCGGTCATGCCAAGATTCTCGACTTCGGCATCGCCAAGTTGACTTCGGCTGAGGGCAGGCCAGATGGGGACACTACTCAAGACCTGGCTACGCAGGCTGCCGAGCATCTCACCAGCCCCGGGTCATCGTTCGGGACGTTGGCCTACATGTCTCCGGAACAGGCGCTGGGCAAACCGCTCGACCGGCGCAGTGATTTGTTTTCGTTCGGCATCGTGCTCTACGAGATGGCCACCGGGCAACTGCCTTTCCGCGGGGTGACGTCGGCCGCTACGTCTGATGCCCTCTTGCATAGCAACCCGGAGTGGCCTCTGCAATTCGCGTCGGCACGCCGGCCAGGTTGGAGGCCGTGGTTCGAAAGGCGCTGGAGAAGGATCCGGACCGGAGATACCAAACAGCCGGAGAGATGCGCGCCGACCTGCAGGGGCTGAAGCGGAAGATGGACATGGACACGGCGATCAGACGTCCGGCGGCTTAGAAACTGCAGCGCAGGTTGTCTTCACATCCGGCGTGGGGCAACGGACTTTACCGCGGCAGCCATGGGCAAGCGGCGTTGGGTCGCCATTGGGGCTATCGCAGTCGTGGCCCTGATAGCCGTGGGATATTTTCTTCGGCCTTTTCCGTCACCTCCGGCAGTGGTCGGCTCCGTACAAATTACTAATGACGGCTTCCCCAAGCGTTCACTGGCCACGGACGGGTCGCGCTTATATTTTTCCGAATACGCCGGAGGCCATTCGGTGTTGAGGGAAGTTTCGACGTCAGGCGGAGACACCGCTCCCGCTACAGAGCCCGCTCGCCACCGCCGATATTTACGACTTCTCGCTGCGCAACTCGCAGTTGCTGGTTCGAGGCTCAGCGGAAGGTTCCGAGACCGAGTCTGCGGTCTGGATTGTGCCCGTGCCGGCCGGGTCTCCGCGGCGTGTAGGCGAAATTCTGGCGCACGCTGCCGCCTGGACGCCGGACAGTCAGCACATTCTGTACGCGAACGGAAGCCATCTCTATCTCTGTAATTCCGACGGAACCGAGTCGCGGGAATTTTCCGAAGTGAAGGGTATTCCGTTCGACCTGCGATTCGCACCCGATGGCAACCGCGTGCGCTTCTCGGTTCGCGACACCGGACAGCGTAGCGTCGAGCTTTGGGAGGGGGAAGTTAGCGCCCAGGGCCACGGGCTCCATCCGCTATTGCCGGAGTGGAACCGGCCGCCGCAGGAGGCGGCTGGCAACTGGACTCCCGATGGCAGGTACTTTCTCTTCGATTCGGCGCACAACAATGCGCAAGACATCTGGGCGCTGCGTGAAGGGACGTCGTGGTTTCGCAAAGGCTCTGGTCTCCCAACGCAGCTGACCTTCGGACCGCTCCTGTTCACCAATCCGACGCCCAGCACCGATGGTACGAAGCTGTTTGTGATCGGGCAGCAACGGCGCTTTGATTTGATTCGCTTTGCCGGGCTATCGGGACAATCCTCGATCTATGTTCCGGGAGTCTCGGCCGGAGAAGCGGACGTCGCGGCGGACGGACAGACGATGGTTTACGTGACTCATCCCGAGGGCGCATTGTGGCGCAGCAAGCTCGACGGCAGCGCGCGAACACAGCTGACGTTTGCTCCCATGCAGGTCCACATGCCGCGCTGGTCGCCTGACGGCAATCAGATCGTATTCATGGCTTCCCTTCCCGGGCATCCGTGGAAGATCTATCTGCTTTCGGCGGACGGCGGCACGCCCCGCCAGCTGAGTGGCGATAACCACAATCAGGGCGACCCCACGTGGACTCCGGACGGGAGTTCGATTGTCTTTGCGGGAATGCCCTGGTACGACTATTCCGCCGCGCCCAAACCGAACATTCACATTTTGAATTTGCGCAGCGGACAGGTCACGGCCGTTCCCGGATCCGAAGGTTTATTCAGCCCGAGATGCTCGCCCGACGGCCGCTACATTGCGGCCTTGTCGTCCGACTCGAGCAGGCTGCTGCTCTACGACGTTGCCCGAAAGACATGGCTACCGCTGGCTACCTCAAAGTTCGGGTACGAGAACTGGTCGCGTGATGGCAGCTCCATCTACGCTGAAGACTATCCGGATAAGATCGACGACATCGTCCGCATCCACGTCCCCGACGGCAAACTGGAGCGCTTGTTCAGCTTGAAGGATGTTCCGCGTGGCTTCGATCCGTGGGAGTTTTGGGTGGGACTTGCGCCAGATGACTCAGTGCTGCTGATGCGCGACCGCAGCACGCAGGAAATCTACAGCCTCGACGTGCGCTTCCCGTAGTCTCTTAGCGCTTTAGCTCAAGCGCCTCTTGCAGCGTCGGCTCAAGATTGCGGCCGGTGACGGACGCTTCGGGACCTAATTGCCGCTCCAATTCTTTGCGGGCCCGGCTGACTGCGGCTGCTTGCTGGTTTTTGGAGTCGGCACCGGAAGGCAACAACGATTGGCACTTGAGCAGACTGGCGTAGACAAAACGTGCGGGAAAGCCCTTGTCCCGCAAAAACATCGCGTACATATACCAATCGACAGCCTCGTTCGGACGGTCATCGAGTCCGGCATCGAGCTGAAGCGCTCTTTGGTAGAGCGGCAGCGTCTTGCCGGTATCGCCGAGCCTTGCCTGTAGTGAAGCCTCCGCTATATCGGCTAAGCTCTCTAACTTCTTTTCTCCGGTTTTCGCCGCCAGGGTGCGCGCCATTTCGTAATCGCGCAATGCGAAGTCGATGTGATTGGCCCGGGTGTTGCAATCCGCCAGCTTCAACGCCACGCTGATCATGGTGGCTGCGGGCGGCAGGCTGGCTGCGGGCCGTTGCACTACCTTGGCCACGAAGCTCTCGTAGTGACTGATGGCATCCTCGACCTTGCCTTGCTTGTCCAACTCCGCAGCCAAATAAAGCTCGGCATCGGCCTGCGACGGATCGAGCTTGAGCGCCTTCTGCCAGCTCACTTCGGCCTCATCGGCGTGTCCAAACTGCTGGGCCAAGATGCCATGATTCACCAGCAGAGCTGCGTCCTTGGGCGCGAGCTTGAGCCAACTGCCGGTAAGCTGATACGCCTCATCAAGCCGTTTCTCCTGCGTCAGATACATCAGCCACGCATCGCGCGGGGCGGGGTCAGCGGGGTTAGCCTTGATGGCGTATTGCCAGGCGGCGACGGAAGCATCGGGATTGCCCTCTTCCAGAGCCTGGCGCGCGAGGCGCACCTCGAGTGGCGTGTCGTACGGAGCCAGCGATGCCGCGCGTTTCAAATCCGCCAGATCGCCGCTGTGCAAAGAGTAGTAATAGTGCACCTGATCGACACAACCCCAGAGCAGCAGTGCCGAGGCGGTTCCGATTCGCAAAGAGCGTGCGCCGGAGCTCGGTGAGGCCAGCCAACGCAATGCGGTCATCGTCCTGCTGCCCGCAGCACGCGCGCTTTCAGCAAGCTTGCTGTTTGAAATCTGCGCTCGTGAATTTACCAGCAACGCGGCAATACGTCCGTCGCGTAATTTCCAGATAGCGCCGTCAAGGATGAAGTGGTGAATGTTCACCAGCGCGGTAAAGAGTAAGAAGCTGCGCGTGAAATCAAAATGGAATACCAACGTCGAGAGCCAGGGGCCGGGAACGAATAGTGCAATGCCCCCGACAACAAGAATCGCGAAATAAGAAAAGGGACGCCAGGGCCGGTTCGGTGTCGTGGCGGCTTCTCGCTTGGCGTAATAACTGGTAATCCACAGATATTGCGCGGAGTGCATCACGGCGAGAACGCCGGTGCTGTAGCGGCTTCGCGGAACCTGGAATCCTTCCACCAGAGACAGCAGGCTGGGCACCAGGAACCAGACGCACTGCGTGGAAAATAAAGTAAGCGACGGGATCATTCTGCGGAAGCCGGCCTGCGCAATCAGCCGCGACAGGCCGAATACAGAGCAGGCCACAAATATGATGGCAAGTACGACCTGGGCCCACGAGCTAATCACCTGTGGAATGTTGAGCGAGACGAATAGAGAATCTCCAGAAGGTCCGGTGTGCAGGCTCAGCAGCAGGACTGCGTATGAGATCAGGAAGGCTGCATAGAGGGCCCGCCGCTCGAAATTTGTGGGTTGGGCTCCGGCGCGGCGGGCGAACATCATGAACAAGCCGTAGTTCTGTCCGCTGTAGTGCCAGGGGCTGGCGGTGAGATAGATGGTGAAAATAAAAGGAAGAGACCGAATCCAGAAGTGCGAGAAAATCACGGTCAAGGCGACGAGCAGCGTGATGTGGACGGTGAAGATCCGGTATTTTTCGAAATCCTCTTTCGTGTGATAGGCGCGATAAATCGTCGCCATGTAATGCGGATAATTGAAGAACAGCGCCAGCACATAGAAAAGGACGGACCACGTGAGCGTACTGGCAGCCGAAGAAAAATAGGCGAGCAGCAATAATGGAATCGACCATGCACCGCATCCGACGATTAAATCGAGCCAGGGCCGATAGATCCAGACGCCTTCACCAGTGCGCGTATTTTGCTTGGTTCCGGGCATAGCCGCCATTCTCTAGAATTGTAGGTGGACATTCCTCAGCGGTAGATATCCAGAAGGGCTCGGTCGGAAGTAACCGGCTTTACGTAGGGACAGCCGCCCTCGGCTGTCCGGGCGGGCGCAACTCGCCTAGGTTTCAGATGCAGATGCGGCTGCCGATAGCGCTGCGCCGCAGTGGGACTATGGTTGAAACTATTTTTGACGCGCGTTCAGTTTATCGAGGGCACGCTTCAACTCTTCCAGCTTCTGCCCAGCTTCGCCGAGCTTGCCTTCCGCCGTCAGGCGTTGGTAGTCAGCAAGATCTCGGGCGGCTTCGGCGATGAGCGCGTTGAGATTCTCGGGCGCAGCAGCGGACGCTGGAGCGCCGGTCGTCGATGGGCCGGTCGTCACGGCAGTCGTTGTCGCGGCAGTCGCCGCGGTCAACGACGAGGGCGCTCCGCCAAAAAGAGACGCCATCGCCGATTCGAAGGTTGGTCCATACGCCAGGCGATCTTGCAGCGCGAGCACCACCAGACGCAGTTCCGGCATCGGACTCCGCTCGGCCTGCAGATAAATCGGTTCCGCATACAAGAGCGCGCGCCCGGTCGGAATCACCAGCAGGGCTCCGCGGCGCACGTGCGAGCCTTGCTGATTCCAGAGCGTCAATTGTCCGGAGAGCTGCGCGTTCTGATCGATACGCGCCTCGATTTGCAGCGGTCCGTCGACCAGTTTGGTCTTGGGAAAGTTGTAGACCACCGAGGTGCCGTATTTTGCGCCGTCGCTGCGCCCGGCTATCCAGCCAATCAGATTGTTGCGGTTGGCGGGCGTGAAGGGGAGAATCTCGACGAACTCCTCGCCGGTTTCGCCGGGCAGTTTCATCAGCACGAAATTCGGCTCCATCACTTGCGTCGTTTGCCCACCGCTCCCGCTCATGCCGACTTCGGTTGCGACCGTCCACAGATCTTCGCGGTTGTAAAACGCTTCTGGATCGGTCATGTGATACAGCCCGTAAACTTCCGCCTGCAACTTGAGCAATAACTCGGGATAGCGCACATGTTTGCGCAAACCGGCCGGCATGAGGGACGCATCCTTGAACAGGTCCGGAAAGATGCGGCGATAGGCCGCGATGATCGGGTCTTCCGTATCAAACACGTAAAACGTAGTGGTGCCATCGTACGCGTCGATGACCACCTTCACGCTGTTCCGCATGTAGTTAATAGGATTGTTGTCGAGCTGATAATGGCTCGAGTACGGATAGCTGTCGGAAAGCGTGAAGGCGTCCATGATCCACGAGAGGCGGCCATCGTCGCCGAGCACGATGTAGGGATCGGGCTCGTAGGTCAGGAACGGCGCCAATGCTGTCACGCGATCATGGAGGTTGCGCCGCATCAGGAGCCGGCTTTCCGAGGTCACGTCATCGCTGAAGGGCAGTTTTGCCAGGTCGCCGCGATCGAGCGCGATGATGATGCGGCGCAGAAAACCGCCGAGCACGATGCCGCCGTTGCCTTCGTACGAAGTGAGGCTGTTGCTGGCGCCTTGCGGGTAGTTGAATTCCTTCTGCCGCGTCTTCACGTAGACATCAGTATTGGTCACCTCGCCGAAATAAATCTCCGGGCGCGTCACGTTCAGGCCACGTACCGTGCTCTGGACGGGCATGTTGCTCAGGATCAGCGTGGGCAGCCCTTCCGGCGTGAAGCCGTTAACCGGATTCATGGTGATGCCGTAACCGTGGGTGTAAATCAGCTTGTCGTTGATCCAATTGCGGCTGCTCTCCGGGAGCTTATCGACGTTGAGTTCGCGCGCGGCCAGCATCACCTCGCGCGTCGTGCCGTCGATATCATATCGATCGATGTCTATGTCGGGGAAATCGTAGTAGGTTCGGATTTCCTGGATCTGACGCAGCGTGTCCTGCAGCGCATGCCAGTCCCATAAGCGGATATTTTGCAGCGTGGCCTGATTGTTGGCCGGCTCGGCGGCTTCGATAGTGGTCTCGGCGGGAAATTCGCGCTGCGAAACCCGACTCAATCCATAGGCCTGGCCA
>CAVZDM010000107.1:0-17024 GCA_963773955.1 uncultured Acidobacteriaceae bacterium | reverse complement strand
AAATTTACAGCTTGACCTCGCAAATGCGGCGCGCAGCAGTTTCAGTCCCAAGCAACATCGCGGAAGGAAAGGGGCGCCATTCCCAGAAGGAACTCGTGCAATTTCTCTATCATGCCCGCGGATCCCTCCTGGAACTAGAAACCCAGCTCTCCATTGCTCATGACCTCGAATACATGGACCTGCAAGTATTCAGAAGCCTGGAATCGCAGACGAAGGAGTTGGGCCGAATTCTGAACGGTCTAATCAACCGCTTCCAGCCGTCACTCGAAAAGGTTTCCTGAAACCTGACACCTGACGCCTGAGACCTTTTTCTTTACAACCATTTCCCTCGCTTTCGGCTTCTCACTAGGCGGCCCTTGTTGTCTGTCCCGCTTGACAGCGTATCTGTTGGATGTAAAAGTATTTGTTTGGTTCAAACCCAGTATTCTGGTGACAGGGACGCAACCGCTTCCTAAGGGCGTCGAGGGGCAGCGGCGTTTGTGTGCCATTCTTGTTCTCACCCCACGAAATTGGGAAATTGGAGGAGCTTCGTGAATCGGAATTACCCTGTGTCGGTAGGAGGTTCGGTGAGACGTTCGGTGACAGGAATAAAGACGGAAAAGACAGCAAATGGGATGAAGGCGGCGTTTCTGGCGGCGGCAGTGCTAGCCGCCGCGGGTGTCGTGTTCTATTTTGGAACCGCGCTACATGCCGCCAAAGCCAGCGGGCCAGAATCGACTGAGCGAACTTCTGCCGAGCGATTATTTGCCCCCCATCAGGCCGTTCCTTCGCATTCGGTGTCGCTGCCGCTGTTCTTCGAGCCCAACCAGGGACAGGTCGCTCCTCCGGTAAAGTTCCTCGCGCACGGCGCCGGCTACGGACTGTTTCTGACCGCCGACGAAGCGGTGCTCGATCTCAGGCGAGCGGTCAAGGGTCAGCCATCTTCCGGCAGCGTCGTTCGCATGCGGCTCGACGGCGCGAACTCTTCGGCCAGCGTTTCGGGCGCTTCGCCTATGCCAGGGAAGAGCAGCTACTTCATTGGAAACGATCCGTCCAAGTGGCGGCGTGACATTCCGCAGTT
Organism: uncultured Acidobacteriaceae bacterium; assembly: GCA_963773955.1. Taxonomy (GTDB): domain Bacteria; phylum Acidobacteriota; class Terriglobia; order Terriglobales; family Acidobacteriaceae; genus Acidiflorens. The sequence goes on along the minus strand of CAVZDM010000107.1, from coordinate 15,964 downwards.
TGCCCGCGTGCAATATCAAGCGGTTTATCCCGGCGTCGATCTGGTTTACTACGGCAACCAGGGACAGCTCGAATACGACTTCCGCGTCGCTCCCTCCGCCGACCCCAACCAGATTGCGTTCAGCTTCCAGGGCGCTTCCGCCCGCATTCTGCCCGGAGATTCGGGCGCCGGCGATCTCGTTCTCTCCACCGCCAGCGGAGACGTACGCTTCCACGCCCCTCGCGTCTATCAACCGGCGGTACGCCAGTCCGCCGCGGGAAATGCATCCGGCAACGAGAAAGCGGTCGCGGGATCTTTCCGTCAGCTCGCCGGCAACAAAATCGGTTTCACCATCGGAGACTACGACCACAGCCGCGAACTCGTCATCGACCCCACCCTGACCTATTCCACCTACCTCGGCGGCAGCGGTACCGAGGGTCTGGTGCAAGTCGCGGTCGATAGCTCCTTGAACATTTATCTCGCGGGCTCGACCAACTCATTGGACTTTCCCTTGCCGCCCGGCCTCCCACCGGCCAATCCGCCGCTGCCAGGGCCGGTTGGCGGCCCGCAAGACATATTTATTGCCAAGATCAATCCGGCAAACGCAGCTACGAACACGCCCGAGTTGGTGTATTTCACCTACCTGGGTGGTTCGGGAACGGACAGCTTGGCAGGACTCGCGGTTGATGCGAATAACAACATCTACGTTGCCGGTTCGACCGATTCTCCTGACTTCCCCACCACCGGCAATGCTTTCCAACAGGGACCCGGCCCCCAGGCTGGCACCCACGGATTCCTCAGTCTGATAGCCGCGACCCAGAGCACCAACCCACCCACCCTTGTTTACAATCTGGCCTATTCCACCTATCTCGCCGGCACCAATGGCATCGATCGGGTCACCGGGCTGGCCATCGACACCAGCAATCAGTATGCCTACGTCACCGGCTACACCACTTCCTCGAACCCCGCTACTGACGCAAACCCGTTTCCCGCGAACCCCAACAACGCCTATCAGCCGGTGTCGAACTCCCCCGGGAACCAGCAGTTCTTCGCCACCAAGATCAACACCACCGGCAGCGGTCCCCAGAGCCTGATCTACTCCACCTACTTCGGTGGCGGAAACCCGGTTGGCGCGAGTGCTATTGGCGGCGGCATTGCCGTGGACGCCTCTGGCTACATGTACATCACCGGCACGACTAACATGCTTTCCCTGGCGGGACCAAACCCCGGCGAGGTGCCGTTTCCGCTCCTCGATGCGCAGCAGTCCTGCCTCAACCAACCCGGCGTTACCTCCTGTGCGAACACGACCAATACGGACGCTTTCGTAGCCAAGTTCAACCCGGCCGTCTCGGGCACGGCCTCGCTCGTCTACTCCACCTATGCAGGCGGAAGCGCTCCCGATTCCGGCCTGGCGATCGCTGTGGATTCCACCGGCAACGCCTACATCACGGGCTCGACCTTCTCGAGCAACTGGATTTGTAGCTGCGACGGCTTTCAGGGTCAGGGTAATGGCGCGACCGGCGACGCCTTCATCGCCAAGATCGGCAACCTCACCGGGGGAGTGTTTCCGTTAAATTACTTTACCTATGTGGGTGGCTCCAGCTCCGGCTCCAGCGTCGGCAATGCCATCCTGGTGGATTCGGTGCAGGCCGTTCACGTGACCGGCAATACCGCAGGAGGCCTTACCACCGTCGACGCCATCGGCCCGGCAGGTTTGTACAATGGAACCTTATACGGCGGCAGCGGTGACGCCTTCGTCGCGCTGATTTCTACCACAGAGGGAGGGATGGGCGCCGGCGATTACCTCACCTATCTGGGCGGCAGCCAGCAGGATCAGGGCACCGGCATCGCGCTCGACATCTACGGGACCGCCTACGTGGCCGGCAACACCCAATCGACGAATGTGGCCGGCCTAAGCGCGCCGCCGAATTTCCCCATTTCCGCAACTGCCTACCAGAATCAGCTGCCCGGGCCGCAGGCTGCCTTTGTGAGCAAGATCGGCGCCGTCAGCACCCTCGTCGTAACCGCCGCCAGCACCAGTCCATCTCCCAACCCGGTCGCGGCCGGAACTCAGGTCGCATTCACTTTTGATATCACTAACTCCAACCTGGGCGGCGCAAGCGACCCGGCCAGTCTTGTGGTTTTCAACGCTAATGTGCCAACCACCGGAATTGCGTCAAACCCCACCGCCAAAGTCACCAGCGGCTCGGGAAACTGCGGCACCGTGCAACAAGGCGTAATCACTTGCTCGATTCCGACCCTGGCTGTCGGTGCCATGGCCGCCGTTGAAGTCGACGTGACACCGATCATTAACCCTACACCTCCCGTACAAGAACCCCCCCAAATCACTGTCTCGGGCGGTGCCAGCGCGAACGGCGGTCCATTTGGTTCATTCGCCTCGCAGACTGCTAACGTCGTCGACTTCTCGATCCAGGTCCAGCCCGGGTACAAAAGCGTTGCCGCTGGCCAGCCGGGGGCCACGTTCAACATCCAGTTTTGTCCCACGAATACGCAGCTTGGGTATAGCGGCACCATCACTCCAAGCCAAACCACTTTGCCTTCGATGGTGACCTCACCCGCGCCCAGCTTCCTCCCCACCAGCGTCCCGCTTTCCGGGAGCGCTTGCGGATACACGACGCTGACCATCCCTACCGTGGCCCGTCCCGTCGCCACCGGCAGCCTCCTCCGCCGCAGCTCGTTCTACGCCGCCTGGCTCCCCATCGGAGGCCTGAGCCTGGTCGGGCTGGGTATCGGCGCCAGTCGAAGACGTCGTCGCTGGCTGGCCGGAGCCGCGCTGGGCCTGATCGCAGGCATAATCCTGCTGCTGCCGGGCTGTGGATCAGCCAGCAGCGCCACCGCCAGCCAGGGCGGCACGGCGGCTGGAAACTACACCATAACGGTCGAAGGCTCTGCCGGAACGGGAGCCTCGCACAGCCAGCCGGTGACATTGAATGTGACCTAAGAAAAAGCCCATCCTCATTCTGATTAGGGCCTCCGCTCCGGCGGAGGCCTTTTCTTTGTCTACGCAATGCGTTCCTGTGAATCCTCCCTAAGCCCCTGTCAACAGTGGCGATGGAGTTCTTGACAATATTCCATATTGCGATATACTTATCGCTATTTGGCATATCGCGCTTATGACCCTAGGAGAAAAAATCCGCTACCTGCGCGAGGTCGAAGGTTCCCTCCGAGGCATGAATCGCCCGCTCACCCAACAGGAGTTGATGAAGGGCGTTCAAGCCGAGACGGGCAAGACTATCAGCCAGTCCTACCTCTCGCAGATCGAGCGCGGAAAGCGTCCGCATATGACGCAGTCCTCGCGCACTCTGCTGGCGCGCTTTTTCAAGGTGCATCCCGGCTTTCTGGTCGATGACCCCGAGGGCTATCACACCGAACTGGCCAGCGACCTGCGTACCACCGAAGGTCAGCTTGACGTCTGGCTGTTGCAAGGCTCGGAGCGTTTCGCCAGCGATCCCGAGGTGAGCGACGTCCTGATCAAGGTGGCGCGCGACAAGGACACGAGGCGCTGCCTGCTGCTGCTCGGCGAAATCCTGAACACGCCCGGACTCGCCGACCGCCTGTTCGAAGCTCTGCGGCCGGAACCCGCGCGCAGCGCCGGCACCAGGAGGCGAGGCTTATGACCGCGAATGCGACTTGGAATATGACTTGGGCCGATTTTTATCTGGCATGCTTCGCCGTCGGTTTTCTGCTCAGCGCGATTTCGTTCATCGCGGGCGGATTGCGCTGGCATCTGCATCTGCCGCACTTTCCGCACACGGGCGGGCATGTTGGAGCCGGACACGCTCCGGTGGCGCAGGGCAGCACGGGCAACGGCGCGGCTCCGCATGCGGGTCACCCGGCGCCGATGTCGCCCTTCAACTTCGTCACCTTGACGGCGTTTCTCGCCTGGTTCGGAGGAACCGGTTTTCTGATCACGCGCTTCTCCAGCATCTGGTTCGCGCTCGGCCTGCTGATCGCCCTGGGAGCCGGACTCTTCGGTGCCGCCGTCGTTTTCCTGTTCCTGACGCGCGTGCTCATTTCGCACGAGGAAAACATGGACTCCGCCGACTACGAAATGGTCGGCGTGCTGGGACGAATTTCAATGCCGATCCGTGAAAACGGCACCGGCGAGATTATTTATTCGCAGGCCGGCACCAGGCGCACCTGCGGCGCGCGCGCCGAAAACGGTATCGCCATAGAAAAAGGCGCCGAGATTGTGGTCGCTCGCTACGAGAAAGGTATCGCCTACGTCAGCCGTTGGGAGGAAGTTAGCGGTGAATAGGAAGGGTGTGCTATTTGATTTTGGGTGGCGCAGCGCTTCAGCGCTGCGAACAATGGACTGTTTTGAATGCGGCTTTAGCCGCTGAGGGCCGGACTCGAGAGCTACCTTTATGCATCGTCGAATCTATCAACTCGCAACCACTTTCCTCTGGCTGTCGCTGCCGCTGGTCGCGCTCCAGTACCGGCAAGTGTGGGACCAGCTCCCGGTCCACGTGGCTACCCATTTCAACGCCGCCGGACAGGCTAACGGCTGGATGTCACGCGGCGAGGCAATCAACTTTGCCGTCGGATTCATGGGATTCCTGCTGACCATCTTCACCGCCGTGTTGCTCTACACCGCCCACCGCCGGGTGGATGCTTTTTCCTGGGCTTTGCTCGGCTTTTGCGCCCTTGTTCTCGGATTCATGGTCGCGGTGAATCGCGGAATCGTGAACTACAACCTGCACGGCATGCCCATGCTGCCGGGAGCCACGCTGATCGCGATCCCGATTGCGCTGATCTTGCTGATCGCAATTTACCTCGTTTCCAGACGCGAACCGGCGCTGCCCTCCTCCGCAAATGCGGCAGCCGATCTTCTCGCCGAAGAAACACACTCCGGACAACTCGTGGCCCTTCTCGTTCTGCCGGCCATCATCGGCCCTGCCATTGCCGCCGCCCTGGTGCCCGTCCCGGCCCTGCGCTTTACCATGGCCCTAGTCGGACTGATCGGACTCGCCACCATCGCTGCCGCCTGGAACGGATTCCAGTACCGCTTTCTCCGCCACGGCCTCGAGATTCGAATCCTCGGGTTCCGCCTGCGTTCGATACCCAGGCAGCAGATCCAGAGTTATGCGCCTGAATCCTGGTGCGCCTGGCGCGGCTATGGCATTCGCGGCATCGGCAACACGCGGGCTTACGTCTTTTGCAACAAGGTCGTTCACATCAAGACCTCAAACGGCGACATTTTCCTCGGCCACAACGATCCCGCACGCATAGTGCGCGATCTGGATATGGTGACCGGCGTAGTGACGCGCGGTTAGACGGGCTGCGGCAAAGTCCGGCTTCGTATCAGGGCATCGCTTTAGCGATGCCGAACCCGTCTCGCGACCGACCGCCCCTTTAGGGGCTGCGGCTGCGAGCAACGATTTCTAGGAGGCGATATGTTCGACACACGAACGGAAATAATCTTGGTCTCGACAGGACTGATGGTTCTGGCCATCCTGTTCCTGATGAGCATGCTGGCCCGCTTATACCGCAAAGCGGGACCACATGAAGCGCTGATTGTTTACGGCTTTCGCGGAACCCGCGTGGTCCAGGGACACGGCACCGTCATCTTTCCCATGGTCGAAAACTGCAAGGACCTATCCCTCGAACTCATGTCGTTCGACGTAGCCCCGCAGCAGGATCTCTACACCAAGCAAGGCGTAGCCGTAACCGTCGAGGCGGTCGCGCAAATCAAGGTGAAGTCGGACAAAGAGTCGATCCTCACCGCCGCCGAGCAGTTCCTCACCAAGACCGATCAGGAGCGCGAAAGCCTGATCCGACTGGTAATGGAAGGCCACCTGCGCGGCATCATCGGACAACTCACCGTGGAAGAAATCGTCAAACAACCCGAGATGGTTGGCGATCGCATGCGCGGCACCTGCGCCGACGACATGAATAAGATGGGCCTCGAAGTCATCTCGTTCACCATCAAAGAAGTCCGCGACAAGAACGAATACATCACCAACATGGGCAAGCCCGACGTAGCCCGCATCAAGCGCGACGCCGACGTAGCCACCGCCGAAGCCGAGCGCGACACCGCCATCAAGCGCGCCATGGCCACGCGAGAAGCGGCGGTTGCAAAAGCGCAAGCCGATCAGGAACGCGTGCTGGCGGAAACGCTTTCCCAGGCCAAGCAAGCCGAATCGCAGCGCGACCTCGAGGTCAAGAAAGCGCAATACCTGGAAGTCACGAAGAAGCAGCAGGCGCAAGCCGACAAGGCGTACGACATTCAGACCAACATCATGCAGCAGCAGGTCACGACCGAAAATGTGAGGGTGCAGCAAGTAGAAAAAGAAGGGCAGGTCAAAGTTCAGGACGCCGAAATCAACCGCCGCGAAAAAGAACTGATCGCGACCGTACTGAAAGGAGCCGAGATCGAGCGTCAGCGTATCGAAACCATAGCCGCCGCCGAGAAGCAGCGCCTGATAGCAGAAGCCGAAGGCCACGCGTCGGCAATTCGCGCCCAGGGAGAAGCCGAGGCCGAAATCATCTTCAAGAAGGGTGAGGCCGAAGCCAAAGCCATGAACGTAAAAGCCGCAGCCTATCAGGAGTACAACCAGGCCGCGGTAGTCGACAAACTGATCACCGGACTGCCCGAGATAGTGAAAGCTCTAGCCGCGCCGTTAGCCAACGTGGATAAGATCACCATCGTTTCCACCGGCAACGGCGACACCGCAGGAATGAGCAAAATAACCGGCGACATCACAAAAATGGCAGCCCAAGTGCCAGCGCTATTCGAAACGCTAAGCGGCATGCCGCTAGGAGAGTTACTAGGCAAAGTAAGGCAGATCGGCGACAAAGCGCCAAAGCCACCCGATCCCGGCAAGGCCACAAAGTGACCGAAATGAAAGTGAACGAGGTGAAAGTAAACGAGGTGAAAGTGACCGAGGGTGCCCCATCCTAACGTCGCGCCGTTTGCGACGTTAGGGTGGGATTCCACCCAAGCCGAAGTCTTGGGATCCTGTGTGCAGCAAAGAGAGTCTTTCAGGAGGTATCCAATGCAAGAAGAACTTCACCACGCCAGATCACTCGCCCTATCCGTAGCTCTAGGAGCCGCCATGGGCGCGGCCCTCGGTGCCGCCACCGGCCACATGGGAATCTGGGTAGCCGCCGGAATCGTAGCCTACATCGTGATCTCGCTGGTAGGCGGTGTCTGGAGCAAGAAACCGAACGACCAACGACTGAACTAAACGACTGAACTAAACGACTGAACCAAAGGAGTCCCTTATGGCATTACTCGAACGCGTTTCCACCTTAGTCCGGGCAAATCTAAACGACCTGATCGACAAAGCCGAGGAGCCCGAAAAGATGATCAAGCAAGTCATCCTCGACATGCACAACCAGCTCTTGCAGGTCAAAACGCAGGTGGCGATCGCCATCGCCGACCAGCACCTGCTCGAAAAAAAGAAACTGGAAAATGACGACAAAATCAAAGAGTGGATGCGCAAGGCAGAGCTAGCCGTCGACAAGAAACAGGACGACCTCGCCCGCGCCGCTCTGCTCCGCGTAGAAAGCTATCGCGACCTGAGCGCAAACTTCGCGCAACAGCTCGAAGACCAGAAAGCCCAGGTCGAGAATCTGAAATCGGCCCTGCGCAATCTCGACCAGAAGTTGGCTGAGGCGAACGCGAAAGCCGATCTGCTGATCGCCCAGCACCGCCGCGCCCGCGCCGCCCATCGAGCCACCGATGCCCACTCCGGCATGAACGCCAACACCAGGTCCGCCACCTTCGACCGCATGAAGAAAAAAGTGGCCCGCGAAGAAGCCATCGGCGGAGCCAAAGCCCAACTCCTGGCCGACGACGTGGAAGACCGCCTCGCCGCACTGGAAAAAGAAGACCGCATCGAGCAGTTATTAACCGAGCTGAAAGCAAAGCGCGGTGCGTAACCGGAGAGTGATGTCAGAAAATGCGAACAAGGCGCGCTTGATCGGGATCCTGATCGGCATCGCTATCCTCATCGTAGCGTTGCTAGTGAGGCGTCTGAGATAGAGCAAGACCAACGTAGGGACAGCCGCCCCCGGCTGTCCAGCCGGGCAAGGCCCGGCCGCTGTTGATATAACGCCGAACAGATTTAGAGTACCAAGGAGAACCGAAATGATCGTAAGGCTCGCGCAAATCGAATCCAAACTCTTGTCGCGCTTTTTGGCGTTAGCACTGCTGCTAGGCATTTGCTCGGCAGTCCAAGCACAGCAGAAGCCCGAACAACTCGCACAGCAGTCCGCCGACGCGTGGCTCGCGTTGGTCGACTCCGGACGATACGCCGAGAGCTGGCAGGAGGCCTCCGAGCTCTTCAAGGCCCACGTCACCAAAGCGCAGTGGCAGGACGCCCTGCGCGCAACCCGCGACCCGTTAGGCAAGATCCTCTCGCGCAAGCTCAAGAGCGCGACCTACAAGACCGCGATGCCGGGCGCACCGGATGGCGAGTATGTGGTAATCCAGTACGAGAGCAGCTTTGAGCACAAGCAATCGGCGGTAGAGACGGTGACGCCCATGCTCGACAAAGATGGCAAGTGGAGAGTTTCCGGCTACTACATTAAATAGAAAGACGATGGAGCGACGGGCGTCCTCGCCCGTCCACCACCGAAATCGAGCCCGTACCGTTTGTCCAAGTTACAATCGAAACTACAATCGGTCGAAGCTGCAGCAGAGAGAGTAGCCCATGCGCAAGGTCTTCCATTTCGACTCGCCCGCCGCCCCCTACGTAGCCGACGCCGCCGTCCTCTGCTGCTTCGACCACCGCATCGGCACGGCCGTCCGAAAATTTCTGAAGAAGCAGGGAGTCGAACGCGCCGACATGATCGTCGTTGCCGGAGGCGCCAAGACCCTCGCTTCCCCGCGCAATGACTTCGAGCAGGACTTCATCTTAGAACAGGTCCGTATGTCCATCCGCCTGCACCAGACGAAACGCGTCATGGTCATGAGCCACTCCGATTGCGCCACCTACGGCGGCCTAGCCCATTTCCAAGGCGACCAGGAAGCCGAAGCCACGCATCACCGCGCCGAACTCCTCCGCGCCGGAGAACTGCTGACCGCAAACTTCCCCAACATTTCGGTCGAGCCCTACTTCGTGAAGTTTGACGGAATCTGGGAAGTAAAAGACGCGGACCACTTGAAGTCCGCGCAGCCGAAAGCACATCCGAATTCCGTCCGCGAGACTGCCTAGGCGTGGGTTGTTTCCACTTGCCAATTGGCGTATAATAAATAGCCATAAGGCCAGATATGACGTCAACTGGAATCGCCGAGGCTCTGGGAGGCAAGAAAGTCCTGGGGCGCTCCATCAAGAGTTTCGCCGAGCTCGCGGACCTGATCCGCAAAGGTCTGCCGTCGGGTTCTCTCATCGTGCTCGGAGAAAAACTCGAGCTCAAGAATGCGGCGCTTTCCGAAACTCTCGGCATTCCGCAGCGAACTTTGACGCGCCGCATGAGCCGGCACTCCCGTCTCACTGTCGCAGAGTCCGACCGCACCGTGCGATTGGCGCGAGTGTACGCCACGGCGGTTGAGATGATCGGCAATGCCGGCAAGGCTGCCGAGTGGCTGCGGACGCCCAACCGCGCCCTCGGAGGACAGGTTCCGATCGATCAGCTGGACACTGACTTGGGCGCGAGGGAAGTGGAAAACATCCTCGGGCGTATCGCCTACGGTGTCTACAGCTGATGCGCCTGTGGAGGATTTGCCGTCAGGTTCACGCGGCCGGCGCTTTCTCGGGTGTCGGCGCCCGACTCTACGGCGGTCGCTGGAATAGTCAGGGTGTGCGCGTAATCTACACTTCTCCTTCGCTGGCCTTAGCTGCGATCGAGACTTTCGTTCACCTCGAACCGAATCTGCGGCCGGACGACCTGGTTTCGATTGCTGCAGAACTGCCCGACGATCTCGCTACCGAGCGTCTTGATCTGAAGTCCCTTCCCAGCAAATGGCATGCGCTGCGAGATGAATCATTGACGACATTCGGAGATCGTTGGATCCTCGCCGGAAAAACTATCGCGCTGCATGTCCCTTCCGCAGCCATTCGCGGTGAATGGAATGTGTTGCTGAACCCCGAACATTCCGATTTCCACAAGCTTAAGATCGAAAAACCCAAGCCCTTTGAGTTTGATCTGCGAATGTTTCGCTAGGACCATCGGTCATAACTCAGCCTTTGGCCCAATCCTCCCACTCGAGACCCTTGACCCGCCCAAACTCTCTCCCATTGGCGGTGATCAGAGTCAACTGATGACGCAATGCCTGGCCGGCGATCAACAGGTCGTAAGCCCCGATCGGTTTTCCTACCGCTTCCAACCCGGCCCGCACCCGGCCGGCAAGTTTCGCATCTTCGGGCTCAAAAGCGAGCAGGCCTACAGGCCCGGCAAAGAACGTCTCCACCAGCCGCGCATTGGCTTCCGGGCGAGCGCTCTTGGCAACCCCATACCAAAGCTCAAACGCCACAATGGAAGAAACCAGTACGGTCGAGTCCGCCGCCAGCGCCCTCTGCAAGCGGGTCCGGACCGTTGGAACCTTGTCGTTAATCAGTGCAATGCAGGCATTGGTATCGAGCAGGTACTTCACTTGAAGATCTCGCGGCGCGGCGTTACCGGCTGGTTTCGCTCTTTATTTTTGGCGAGAAAGGATCCTTCCCGCAGCCGGTCCAGTTCGGCAAACCACTCGGCTGCATCGCCAATCAGCGGCTCCAGAAGCACTCCTTCCGCCAACCGCCGCACCCGCACCTGACTGCCCTCAAAGCGAAACTCGCGTGGCAGGCGTACAGCCTGGCTGCGTCCGTTGCGAAACAGCTTGGCAATTCCGGTCTCTGCCATTGGGCGATTCCCTCCGTTTCAATAAGTATATACCATAAATAGCTATCATGGATAGCTACCAATGGTATATACCACGGGAAAGATCCCCATCCCTCACAACGCTAGCCGAACTTAAAGTTCTCGGTTTGGGTCTTCCTCGGAATGCTCCTCTGGCGCTAAGACTTCTTCCTCAGCCCAAACCAGCGCCAGAGTGCGAGAAGTGGTCTCGATCTGGGAAGGTTCCGGCATTTCCAGCACGCCCGCCGCTCCCAGTTCAGGGAACCGCCGTGCTGACACCAGAACCCGGCTCTCCAGCGAACCGACCGCCTTGTTATAAGAATCCACAGCCCGGTCCAGATCCTTCCCTACGGCACCAAGATGGGTTGCAAAGATGCGCAACCGCTCGTACAACTCCTTGCCGAGTTGACTGATCTTCTGTGCGTTTTCAGCGATTTTCTCCTGGTTCCACCCATAGGCAACCGCCTTGAGGAGCGCAATGAGAGTCGTCGGAGATGCAGGGATTACGCTCTGATTCACCCCATACTCAATCAAGCCTGGATCCTGCTCGAGCGCAGCGCTGAAGAATGACTCTCCGGGTAGAAACATGAACACGAACTCGGGAGCAGGTTGAAATTGGTCGAAATAGGATTTCGACCCGAGCTTGGCCATGTGCCCCCGAACCTGTTGAGCGTGTTCCTGCAGTTTCGCTTTCCGGACTTCATCGTCGGACGTTTCCACGGCATCGAGGTAGGCCTGTAGGGGCGTTTTCGCGTCAACGACGATACTCTTTCCCCCAGGCAATTTCACAACTAGGTCGGGACGCAACCTACCGTCGATCGTATTAACGGACGCTTGTTCGTCGAAATCGCAATAGTTCAGCATCCCTGCCATCTCGACAACACGCTTTAATTGGATCTCTCCCCAGCGGCCGCGGACCGCGGGCGTGCGCAGAGCCTTTACTAGATTTCCAGTCTCGCCGCGTAGTTGCTCTTGCGTAGAAATCAAAGAGCGGACTTGTTCGGTGAGAGTTCCGTACGCCTCACTGCGCTCATTCTCGATCGTCCGGATTTGAGCCTCCACCTTGTTCAGAGAGTCCTTGATAGGTGAAACCAGTTCCGCCACGGCCCTCTGGCGAGCCTCTAAATCTCCCTTCGCCTCCGCTTCATACGTCCCCAATCGCGTAGCTGCCAGCGCCAAAAAAGATTCGTTGTTGCTCCGTAGAGCGTCCGCAGCCAGGGCCTGAAAGGCTGGACGCAGTTCTGCCGACACTTGCAGTTTGGAATTGAGTCCCGCAACTTCAGTCCTAAGATCTGAGTTATTCGAGTTGGCCGTTCTGAGCTCTCCCTGCACAACAGTTAGTGCTCGCTGCAGACTTGATCCTTGTTCCCTTAGCACGGCAGACCTGGCCCGCAAAGCCAGCCACGTAACCACGCTCCCCATCCCAACGGAAACGATTGCCAGAGCCAGTATCGAAAGGCTACCCATGACTGGCCTCTGTCTGCTCCAGCCGACTGGCCATATCGGCAGTCGCGGCACTGAACTTCTGGCCGAGGCTGGTACCAAGCCTTTCGAGCTCGCCTGCAACTTCCGCTTTTACATCCACTTGCGCGGCCCCTGAAACGCGGCGCAGCAAAACAGCCGAAAACCCAAGCAGGACAAGGGTTCCGGCGAGCACAGTAACCAGCAGTATGGTCTCCATAGTAAGTGGCTGAGGTGAATTCTAGAGGTTAGCGTCAGAGATGGAAAGCGGAACTTTACTGGCGATCCCTGCGCCGAAACGCCAACCACACAATTATGCTCCGGACCCTGGCCGTTTCATTCGCAATCGCAACTTTGGCAGTAAGTCCCGGACTCTGCGCGGCGCAAGCAAATCCGCCCGCAGCCGAATTTCCCAACCACGACGCTAGCAACAAGCAGCCCAACCCCCAATCGAACTCGGCGGCCGGATCATCCTCCGGCGAGGACTCCGCCGCCGAGAACGAACTGTTACAAGCGGCCAACCAGAGCCGCGAACGCGCCGGCGTCCCGCCCTTGCGCATGGACGAAACTCTGCGTGAAGCAGCGCGAGCGCACGCGCAGCAAATGGTTGCGAACGAGCGTCTGGACCATCAGTTTTCCGGCGAACCTTCGCTAGTGAATCGAATTGCCCAAGTCAGCCTTCTGCCCCCGAATGACGCACTGAAGAGTGGTGCGCCGAAAAGTGACGCGCTGAAAATCGATCGCGCTGGCGAGAATGTCGCCTATGCTCCTTGCCCTCCCGACGTGCATGAAGCCCTGATGCGCTCGGCCCCGCACCGCCATAATCTGCTCGATCAAGGTTTTAATGTCGCGGGCGTCGCGGCCATCTGGAGCCAAGGCAAACTCTACGTGGTCCAGGATTTCGCGCACCAGATCCCATCGTATTCCGCCGAGCAGAGCGATAATTTGGTGGGCCGTGCCGTCAGCGAAATACGCCAACAGGCAGGACTTCCCGACCTGGCCCAACTGAAGCCGGCAAGTCTCGACGAAGCCGCCTGCTCGCTGGCAAAAGAAAGCCGCCCCAACGCCCATCTCCTCGCCACTGCCTACGACAATCGAAAGATGATCACTTACACCGAGAGCCATCCCGAAGTGCTGCCGCAAGCCGCGGTGAACATGCTGCACGACCCGGGCGTTCGCCAGTTTGCGGTAGGCGCCTGCTACGCGCGCAATGCGGCCTATCCGACCGGGACCTACTGGGTCGCCATTCTTCTTTACTGATACTTCCCACACACTCGCGGCACGCGGGCGGGGCGCCCGCGCCACACAAGCCTGCCCCGCGAGCTCTGTGCTAACCTGCGAGCGCCTGATTTCTCAACTCTGGCCCGCCCCCATGGAACCTGCTCCGCGAATTCGCATCGGGACTGCCGGCTGGTCCTACAAAGACTGGGACGGAATTCTGTATCCGCCGGAAGTGACGCGGAAGAAAATTCATCCCGTCGAATTCTTGGCCAGATTCTTCGACGTAATCGAAATCAACACGTCGTTCTACGGACACATCCGGCCGGAGCTCGGTCGTCTGTGGTCGCGGAAGGCAGCAGCGGTGAATCCAAATTTTCTCTTCACCGCGAAACTGCACCGGTCGTTCACGCATTCTCCACTGGCGGTAATGGAACCAACTTCAGCAGCCAGCATCCGCCCGAATGACCAGGACGAACGCCTGGCCCGCGAGGGCCTGGACTCGCTGGCCGCGGAAGGCAAACTGGGCGCGCTGCTCATCCAGTTCCCCGTCTCGTTCAAGAACACCAGCCTGAACCGCGAATATCTGGAGCAGTTGCTGCGGCAGTTCATCGAGTATCCGCGCGTGGTCGAAGTGCGGCACGACAGCTGGAATAATCCGGAAACGCTCACCGAATTCATGCGTCACAACATCGGATTCTGCAACATCGATCAACCGCTCCTGGGGCGTTCGCTAGCCCCGACCGAGCACGTGACCTCGGCCGTCGGATACGTCCGCCTGCACGGCCGCAACTATGAGCAGTGGTTCGACAGCGACAATCGCGACGACCGCTACAACTACCTCTACAAACCAGCCGAGTTAGAGAAGTGGAAAGAAAAGATAGAAATCGTCGCGCACCGAGCTGAGTCAACCTACGTGATCGCGAATAACCACTTTCAAGCCAAAGCCGCCGTGAATGCGCTGGAGCTGAGGCACCTGCTGGGAGGAAAGAAAGTCCGCGCCCCTGAGATCCTGGTCAAGAACTATCCCGAACTGAAACGGATCGTAGAGATCGAGGACGCCGGTGGGAATTATTCGCTGCTGGCGTAACCAAAAACAGCCATGCGGGTGCCAATTTTCCCTGGCTGCCAACACCAAGGGACACTATCCGCGGTACTTACTGCCGCACCTAGCCCACCAACGCCGGCCTAGCATCCTACGATATAATATGGTCACGTTGATGATTTCTGGCCGAATCGGATGTGAACTGGCGGTACTGGCGGTTGTCTGCGTTCTGACGGTGTTTCTCTTCCCGTCCATGCACGGGCCGTATTCTGTGGTCCACGGACCGGCTACCGCACTTCTGGCGGTGCGAGCAGCGGCCCGTTTGCAGAGCGCCATCGTGCAAGCCGCACTTAGATCGCCAGGCAGGTGTCTGCTCTCGGCTCTCGCCGTTCTCTTTCGGACGCCGCTTTCGGCGGCAGATTTTCACTCCTTCAACGTGCTCGATTGCAACGCCATCCTCCGTTGCTGATTCTCTTCAGACTGTCGTTCTAGAAGCCCTCAATCTCTGTCGCGGCCGCCGGAAGTGTTTCCGTCTGTGCTGCATTTCTTGCGCGCCTCTCCGGAGATTGCCCAGCAGTCTTTGCTCCACAGCAAATCCAACGCTTTTTTCCAATGAGGAGGACTAAATAAAATGCAGCAGAAAAGACTAAAGACGTTTGCTCTACTCGCCGCGCTGGCAAGCGCGTTGATACTGGCAGGATGCGCCAAGAAAGCGGCCAAAGTGACGCCGCCACCTCCGCCCGCAACCGCCCCGGCACCGACCGCCACCCTCGCCGCCAACCCCAACGTCGTCCAGCCGGGACAGTCGTCCGTGCTGACGTGGCAGACCAGTAACGCCAATGAAATTACTATCGCCGAATTGGGCACGGTGCCGCCTTCTGGTTCCCGGTCAGTCATGCCCAGCACATCCACCACCTACACCCTCGTCGCCAAAGGCGCGGGAGGAACCAATGAAGCCTCTGCCCGCATCACGGTAAATGCTGCCAGCGCCATGGCGGCGCCTTCACCCACGGATGAGGAATTGTTCAGCCGGAACGTCAAAGATGTTTTCTTTGACTACGACAAATTCTCCATCCGCCCCGACGAGGCGCCCAAGGTCCAGAATGATGAAGCCTTTCTCGCGCAGCATCCGAGCATCAAGGTTCTCGTCGAGGGCCATTGTGACGACCGCGGATCGGAGGAATACAACATCGCCCTCGGAGCCAGCCGGGCGGAAACCGTGAAGCGAACGCTGGTGCAGGAAGGAGTTCCCGCCGATCACATCCGTACCGTCAGCTACGGCAAGGAGAAGCCGTTCTGCACCCAGGACAACGAACAATGCTGGCAGCAGAACCGGGTAGACCACTTTGCATTCGACCGCTAACCAATCGTAAGCGGGGGGCGGCTCACTTTTGGGCCGCCCTTCAATTCCAGTGCGATATGCTGCTAGGAAGTAATTTCCCGAACCATGAG
>CAVZDM010000106.1:0-14294 GCA_963773955.1 uncultured Acidobacteriaceae bacterium | reverse complement strand
AGCCCAATCCCGGTTGCCCCGGTCGCTCCGGATCGCCCCGGCGTCCCTGAGCAGACCATCACGCGCGAGCCAGCGGGCTCGGCGCAGGCGAGCGCGGGCCCCTACGGCGGGCCGGGATCCGTCGCCGACACGACGCCGACTCAGGGTGAGCTGGGCTTCGGCGGCGCGCCGCCGCCGCCGCCCCCGATTTCGCCTCCTGGTATGACCCCGCGCCCCGGTCCGCCGCCGCCCGGCCCTGGGCGGGGGCCGGCTACGAGACTGGCCCCGCCGCCAGCCCTGCTCCGGCCGCCAGGCCCGGCCCCGCCGACCGGCCGGGCAGCTGGCCGGACCAGCCGACCGCGCGGCCGCCCAGGCGGCGCTCCGGCGGGGGGTGGAAGATCGGTCTCGTGGTGCTGGCCGTGCTGGGGGTGATCGCGGGGGCCACGACCGTCGTCCTGCTCGAGCACAACAGCACGACCAGCAGCACGCCGCCGGGCCATACGTCGTCCCCCGCGAGCACGCCGGCCACGAGCCCGGGGTCCGCGTCCACGCCGGCCACCGGAGGCGTGACGCTCCCGTCCGCCAACACGCAGATCGTCGACGCGATCAACATGATCAGGACCGGCGCGCTCCCGGCCGGGTTCACGACCTACTCCCAGCCGGCCTCGTCGAACGAGAACGCGGGGTTCAGCCTCGCCCACCCGTCCAACTGGGTGTCGTCCGCCAGCGGGTACCAGACGTACCTGCGGGATCCCGCGGCGAACGCGAACATCCTCATCGACCTGACGCCGCACACGTACCCGAACGACATGGTGCAAGAGGCGCAGTACATCAAGAAGAACTCGCTGAACCGGTTCCCCGGCTACGCCCAGCTCGGGCTGCAGGCCACCAACATCCGAGGCACGTCCGGGGTCCAGCCTGAGGCCGAAGAAATCTTTGACCTGCGTGCTGGCGATCAGAATGGCAATGCCGTTGGTAAAGCCAATGACGATGGGTCGCGGAATATACTTCACCGCGGAGCCCATGCCGGTAAGCCCCATGATGACGAGAATGACTCCGGCCATCACCGTGCACATGAACAGGCCATCGACGCCGTGAAGGGCGACAATACCGGCGATAACCACCACAAAGGCGCCGGTTGGACCACCGATCTGGGTCATCGATCCGCCCAGCGCGGAGATCAGAAAGCCGGTGACCACGGCGCAGTAGATTCCGGCTTGCGGGGTAAGTCCTGAGGCGATGGAAAACGCCATCGCCAGCGGCAGCGCCACCAGTCCTACGGTGATTCCGGCAACCAGATCGTGCAGGAATTTATTCAGCGTGTAATCGCGCAGGCAAAGAACTGATTTGGGGAGCCAGCGCTCGTCAATAAGTGTGAGTTCCATGGGAAGTTACAATTATCGCAAGTAGGAGCCGCGGGCCATAGTCCCCGAAAGGGGTATGGTCGACACAATCCTTTGTGTGCAAAGAGAGGGCGGTACGTTCGGATGGGACGGGGCAGAGCCCCGTTCCCACGCGAGCATCGGCGGTCTTTCTAGAACTCGTTCCACAAGTACTGGTTGTACACCTCGTGGTGGAACTGCACTTCGGAGGGTTTGACGATCGTACCGAGTAGACGCGGGCAGCGGTCGGCTGATGCCTGCTTCAGATCGGCGTAGCGGCCTTTTACGTCTTCGCCAAGGAGCTTGGTTGTCCAATCGGCTTTGCGGAAATTGTCGATCGCCGTGTAGATGTTGTCGGGCAAGTAGCGTTCGGCTGAACGGAGATTCTTGATCTTCGCCGTCTCGCCTTCCAGTCCAGTTTTGAAAATGGAGTACATCACCATGTACGGATTGGCATCGGGAGCGACGGCACGCACCTCTGTGCGCATGCTGCGCTCGTTGCCGATCGGGATGCGGATCATGGCGCCCCGGTCCACGGCCGAAGCTTTGAGCTGGTTGGGCGCCTCGAAATGCGGGTCGAGGCGGCGGTAAGCGTTGACGCTGGAATTGAACACCAGGCAGAGATCGTTCCCGTGAGTGAGCAGGCGGTCCAGAAACTCATACCCGAGTTTGCTGAGCTTCTCCTCGCCCTTGGGATCCCAGAACAGATTCTTGCCGTTCTGGCTGACGGATACGTTGGTGTGCATGCCGCTGCCGTTGACGCCCACCACTGGCTTCGGCAAGAAGGATGCGGTCAGGCCCATATTGCGCGCGACCTGGCGGCAGATCAACTTGTAGAGCTGGATGTGGTCGGCGGCAGCCACCGCTTCGGCGTAGCTGTAGTTGATTTCGAACTGCGAAGGCGCGACCTCGGGGTGATCCTTCTCGTTCTGGAATCCCATCGCTCGCTGTACTTCGGCGGTGGTATCGATAAACGTGCGCAGCGGATCGCCCGGCAGTGAGTGATAATAGCCGCCGGTATTGACGTACTCGAACTTGCCCGTCTCATGGTAGCTGCGCTCGGCCTCGGGCCCCTTGAACAGGAACCCCTCGATCTCATTGGCGGCGTTGAGGGTGTAGCCGTGCTTCTTGTGCAAGGTGTTACCAAACAGCTTCAGCATGCTGCGGATATCCGCAGTGTAAGGCTCGCCGCTCTTATCGATGACCTCGCCAAAGACGAGCACCTTGCCCGGCCCGAACACATCCGCCGGGCCCCAGTAGAAGGCAGCCCAGTCGATGCCTAAACGCAGATCGCTTTCCCGCTGCGCCGTGAAGCCGCGAATCGACGAACCGTCAAAAGTCAGGTTGTCGTAGCTCTTCAGCAGGAATTTCTTGTCGTAGTCCAGCATGTGCAGACGGCCTTCCAGATCGCTGAACATGACCGTCACAGCCTTGATGCGCGCCTCATCAGTCAGGTATTTCAGCCGCTCTTCCTGAATTTTCTGAGGAGCCACGCGGTCCAGGCGTTGCTTCTTCGCCTTCAGATTCATCTCTTCCAGTTCGTCGTAGGGGATCGCTAGAAAATTCCGTAGTTCAGTTGACATGGCTCTCCTTAATTGCTGCATTACCCAAGAATCAGATTGAACGACCGGGGAACTGCATAGGCTAAACCTTCAGGTGCGACGGGACAAATAGAAATCGGTTATAGCAACGATTAGGTTTTCGAATTGCATCAGAAACGGTGCAGAATTGGCTCCTGGCATCACTCTGAATGCCGCTTCCGCGCTTCGGCGGTAGAAATCCTTACCACAGGGAACACAGAGGAGCACAGGGAAGGTCGGGTTCCCCAGTGTTCCCCCGTGCTCCCTGTGGTGGCGCCTTTGATTGGCTTTTTCCGTGAAATAATCAAATCCGAGGATCTGCAAGTGAGTTGCGCGATCTGTGACGAACGAAAAGAAAAGCGGTTTTGCCCGGCCGTGCACGGGAGAATCTGTCCGCAGTGCTGCGGCGAGCAGCGCGAGGTGACGCTCGACTGCCCGAGCGACTGTACGTATCTTTTGCAGGCGCGACAACAGGCGCGTGAGCACTCGACGGCGCACTCTCACAAGGACGATGAGCGGCCGGGCGAGCGGGATCGCGAGGCCATGTTTCCCGAGATTGAGATTGCCGAGCAGTTTCTCTACGAACGCGAAGAACTGATTCTCGGGCTCAGCTTCGCTTTAGCGAAGAGCGCCCGCGCCGATCGCTCGCTCGCCGACCGTGATCTGATCGCGGCGGTCAGTTCGCTGGCAAAAAGCTACCAGACACTGGTGAACTCGAATCTCATTTATGAACAGCCGACCGCCAATGTGGCGCTCCAGGCGATCGCCCGTGAAGTCCAAACCATGGTCAGGGAATTTCGCGAAGCCGAGCAGCAACATATCGGACACACGCGGCTGCGGGATGCTGAAGTGCTGAAGGCGCTGGTGTTCCTCTTGCGCATGGGCTTCGGACGCACGTCGGGCAGGCCCAAGTCGCGCGCGTTCATCGACTTCCTACTGGCGCAGTTCCCGGAAAAGCAATCGGCCATCGCGGGACCCGAAGAGGCTGGGAGCCGGATCGTGATTCCGTAATTCCGCGGGTGCCCCTTCACCGCTCACATGCGACGGCCGGCCGGTTTCACGGGAGTCGCCGCACCGTCTGCCCGCCGGCCAACTCCGCCAGCAGTTCTCGCGCGGTTTTCCCGAGTTCGGGATGGCGCGCTTCCGGCGCGATCTCAGCCAGCGGTTCCAGAACAAACCGCCGCTGATGCATGGCCGGATGAGGAATCTTCAAGCCCGGCTCATCTACGATGCGATCCCCAAAGAGCACGATGTCGATGTCAATCTTGCGCGGACCCTTCTTGCGCATGCGGAGACGTCCCATCTCCGCTTCGACTTGCAACGCAAGGTTGAGCAATTCTCGCGGCGTCATATCCGTTTCAATCGACGCCACACAGTTCAAAAACCACGGCTGGTCCGGCACATCCACGGGCTGGGTTTCATACAATGCGGAGGCAGCCAGCAAGCGGCCTGCCCCATCCAAGCGCGCGAGCGCCGCGCGCAGGCTGGCGGCTCGATCTTCCAGATTCGATCCCAGCGACATATAAGCGGTTTCGGCCACCAAACCTAGTTTCGCGGCAAAAGGCGCGGGAATCCAGAGAAAACCGCCAGGAAGCAGGGCCGTTGTCGATTTTCTGGTCTTGGGAAAGACCACTCGCGCGATTGCAAACAGTGGGTTACAACCAGCGGATTACAGCCAAAGCCACGGTTTTTCGCTGTGCTGGAGGACCCTCCAGCCCCGGTACCAAGGTCACTTTCTTAACCTTCCGGTTGCCGCTAGTATCGAAAAATGCACTTGGACTCTCTTGTCATCAGCCAGGACGCCGACTTGGTCGGCGTGTTGCGTCCTGCACTGGAGAAGATCTCGGTCGATCTCGAGGTTTGCGCAGGGTCCCAGCCCGGCAACGATATGCTGGCCAAGCGCAAGTTCGATGCGGTCATCATCGACTGCGATGACATGCAGAACGGATTCGGTCTCCTGCAGACCCTCCGCCAGAGTCAGAGCAATGCCAAGTCTGTAGCCTTTGCCGTTCTGAATGGGAAGACGACCACCCAGGAGGCGTTTCATTCCGGAGCGAACTTCGTTCTGCAGAAACCGCTCACCCCGCTGCACGCCACGCGCTGTTTTAATGCCGCTCTTAATTTCATGGTGCGGGAACTGCGCCGGTACTACCGTCATCCGGTCGAGATGCCGGTGCGCATCAGCCTTCCGCACAACCAGGAAGTGACCGCCACGGCGAGCAATTTGAGCGAGGGAGGTATGGCGCTCCGCGTCCTCGCCAAGTTGCCTAAGGATACGCTGGCGCACTTTCGTTTCACGCTTCCCGGCGCCAACATTTCACTCGATTTGAAGGGACAAGTTGCCTGGGCTGACGGAACCGGCCATGCCGGCATCAGCTTCATTGAGGTTCCGCAGAGCTCACAATATCAGCTGGAAAAATGGCTGACCGACCACCTGCAAAACGAAATACCCAAGAAACTGCACGGCTACGCGGAGCTTCCCTGAATCGAGTTTGCTCGTCCTAGCCGGTTCGCTGCTTCCCCTGAACGCTTCCAGAAAGACTCCCACCCACCCCAGCATCCAGGTTGTAACTTGCGCCCGGCCACCGCTGTGGCACTGTAGACAGGGGAAGTTGCCGCTTTCCCAACCATCTCAACCATGATCACATTGGAAGAAAGAATCGCAAGAACCCAGCGCTTATTGCGCCGCATGGAGGAGGACCAGCCCTATCTGCACGTGCGTTTATCCGCACTCAGCGCCGAATACCGGCAGAGCTCCAATGCTTTCGCTGACCGCGTGCGCGCCGAAGCTGAAGCCGAACTCCAGCGCTTGCTGGCACAACGCGACATACCCTGCGAATCAAGCGTGTCTCAGTCCGCCGACTAAAAGGTCAATCCCCTGTGTCCTCTGTGATCCCTGTGGTGAAGAACTCCGGCTGGGCCAAATACAACGCTAACGCTAGACGCTAACGCTAGCTGCGGACGCGAACGCCGGCACCGCAGGTTCATCTTCCAGCGCGGTCTCTTCCCAATACGACCGGTCGCGCAGAATCCGCGACACCAGCGCCGTGTGCATGGCGTGGCCAGCGCGGTCGGCCACCACCGAACCCAGTATCTGTTTCCCAATCAGCGCCAGGTCACCGATCAAGTCCAGAACTTTGTGGCGTACAAACTCGTCGGGAAAGCGCAATGGCGGGTTCAGCACCTCATCGCGGTTCATCACGATGGCATTCTCGGTCGACGCCCCCCGAATCAGTCCCTGCTGCCGCATGGCATCGGCTTCGTGCAGAAATCCGAAAGTGCGCGCCGGCGCAATCTCTTTCAGATAGCTGCCATTCGTCAGCCGTACGCAGAAGCTCTGCTTGCCAATCAGTGGGTGAGGAAAGTTGATGGAATACGAAACCGAATACACGTCGGACGGATAAACGGCAATGAACTTATCGCCCTCGCGCAACTCGATCTCGCGTACGATGCGGAGATAAGTACGCGCTTTGCGCTGTTTCCGAATGCCGGCCTTCTGGATCATTTCGACAAATGGACGCGCGCTGCCATCGAGAATGGGCAACTCAAGATTGTCCAACTCGACAATGGCATTGTCGATGCCGACGCCGGTGAATGCCGAGAGCAGGTGCTCGGTGGTGGAGATGAGCACGCCCTTCTTCATCAGGCTGGTGGCGTAACTGACGCGGGCCACATTGCGTCCGCTGGCTTCAATCGCGAAGCTGTCAAGATCGGTCCGGCGGAACACGATTCCCGTTCCGGCACTCGCGGGAAGAATCCGCAAGCTGACCGGCGCACCACTGTGCAGACCAACTCCGGTGCAGGTCACCTCAGCACGAATTGTTTGCTCGTGTGTCAAGGAGGAAGGCTATGTAAGTCTTTTGCTGTGTATCAGCTTACCGTGGGGGACGGACTTCCGCATGTGGCAAAACAGCCACACTCCGTGGCTCGTTCAGCCGAGAAAAAGGCTAACTTGTTCAGCGAGTTATAGATGTTTGGGGGTACCCAGGGAGGAACTTGGCCGCGTTTACGGTACTTTCGTAAGTGTTTGGCCGCGTTTCACTAGCGTTTCGGTGGCGCTGTTGGGTCGTACGTCACGGCCGCCTCGAACGTCGCATCGGGCAGCTTCATGTTGTAGCTGGCAAGGTTAATGAAGCGCTGTTGCGAGGTCTCTCCGTTGAAATACCGGGTAACGGAGTGGGGCGTCCTGATTCCCTGCACCAGCTTGTAGCTGTCGTAAACTTCCTCCTCCACATTTTTCTGCTTGTCCTTCGGATCGCGCCACGAATAACTGATCTTGATCGGATAGTGCGAATTCTGATCCAGGAAAACGCTGACCGAATTGTTTTGGCTGTTGAGCAGCGTGACTCCTTCGGTGATCTTCCCGTTCACAACCGCTGGACCGTCGTAGAACAGGGCCACGTTCGGATCGCGCAGCCACTTCCGGAATATCCACTCCAGCGAATGCTGCCGGCGTCGAAGGTAGTTCTCCAAATCGAGCTTATCCTGTGCCGCCGTTCCCTTGTAGGTGATCTCGTATCCTTTGTCGCCGTTGTGAATGAGGGCGAGATCGAACTTGTTCGTGACCTTCACACCTCCGATGTCGATCGCTCCGGGAATCACATGAATGTCCTTGGTGTGGAGGACCTCGAAACGGTCCTTGTCCGGATACTCGACAATGTATCGATACGGGATACCGGTGCTATTGGTGCGACCGTGATAGAGCGGATAGTAGCGGCCTTCCTCGCTCCGGTTTTCGTAGGTGAGATAGGGCTGTCCTCCCAGCGCCTCGACGCTCTGATCGAGAACCGCTCGCGCCTTGCGGGCATTATCGGAGTCGTTCAGATTAATTGCAGGCGCAGGGGCAGCAGACGCGGGGGGAGCAGGCGGCGGAGCGGTTTGGGCACCGCTCAGCGCGCACATCAGCAAAATAAGAAGAAGACGATTCATGATTCTATGAGGTTAGAAGCACCTAGATCGATTTTAGCTGTACCAGACAACACGTAGCGACGGACGCATTCGTCCGTCCGCCAGCACCCAACCTGACGCCGTCCCTACCCCACCAGCACCGCCCCGCCATTCACATTGAGAACCTCGCCCGTGATAAATCCTGCATAAGGCGTGCACAAGAACAGAATCGGCCCCGCAATCTCGTCCGGCGTCCCCACGCGCCCCATCGGTATGCTTCCAAATACTTTCGCACGCGTCGGCGGATCATTCAGCGCCGCCGCCGACATGTCCGTCGCCACCCATCCCGGCGCCACGCAATTGACCTGGATGTGGTCGCGCGCCAGTTCCGTCGAGAGCCCTTTCACCATGCTGACCAGCGCGCCTTTCGAGGCCGCATAGTCGCAGTGAAAAGCTTCCCCGCGCTGTCCGGCCGTCGAACTGACCAGCACGATGTGCCCGCCGCCCTGTTTCTTCATCTGTCCGACCGAATGCTTGACCAGCGAAAACACGCTGTCCAGATTCACCGAAATCGTGCGATGCCACTGTTCATCCGACATGCGGTCAACGGGCGCGTCTTCAGGCGGCCAGATGCCGTGATTCGCGACCAGAATGTCGAGACGCCCGAAGGTCGAGATAGCCCACGAGACCAGTTGCTGCGCCGCCTGCGTGGTCGAAAGATCGCTCTGCACGGCACGACAGTTGGCCGCGCCACATTCCCGCACCAGAGCTTCGGCCTGCGCCTTAGCAGCTTGATAGTTGAAGACAACTTTCGCGCCCGCCGCCACGAATAACCGCACCGCCGCCGCGCCAATCCCGCGCGATCCGCCGGTGATGAGGGCAACTTTGTTATCGAGTGTCAGATTCATAAGGGCATACAAGTATCGCACGGGGCAGGTGTCAGATCTGAGGTGTCAGGTCTGGGGGATCATCTCGATCCTGGCATCTCAGACCTAGCACCTGAGACCTGAGATCTGCTACTCGTAGCGCAGGCTTTCGACGGGATCGAGCTGGGAGGCGCGGATGGCGGGAACGGTCCCGAACAGAATCCCGACCAGCGAGGAGACGACGATGGCGATGATCGCCGACAGGCCGGAAATGGGAATGCGATATTCGGTGAAGAACCGAACCGAGAAGGGGATGGCCAGCCCTATAACGATGCCGAGAACGCCGCCGATCAGAGAAATGAGAATGGCCTCGGAAAGAAACTGGAAGCGGATCTCGCGATTGGTGGCGCCCATCGCTTTGCGGATGCCGATCTCTCGAATGCGCGCGCTGACCGTGGCCAGCATGATGTTCATGATGCCGATGCCGCTGACCAGAAGAACGACGACCGACACGGCCAGCAGAACCATGGTCATGGCGGTCGCCGTCTTGTCGGCAACCGCAACGAGTTGGGTCAGATTCCTGACGCTATACACGGATTCCGGTCGATGGCGTGACTGAATCACGCGCTGCACCTGGGCCGTAATCGGCACCACCAAAGAAGCATCTGCGGCGGAAAAGAAAATCTGCTTCACGGTGGGCGTTTCTTCAAAATAGCGGATCACCGTGTAGGGAATCAGCATGGTGTTGTCGGTCACCTCCGATTGCCCGAACGTGTCCACCCGTTCGCGAAACGTGCCAATGATGGTGAAGGGCAAGCCGCTCAGCTTGACCGTCTTTCCGAGCGCCGCGGGCTCCGAGCCGTAGAGTTGGACAGCCAGTTTCGGGGTGATGACACCGACTTTGTTGTGCGCCTGAGAATCCTGCTTGTCGAAGAAGCGACCCTCGAGGATAACCAGGTTACGAACCTGCTCGTATTCCGGATAGACCCCCATGATCTGCAGGTCGCGCTCCTTGCCGCCGCCAATGGCCACGCGCTCGTTCAGAGGAAGCACGGGCGAGGCGGCGACGATGCCGTCAACCTGGTGCTGGACGGCCTCCATGTCTGCAATGGTCAAGGCGTCGTTGCCGGTATTAGTGATGCGTCCTCCGCCGCTTTCATACTCGGCATAGATCCAGTTCGACCCGATCGCCTGAATCTGATTCAGCAGGTACTGCTTGCCGGTGAGGCCGATGGTGGTGACCAGAATCAGCGACGCGGTTCCAATGACCATGCCGAGCGCGGTCAGAGCAAAACGAATCTTGTTGCTCATGAACGTCTCGTAGGCAAACCTGAAAATCTCGCCGAGCGCCAGGTGGGATCGCTCTGGTCTGGAAGTGGTTGTATCCATGCTTCTGGTTAGATGCTACGAGCTGTTGGAGCAGGCTGCAAGGGCGGGCTCGCCCGTCCAGCCGACGCTTGCTTTATCATCAACGCAAGCCAAAACCTTTAGCCTTGCCATCCTCCTCCAATCCGAGCGCATCTCTCGAAACGTCGAGACCGCCACGCCTCCCATCGTCCCTTATTTCCATGGTCCTGGTGGCGCTGGCGATTCGTCTGGTCGTGATGGTTTTCCTGCTGCCGGAGCAACTCGATCCGCAACGTGACCACTGGCATTTCGGATACGAAGCCGGCAGAATCGCCCGCTCCATCGTGCAAGGCCGAGGCTTCAGCAGTCCCTTGTTTGAGGACACCGGCCCCACCGCCTGGATGACCCCGGTGTATCCCTATCTGGTGGCCGGCGTCTTCAAACTGTTCGGCACCTACACCAAGGCCTCGGCGATCGTGCTGCTTTCGCTGAATGCCTTGATGTCAGCGCTAGTCTGCATTCTCGTC
Organism: uncultured Acidobacteriaceae bacterium; assembly: GCA_963773955.1. Lineage (GTDB taxonomy): Bacteria > Acidobacteriota > Terriglobia > Terriglobales > Acidobacteriaceae > Acidiflorens. Next base: position 3,726 of record CAVZDM010000106.1, on the reverse strand, counting down.
TTCCTGATTGCTCGCATCAGTTTTGGCGACCGCATCGCGAAATGGTCCGGCTGGGCGTGGGTATTCTGTCCCTACGCCATTTATTTCCCCGTCGAACGCATCTGGGAAACCTGGCTGGCGACGTTGCTGCTTTGCCTGCTCTTCCTGATCACGCTGAATCTTGAGAATGAAAACAGGCCTTCGCATTGGGCCTTCTTCGGCCTGCTCTGGGGACTCGCCGCACTCACTAGCCCAGCTCTGCTCTCCGTGCTGCCCTTCCTCGCCGGATGGGTCATCTATCGCCGTCAGCGCAGCGGCCAACGCTGGTTCGCCCTCAATGTCGTCGCCACCATCGCATTCATTGCGGTCATTTCCCCCTGGTTCATCCGCAACTATAAAGTCTTCCATCGCGTCGTCCCCTTCCGTGACAACATGGGGATCGTTCTCCGCCTAGGCACCAAAGGCAACACCTCATACTGGGGACCCTACGAGCTTGGCCCGTGGCACAACGAACAGGAATGGAATGAATTCAAGCAACTCGGCGAACTCGCCTACTTTGACAAGAAAAAGCAGCAGGCATTCGAGTTCATTCGAGCCCATCCCGGCTGGTACGTGTGGACCTCGTTCCGCCGCGCCGTCTTCCTGTGGACAGGCTACTGGAGCCTGGACCGTGACTATCTGAAACAGGAGCCGCTCGATCCGCCGAACATTTTGTTCTGCACCACGCTTACCGTTCTAGCGCTTCTCGGCCTGCGGCGAGCGTTGCGAGCCGATTGCGTCGGTACTCTACCCTACGCGCTCGTGCTCTTATCGTTTCCGCTCATCTACTACATCACAAGTCCGGAAGTCTACTATCGGAGACCGATTGACCCGTTCTTTGTAATCTTGGCGGTGGTGGCGGTATTGCCGACTCAGGCAAAAAAAGAAGGCGGCCAATTGGCCGCCCCCTGAGACCTGACACCCGACACCTGCTCTCAAGCCGTTGCCGGCCGCTCGCCGCTCTTGGCCGGAACCCGATCCGGCTTGATCACCTGCTGCACACCGTCGTCGGTCTTTGCCGGCAGCGGCTTGATCGGCGGCAGATCCTGCCCGTCGACCAGCATCTTGATTTCGGAGGCATCCAGCACTTCGCGTTCAATCAGCGCCTTCGCGATCCGGATCAGCGTTTCGCGATTCTCCGAGAGAATCCCCTTCGCCGTCGAATAGCCCGCGCTCACCATCTTCTTGACTTCTTCGTCAATCTGGATGGCGGTCGCTTCGCTATAGTCGCGGTGTTGCGCGATCTCACGGCCCAGGAAAATCTGCTCTTCTTTCTTGCCGAAGGTCAGCGGCCCCAGGTCGCTCATGCCCCACTCGCAAACCATTTTGCGCGCCAGTTCCGTAGCCCGCTCAATGTCGTTGCCCGCGCCCGTCGACATCTGGTTCAGGAAAAGCTCTTCCGCAATTCGCCCGCCCATCAGGATGGCGATCTGCGTGTCGAGATAGTTCTTGTAGTAGTTATGACGATCGTCCGTCGGCAACTGCATGGTCAAACCAAGCGCCATGCCGCGTGGAATGATCGTGACCTTGTGCACCGGATCGGAGTGCGGCAGCATCGCCGCCACCAGCGCGTGTCCGGCTTCGTGGTACGCCGTGTTCTTCTTCTCTTCATCGGAGAGCAGAAGCGACTTGCGTTCCACGCCCATCAGCACTTTATCTTTCGCCACTTCGAAGTCGTACATCAGCACAGCCTTGCGATTCTGCCGAGCCGCGGCCAATGCCGCTTCGTTCACCATGTTGGCCAGGTCGGCCCCGGAGAATCCCGGCGTGCCGCGGGCCAGAACGTTCAGTTCCACGTCATCCGCCAGAGGAATCTTGCGGGTGTGCACGCGCAAAATTTCTTCGCGTCCGCGAACGTCGGGGCGATTCACCACCACGCGCCGGTCAAAGCGCCCCGGTCGCAGCAGCGCCGGATCAAGCACGTCCGGACGGTTCGTCGCGGCCATCAGGATGACGCCTTCGTTCGATTCGAAGCCGTCCATCTCGACGAGGAGCTGGTTCAAAGTCTGCTCGCGCTCATCGTGTCCACCGCCGAGCCCAGCACCGCGGTGACGTCCGACAGCGTCAATTTCGTCAATGAAGATGATGCAGGGAGCATTCTTCTTGCCCTGTTCAAACAAGTCGCGCACGCGGCTCGCGCCCACGCCCACGAACATTTCCACAAAGTCTGACCCAGAGATGGAAAAGAAAGGAACATTCGCTTCGCCCGCAACCGCGCGCGCCAGCAAAGTCTTGCCCGTTCCCGGAGGTCCAACCAGCAGCACGCCCTTGGGGATGCGTCCGCCCAGCTTCTGGAACTTCTGCGCCTCGCGCAGGAACTCGATAATTTCGCGGAGTTCTTCCTTCGCCTCATCCACGCCCGCCACGTCTTTGAACGTGATCTTTTTCTGCTGCATGGAGAGCAGCCGCGCCCGGCTCTTGCCGAACGACAGCGCCTTGTTTCCACCCGTCTGCATCTGCCGGATCATGAAGAACCAGAGCGCACCCAAAAGCACCAGCGGCAGCAGATTCAGAATCCAGCTCGGCCAGGTGCCGTTGCTGATGTCCTTGAAGCTATACGGGACATTTTTTTCCGTCAGCTTCTTGTACATATCCGGATAGTTCGCCGGCACAATGGTGTGAAACGGCGCGTCGGGGTTCTTGAACTTCCCCTTCACTTCCTGCCCGATAAACATCACGTCGTGGACATTGCCCTGATCCACGTCCGACAGGAATTCAGAAAAGCCGATTTCTTTTTCCTTCTGGGCATTATTCCCGGTCTTCACCACCTGCCAGAGCAGGATGGCCGAAACCGCGATGACCGCCCAGAACAGTACCGTCTTGATCGTTGAATTCACTCAAAACTCCTCAAAGTGCAGCCCCATCCATGCCGGATCCGTAGCAAAAGACAGACGCCGCCTCTACAGACCATATTAGATGCCGGGGGCGGGAATTCGACTGGGAAAAGCCTGCCACTTCATTCTAGACCTTTTCGGCAGAAAACGGAGCGGTAATGGCAGGGTACAGAAGTCACGGCCGCAAACTCGTGTGGTGGCGGGGCTTCGCCCCGCTTGGACGCGGCACGAGCCCTGTCCCACACCGTCTCTCCATCTACGTCGCCGCCGCCACGTAAGGCAAGTTCCGCCCCGTCTGCTCCGGACTCCCCAATCCATACCCGCAAAGAAACGCGTCATCCACCAGGAATCCGAAATAATCCGGCTGCAGTGGCACTCGGCGCGCCGACTGCCGATCCAGCAGCGTAACCAGTTTCACCGAAGCCGCGCCTCGCCCGCGCAGGTCATTCATCAGGAATTCGCTGGTCACCCCTGAGTGCACCAACCCCTCCACCAGCAGCACATGCTTGCCCGCAATCGCCAGTTCGTGGCTGAAAAGAATCTCCAACACCGCGGATTCACCCCGCGTGCTCTGCTTGTAGGTGGGCTTGATAAAGGAACAGACGATGGGTACATCGACCGCCCGTACCAGGTCGGCCATGAACAGAAAGCTGTTTTCCAGAATACCCAGCATGATCACGGTCTGGCCGCGATAGTCGTCGGAGATCTGCCGTCCCAGTTCGCGGACTCTCTTCTGAATCTGGTCGGCCGAGATCACCTGGCGTAACCCAGCGTTCGGCGAAACATTCATAGCGGAAGTGGCGCCTCCCGTTTCGTATCTGATCTTGTAACTCTGATGCCGTAACTCTGAACCAATAACTCTGACGATGGCATG
>CAVZDM010000105.1:0-7502 GCA_963773955.1 uncultured Acidobacteriaceae bacterium | reverse complement strand
CCCATTTATTCTCTCGGGTATTGAGAACTGCACATTGTACAACTGTTTCTTCCGCTGGCAAGTACAAAACATAAAGACAGTGCAAGTGATGCTCCACTGACAGAACAGTTGTTTCGATTATTGTTTTCAATTATTTACGATGATCTGACTTGGTGCGGAACTATCAAAATCAGTATGGAACGATTGAATTAGCTATGATTATTGGTATGCACCCAGCTTGCCAACGGTCAAGTTTATGGCAATACACGCTTTACTTGGATCTACCCCCATGGAATCGTGTGGGTGTAGCCACTGCACTAGAGGCTCGTCCGCTATGACTATGTCTCCCAACGGCGCGGACTTCAACAGAGGTCTCGATCTGTTCAACCGGGCCCACTTCTTCGACGCGCATGAAGTCCTCGAAGACGTCTGGCGTTCGATACCGCGCGACCTGCCTGACGACTTGTCTCGCGATCGGCCCTCGTCCCGCCATCTTCGTCTGCACGTGCAAGGTATGGTTCAGTTGGCGGTCGCGTTTCATCACCAGTCCAAAGGCAACCAAGTGGGTGCGCGCTCGGTCCTGGAGCGTGCCCTGCGCAATCTCAACGGCGCGGACAGCTCGTTTCCCGACCTCGATCTCGACCGGTTGCGCACTGAGTTGACAATCTGGCAGCGGTTTCTGGATGACCCCGAGCGCGCGGGGGCGAAGAAAGACGAGAAGAAAGACGAGAGGAAATTGGACGCCCTTAACGTCCCTCGCCACACCACCCCGGCCCTGCCCAAAATTAAGCGGCGCCGCTAGATCGAGTTTCCGCACCGAGTGCTCCTGCTAGAATCTTCTTGTCGTGAACTCCAGTCTCTCATCCCCACGCACCAAGGCAGGAAACCCCTCGCCAGAGTCCGTCCCTCTCGCTGTCCCTCTCTTGGACCTGCGTCGCCAGTACGATGGCATCCGTGAAGAGGTGCTGGCCGCCATCGCGCGTGTGTGCGATTCGCAGAGCTTCATTCTCGGTCCGGAGGTCGAGGCGCTCGAGCGTGAGATTGCCGCGCTGACGGGAGCGGCATGGGCCGTCGGTTGCGCGTCGGGAACGGAGGCCCTCTGGCTGGCGCTCGTCGCCGCGGGGGTCAAGCCCGGCGACTCGGTCATGACCACGGCGTTCAGCTTCTTTGCCTCAGCCAGCGCAATTGTGCGAGCGGGCGCAACGCCTGTGTTCGTGGACGTCGATCCCGGCACGCTGAATATCGATGCGACAATTGTTGGTCGGCAGCTTCGCACCCAGCGGCCCGAAAATCTTCGCGCGATTCTTCCCGTGCATCTGTACGGCCAATGCGCCGACATGGACAAGTTCGACCGTATCGCGCAGGAATTCGAAGTCGCAATCGTGGAGGATGCCGCTCAGGCGATTGGCGCCGAATGGAACGGACGTGGCGCGGGCGCGCTCGGCGTAACCGCCGCCTTCAGTTTCTATCCCACCAAGAACCTGAGCGCCTTCGGAGACGCGGGCATCGTCACAACTACTTGTCCGCGGATGGCCGAGCACATGCGGCAACTTCGCAACCATGGCAGTCCGCGGCGCTACTACCACCACGAATTTGGCTGGAATGGACGCATGGACGCCATTCAGGCAGCGGTGCTGCGCGTGAAGCTGGTACACATCGCGGAATGGAACCAGCAACGGCGGCAACACGCTGCCACCTACGATCAGCTGTTTGCCGGTTCCGGGCTGACTTCTAGCCAGACTTCCGATCAGATCGCGAACCAAAGCAACGCGCCGGTGCGCCTGTTGGCGCGGAGTCCGCAAGCCAAACATGTGTTTCATCAGTATGTGATTCGTGCTCAGCGCCGCGACGAACTGCGAAAATTCCTCGCTGACCGGAAAATTGGGTCGGAGATCTACTACCCGCTGCCGCTGCACTTGCAGCCGGTCTTTTCCTATCTCGGACTGAAGGCAGGAGACCTGCCGGTCGCGGAACAGGCGGCGGTGGAAGTGCTAGCGTTGCCGATGTTTCCGGAGTTGACCGAGGCCGAGATCCGCTGGGTGGTCGAGAGCATCGCCGAGTTCTACAGTTGATTTAACCGCAGAGAACGCCGAGATCGCGAAGAACAGAATTTCAAGAAACTCTGCGCGCTCGGCGTCCTCTGCGGTTAGAGATCCTTGTTCTCACTGTTTCTGCTCAGTGTTTCCGATTCGCAGTCCGCGCCTGCTCTTCTCCCGGCGCGAGCACTCGACGCACAATCGGCGTGTTGAGCTTGTACTTGCGCGCGGAGACGTTGCCCTTGCCGTCTTCCACTTGAATCACAAACACGGGCAACAGGCCGTCCTTGTCGAAGTTCTCCTGCGAAACCGTCACCGGCAGGATGCCTTCCATGCGCTCATGATAGGCCGTCTCATAGCGATGGTGCCTGACATTCCAGGTGAAGACGCGAATCTGGTTGAAGTCAAACGGCAGGCCATCCTTGGGTTCGGTAAGCACGGTCAAGTACTGTGCGATTTTCTTGTCGCCATCCTGAACCTGATCGAGCACGAAGTATGCGACGATCCGCTGACCCTCCGCGTACTGCGCGATGTCAAGCGGGACGTCAAGATCCACCATGCGTGCCAGCACCCAGCCAACACGGTTGTTGGAGTCGCGCACCAACCACCAATCCTCGATTATCGGAACCGGGATTACTGGCGCCAGCTGCTTTTTCCCCGGCTGATTGCCGCCCGGCGTGGCGGAACGCGATGCCGGCGCAACCACGCCCGGCTTTTCGGCCGTGCCCCGCTTCAACAGCGACAGCTTCTCGCCGGAAGAAATCTGATAGAGATGTTCGGTCTCGCGCCCCGGTTCGACGTGCAGGTTCGTGTCGTTACGCGTCGTGCCCTGCGCCTGCACGGGATCGTTCTGGTTGCCCGCGGTCAGCTTCTGGATCTGATCGTAGACGTCCTGCCCGACGAGGTAGCGCTGCTCCACCCATCCCACCGCGCCGGTTGCGGTGCGCACCTTGGCGAAGTGGCGGTCGTGGTCGAGCACTTCCACGCGCTCGCCGTTCTTCACCACTCCGGTCTTTTCATACACCGCAGCCACGTGATCGCGCAGGTTGGCCTGCACGCCGGAAACATAGGCAATCTCGAGCACGCGCCCGCGCCCGCGGCAACCGGCAAGAAATAACGCGCTGGCCAGGCAGAGCCCCGCAATCGCCGATCGAGGCAGAGATGTAGGGATGAACTTCACTGGATCAAACTTTAACTATAGCGCGGCATGCTAGTGCTGGAAAGCTGGAAAGAAGTGGGCGGCGGTTCAGTCGATGATTCCACCGGCGGTGGAATCCCAGGTCTCAAAAGCCGCAAGCCCTGGGGCAACGGGTTTGGCACTACTGCACCGAGATGTTCGTGAAGAAGTTATTCGTGGTGCCGTTACATACGTAAGACGCGGAAATCTTCGTTGTACCGGAGGTTGTCCCTGTTGTAGCAATCGCCGGGTCGGTTCCGTTCACGATGGTGACGATTGCGGTGTTGAGTGAGGACCACTGGACAGCAGCCGTGATATCGATGCCGTCTTGCTCCACTCCCCCGACCAGCGCGTCTGTGGTCGCAGTATACTCAACGTCGGTGCCCTCCGCGACGCCGGTGGCGTTGGCCGGAGTGATGGCGAAGTTGGTACCGTTCTCGACGCAAACCGTAGCGGTCGCCGTTTGCGGGGAAAGCGCTTCGTAGCTGGCTGTAATGGTTACTGTTGAAGTGCTCAGTTGGACGCCCGTCATTAGGCCGGGAGTAGTTGGCGGAGTGGTGCCTGCGGTACCTATACTGATGGTCCCCGAAGCCCCGCTTGACCAGGTAATGATGCTGGTCACGTTGCCCATTTGATTATTATTGCTGTCGATTCCAAACGCGTTAAGCTGCTGAGTCCCACCGAGAGGAACAGTCGGGGTTGTCGAGCTGAGCACGAAACTCGCCATCGTCGGATTCTGGAAGAACCCCTTGCAGCTGACCCCAAAGGCCAGCGCAACCAACACCGTAAAAGCCAGCGTCACCGCCAGTTTGCGCCCAGTTAACATTGTAAATCGCCTCGGATAAGCTGATTTTAGCAGAACGCCCGCCCTTCGCTCGACCCTCGTTAGTGCATGGCTGGAGTCGTACCTTCGCCCAACCCGCTCCCCGCGTGCTGGGAGCGTTCTCGAATATAAGGAACGGGGCGCGGTTCTAAACTTGCGCAGTGTTTTCCGGGAGGCCCAGGAAAAGTACAGATCCGATATTCAGCCCCTGAAGGGGCTTCTGACGTCGAAGATTTGCGGCCTCGCTAAAGCGATGCCCTGATACGAAGCGATTTCAATACGAATCCGCTTTGCTACGAATCCGGGTTTACTGAAAGCTGACAACTGATGGCTGATGGCTGATAGCCCAGCCCTACTTCGGCCGCTTCTTCCCACTGTTCGAGATCCGCGCGTCAATCGGCTTCCGCGCGGCGAAGCCCTCGTTTGCCCCGTGCCAGTGCGCGATCGCCGGCTCGCCCAGTTTCCAGCACAACAGCAGAATCTCGCCTTCCACCTTGCAGGGGAAATCGAGCAATCCGATGTGGAGATCTTTCACCTGCACGCCAGTCGCGTCAATTTCGGCAAGGGCATCCTTAACTCGCCGAATCGCCTTTTCGCGCTCCGCCTTACGCCGCGCCAGATGGATCACATTCAGCATCATTCCACCGCTCAGAAAAACGCGGTGCGCCGTCTCCTGCAACTCGCCGTCCACGTCTTCAATCAGCTTCTTGCCGTTAATTGCCTGCTTGAGCAGCGATTCCAGAATCGGCAATAGCATCTGCGCTTCATCGAGGGTAAAAGTGCGGTCAGACATGTGTTTCCATTCTACTGGACGCAGGCAGGAAAGGAAGCAGCCGCGAGCTTCGAGCTGCGAGCCACGCGCAATCCGTTCGGTCTAAGCTCGTAGCTCGTGGCTCGCAGCCTACTTAACCGACATGAAGGAACCAGCCAGCTATTGAAAATTCCCGAGGATCGGCGACCGTCAATCCCAAACCTTGAAGTGCGGCCAGGCCTCCGCCAGCGGTTTCTTGAGTCCGTGACAGATCAGGATGGTGTAGTGCTCCCAGCCCATGGTGTACGGATAATCGACCTTCGGACCTTCCTCGACACTCTGGCACCAGTACTGAGCGTCGTCGAGTTGCCAGTTGAGCATGATCAGACTTTCGCCGGCGTACTGCCGGAATCCCCAGTAGTAGTAATTCTGATGGGCGCTGATGGATGGGGGCAGCCCGTAGCGCGGCCCAAAGAAATCAATCGCGCCGGCGGAACCGTAATTGCCAGCTAGTATGGCAGTCTTGGCGCGTTCTTCGGAGGGCATCTTGTTATAGACATCGGCGACCTGCGCCACCATTTCCGGCCATCCGAATTCATCGGCGAAATGCTGCGGGAGTTCGCTGTCCATGTGGGTCTCGGTACGCGAGACACCTATGCCCAGCGCGCGCATGTACGGAACGATCTGTGCGGGCGGAAGAATGGGAAGTACCAGCGGAAAGGCGATCACCCCCATGATCACGAGAACGATGGGGAATGCCATTTTCATCCAGCGCAGGCGCGCGTGCGCTTCCAGAAACTTCTGCCAATACACTCCGCCGGCAGCGAATAACATCGGATAAATCGGAGCGAGGTAATAATCCTTGCCGTGGAGCGAATTCATGATCACCAGGAATGCGAGATAGGTAAAGCCGAGCACGCGATAGCGCTTGCCCTGGCGGTGAAACAAGAGGAAGCCGAGACCGGCGATCCAGATCAGGGCGTTCAGCAGCAGCAACGTCATGGCTTGTTGCTTCAGGAACGCAACCGTCGGCAGTTCGACGTTCTTGTGAATCTTTTTCACGTTGGTCAGATCGACCCAGGTAGCGAAGTCGTGCTGGTATTGCCAAATGAGATTGGGTAGACAGAGCAGTACGATGACGATCGCAGCCATCCAGAACCACTTGCTGCGAAACCAGCGGCGCTCCGGAGCCACCAGAATCCCGACAATGAGGCTAATAAGAAAGAATGCCGTCGAGTGTTTGTTTTCCAATCCCAGCCCGACGAGCACGCTGCACCACAGCAACAACTCCGGTTGATTGCGGTTCATCGCCAGCAACAGGAAGTAAATGGCGCCCATCCAGAACAACGATTCGAACGGATTCATCGAGAAGCGCGACGCGTTGTTCACGATAACCGGCGCTACCAGCACGGCCAGGCACGCCAGAAATATCGCAAATCGTTTGCCGCCGATTTCGCGCGCGATCAAGCCAGTGATCAGAATTTCGCCGCCCAGCGCAAGCGCCGGCAATAGTCGAATCGCATGCAGGGATTCGCCGAACAGCGTGCGTCCGACGTACAACACCAGCGGCGCCATGGGCGCCATGTCCACATATCCCCAGTCAAGGTGATGGGAGAGCGCCAGATAGTAGAGTTCGTCGCGGAAATATCCGTAGTGGCCGTTGGTCGCCATCTGCAGCAGCACGGCGGCAGCCGCCAGCAGCCACGCTACGGCCATGTCGTTCGAAAACCATCTTCTGGAAATCCATGCTCTGGAAAACCGCGCCTGCTCTTCGATGCCCGTGTCCGCTGTCATTTTCTCCATGCTATTTTCAAGGGACGGAAATGGAAACATCGCCCCCACATCGTTCCCCATCCACCCCCCGAAATATATACGTTTTCGGTCTGACTTCGTTCCTCAACGACACCGCCAGCGAAATGGCGTACTGGGTCCTGCCCGCGTTTCTCGCATCGCTCGGCGCCGGACCGGCGCAGCTTGGGATCATCGAAGGCATCGCCGAAAGTGTGGCTTCTTTCGCCAAGCTTTTCTCGGGCTACGTGACTGACAAAGTTTCGCACCGCAAGCCTATCGTGGTCGGAGGATACTTCGTCGCCAACGCGGTGAAGCCGCTGCTGGCGCTGGTTTCTTCGTGGTGGCAGATTCTGGGAATTCGTTTTACCGATCGTCTTGCCAAAGGCGTCCGCGGAACGGCTCGCGACGTGATGGTGGCGGAGTCGGTCGATAGGTCAGCGCTCGGTTCCGCCTACGGCCTGATTCAAGCAATGGATTCCGCCGGCGCCATCGCCGGCCCGCTGCTGGCGCTGGCCGTTATTGGACACTTCGGTATGCGTGGAGTATTTGCGTCGGCGGCGATCCCGGGAGCTTTGTGCGTGCTCGTTGCCTGGCTCGGGATTCGCGAGGTTCGTCGCGTTGCTGGTGTGGGGACGGGCGCCCTCGCCCGTCCAGGCCGAGCGAAGCTCGGCGGTTGCGTGCCAAAGTTGCCGCTCGCCTTCTACTACGTGCTGGCCGTCGTCACCCTGTTTTCGCTGGGAAATTCCAGCGACATGTTCCTCGTCCTGCGCGCCGGAAACATCGGCATTCCAGCTTCTCGCGCGCCGCTGCTGGGACTGGTCTTCAACATCACGTTCACGTTGCTGTCCTGGCCCGCGGGCAAGTTCAGCGACCGCTTCTCGCGTTCGGCCATCGCCGCCACCGGATATTTCGTTTTCGCCATCGTCTATTTTGTCTTCGCCCTCG
>CAVZDM010000104.1:0-36793 GCA_963773955.1 uncultured Acidobacteriaceae bacterium | reverse complement strand
TTATGCCTGTTCGGTTTGGTGCGTATTGCTCGCCGCGCGCGCCGCTTCTTCCACCCGCTTCTGCGAAACGTGGGGCTGTCCGTAGGCGATATTGTTTCTGACCGTGTCGTTAAACAACACCGTCTCCTGGGTGACAATTCCGATCTGCGAGCGCAGCGACTCGAGGGTCATATCCCGCAGATCGCTGTCGTCAATCAGAATGCGCCCGCTGCTGACGTCAAAGAAGCGCGGTATCAGGTGCACCAGCGTGCTCTTGCCCGCGCCGCTCGATCCCACCACCGCCAGCACCTCGCCCGCCCTCACTTCCAGATTGACGCCATGCAGCACCTGCGGCGGATCCTGGGCGTTTTCACTGGAATAAGAAAAAGACACGTCCACAAACCGGATGGTGCGCCCAAACTTCCCCATCCGCTTAGCGGCCGGCTTCTCGCGCACTTCGTCTTCCATATCCATGAACCGGAAAATTTCCGACGAGGCGCCTACCGCTTGCTGAAAATTGTTATTGAACTGAGCGAACTTGCGCACCGGGTCGTACAGCTTGAAGACGGCCACAATGAAAGCCAGAAATGTTCCCGCCGTGAAAAGGTGGTGGTTAATCCGGTCCCTGCCCATCAGTATCAATAGAGCAATGGCGATCGAGCCTAGAACATCCATTAATGGAGAACTGATTGCAAACGCCGCCACCAGCCGCAGATTTGCCCGGAACAGCCGTCGCGCAGCGGCGCGGAAGCGCCCCACTTCCCAGTTCTCCATGCCAAACGCCTTGACGATCCGGTTGCCCGTAATCGTCTCGTGCAGAATGTTCTGGATCTCAGCCAGCTTATCCTGCCCGCCCCGCGTCGTGCTGCGTACTTGCCGCCCGATTTTTCTGGACGAGTACAGAATCACGGGAAGGAAAAGCACCAACACCCACGCCAGTTTCCCTCCGAGCTCAACCACCACCGCCGCAATAAATACAAATGTAAAAAACTGCTGCAGGAATTCTGCCAGCACACTCGACATCGCGAATTGCACCTTCTCGATATCGTTGACGATCGTCGAGAGCAACGTGCCCGTCGTGTGCTTGGTGAAAAACGCCGCCGAACTCCGCAGGATCCCGTTATACAAATCGTCCCGCAGGTCCGTGATCATGCCAAAGCCAGCGTAGTTTACGAGGAGAGTTCCGGCGTAATCGAAGATCCCTTTCAATACCGTTGCTGCCACCAGCGCGAAGGCAACCATCGTCCATGGATTGTGAAAGTGGGATGGAACCAGTTGTTGAAGGTTCAGAAAGCGCTCGCTGCCCGGCAGCTTGAACAGCGGGAGGGACTTTTCCTGAGAGCCCGGGTTCAATACGCTATCGAAAATCGGACCGATCAGTAGAACCCGGCCCGCGTCGAGCAGCCCCACCATCGCCATCAGCAACACCGAAGCGAGAAACTGCCCCCAATAGGGCAAAACGTAGCGTGACAGGCGTGCGATTGGACGAGGTGGACGGGGCTTGGCCGGTGTGCCTTCACTCTTCGCGCCCGCCACTGTGGAGGTTGCCATGCGTGTAAGGCTCAATTCTACATGCGATTCCCGGTAGAGACGCGGCTGGCCGCGTCTCGGCAGTGCCTCGCTGCGGAGAGGGGGCGAGCCCCGTCTCTACAGATCAAGAAAGTCCAGCCCACCTACTTCGGACTGTCCCGATGCACGACCTTCACTTTGTGTCCCGCTTTCCGCAGCCGCTTGCTTACGTCCTCTGCGATCATCACCGAGCGGTGCTGTCCGCCCGTGCATCCGAAGCTGATGGTCAGATAGCTTTTCCCCTCGCGAATATAGTGCGGCAGCAGATAGATCAGCAGCTCCGAGATGCGGTTAATGAACTCCCGCGTCTGCGGAAACGACCGGATATATTTCGCGACGCGCGGATCGCGTCCGGTCAGCGCGCGAAACTCCGGCACGAAATGCGGATTGGGCAGAAAGCGCACATCGAACACCAGGTCGGCATCGTCAGGCAAGCCGTGCTTGTATCCGAAACTCACGCACGATACCAGAATCGGCTGTTGGCTCCCTGAGTGTTGCTTGAACCGGTCGGTAAGGTGCGCCCGCAGTTCATGAACGTTGAATTTGGAGGTGTCAATGACCAGGTCGGCAATTTTGCGAATCGCCCGCAGATGCCGCCGTTCGGCCCCAAGCGATGCCCGCACCGTCGTGCCCGTCCCCAGCGGATGCGGCCGCCGCGTCTCGCTGTAACGGCGGAGCAATGCGGCGTCACTCGCTTCCAGATAAATCACCCGCGTCGGTAGCATCCGCTTCACCGACTTCAGAATCGCCGGCAGCTTTTCCAGTTGGGAGCCTTCGCGCACATCCACCACCAGCGCGGTCCGCGGAATCTCTCCCGACTGCAAGGCCAGCTCGGCAAAGCGTGGAATCAGCTCCACCGGCAGATTATCCACGCAGTAGTAGCCAAGATCCTCGAAGGCTTTCAGCGCCGAAGCCTTCCCCGACCCGCTCATGCCGGTAATGATGACCAGTTCCGCCGCGGCGTGCGGCTCACCGCGCCCGCGAACTTTTCCCGCTGTCGGCTTTCCCGCCGCGTGCCTGACCTTCCTGAGTTTGCTGCGCAGTGGCATGCCGGAAATCTTAGCATTTCACGGCAAATGGAGCCGAGAAGGTCGTCGAGTTGCCAGTATGGTGACTCGTTCGCCCTGGGGCCAATGGCTCCGAACCGCGAGCCGCGAGCAAGCGACTCGCGTTCGGTCATAGGTCATGGGTCATAGCTCACAGCTCATGGCCCGCGGCCCGCAGCTTGAAGCGGTTTTACAGCGAGCGCAGAAAGTTCAGAATGTCCTGAATCTGCGAAGGGCTGAGCGCGTTGAAGTTGTGGATCACGGCGTTGGCTTCCGAGCCACAGTTTTGCTGGCTGGCATAGCGACTGCGCTCGCTTTGACAGGCGCCGCTGAAACTGTGGTCTCTGACGGCCTGCAACAGGTCAGACGTGCGTCCGTCGTGCAAGAAAAACAGACGCTGACCGACGCCCCACAACGGAGCGGTGCGGAATTGATCCGGCCCGGCCGCGCCTTGGTTGATACCGTCCGCCAGTTCCGCGCCCATATGATGGAGCGCGAAATCCGAGTAGGGCTGGTAGGTCACTCCGCCCATGCCGGTGAAGCCCGACGCGGCTGTGGTCAGCGAGGGTGAGTGGCACAGGGCGCAGCCAATCTTGTTGAACAGATTGGAACCGTTGCGCGTGGAGGCCGTCGGAGCCGTGGGACTTGGAGGCGCCGAAAGCCGTATGAATACGGCGAAATTGACGATATCCGATGACATCTCCGACACCGTACCTAATGCCGTGTTGTAATTCGCACTGTCCGCATTGCCGTTCAGCATGTTGCTCGAATCCTCGGGCGTTGAATTGAAAACACAACCAGGCACGGCACTGCGCTCATTCGGAAACAATTCAGTAGCGACGCCTTGTTCGACGTTGTAGGCTTCCCCGGCGAACATCAGCAGAGACTTGTTCTGAGCCTTCCAGCCGAACCGGGTGATGGTGCCGTCGTTGCCGCTGGTATTGAAACTGCCGCCGATTCCAAGCTGGGATCGAGCAGCCTGCGTGGCGGACAAGTTAGCCTGCAGAGTTGCATCCGGCGTGTTTTCAACCAAGCCCAGCCCGAAAAGAGGAGTCGGGATGCGGAAAATTACGTTCTTGGCTGCGACCTGCTGTCCGAAATTCGGCTGTGCCAAAGTGCACCCCGGCGCGTCGCTGCGGCCGGCGATCGTATACAACCCATGAACGCCGCCATCGAGCGAGCCATTTGCGTTTTGTATGAAGCGCGCCTCGCGCACCGGACCGCTGGCCGTGATGAACGCGGGCACGATGTTGGTGGCTCCGTCAAGAGTAGCGAGCGCCACCTGCGGATTCGGAACTGGGTTCTGAGGGCTGGTCAGGCCGGGGCTGGAGCCGCCGAAGATCGGCTGCGCATGGCACATGGCGCAGCTGTTGCCGTTGAATGTCGGCCCCAGGCCACTTCCTTTCTCGATGGTTCCCGACACCGAGTCCACTTCCAGGAACCGCAGAAATGCCTGGCTGAAAAAAGCCTGTTCGTTGGAGTTGAGGGTGGGATAAGGCCCGCCGGCTGCCGCGGAACCAGGCCGTGGACCCGGGTCCTGCTGAGCCCACGCTCCAATTGAAATCCACAAGATAAAAAGCAAAGCTACGCTACTTGCATTCGATCTTTTCATTTTGCACACTCCTTAGGCTGGCCAGACACACTCCGGCTAATGCCGTATGGTCGAGAGACGATGGCGCCGTGCTTTATTCACTCGAGCGAGCACAGGTCGGCCAGTGATAGCTGACAGCTGACGTCATGCCGTTCGTGCGAGTACAGTTGCGCCCTGGGGCCTTGATCGGCCCGAGGTTGGAAGCATCCGCTAAAAAACACGGACGATGACAAAACAACATTGAGTGGCAATCTACTTTTGAAAGCTGGCGCGGTCAATGTGCCCTTAGTGCATCGCGAACTGTACAGCAGGACACGAGAGTGCATCGGGCGGAAATGTCACGACGTGATGTCCGGATTCCTGTAGTTGCCATCGGCCGAAAACCCGTGCGCCAGGCCAGGTTCAAGCGCAAGACGGCAATAGCGGCAATGGCTGCTTCAGCGATAATGAGAGAATCCCCCGGCATGGCAGCGATAACTATCAAGAACAGCCGCCCTTTGTTGTTATGATCTACGAGGTTGGGAGTCACTTATATCCGCACTTCAATCCGTGTTGTTTCGTTTATTCTTTGCCTGATCGCTGCCGCCACTCACGCGGACTCGGCGCGCCCGGTCGGCGCGCCCGACGCGGTCACGTCGGCGCCAGTCATCGTCATCGGTTTCGTCGGCGGATTTGTCAAGTACGATGACATGGTCCATAGCGCCGTGCAAATCGCTGCCCATCTGCGTCATGACTACCGATCTGGCGTCTTTGTAGAGGTGATTGAGAATCATCACCGGGAAAGGGCCTACGCCGACATCGTTCGACTGGTGGATACCGACCACAACGGCACGCTTTCGGCAGAGGAAAAGCGGAACGCTCGCGTCGTCTTATACGGACATAGCTGGGGCGCCTCCGAGGCCATTACTCTGGCGCGACAACTCGATAGTGACGGCATCCCGGTATTGCTCACCGTTCAGGTGGATAGTGTCGCTAAACCAGGCGAAAATGATCAGGTTATTCCCGCCAACGTAGCCGAAGCGGCAAATTTTTATCAATTGAATGGTTTTCTGCACGGCGAACCCCAGATCCGCGCTGCCGATCCGGCGCGCACGCACATCATCGGGAATTCTCGCTTCGACTACAAAACGAATCCGATCGACTGTAAGCAGTATCCCTGGTACGACCGACTCTTCATGAAGTCTCACACCGAAATCGAGTGTGATCCCAAAGTCTGGACTCAAGTGGAATCCCTGATCCGTTCAAAACTACCCGCGCAACACCAATAACGGACAAAGGTGGAGCGACGGGCGCCTCGCCCGTCCAGCAGGATCGCGGCCGGGCGGGGATTCGCCCGGCTCTCAACGAACAGACAAGCCAATGGCTACTGCAAGGCGGCGGTGGCTGGGGCGGAGGACGGTGTGACACCAGCCGGTCTCGGCGGAAGCGAGAGTAGATACTGGAACAGCGTCAGATCTCTTTCCACGTCACTGGGCGAAGTCTTGCGGGCTGTTGCGGGGCGCAATTCCTGGCGAATTCGCGCCTCCAGAAGTCCCGCAGCTAATTCAGACGAGTCAGAAACGACCAGGATGTTGGCTCGCGAAACGCCCACTTGAGCCAAAGCATCCCCCACTCGCAATTGCAGCACGGGTCCACCGGAGATATCGATTCCGGGCGTGGCACTCGCTTGCAAGTGTTCCCAGGTTTTCACTTCGGTTTTCACTTCCTTGGCCTTTCCCTCTGTCTTTCCCTGGTTCAAGGGATCAAGCACGGAAGCGGAAGAGACCTGGCTCAGTTCGTCCAATCGACTCTGGTAGCGAACGCGCTCATCGCGGGTCATGGGCGGACCCAACTGGTCGCGAGGATCAGCACTAGAATCAGCACTAAACACAAGAGCATTTCGTGCCGGATCAAACCGCCGATGGCCAAAATACTCGACCAGCAAGCCGCCACCGATGTAAGGATGCAATACCACCAGGGGCACCATGTATTTCTTGGCTGCCATCACCGATTCCAACACTCCATGGACGGGTGTGCTGCGTCGCAGCGCGCCCGGAACCTGCGGTACCAGGAAATCAGAACTCTGTAACTGAGGATGATGGTGGCTGTATTTCACCATCATTTTCGCGATCTGCTTGGGCGTCGTGACCCCGAGATCGCCAATCAGACTGCGATGCAGCGCGTGGGGGTAATAAAAATCGATCACCTCGCGCACAAAATCGGCGCAGTTTCTCCTCACGAAATTATAGCGTTCGCGGTTAGGCCGGCTATTGAGCTTGCTGATCAGCAGCGCATCTTGTTCGGGGCTGGTCTCAATCTCGAATCCATAAATTGTCCGGTCATAAGCTGACCCGACCGTTTCATACCAGTTTCCCTCGGGTGTTCCGCCGTCGGGGCGATCGGGCGCCAGCGCTTCCAGGTAGTCGCGACGGTATTGATCTCTGAGGAAGGCAACCAGTTTTTCGTCGGCGAACAACGGGACGGCTTCCGGCCGGTCAACAGCATAGAGGTAGGGGATGAGAGGAATCGCAATCCAATCGTAGCCCGCGATCCCGTCGTACCGGCTGAGGACGACGCCGGATTCGCCCACGTCGCATCGACGAAGGATTACCGGGGAAGCAGCACAAACGTTGCTGAGATACACCGCCACGTGGCCCGTTCCGGCGAGAGCGCCATCGAAGCTATACGGTTCTTCCAGAAGGAGCGTCGCTCCAGCATGCGCGCGCGGAATGCCGCCGAGGCAAAGGAGCAGAATGGCGCACAGCCTCCCAAGGCTCCAGGAGCCTCGGGTCCACGCCGCCACGGGCTTTGCGAAAGCGTACATATCAGTTTGATGATCAGGAGCCCCGTAGGGCTGCCTTCGCTTAAACGAGGGAGTAGAGCAGCGCGATTACCAAAGCCCCTAAGTCCTTACCAACAAAGGAGGCGCAGCGAGCTTTGTGGAATCTCGTAACAGGAAGATTTTTTCGGCTTAGCGCAAGAAATACAAGGTTACTTCCGGGCTCGGCCCATGAGGCTACATTTTCGAACTAATCCGCAAACCGGCGCGCAGGGGCGCACCTGGACAGCTTGGAGGGTAATAAAGCCAGACTCCCGGCGGCCGCGTCAGGAGCGGGCTTGGGCGGACTGTTGCCTCTGCAACGCAAGCCACGCCTCTGCCTCAGTGCTGGACCGGAAGACGCGGACCACGCGAAAATAATCCTGCGTCATGACCTCAAACATTCTCAGCATGCCAAACAGCGCGTCTGTGACGGCCACAATGGCGCAAGCCTCGAAGCGAACCTTTTTCTGAATCTTCTTCACTTCCAGTGAAGCCGCCCGAATATTGCTGGCGCTCGGCACGGACTTCACCTCACTCACGTCCAATAAAACATCAAGGCGGTCCGTGCAGTCGGGATCGCGCTCCAATTCACGAAAATGCTCGACCACTTCGGCCAACTTCAGCATCCCGGTGCACCGGGTCCGAATGACTCTTTCCTTGGTGTCGATCGTGTACGTCACAGGCATGCCCTAACGTCCTCCCACAGGACGTCACAACTTTTGGAAGCCGCGCTGAATTCCTCCCCAGGAATTCGCTCTCGGTCAAGAAAATATAATCACGAGTCTTGAATGGTGGGCGCAGTAGGATTTGAACCTACGACTTCCACCGTGTGAGGATGGCACTCTACCGCTGAGTTATGCGCCCAACTCGTTCTATTCAAACAGTTGCAGCTTTTCCCGTCAACCGTGTGGCAACGTTCCTAGTCTGACAACAGCGATCCGTCACGTGGTACTGTGGGTTCGCTCGAAGCGGTGATATACCTTACAGTCGGCAGCTCGCTTCAGTTCTCCGGTGGCCAACAGGATCAGTTCGTTTGACGCAATCCGGCCATAATCAGGAGGAACACGATGAAGGCACCGGCAAGATCTTTGGTAGCGGACATTGCGCAGCAACGTTCCATCCGCCGTTTCCTCTCGCATTTCTGGTTGTTGTCTCTTCTTACTCTCGGGCTGGGGGGCGCTCTTGCCGCAGCCCAAAACACGCTCGTCCTGGTGGGATCTGGATCGAGCGTGCCAACGCCTCTTTATAGCCGGTGGACGCAGGAGTACGGCAAGCGCAACCCCAACCTTCAGATGCGATACCTCACCGTCGGCACCAGCGAAGGGATCAAGCAGATCTCCCATGGCGCGGGCGATTTTGCCGCCGGGGAAGCTCAGCTTACGGAGAAGGAGCGAAAAGAGGGCAGTTTGATCGAACTGCCGGTCGTGCTTATCGCCATCGTTCCCATCTACAATCTTCCCGGGACGCAGCATGAGCTTCGGCTTTCGGGGGAAGTGCTGGCGGAGATTTTCCTCGGCGACATAAAGAGGTGGAATGCGCCACAAATCGCGAAGCTCAATCCCGATGTCGCTCTGCCGAATCTTCCCATCCAAGTGGTCAACCGCCCCGCGGGCAAGGGATCCAATTACGTCTTCACTGATTTCCTCTCCAAGGTGAGCCCGAAGTTTCGCTCCCAAATTGGAATCACCCCTTCACCCAAGTGGCCGGTGGGCAAGCCCGCGGAACGCAGTTCCGATATGGCAGACAGAGTGAAGGATAGCCCCGGCTCCATTGGCTATGTGGAGTATCAATACGCGGTGAAGAACAACATTCCCCAAGCCGTAGTGATGAATCCCGCCGGAAAGTTCGTTATGGCTTCGACCGAGAGCATGGCTGCGGCATGCTATGCGGCAGAAGAACCAGCCTGGAAGGGCTTCTCCGCATCGTTGATCAACCAACCGGGAGCTGACTCTTTTCCCATTACCAGCTTCAGCTGGATTTACCTGCGAACCAAATCCAGCGATTCCACTCGTGCAGCTGCGTTAAGCAATTTCCTGGATTGGATATACACCGATGGCCAGCAGTTTGCAGTCCAGGAAGGCTATACCGAACTGCCGCCGCCACTGCTCGCAGCGTTGAGAAGAAAAGTCAAAGATTTGCAATGAGGTTCAGCGCGCCGGGCCTGGCGTGCACCTGATTCGATTCGCCGTATTTCGCTTCGCGTATGCTTCGGAGGACTAATGCGAGTTTGCTTCGTCTTCGCTTCTATTGCGTGGTTAACGTCTCTTGTCCTGGCGCAAAAACCAGCTACTCCGCCGAAGCCTGGCGAGAACCTGCCATCGAGCAGCGTCTCCGCCGACTCGGCTCTGCAGGCTATGTTCGAATCCAAGATCAAAGTCGAGTGGGAGGCGCTGAAGAACAAGGACAAGAAGGCTTACGCCGAGTTGTTAGCCGACGACTATCAGGGCGTCGAAGTCGATGGCCGGGGCGAGCAGAACAAGACTCAAGCGGTAAGCGAACTGCTCACCGAGAATGTCTTCAACTACACGCTGTGGGGATTCAAGCTGATTCCCCTGGGGCCGGATGCCGCCCTGGTCATCTACGAAAGCACCATGCAGTTCCCGCCCAAGGCGCAAGTACGCTACTCACGGGTATACATCAGTGAAGTCTGGGTGAAGCGCGCCGGGCAGTGGAAGGAACTGCACTATCAGGAAACTCACGTCAAGTAGTCCGAGACGGTTTTGATTCAGGTCAGTACTTAGTCGCAGTCCGGCGGCATCGCCATGATCGCCGATGCGGAGTCACAGGGCGGCTTCTTCCTGGATGGCTCCAGCGGAGCCGGGCGATTGTAGCGGAGAATCCACAGGCCTTCGTTGTTGGTAAGGTAGATCAGGCCGCGGCCGCCGTCTGGAAGGAAGCTGGTGACTTTGTTGAACGTCTCCAGCGTCTTGGGATTGCGCGGGTCGCTCAAGTCGAGCACGCGCACGGTCTCGGTAGGATGGGTTTGGCTGGTCAGAGTCGTCGGTGTCTTTTCCGGAGCTTCCGCGATTGCCACCTCAGGACTAACCATCTGCAGATTTCCCGCCGTCGACTGATTCGATTCCGCAGTTCGTTTCAAGAGGCTCGGCTTCTCCGGCCTGCTCACGTCCACGATCATGAAGCCTTGCTTGGCTGCCTGTTGAACGTACAGATATTGCTTCGCGTTATCCTTCTGCAGCAGCATTTGACTTCCGGTCGCCTGCGGCAAAGGCAAATGGGCGATTACGGTGGCCGGGACATCGGTGGGTTTTGGCTCCGGTTGCTGGCTTGCGCTTCCGAGCGCGACCAGAATCGAACAGATCAACACACAATTCTCCACTGCCCTACGAAGGGTCTCCATAACTTACTTCACCCACGCCGAACTGTTCTAGCGCGAACTATACGCCTTGGACTCACTGTTGCGCTATGACGTCAATGCAACCGGAGCCCGCCAGCGTCCCACAGATAGCACCGGCCTGCTGCGGCATAAAGACATGGTTGTTGCCCGGATCGACCGCGATGCTATGCGCATTGGTATTGACCTGAAGGTTGAACAGCCATTCGTTCTTTCCGGCATCGATGACGCCCATGACCGGATAGGGAAGCATGTCGCGCGCCGCGAGATAATATCGGTTGTCGCCAGGGTTGTACCACGTTTCGTCCACTCCGCCAACCTCGGTGACTGCCACGCAGTTGACGCTAGGAGCCGGCGGCATTGCGCAGGCGGTGTTCGCGCTCGCAGTGTTAGTAATTATGTACTCGTTGAACGGAAAAGCCTCGCCGTCGTGGTCAGCGCAGCCAACCAGAAAATTATCCCCAGGTCCCTGCGTAATACTGGTAGGCATGCAGTTCAGCATGGGAAAACTGCCGACTACAACCGGACCCACAACGCCACCGACGAGCGGGGCCTTGGGATTGATTACATCTACGCTTCCGACGTAAAGCGCGCCCGTGGAGTTCCCGTTCGTGAGCAGGAAATTCCCGGTGGTGGGATCCCACGTATGCGCCCCTAGCCCTGCCGGACCAATAGCGCCGACGCAATTCGCCCCTGGCTGCGGCGGGTTACAGAGCGCAAAGCTGCCGGTGTTGTTATCGAGCATTGGGCCGTGCTGGCATGGGATTGTGTATGCTGTGCCGCTACCAGGGGTGCCAGCCGCGGGAGTGGTGCCAATCCCGGAAACTCCCGAGAGCGTGGTGGGATTCGACGGATCGGGACATGGGCCGTTGGCGCTGTCCACAATAGCTGGAGGTCCGGGGGGCACGCCATCGTAGTAGATTTGCCCAAGAATGCAGGTCGGAGGATTAAAACCACCTGTCGTACTTGGCGTGTTCGACGTCCCGCTTCCGTTGCCGGAGATGGCGGGTCCGTAGGGAGTAACCGGATCGAATGGCAGGCAGTTTGACGTTCGGGCGTTAACGCCCGACATGTCGATGAAGGTGATGAAAGGAAGTCCGGGATCGCCGTTGATGACAGCGAGAATCTGATCTACTGGGTCGTACGAGATCTCATCGCCACGATCATCGCCGCAAAACGGGCTTGATCCGGCTTCGCCCTGCCATGAGATGAGGCAAGGGGCCAAACTCTCCGGCCCGTCATAATCAGCAGAAACGCCCGTCGGGATATCAGCAATTACAACTGGCGGATTTGTAGTGAGGTCAAAGACGACCACGCTGGAGCTGCCATTTCCGACATACAGAGTCTTGCCGTCGGCAGTTACCACTACGCCGTTAGGGCCAGACATCGGGTTCACGCCTTGGCCGCGGGCGGCACAGCACTGGGCACCCGTAAATCCGCCAAAATTACCGTTGGGGCCAAAGCCGGAAGACAGGCCGAAAGGTTCTGTCGTTCCTGGCACCGCGGTTCTGCAGCCGAATCGAGTAAAATTCCCGTTCACGCCAAGGATAGGGGGGATGATCGGATTCTGATTCGCGTCCTGCACGCACGGGCTGGCGTTGTTTCCCGCTCCCGACACGCCATTCTGCCCGGCGATGGAATTCACGGCAAGGTTGGTGGTGGTGTCGATCACCTGAACGGCGATGCCGATGCGGTCCGCAACGTAGTCCAAATTGTGGCCGCTGCCGCTGGGCGGTATCGCGACCCAGCTAATGTCGAAGGAGTTGAACGGGCCGCCCGGCGAACCCGTATTGTTGTGCTCGGGCACCGGAATCACGTCGATGACAGCGTAGGTGCCACCGGAGGTGGTGCCGCACGTGGGACAGTTCGGAACACTTCCGCAGCCGCTCAGGATCACAAATAGTGCGGTGAGAAGAATAGTAAGCAGAATCCTCGATCTCATCGAATTCCCTCCTGCGATTTCCTTCAGGACCAGCTTTGCGACCGGCCCCGGCAACTGCCAAACTTGATGACCGCTCCACCCTCAGGGGCTAAAGCCCCGATTCCTATCGGCCCTGATCGGCACGGCTGAAGCCGTGCCCTACCCAACACCGTTCACAGGCCGACTCCAGAAACTCTAGAACCTGAACTGCAAGCGCTGCATCACCACATAGAAGTTCCCCGGCTCCTGGCCGCCTACGCTGGGTTCCTTCAACTGATCAACGCCCAGATTGACCACGTACTTGACCCAATAATTGGGATACCAGTTGAGCCCAATCGTGTACTCATTGGTGTGGTTATCAAATGTGGACACATAACCATTGGTGAGATTGTTCACGAAGCTGTCACCCGGTTCGTTGGCCTGAATGCCAGTGAATCGGAAAGCGAGTTCCCATGCTCCCCATCCGCGTCCCTGCCCACCGGGAGTGTCGGGGCCGAACGCCGGACGATTTACGCGTGGAGTGCCGTTTTCCGGCCGCTTTTCTCCCGTCAGCAAGTAAGTGGTGCTCAGGTCCCAAGCCTTGGCTCTGATGGTCGGAAGGCTCATGAAGCCCAGCCATCCCGGTTGCAGGGAGCCAACGTTGGTGCGGTCCATGTTGAGTTGATCGTATTCGCCGCGCAGAGCGAAGCGCCCCTTCAGATAGGTGAACTCACCGTTGTAACGCTGAATGTCTCCGTTAATGGCGAACTGCGGGAAGAAGTTGTAAGCGGCGTCGGGCAGCGTGCCGTTGATACTCTGATCCCCGGAAAGACCCCGGGAGCGCGCAAAGTCAACCGATCCGCCAAAGGCAAATTGCTTGAGCCAGTCGTTCTTGGTCTTACGCCACGGATAGAAGCGGAGCCGGCCGATGACCTCCGGTTGATTGGTGGTGTTGGCGAGCGCATATCCCTTGCCGTTAAACGCGCCCACCCAGTACTGCATGACGCCACCGTCAATGTCACCGTGAAAAGCTGCGCCCGGGCTGCGGTACGCCGTGGCTGCCGACGGGTACAGCAAGGACTGAAATCCGCGCTCGACAAAGTCCAGGCTGGTGTCGCCGATTCCGGTTTCCTGGCCAAAAGGAGCCTTGAACTGGCCTGCCTGGAATTGAAACTCGGGCTTGATCCTCACGTTAAGGTAGACGTCGCGCACGACTGAGCCGGAAGTCGCGGCGGCGTCAGCCAGGATCGCAAAATCAAAGTGCGAACCATAGCTGCCCTGAAATCCGAAACGTGCCTGCCGCAGGACAAACGTGTCCGAGGGCGCACCCGGGCCACTGTAAGCGCGGTAATCGGTGTTCACGTAGCCGTAGGGATTAAAGTTGAACTGCCCGTCCGCACTCTTGATGAAAAAGTGCTCGCCGTTCCATCCTGCCGTCAGCGGAGTATCTTTCTTCGGAGCCGCAGCCGAGGGCGCCTGATCCACCAGCGCCGCCTCTACCACCGGGTTGGGTTGCACAAGGACCGCGTTCATCAGATGAACCGCGCCTCCACCGGAAGCATCAACCGTCTGAGAATTGGTTTCCACCGGAGCAGCGTCAGACACGGGCCGAATCTGAGCCGAGCTATGGTCCGAACTTTGGTCAGTTGCCAGGCCCTTCCCCTCAACCAGCTTCTCGACCAAAGCCTTCAGCTCCTCGATGGTCTGGCGCTGCGCTGCGACCTCGCTGCGCAACTGGCTGACCTCTGCCTTAGTGGCGCTCTCGGTGGTTGATCCGCCGGCCTGGCTCGTCGGTTCCGTGCCTTGAGCATGGGCGAGCGAACCGGGCGCCATGAAAACGACTAGAAGCACGAAAAACGTTGTTAGCGAGCGCATGTGTTTCCTCTCCCGGAATGATTTGCAAAACGGGCCTGCCCGCAAGGCATGTGGATGCCGCGCGCTGCCTTGTTTGTTCGGGCCACGAACCGAAAGATTTCTAGAGATGCGAATGACTCCATGGCCGGTCTGAAAAGCGGACCACTTACGACCGGTCGGTTTATCACATCAAAATGTAGCCTGTCAAGAAGAACTTTCCCAGGGACTCGCCGGGTTAGAATCTTTGGAGCGGGCACAAGAAGGAAGGAACGCGGGTGGTTAACTCACTCGGGGATGCTTTCTATTCGGGCACTGCACTCTTGATCGGCGGCGGGGGTGTCTTCGACTCGTGAGCTACGAGTCGGCGGAGAGCTTCTTCGAGTTCTCTTCGTTCGAGCGTGTCGGCGCCTTGCGTTGGCAGCGCTAGCATTCGATCGTTGATCGCGCGGCGGGCTTGCTCGCACAGTTCGTGCAGCTTCGCGGGATTTCGCTCGCGGCGGGCGGCGCGATAAGGAGTCGTCCAGTCGGTGGCCATGGGGAGGGGCCAGCTTTCAATCGAGTGTGCTGTACGGCGTCGGCGTCTGGTGACACGTGGCCGGGGCCTGGTATGAAGCGGGCAGTATGAAACTATGAATGCGGCCTTGCCTGAGCTGCGGTGTGGTCATTATACGCCTGTTCTTTCGGCATTCAACCAGCAGCATCTAACCAGCCTCTTGACCGCTTTTGCCGCTCCCGATAGCCTCTTTCTAGCGCCCTTTCATGCCCGCTTCCGACATTCCCGAGGCTCGACCCGTAACTGATTCACGGGAAAACACTTCGGCGAGCCTTTCCACCTCCGGAGACGCGCAACTTTGTCCCCCGAACGGGGTTTCTACTGGTGTGAGCAGCGTAGCCATTGATCGAGGGCTGCTGAACTTTTCGGGAGCGCCGTCTTCGTCTGCACCCGATGCCATGGCAAATATCGAAGCCGTTTCCGACGTCGACGTGATGCAGCGGGTGAAGACGGGCGATGAGTCCGCCTTCTCTTATCTGGTGCAGAAATATCGCCGCCCGATGGTCGGCTTTATGTACCGCTTGTGCCACAACCCGTCGACCGCCGAGGAACTGGCGCAGGAAGTGTTTTTGCGCGTGTACCGCTCGCGCACCAGTTACGAGCCCAGCGCCAAGTTCACGACCTGGCTGTATCGCATCGCGACCAACCTGGCCGTCAACCACGCGCGCGATACGCGCCATGAGCGTCCGGAAAATACCGTGCGCCTCGATGAGCCGGACCAGGAAACGGGCACGACGCCCGATCTGGCCGACGATTCGCTGAGCGCCGAAGAACAGATCTTGAAGCGGGAGCGGCTGGCGGCGATCCGCAGCAAAGTGAACGCGCTGCCCGAACGCCAGCGCGTCGCCGTCATCATGCACAAGTATCAGCAGATGGATTATCGCGAGATTGCGGGCGTGCTCAAGCTGAGCGAGTCCGCCACCAAGTCGTTGCTGTTCCGCGCCTACGAAACGCTGCGCGAACAGTTGAAAGAGTTTGTTTCGGGGAAGTAGAGGGAAGAGTATGAATTGCCATGAAATTAGTGAACGGTTGCCGGAACTAGCCGCGGGCATGGACACTTCGATGCCCGAGGCCGAGCAACGGGAGGTCAAGAAACACATCGCATCCTGTGAGGCCTGTGCCACCCATCTCAGCGACTTGCAGAAAACCATGGCGCTGCTCGATGAGTGGCAAGCGCCCGAGCCGTCGCCCTATTTCGACACCCGCATGCAGGCGCGCCTGCGCGAGGAAATGGCGCGCCCGCATGCCGCATGGTTCAGTTGGCTGCACCGGCCGGCATGGGCCACGTCGCTCGCTGCCGTACTGTTTGTCGGAGCGCTGACGCTTGGCGTTAGCAACAAGTCGTATTTTTATCAGATCGAAGCTATCAAGACAGAAGCTCCTTCCCTCGGTTTACCGGTTGAGCCGGGAACCGCCGTTGGCGATCTGCAGGCGCTCGAGAAGAACGATGAACTGTACGCCGATTTCGACGTGCTCGACGATCTGCAGGTGCAGGACGACGTAACCGCGAATCCGTAAGATTGGTGAACTGAAGATTCGCGGACGGGCAGGAGACCAAACATGTTGGGACGGGCGACAATCGCGGGCTGTCTGGCAGCGCTTCTGCTGCTGACGCCGTCGTTCGCTCATGCACAGCAACAGCATCCGCAGGCGGACGGGCAGTGGCATCACTTTCAGAAAGAAGGTGGTCCCGGTTCCAACCGCCCCAATGCAGCCCATCCGCAGCAGAACCAGCCCGGCCACGCCGGAAACTGGCTCCGCCGCTATAAGGATCTACCGCCCGCGCAGCAGCGCCGCGCGCTCGAAAACGATCCGCAATTCCGCAGGCTTCCTCCGCAACAACAAGCGCGGTTGCGAAACCGGTTGCAGCATTTTTCCAGCCTGCCGCCGGAGCAGCAGGAACGCGTGCTCAACCGCATGGAAACCTGGGAGCACCTGACTCCCAATCAGAAGCAGCAAGCGCGCCAGCTCTTTCAGCAGTTCAGGCAGTTGCCGCCCGCTCGCCGCCAAGCCGTCAACCGGGCGATCCGCGGCATGCGCGGCCTGACGCCGGAACAGCGCGACCGGCTCATCGACTCCCCGCAGTACAGGAACACGTTCTCGCCGCAGGAACGCGGCATTCTCAGTGGGGCCGCTCACCTTCCGCTCGCCCCCGGCGACGGCCTGCCCGCCGGACCGCCCGAATAAACTGCTTCGAAGAACTGCAACTGTGTGGTGACGAGGCAATTCGGCGGTGCTGCCTCCCGCACCCACCGCGGTGACCCCCATCACTGCGGCCCTGGACGGCCCATTCCATGCTGTATTAAGGATGCATCTGCACTGGACAGGGGCGCGAGTGTGTCGGACGTGCTAGGGAGCCTTTTGTTGATGTTGGAAACATCAAGAGGCAGCCTCGAGTTGCAGATCGCGCCTTACCTCTTGCCGCTCACTTTCGTTGCCCTGGTAGTGATGTTCCTGGTGTGGCGCCTTCAGCGCCGTGAATGGAAACGAGCATGTGAAGCCCTGCAGCAAGCGACGGAACTAAGACAGAAACTGGAGCGTGAGCGCAATCAGGCGCAAGAGGAACTCTTTCGCCGCCTGCAGGAAGATCATGATTTGAACAAGGAAAAATTCCAGTTCCAAGCTCAACTGGCGGAATACGAAAAGTACTCCACGCTCGCTCAACTGGCCCTGGGAGCGGCGCACGGCATAAACAATCCGCTGCTCGGTATCCTGTCGCACCTGGAACTCGAGTTGAAGAGCGCCAACGATCCCGATCAACGTTGGGAGATCGAGCAGTGCATTGCCGGTACCAAGCGTATCTCCGCAACTTTACGCGGACTCGTCAATTACGCCCGTCCCGGCCCTCTGGTGTTGAGCAACCTCAGCCTGCATCGCCTGGTTACCGACACGCTCAGCTTTCTCGAAGGCCAGCCGTCGCTACGCCATAAACGAGCGGAGAACCTGGTTCCCGGAGACTTACCCCACATTCTGGTTGATTCCAATCAGCTTTCCCAAGTGTTGATGAATCTGCTGATCAATGCGGCCGAAGCGACGCCCGATGGCGGGCGTATCACGATTTCCGCCAACCAGCTCGCCTCTAGAAATAGCATCGAAATCCGCGTCAGCGACACCGGCTGCGGTATTCCGCCTGATGTTCTGCCCCACGTCTTTGAACCTTTTTTCACTACCAAGGTCGACAGAGGTACGGGTCTTGGCCTCAGCATTTGTGCGACTTATGTACGGAGAAACCAAGGTGAGATTCGCATCGATAGCGTGTGGAAACAGGGAACCACTGTAACCATCACGTTGCCCATCCGTCAGGAGGAGTCACATCAAGCCGAAGAACAATCAGAAATCGTGGTTTGAGAAGAAGCTGCGAGCTACGAGCTTCGGGCTACGAGCAACCGGGCTGCAGTAGTGCAGTAAAGAGATTGCTCGTAGCTCGCGGCTCGAAGTTCGCAGCCCTGAATAAACATGCCTTATTCCGCCCTCATCATCGATGACGAAGAACTTACGCTCCGTACCATCTCGCGCGGCCTGCGCCAGGACGGATTTGAGGTATTCACGGCTCTCTCCGGCGAGGAGGGCCTGAAACTGTTTAACGAGGAGAAGCCGGACCTGATTCTGCTGGACATAGTCCTCCCGGGAATCGACGGGGTCGACGTGCTGCGCCAGATCAAGCAGGCGAACCCGAACGCGATCGTAATCATGATGAGCGCCTATCATCTGGTGGAGCGCGCCGTCGAAGCCATGAAGCTGGGCGCCTTTGATTATCTGGTCAAGCCCTTTCACCTCGACGACATGATGACCACCCTGCGGCGCGCGGCGGAGGTGCTCGCTTTACGAGTGCGGGTGCGTGATTCGGTGGAATCGGAACGGGGCCGGTACGACTTTGGGCGCATAGTCACTCACAATCCCGCGACCATCAAGATGTTGGAGGTAGCCCGCAAAGCCGCCGAGGCCGACCGTACCACGATTCTGATTCAGGGTGAGAGCGGCACTGGCAAAGGCGTGCTGGCTAAGGCAATTCACTATGCCAGTCCTCGGACCTCAATGCCATTGCTGGAGATCAATTGCGCTGCGCTTCCCGATGCGCTGCTGGAAAGCGAGCTCTTCGGCTACGAACAAGGAGCCTTCACCGACGCTCGCCGGCGTAAAGAGGGACTGCTGGAGCGCGCCACCGGCGGCACCGTTTTTCTGGACGAAATCGGCAACATGTCCGCCAGCACGCAAGCCAAGATCCTGCGCGTGCTGGAGGAAGGAACGTTCATGCGGCTCGGGGGAACGAGCACGATCAAGGTCGACATCCGGTTGATCGCGGCCACCAATGATCAGATGAAGAATGCCGTCAGCCAGGGGCGATTTCGGGAAGATCTTTACTACCGCATCAACGTTGTACAGCTGTACATTCCCCCCTTGCGTGAGCGCAAGGAGGATATCGTGCCTCTGGCGCTCGAAATTCTGCAGCACTTCAATCGCGAATTGAAAAAGAACTTTACCGGATTCACTCCGGCCGCCGCTGACCTGCTGTGTCAGTATGCGTGGCCGGGCAACATCCGCGAATTGAGAAATGTGATTGAGCGCACCATGATTCTCAGTCCGCAAGGCGAGATTCATGCCAGCCATCTTCCGGAGGAGATTCGCGACCAGCGTGCGGAGAAGAAAGTAGCGGAGGCATTCTCCGAGGACGATATTTCTCCGACCGGAGACCAGTTCCTTACTCTGCGCGCGCTGGAAGATAACTACATCGAACAAGTACTGGCTGCTACGGGCAACAATAAAACGCAAGCAGCTCACATTCTCGGGATTCATCCTACTTCTCTACAGCGGCGGCTTAAAGGAAAGGCACCGGAGTAGTTCTTGATGCAGAGCTGGATCTAAACTGAATGTTCCCATGGAACATGAAAAGCCCCGGGTTCTTCTCCCGGGGCTTCGGTTGTAGTTCTGGAGTCTAGGCTTGGGCGGGGGCACTTGGAACCATCCACCGCTCTCGAGGCGGGTTCTTGGGCAAAATGTCCAGATAAATTACAGCGTAACGGAAGGCCACAATCGCCGCCGCGATGGTCGCCAGCGTGGCCGCGAACTCTGTCCATTTCGGCACATAGTACGCAGCTGAACTGGTTTGCAGCGCAGTGATGGAGACGTTTAACCGGTTAGTCATGAATCCCGCCACGATCACGGCGCTGGTCCAATACAAGTACAAGGGAGTATTGCGCACTTTCTCTATGTTCAGCAGCACCAGCGGCACAACCACCAGCAGTGCGATTTCGAGCCAGAATAATAGTGTTGCCTCGCGCCACATCCACAGATAGGGCGTGGCGTCGCGGTTGATCAGGTCGACTGCCCGGAATACGCCGTAGATGGCGAGCAGCGGGGCAATCACCCGGCTCACATCGCTCAGGATGTTCATATCAACGCGGGCATTGAGCGAGCGCACGCAGAGGTAAATGGCCATCATGGTTACGGCTAATCCGGCTGGGATGGCGGAAAGATAAAACATGGTGGTGAGGTAAGGTGTGTACCAGAGTGGATCCAGCTTGCCTTTGGTGATCAGGTAAAGTCCGCCGAGAAACGACTGGTGCATTGACGAGAGCAGCGTGCCAGCCAGTACCAGGGCGATCAGGAAGCTATGGTGCCAGTGCAGATAGAACTCGCGCGCTCGCGTCCAGGGGATCTTTTCCACCAGCGCCGGTGAGAACTCCAGCGCCAGCACGGTGGTGTAAAGCATCACGCACCACGAGACCTCGAACAGCACCGAGTGCCGGTTCCACATCACGATCGGGTGCCAGATTCTCCATGGAATACCGAGTTCGTACAACATGCCCACGCACACCGTGCAATATCCCAGGAACGAGATGAGCACCGAGGTACGCAGGATGGGGCGGTAGCGCTCCAGGCCCAGGATGTAAACGGCGGTTGCAATGGCAAACCCGCCGGCCGATAAGCCGACGCCACACAGCGTCCCCAACCCGACCCATAGCCCCCAAGGCTGCGGATCGGTAAGGTTGGTGGCGGCCTGGAAGCCGAGCGCGAACCGGGCATACATCGAATAGAGACCAGCGGCGAAGATCATCGCCACGACGGTGCGCCAGAAACTGATTTTGGAAAATGCTGCGGTCGTCATTTTTATCTTTATCTTTGTGGCAGTCTCGTGCAGGGTAGTCATGACTCAACCCCTTCCCTTTGCAGATTTCTCTTGGGCCTCGGCCAGTGCGACCTGAGCCCGGCGTTCCGTGATCCAATACAGGCCAGAAAGCAGAGCGCCACCGACCAGGATCACGGTAGGTCCATCGCCCAACGCATTCGCGGTCAGTATCGGCATGGGCTGCTTGGGCACGGCGACAAACCCGAGCTTCTCGAAAGGCACATCGGAGATGAAGAACACCGACGTTCCGCCCACTTCATCGCTGCCGTAAATGTGCTTCACATATTTCGGATGATTGAGGATGCGACGCTGCGCCTCTTCCAGAATGTCGTCGCGATTGCCCGCAATCGAAGCCTGCACGGGACATGCCTCCACGCAGGCCGGCGGTTGGCCTTTTGCCTGCCGCCCGGCGCACAGGTCGCACTTGGTCACGTAGGGCACCAGCTTCGACCACTGGTAACGCGGCACGCTGAACGGACACGCCACCAGACAGTAGCGGCAGCCAATGCATTTCGCCCCGTCATAAGTGACCGGGCCGGCAGCCGTCTTCTTGAGCGCGCCTACCAGGCACGCCGAAGCGCAGGCCGGATCCTGACAATGCATGCACATACGCCGCACGAAGCGATCGCCGCGCTCCTCCACCACCGTAAACGCCGTGGGTGAAAGTTTGGTTTCGGAATCCATCGGAAATCCGTGGATTTGTTTGCAGGCTTGTTCGCAGCTCCGGCATCCGATGCATTTCGTGATGTCGACCAAGATTGCTCTCGTAGTTGCCATGACTCTTCTCCTTTCCGTGAGAGAGGCCCGCTATAACAAGAAGAACTCTTTCACTACTTTCTGGCGCAACTCGGGAGTAAGCTGCGGGAGCAAACCACTGATCGGGCTTCCGCCGTCCTGGGCCAGTGCCGGTAAGGGCGATAACATCGCACTCAGACGGGCTACGTTGTTTTGCATCCAGGGCGCCACCATTGAACCCTGGATCAGATTCCTCTGGTTGACCTTCAGGTCGGGAGATTTCACCATCGCGATCCAGCCGTTCTCGTAGGGATCGTTGGCGACCAGGCTTGGATCTCGCAATACGTCGTCGTTGACAGCCGTAACTACGCCTTCAACCGGGGAGAGCAGGTCAACGCTGGCGCCATTGCTGCTCAGGGTGATGAGCTTCTGCCCCTGACGAACCCAGCGGTCGGCTCCTCGCACTTCAACGTGATCAATCTTCCCCATAAGATTGGTGACGAACTTATCGACCCCTACCCGCGCATCATTGGCGCCTTCTTTCGTTACCCACGTGTGTCCAAGATGGAAGCAATAGTCCTGCGGGATCTCAAACCCATACTCGCGCTTTACGCGTGGCGGCTGCGGCTTGGTGATGATTTCGGGTTCCAGCGCAGGCTGGGATTTCGGTTCGATGAAATATCTGACGCTGATGATCACCAGGAACGTCAGCAGAACGAACAGGATTGTCATACACCCTCCTCTGGGGGATGATTTTGTGGCTTGGTTATCGGGCGCCTCTTTCGCGCCACTTGCGTTTTTACTCAGTGCACGTGAAGGACAAATTCAATTGCGACATGATTTATTGCAGCGCATGGACTTGCAGGAAGGGGTTAAAGGGGAAGGACCACTAAAGCCACTGCACTTTGCAGCTCGCCAAAGCATTTTGCATTAGTTGTAATAGGCCAAACTTGACTAGCCGCCTGATGCCGGCTAGGTCAGGCGTATCGGATGGACGGACACCGCGCTATAACTCCCTCATTGTCACCAATCAGGAAGTAGTCCGGTCCCGCCATCACGAGATTAGGACTCGGAAGTCGGCATCTGGGAAGCCGAAAAGTTCCAGTCATTCTTACCGAAGTCCACCGCATGACGGATGGAAGGCCGCTGCAAAGGAGCTGGCTTTGAAAAATGTCTTCTATGTGGAGTATACTGTGGAGTAGATTCCACATATGGAAATCGTTCAAATCGTGCTGGACAAAAAGTTGTTACACGCCGCCGACCAAGCCGCGAAGCGCACCAGGCGAAACCGGTCCGCTCTGGTGCGCGACGCCCTGCGGGAACATCTCCGTCGGTTAGAACTGCGAGCCAGTGAGGAGCGCGACCGCCAGGGTTACTCCCGACAGTCGCAAGCCGACGCGGAAGCGCGGGGTTGGGAATCGGAGGCCACGTGGCCGGAAGAATAGCCCGAGGCCAGATAGCCCGAGGTGAGGTTCGGCTCTACCAGTTTGCCGCGCCCGACAAGAAACGACCGGCCCTCGTGCTCACCCGCAATAGCGCCATCGCGTATTTATCCACGGTTACGGTTGCGCCAGTCACTTCGACGATTCGCGGCGTGCCATCGGAAGTCGTTCTGAATGAGGAGGACGGCATGAAGTCCCCGTGCGCGGTGAACCTGCACAATGCAGTTACGGTGTCGCAACAGCGCCTGGGGAAACGCGTGGCCCAGCTTAGTTCCGCACGAATGAATGAGGTGTGTGCTGCTCTGCGGTTCTCTTTGGGGTGTGATTCGAACTAGTAACTGGGGAGCGTACCGTCTGTCTCTGGGTTTTCAAATCAGCTTCGTTCCAATTCAGCCGCCTTGCTTCCGAGCGAATCAACCATTGGAAGCAACAGCCTGCCCAGCGAGTTGCTGACTGCGCGGCGTTTTGGCTCTTCAAGGCCGCCCTTGTCCACTTGTTCAAGCAACCACAATCCCATGATTGTTGACGAAATCTTGTATATGTTTCTGATTTCTTGCTCGCGTTTCGGATTCCCGTAAACATAGCGTTTGTAGTGCAGGTTATCCATATTCACCAGCGACGTCTTCGATTGATCGCCATTTGACATGATTGTGACTACGTCTTCATCGGATGTAATTTCGATACTATCTGACCATCCGTCCTTCTTGATTTCTTTGATCTCTGGCAACGCAAGAGTCGAAACCTTCGGCGGCTTCGGTGGGCTCGGCGGATGTTTCTTGGGCTGTATAGGCGAATCGATCTCCAGCCAAAAGCGAACGGAGAAATACCCCTCTGGCGAATTGGGGCTTGTTAACATTACCTTTACTTCAGTTCGATGACCTACGTCGCACGTATTATCTGGCGCAAGTTGCAATTCCAGTCGCCCGTTGTAGAGGCTCGTACATTTGATCAATGCTTCGGGCCTTATGATGAGTTTCCCAGGCTCAAATGCACGAACGAGATAATCGTTTTCCGCATCGGTCACCAAAATCATTCGGCAGTATGAGTTCTGCGGACACTTTTTAACGAAGTCACCGTTTTCGTGCGCGTCTTCGAGCTTCAAGAATGTCGGGAATCGCTGGCCGTCAAATTTCGGAGTCGGCTGATCACCGGGCCTGGGAACTTTGATTTTGAGACCAATACCGAGAATTTCGGCCAGCGCAGGGTTTTGGGCCACCAGCTTTTCAAACAGTTCGATGGATTCTGATTCCTCAGCAAATTGTTCCACAACCGCCCAAAGCTTGCTCGACAGAGCCCGATAAAAATCTACGGTCGCCATCGTCTTTGTGCTCCCGGGGAGGTCATACTCAAAGAGTTTTACGATGGTCCCGTACTTTGTTGGACGCTTATATGGCGTGCTCTCGTCGTCCGGATATATCAAGATTTCGTCAAGATCGAGTTCGCAGACCCTTCCCTTCGGTGCGAGGTATTCGTATCGCTCGTTCTTTTCGTTCTTCAGTGGAGGGCGCTTTCTGACAACTGTGAACCCCCATTTCGGATTCTTGATACCCGGGATGGCAGCGTTGCGCCTCGAAGCAATCAACTGATAATTCTTGTTGGGGCTGCAATAGGTCAGGCTGCCCGTACTTCCCATATTGAACTTGCCTTGCACGAATGGAACTGACGTCTTGTTGCTTCGCAGCAAGGACACCAATGTATCCTTGAAATCTTCCGGTTTTTGGCCCTCTCCGGTATCGACTACGATCACGCAGGGATTACCTTCACTTGGCTTCTGGCCGGTGACGATGATGCTTATATTTCGCTCCGCAAGTTCGGTCCGTTGCGCTGCTGACCACTTGGCCAGATTTCCGTCGGGGACGTTCAGGAACTGCTCCGCTGCTTCGCTCATTGATCGAGGTACTAGGTTGCTGCGCGGATCAAGATTTCTCGCAAAACATTCGCGCATCAAAATTGCATCAATCGAGTTGACGACCTTTTCAACTAAAGCGCCAATAGCATCTGCCTGTTGCGCGCCGATGAT
This sequence comes from uncultured Acidobacteriaceae bacterium, assembly GCA_963773955.1. GTDB lineage: Bacteria > Acidobacteriota > Terriglobia > Terriglobales > Acidobacteriaceae > Acidiflorens. Next base: position 11,825 of record CAVZDM010000104.1, on the reverse strand, counting down.
CCGTAGTTGTTTTCGATCCCGCCATAGGGGAGCCAATTAGAATCGGAGAATTTTTCCAAGCCGAAGACTGCGTCGGGTCACGTCCTCCTCGCGCTCGGCCTTCAACAAATCGGTAAACAATTCTTCGTATGCCATAGCTTTTCTTGGGCTGCGATTACTTCAGCCAGTGAATTTTGACTTCCCTTTCGAGCGCCCTGAATTCCGGGTCGCCGGTGACGAGTTCAGTCCTCCTTTCCTTTGCCAGCGCGGCGGCAAAGGCGTCGGCCAAACTCAATTTGAAACGCGCCTTGAAATCGGCCGCGGTGTCGGCCAGCGCGCGGGTCGTGGAATGAAAATCAATCGGCAGGCCCTGAAGGACCTTCGCGGCCTCCGCCCACGCCTCCGCGCCGTCTTTCTTCAGAATGGAGTACTTCACCTCGGCGTAGTTCACATCGGTCATGAGGAGCGGGCTGTCCTTCTTACCGGCGGAGACGAGCATATCTTCCATCGTCTCCGCGCCCGGCTCGTCGCGGAAGTAGGCGATAAGTGCGAAGCTGTCGAGCACCTTAGCCGGCATGGCGCTCCTCGAGTGCCCGTTCCTGCTTCTTGTGTTCGGCCCAATCCTCTCTCAACGGCTTGCCTGCCGGCGCGCGCTTGAGGATGCCGCGCCCGCGCTTGATGAGCGCCGCGGTCATGGGTTTAAGAAGAATTCCCTCCGGTGTGGCTTGGACCACGGCCTTTGTCCCGTCCTCGATGTCGAATTGTTTGCGCAGGCGAAGCGGGATGACGACTTGCCCCTTCGTCGTAAACCATACGGTTTCGAGTTTCTCAGTCATACTAGCGGTTATGAGTATGATGCATTATAAATAGTCTGTCAAGATTTAACAAGTAGGAAATCCTGGCACAGACGGAACGCTCCGGAGTTCTCCGTCTTCTGAGCGACAGCGCGACGGGCGGGTGGCCCACTCAAGCCCGGTTTTGGCTTGAGTGGGGATGTTCACAACTCCTTCGATTGCGCAGCAGGCAGAGACACGATGGGCAGATTCGTGACGAGCTTGATGTTTGTCTGTTGGAAGTCAGAAACTGAGACCTGAAAGCTGACGGCTGAGAGCCGCTACCGCCGTATCAGCGCCATGACCCATCCCGCCACAAAAACCCCGCCCACGAACATAGCGAAGCAGTAGAGGCCGTACTTCACCATCTCCATCGTCGAATTGCGCTGCGTGATGCCGAAAACCACCGACGCAAACAGCGCGAACACCACCGCAGCTGAGAAGTGCGACAAGCTGATGGTCACGGTTTCTTCCCCAGCGCAATGTGATGCGCATCCGCCGCCGCGATAAAATTCAGCAGGCCGGCCACAATCAGAAATGTCTTGCCGTAATCCGCCGCGGCATTCGCGGCCATCACGTTGCCCCAGTCCATGATGCGCGCCAGAAAATAGAGCGCGCCCGAGCCCACGTCACCCACGAAGCCCAGTATGTCAAGGATGTCGCCGCCGTTCGGCTTGTAAATCCGCCCCTGCATCCCGAGGCCGATCAGGAACATCGCCACCACCGACACCAGGAGCAGAATGCCGCGTCCATAGCGCTTCAGCAGGAAGTGTCCGCCGCCCGGAATCAGCCAGCCCACCAGCGGCGCAACCACCGCCATCGTGGTCAGCGGGTACTCCGGCTCCGTCGCAGTCGCTGAACCCGCACCTGATTTATCTGTTGTCGGCTTGGCCATTCAGATCGTCACGAACTCTCGTTGGATTTTACCAGTGACCTCGGCGCTTCCCGGCCGCACCAGCACATCCACTTCCAGGCGCACGCCGAATTCGGGCAGATAGATGCCGGGTTCGATCGAGAACAAGGAATTGGGCAGAATGCGCCGCTCGTCGTGAATTTCCAGGTCATCCATATTCGCGCCATTCGAGTGCACCTCGGTGGCAATCGAGTGGCCGGTGCGGTGGATGAAATAATCTCCGTACTTCGCCTTCTTGATGTGCCCGCGCACCGCGTGATCCACTTCCCACCCGGCAATCGGCTTGGCGGCAGAAACCGCATTCTGCACCGTCTTCACGCCGATGTCGCGCGCCTCGCTCACAATCTTGAAAATCTCGCGCTGCCGCTCCGACGGGCCGTTGCCCACAAATCCCATCCAAGTGATGTCGTAGTAAACCGCGCCCGGCGTATTCTTTTTCGCCCACACGTCCAGCAGAACCAGGTCGCCCTCACGAATCGGCACCGGCCGGCCTGCGCTCGGCTCATAGTGCGGATTGCCGCTGTTGGCGTTCACCGCGACGATCGGAGGATCGTCAGTCACCATGTTCTCGCGCTGGAACGCTTCCATGAAGAACTGCTGAATGTCATGTTCGTGGGTGCCGCCGCTGCGCACGCGCCGTCCAATTTCCTTGAAAGCCTCGGCGGTGACCGCGTCGATCACATCGCGCGCCGCGAAGTGCGACTTGATCTGTTCTTCGCTCAGGGTCGCTTCAAACTGCGCGATCAGGTCCGCCGCGCTGACGATGTTCTTGCCCAGCCCGCGGATCAGGTCCGCCGTTCCCGCATCCACCATTGAAATGGTGAAGACAAAGTTATTGGCCGAGTACTGCATTGCCACGTCGCGGTACGGGGCCAGCATCTGCTTCAGGCTCTCGAACAGTTCCTGCCATCCCGCGTACTTCTTCTTTGTGCCGGGCAAGGTATCCAAGTGGCCCGACTCGATCTTGTGCACCAGTTTGACGGGCTCGCCCTTGGCGGGGATCAGGTAGTACCAGCGTCGCGTAACCATCAACCCATCCGGCAGGCCGAGAACGCGGTAGGCGATCGGGTCGCGATGGTGATGGTCGTAGAAAAGCCAGGCGTCTATGTTGCGATCGCGCAAGGCTTGCTGAATGGCGGCCAGGTCCATATCCAAACGGTTATTCTACACGACCGCCAGCCATCACTGAATTTCGGGAACGTCGAGATCGTTTGGAGACGGAACTCTGCCCCGTCAAGGTCGTGCGGAGTGACCGGGCACGCACCGCCCAAAAGCAACCGTTCCCCTGCAAAACAAAGTCGAACTCTGTGACTTGATTTTTCTGATATTCTTACAGGTTTTCTCCGTTCGAGGTGGGCTGTGGAGCATCGTGGGCAGAAATATCATCGCGGACGGCTGAGTCAGGCGATTCGCGAGGAGATCGAAACCATCCTCGAAGGCGAACTGGCGGACCCTCGCATCGGCCTGGCCAGCGTCACCGCCGTGCTCATGGCTCAGGACGCCCGATCCGCGCGCGTCATGGTCACAGTGGCCGGCGATGAGGCCGAGGCTGAGCGCACCCTTGAAGGACTCGCCGCCGCCAAGAATTACGTCCGGCACGAGCTTGCGGAGCGCCTGCGGTTGCGACGGCCTCCGGAACTCTATTTCCAGATCGATCGTGCCGATGAACTAGAGAGTCGAGTAGAAGAACTGCTTGGGCGCGCCAAGAAACGCGCCCGGAAGCGGCCCGAGCCGAGCCCCTAAAGGGGCGTGTGATTTCGGAGGACTGGAGGCATCGCTAAAGCGATGCCCTGATACGAAGCTTAAGAGCTAATAGCTAATGGCCAAGAGCTGAAAGCCGACAGTGGCGAACACAATGCTAGACCGGGTTCTACAGGAAATTCGGGCGCGTCGCCGCTTGGTCGTGACTTCGCACGCCCGGCCCGACGGAGACGGCATCGGCTCGGCCCTGGCCTGCGCCCAGATCCTGCGGGTCATGGGCAAAGACGCCGAAGTCGTCATGCACGATGGCGTACCGCGTATCTACCAGAACCTTCCCTTTGCTGATCGCGCCATTCAGGCCGATGCCGTCCCGGAGAATGACGCCGTCGTTCTGCTGGAATGCGACAGCGTCAAGCGCACCGGGCTGGAAGGTCTGGGAGAATGTTTCCTCATCAACATTGACCATCACGCCAGCGGCCGCAATTTTGCCAACATCAACTGGATCGATTCCACGGTGATGGCCACCGCCGAACTCGTCTTCCGTTTAGCCCGCCTGGCTTGCGTTCCCGTCGATCGCGACATTGCCACCTGCCTCTACACCGGGCTCATGACCGACACTGGCTCGTTCATGTTCGAAGGCACTAACGAGCACACTTTCACCGTCGCCCGCGACCTCGTGCTCGCCGGAGCCGACCCCGCGCTTTGCGCGCGGCATATCTATTTTGGACATTCCACCGCCAAGATGCGTCTGCTCGGCGCCGCGCTCTCGAATCTGCATCGCGAGGGCGCGCTCGCCTGGATATGGGTTACGCAGGAGCAGATGCATCGCTTCGGCGCCCGCGAAGAAGATTGCGAGGGCCTGGTCAACTATGCGCTCTCCATGGCCGACGTGCAGGTCGCCATTTTCTTTCGCGAACTGCCTGACGGCCGCTGTCGCATCAGCCTCCGCAGCAAGGGAGCAGTGAACGTCTCCACCGTGGCCGAGCATTTCGGCGGTGGTGGTCACAAATGCGCCAGCGGCTGTTCGGTCGATGGGCCTCTGGCGGTTGCCGTGTCGCGAATTGTGGACCGCCTGCACGCGGAGCCTGTAGGCTTGAACGCGGACTGATCGCCCAGTCGTTAGTCGTTGGTCGATAGTCGTTCGCGACTCTGATAAGAACGATACAGTCCGAGCGGCCAGCTAACGACAGAATGAATCAAGGAACCAATCCACGGACGAATCCCCGAACCCGCACCGACCTGCTGCTGCTGGTGGCCTTCTGCGGATTCCTTTTCTTCTATGGCCTCGGCTCCTTCGGCCTCGTCGGCGCTGACGAACCCCGCTACGCGCAAATAGCGCGCGAAATGCTTGAGCGGTCCGATTGGATTACTCCCACGCTGCTAGGCAAACCGTGGCTCGAAAAGCCCATCCTCTATTACTGGCAGGCGATGGTGTCGTTCCGGGTGGCCGGCGTCAGCGACCAAACTGCTCGCCTGCCCGCCGCTTTCGACGCGGCTCTGCTCATTGCGGTCATCTACTTGTTCCTCCGCCGCTTTCGGCCAGGCAGTGAACTCGACGGCGCCCTCATCACCGCCAGTTGCACCGCCATGGTTATATTTGCCCACGCCGCCGCCACCGACATGCCGCTCGCCGCCTGCTTCTCGATCGCATTACTCGCCTGGTACGCCTGGTACGAGAGTAGCCGCAACATTTATCTCGCCGCGTCCTACTTTGCGCTGGCGCTCGGAACCTTGGCCAAAGGTCCAGTCGCGCCCGCCCTGGCTGCCGTCATCATCTTTCTCTTCGTCGCTGTGAAGCGTGACTGGCAAGCGATCCTTCGTACCCTCTGGATTCCCGGCATCCTCCTCTATTTCGCCGTCATGTTGCCCTGGTACATCGCCGTCCAACTACGCAATCCGGAATTCTTCCGTTTCTTTATCCTGGAACACAATCTCGCCCGCTTCTCGCAGAACGTCTACCACCACCACCAGCCTTTCTGGTTCTACCTGCCCGTGTTCCTGCTGGCCATGATGCCTTGGACATTCGTGCTCATCCTAGCCGTCGTCGAACGTGCCCGCGTGATCTGGTCCGAACGCAAGCAGGCTTTCTCCAGCCCGGAAGATTCCTGGCCACTGTTTCTTCTCATCTGGATGTTTGTGCCCATTCTGTTTTTCAGCGCATCGCAATCGAAGCTACCCGGATACATCTTGCCCGCTGTGCCCACCGGAGCGCTGCTGGTTGCCGAATATCTGGCCGCCCGTCGCAGCGATGCCCCTACCAGTGACGATAGGAAGTTTTCGTTCCTGTTCGCCGCGGCCCATGGAGCTTTCTGCGGGCTGCTGATCTTTGCCGCGCTCTCCGCCGCCTCCATCGCGATCAATCATCACTTGCTGTGGGGAACGGGAACCTACGTGGCTGCCGCCATTGGCGCTGTCTTGGCGCTCGGCATCGCCGCCGCGCTGCTGTCTCGCGCCGGGCTGCGCTTGTTGAGCCGCGCTACCACGGTCGCCGTCGTCGTTAGCGTATACCTTGTGATTCGCTTCGCCGCGCCCGTCATCGACGTCACCCAATCCGCGCGTCCGATTGCCGAAAGCATTCAAGCCTTTTCGCACGAGCCGGTCCCCGTCGCTCTCTTTCACATCAATCGCGTGCAGGAGTACGGCCTCGAGTTTTATCTCAATCGTCCGGCGCAGAAATACGAGGATGGAAATATCCCGGCCGCCGCTCATGTGGTGGTTGCCGCACAAGGTACGCAGTCCCAAGTCGCCCAACTCGTCGCCGGACGCCGGGTGTCATACTTAACCAGTATCAGGCCGCAGAAGTTGGATCTGTATTGGGTGGGAAAGGAATAGGTCTCAGGTGTCAGGTCCCAGGTCTCAGGAACCGGACCCAGGAAGGCAGCGGATATTGCAGCCACGTTTTTCCTGAGACCTGACACCTGAGGCCTGAGACCTTCTTTTATGGAAATCCTCGATCTCCGACATTTTTCTTCCGCCGACCTCCGGCCGCTGCTGGAAGATGAGATCGCCATGTGGGCCCGTGTCCTCTCGTGGGACTACTCCACTTCCGCCGAGATGATCCTGCGCTACATGGACGCGAAAATCCTTCCCGGCTACGCCGCCATCGAGCGCGGCAGCATCTTCGGCTACTCCTTTTTTGTCTACGAGCAGAGCAAGGGCGTCATCGGAGACCTGTTCGTCCGCAACGCCGACGGCGGCCGCAGTCCCGACCGTCACGAGGTCGAGGAACGCCTGCTCACCCACGTCATCGAAACCCTGCAGCAGTCGCCCGGCATCCATCGCGTGGAGGCGCAGTTGCTCGCGCACCACGCCGGAGAAGTCTCGCGTCCCTTCCTGCAACAGGGCTTCAGCCGCCATCCCCGCGTGTTCATGAACTTCGATATCGGCAAACACCCCCAAACCGCACCCCCGCTTCCGCCGCAGTTCGAAATCCGTCCCTGGTCGGAGCAGGAATACCAGTCCGCCGACGCCCTGATCACCGCCGCCTATCGCGGTCATGTCGATTCCGAGATCAACGATCAGTACCGCACCCTCACCGGCTCGCTGCGTTTTCTCAACAACATCGTGCGCTTCCCCGGATGCGGCACCTTCGATGCCCAGGCATCCTTTGTCATCCTCGAGCGGCGCACGCGCACGCTGATCGGCCTCATCCTGTGCTCGCTGGTGCGTCCCGATGTCGGCCACATCACCCAGGTCTGCGTGCTTCCCGAATACCGCTCCGCAGGCCTCGGCGAAGCCATGCTGGCGGCGTCAACCAGGAATCTCCGCGCCCGCGGATTCCATTTCATCTCGCTGACGGTTACCGAAGCCAACGATCGCGCCATCGCGCTCTATAAGCGCATCGGATTTGAATCCACCAGGGTGTTTGACGCGTTTGTGTGGGAGGGATAACAGAAGGGGCGGGCGCCCGCGAAACTAAGGAGCCTCCGCGTCGTCCTTCCCCGGGGCAACGCGGAGGATTTGAACGGAAACCGAGTCTCGATGCAAAACCGTCGCGAGCTACAGACCCTTTGTACCCAGTTGGACGCAAGCACATCGCCCGAGGGGGAGAGGCTATGTATCCAAGCCAAGTTAGCTTCCACTTGATAGAACGAGAACGCCCGCTCATCCCCTTCACGTCGGGAAGAATAAAGTGTAGTTCTCCCGACAGAGGAACTCTGGCGCCCTGACTGATTTCCGCCTATCCGATTGACACCACAGGTTTTACTTCCGCAGAATGTTCTTCGCGATAAACAAAACATTTGCCGGCCGTTCGGCCAGCCGCCGCATGAAATACGGATACCACTCGGTGCCGAACGGAATGTAAACGCGCACCCCCCAGCCATCTTTCACCAGCCCCTGCTGCAGGTCGCGCCGGATGCCGTGCAGCATCTGAAATTCAAAAGCGTTGCGCGGAATATTCTCGCGCGTGGCAAAAGCCTTGGCCGCTTTAATAATGGCTTCGTCGTGGGTTGCCAGTCCATGATAGACGCCGCTTTTCATCAGAATCTTCATCAGCTTCACGTAGCTCGCGTCCACCTCGGACTTCTTCTGGAAGGCGATGTCTTCGGGCTCCTTGTATGCGCCTTTGCAGAGCCGTATGCGGATGCGCGCGGAGAGCAACTTCTCGATGTCGGCCTCGGCGCGCCGCATATACGACTGGATCACCGCACCCACGCTATCCTCGTTTCCCGGAACTCGGTGCAGCTCGTGAACGAAATCGAGCGTGCGCTGCGTGTAGGGCGATCCTTCCATATCGACCCGAACAAAATTCCTCCGCGACATGCTGGCCGCCTTGGCGACCAGCCCGCGCACGATTTCGTAGGCCATCGTCTCGTCCACGTCCAGGCCCATGTGGGTCAGCTTCACGCTGACATTCGCCTTCAGTTTGTGGACGGCGATTTCGTCGAGCAGGTGGTGATAAAGCTGAGCGCTGGCGCGGGCTTCGTCAGCGTTGGTGACGTTCTCGCCCAGATTGTCGATGGAGACGCCGGCGCCAAACTGATTCACCGCACCGGCGGCGCGGATCGCGTCCGCTACCTCTTTGCCGGCAACGAAGCGGGCGGACGTGCGCTGTCCAAAGCGGGAGCGTTCGGCGACCCCGCGCAGCCACCGGCTCTCCGACAGTGCAATAAACACTGCCCTCAGCACGGTGCACCTGATTGTCGCGGATCGGATTGCGGATTAAGACTGCCAGAGGCGTGCATTGGCATTACAGTATTTTTTATCACATTTTTCGTAGAGACGCGGCTCGCCGCGTCTCCCGCCGCGGTCGGTGACGGCGCAGGCAAGACGGGGCAAGCCCCGTCTCTACACGAGTAGTTGACTAGTCAGATGACTAGTCATTCAAGAATTAGTCACCGCGTCCCTTAACGGCGCCGGTCAACCGTGCAGCGCCGCCCTCACAAGAACTCCACAAACGAGTCGGTGACGTCGGCGCCCGCATTGTTGGCAATGCGTGTCGCCGAGCGTTCGACGTTTTTCATCAACCCGTCCAGGTAATCGCGCGAGTGGGAGACGCTGACCACGCCGATGGTAGCCTGATTCCAAAGCGAGCTGGGATCGAGTTCAGCAACCGCGACGTTAAACGAAGAGCGCAGCCGGTCCTTGAGGCTGCGCGTCACCTGGCGCTTGTCCTTAAGCGAGTGGGCCGCTTCGATCCGGAGTTCCAGGGTAAGAAAAGCGATCATGACCAATTTATAACCGACCCACCCACAAAAGAGCGATCTCCATTTCGCGATCCACAAACCATTGACCCAAAAAGACTTAGTGGTAGAGACGGGGCTAGCCCCGTCTCCGCAGCGCTACCGGCCCCACCCGCGAAACACCCCCGCCCCAAAGTTTCCATCGCTTTTTGGCTTTCCTGTGCTACACTAGAAATCGCTAAGTTTGACTCACAAGCCAGTTGCAGGCCGGTACCGCCAACCAGCGTCACCCCCTCTACAAGCAGCGAATCTTCTCAGCACATTTCAAGAAACAAGAAAAAGGAACATCTAATGGCAGAACAAGGAACAGTGAAGTGGTTTAACGACGCCAAGGGCTACGGCTTTATCAGCCGTCAGAATGGCGAAGACGTTTTCGTGCATTTCTCCGCGATTCAAGCTGGCGGCTTCAAGAGCCTGCAAGAAGGCCAAACCGTGCAGTTCGACGTGACCAAAGGCCCCAAAGGCTGGCAAGCGGAGAACGTTACCGCTGTCTAGGTAGCGACAACGATCTCTAAGTAAAAACAAGTGCCCGGGATTCGCAAGAATCCCGGGCATTTTCGCGTCCGGATCTGCCGCACAAGCCAACCCACAGCTTCTCCAGGATTAATACCCCAGCTCTTTCAGCATTTCTCCACCTGACCGCGCAAACTCAGACCGTTCCTCCGTTGTCATTTCCTTTTTCCAGCAAAAGATCCGCTCGACCCGCGGAGGTTGCCGGGTAAGCCGCTGCTGGAGCAATCTTTGTTCATGGGTGACCACTACGCGTCCGCCCATCCCATAGTGCGCCTGGTGTTCTTCGAGCCTTTCCGCAGTGCGCTCCCAATAGTGCGACATGGATGCATCAAAGTCGAGTTTCAGAAAGCGGCAAACCGCATTCAACACCGTAACCGGGTCTTCTATCAGCTCCTCGTAACGGATCTCCATATAGGCATTGGCTTGGCGCCCTGCTTCCCGCGTGTTTCGGACCATCTTGCTCCAGTACTGTCCGAGGGTTCGCATATCCCGTGCGGGAGCAAACCACGTCGCACGCAGCGACAAGGCCACATCCCGCCCATCCCGAATCATGTGTATGAAATGTGCTTCAGGCAGCACCTTCTGAATCGCCGGCATGTGCCGGCAATAGAGAGGTGTCTTATCGCCATAGCGGGGCTTATTTTGTTTTTGCGCATAGAGACGGTAGAAAGCTCGGAGCCCTTCTCCTACATCGAAGGGTGTAATCCGCTTCAACTCTTCCCGCAACGCCCCGGCATTGAGCCCGAAATCCTGCCAGGGCCCGCTCTTAAGGGGAAGTCGGGTAACCATCCGGAACAATGCCTCCCGCGTGGTCGCGCCGTTCATCCATCTCGTTGGCCGTAATCTCGATGCCCAGGCCACAAAACCGGTTTCCGGAGGAATCGCCAGCAACGGATGGGAGTCCAGCATGAAACGGAGCAGAGTGGTCCCCGAACGGGGAACGCCCACGATCATAGGCAAAGGCACACGATCGCCCAAGGAGGGTCGCGAATGTAAGAGTGCCGGCGAAACCATGCAGAATATTATGGGCTCGGGCAGCCAGCGCACCGAGCGGTTCTTTGGTACATGACGAACGTTTCAGTGCCAAAAAAACGACAGTCTCATTTCGGGAACTTCAGAAGAGCCATCCCATTACTTAGGGGCACGAACGCCTTGTTCGCCATCAGAACCAAGCCTAACCTCGCCGAAGGTAAAGGTAGCGAGGTGATTCGGTGCCACTTTCTTTTCTACATGGACCAGAGAACATCAGCGCATACCGCAACACTGCGCTCGTAGTCGCCCATCCCGGGCACGAGTTGAAGGTTTTCGGATGGCTGGCCGAGACCACTCCACGCGTCTATGTGCTCACCGACGGTTCCGGCGCGAACGGTACTTCTCGGTTGCCTTCGACGGCGAAACTGCTCATCCAGTCTGGTTCCACGCCGGATGAAATATTTGGTCTTATGTCCGACGCGGGCGTCTACCGTGCAATTCTCGAAAAGAAGGTCTCCATCTTCCTGGCAATCATTGACCGGCTGGCAGCATCTCTCACTGAACGCCGCATAGATTTTGTGGCTGGCGACGCCGTCGAAGGATTCAATCCCACCCATGACATGTGCCGAGTGCTGCTGAACGCGGCGGTGGCCATCGCCGAGCGAACCCTGGACGGGACCATCGCCAACTATGAATTCTGTCTGACTGAGTGGGAGCAACATTGCCGCGACCCTCATGACGACCGCTGTTTGCACTTGCGTCTGGATGATCCATCGCTCAAGCAAAAACTTCGCGCCGCCAGAGAATATGAGGCGCTGAAAGAGGAAGTGCAACAGGCGATAGCTGTCAAAGGGGAAGAATATTTCCGGGTTGAGTGCCTGCGAAAAGTCACCGACCCATTTCCCGAATTAATCTCTGAGACCAAGCCCTACTACGAGACTTGCGGAGAACAACGCGTCGCACAAGCCAAGTACGAATCCGTGATTCGCTACCACGACCACATGCTGCCGCTCTTGGAAATTATTCGTAACTACGCGGTAGGCGCCCATGCGATTCCGCGCATCCCGATCCGCCCCCAGTTGACGGCGGAGCAGTCCCTAATTTCGTAGAAGCTTGGCCCGCTCGCGGTTCACCGCCCATTGGACACACCGTCCGAGGACGGGCCAGCGCTGCCATCTCTCGACCTGCGATTTTTCCCAGGCAATTCTGGCGTCGTATCCCCAGGTTTCG
>CAVZDM010000103.1:0-5319 GCA_963773955.1 uncultured Acidobacteriaceae bacterium | reverse complement strand
GCCAACCAAGGCACCGATGCCTAGCTCGTTTTGCCCGCAGACCACGTTCCATAATCACCAGTCGTGCAGCCGCCTGCGTAACTCCCCGACGCAGAATTGCCAGCCGAGTTGATTGTGCCGGTCACGTCTACAACCTGATTGCCTAGCGAAATTTGAATCGTTATTGCTGTTCCGGTGATGCTCCCCGAGGATTCATTCGTTGTTGTACACATTGCCCCATTTACCGTGTTTGCTACTCCCGTGACCGAACTACCTTTTTGTTGGATTGTTGCGCTGCCCGTGATGTTTTGACCCGACACGCTCGAATGGCCGGTGAACTGCCAGTTTCCAGCCACGCTGGGCGTCGGCGTGCTTCTGTCGTCACCACAGCCGATGAAACCACATAGCAAAATGAGACCTAGAATAACTTTCACACGTGTACTCCGAAGTCGAGTTGAGTCAACGGAGCAAGTGTACGGCGTTGCCCGCAACTTGTCTTGATTCGATTTAGAGTCCCGATAGTTGGCTAAACCAGGCGATTTCACTCACGACGACGCTAGAGTCCGGACCGGTCGCGTCAGGGAAAACCAGCAGCCGCCCCATTACCCATCTAGGAGGAAGAGTCAAAATCCCCACCCTTCAGCGGCCGCCCGGTCCTGCGGGAGTGTTCACGTTGAAAAAAACTCTGCTCAGCAAAACCGGCTGCCACCAGTTCCACCTCTTCGATCACTCGGATAGCCACACCTGAAAACGCCGCATCGATCTTGTACTTCCCTGCCCGCAGCGCCTCCTCGGCGGTAGTGGAAAACTCGCGTCGATACACCGCGCAGAGCGGTTGAAATCCATGGCCGACGCGCGGCACGGTGATCATGGCGTGGTTATCGTTCGCGGCGGCCGCAGCAAAAATAAACCCGAGAAGTTCCTCAGAGACGAATGGCATGTCCACGGCGAGCATCAGGTTCAACTCGGCCGGTGAATGCACGAGCGCGGCATGAATACCGGCAAGCGGGCCGCATCCGGAGAAAATATCTGCCACGACGGATTTGTATTTCGGAGACTCCGGTTTGGTAGATGCGTACTTTGCAAATTTCGCCGGGTCACCGACAATCGCCACGCGCTCGCAAACCCCGCCCATCACGACAAGTGCGCGATCGAGCAACGTTTGGCCGCCAAAATCCAGAAACGCCTTATCGACTCCCATACGCGAACTCTTGCCTGCGGCGAGAATGAATCCCATGCGCGATAGGTCGGCTCGTGGCATATGGAAAAGCATAAGGCCTAACCCGTGATACACGAAAGTAACCTATTCAGAATGCCGAAGCCGTCGGAAGATGGATAGGTCGGATTAGTACGGGAGCCCTACTCGCCATCATGCCGCAAAAACTCATGGATGTTCTCATGCTGGGACGCTGTTCGCACGAATTTTCCTGGCCGCGCCGCGCGGCCAATGGAGAGTACTACCAGGTCTGCATGGTGTGCGCGACGGCTTACCAGTACGACTGGAAGACCATGCGTCGCGGAAATCGGGTCGACGAGCCGGTAGCGGACACCACCACCATCCGGCGCCGCTCCAGTCAAAAGCAGCCCAGCTGGATGCCCCGGGCACGGCGCCTGCGCTCCGACCTCAAGGTTCGATACCGCGGGAAAAATCTCAGTACCTGGTACGAGGGTCTGATCCAGAACATCAGCCAGTCGGGCGTACTCTTCCACGGCCCGCAGCAACTGCCGGCCAATGCGCTGGTGGAACTGATCTTCGAGATGCCCGAAGAAATCTCCGGGCAGAAGAACAGCAACGTACTTTGCCAGGGAAGGCTGATTCGTACCAAGGACGCGTTGGACAATGCCGAAGACGCCTACGCGTTGGCGGCGTCCATCCTCGACTACAAGTTCCTCCACCACGACTAACCGTCGAACGGCCTGAACACCCAAGCGGTTGCCCCGTAAAATCATCACCGTAGAGACGCGGCTTGCCGCGTCTCCCGCGGCGTCCAACGGAGACGGGGCAAGCCCCGTCTCTGCACGTTGTGACGATGCTGCGCTCGACAGTTGCCGTCCATCCGTCCTGCTGCTAGAGTTTCCCCAGCACAATGAAGGCAGTCTTGCCCGCCCTGGTCCAACCCTTAAAGTCCTCTAGCTGGACCCGGCAGCGTTCTAGGTAGCATTTTGAGCCGCATTTTGAGCAATGTTTGGAATTGGGGCCAATCTGAATCGTTGGATCGCACGCAATCGGTATTCGGCACTCGGCCAATACGCGGGGGCCGCGCTCGCGGTCTGGGTAGCGCTTAGCCTCTGGACTCTTTCCTCCGTGTTGCACCGTCATCTCTTTGTTCTGTTACTGGCCGCGGTGCTTTTCACCGCTCGTTTTCTGGGCTTTGGCCCCGCCGTTTTCTGCTCGCTGGTTTCCACCGCTTGCCTGGATTTTTTTGCCGTTCCGCCCTACTTCAGCTTCGGCATCAGCACCAGCGCCGATCTGGAGCGGCTGCTGGTTTTCCTGGCCATTTCCGTGTTCGCCGGGAGTATGGCCCGGCAGAAGACATTGGCGGAATCGCGCGCCGACCGCACCACCCGCGAGATGGCAGCCATCGTGGAGTCCTCCTGTGACGCAATCTACAGCTCGCATCCGGACGGCACCATCACCAGCTGGAATCGCGCCGCCGAACAACTCTATGGCTACACTGCCGAGGAGGCCGTCGGATCGCCGGTAGCGCGCCTGTCGCCGCCGGAACGCCTCGACGAACTGGAACGCAACCTCGAAATATTGAATAGCGGCGGCCACGTGGCTTCTTATCGGACCGAGCGCATGCGCAAAGACGGCACACGCTGCCCGGTACTGCTCTCGGTCTCGTCGCTGCGAAATGCCCGCGGCGAAATCGTCGGAGCGTCGGCCATCGCGCGTGATATCACCGCCGAAAAGCAGTCCGAAGAAGCCATCCGCCGCAGCGAAAAACTCGCCACCGCGGGCCGCCTCGCCGCTTCGATTGCGCACGAGATCAACAATCCGCTCGAAGCCGTCGTCAACCTGCTCTACCTCGCACGTCACGACCCCGGCAACGCCGTGGAGTATCTGACCCTGGCCGAGCAAGAGGTGGGCCGCGTCGCTCAATTGGCGCAACAGACGTTGGGGTTTGTGCGCGATGCCAGCTCTCCCGGTTCGATGGATCCCGCCGCCATCATGGACGAGATTCTGCAGTTGTATTCCCGCAAGCTGGAAGGCCGGCACATTCGCGTGACCCGACGCTACCGCAACCGTTGCCAGGTCAATGGCTATTCGGGCGAGTTGCGGCAGTTGCTGGCCAATCTTCTGGTGAACGCGGTGGATGCCATGGCCGACGGAGGTTCTCTGCAAGTCCGCGTGGCAGCGGGCCGCGACTGGTCGAACGGCAGGGACGGCGTCCGCGTCACCGTGGCCGACAACGGCAACGGAATTCCCCGCGACAAACTGCGCCAAATCTTCGAACCGTTCTATACGACGAAGAAAGACACTGGGACTGGCCTCGGATTATGGGTGTCGCGCGGCATCGTCCAAAAGCACGGTGGATCGATTCGTGTGCGAAGCCGAGCCGAAGGACGTGACGCCGGGCGCGCTACCGGAACCGTGTTCTTGATCTTCTTGCCCCAGAGCCGCGAGATCAGCCAGGCGGCGTGAGCTGCGCTTTCCTCATTTGCCCACAATAACTTACGGTCACCAGAAGTGCAGTGACCTTCGTGCTTAGAAGGCCCCACCCGACCGGCTTATAATCATCCAAGTCCAATCAGACTGTGCACTTAGCCAACGTGGAACCTTTTTTTGCAGTTGCGACCTTCGCTCTGGGGCTGTGCTTTGGCAGCTTCCTGAACGTGTGTATCTACAGGTTGCCGCTCGGCAAGTCCGTCGTGACCCCGCGCTCCGCCTGTCCGCATTGCGGAGATCTGATCCCGCTCTACCACAATGTCCCCGTGCTGAGCTGGCTGATTCTTCGGGGAAAGTGCCGCGCCTGCAAGCAGCCGATATCACCACGATACCTTTTGATCGAACTCCTCACGGCCTCGCTCTTTCTCGGCTGCTACACCCATTTTGGTTTGACGTTGGTGGCGCTCAAGTGCGCCGTGCTCGGCTACCTGCTGTTGGGCTTGATCTTTACCGATGCGGAAACCAAGCTGCTGCCCGACGCCATGACTCTTCCCGGGATCGCTCTGGGAATAGCCTTCAGCCTCGTGGTCCCGGTGAATGACCTGGCGTCCAGAATCTTTCCTGGAATGGTGTCCGCCGCCATGCGAAGCGAGATTTCGTGGCGCTTGTGGTCGCTCTCCGATTCCCTGTTGGGAGCGGCGGTCGGCGCCTCGTTCCTATACGGCGCAGCGGCCATTTACCTGCGCGCCCGTGGCGTTGAAGGTATGGGGTTCGGGGACGTCAAGCTGATGGCGCTGATCGGCGCATTCCTCGGAACCAAACTCACGGTCTTAACCATTTTTGCAGCGTCGCTCACAGGTTCGATGTTTGGACTGAGCACGGTTCTCGCAGTCTGGATAAAGCGCCTGCACCGGAATCGAAACAAAGCCCGTGCCACCGGCACTCCTGGGAATGACGCCCGGCGGCGCGCCTGGCAATCCGCGCGCCTGGCGCTCCGCTACTACGAGATGCCCTTTGGCGTGTTTCTCGGCGGCATGGCGATTTTGTCGTTCCTGTTTGGCAACCGCATTCTGCACTGGTATTGGAGGGCGCTGTGAGGCTGCTGATGAATCCGCTCGCCAATCCAATAGTGTTGCGCATGGGCTTGCTTCTGTTCGCAGCCGTCGCCGCTTTCGGACTGGGCTTATTCGTGATTCGCCGCCTGCGCAAGAACCTCGTAGCTGAACCAGAATCGCTGAATCAACTTCCGCTGACCGCCGCGGGATTGCCCGTGCACGCCTTCCAGGCGGTCATCCAGCAACTGAAACAGCAAAAACATGAACTCACCACCCAGCAACTCTCGGATCGTAGAAAAGCCAAAGCCTCCGACACGCTGAGTTCCACCATACTTTCAAATCTTTCCTGCGGCGTTTTGTTCTTGAACACCAACGGTCTGGTCCGGCAGGCGAACGGTGCGGCGCGCACGCTGCTGGGATTTGGCGCACCGGTGGGACTGCATGCCTCCGACCTTTTCCGCACCGCAACCCTGCGCCCGGAAAGCGATGGTTCGGGTTCGGCTTCGACATCGACCGTCGAGCAAGCGCTAGCGCCCGCTTTGGCGGGGAACTCCGCCGTTCGAGGCTTGGTGGTCAACTACTTCACGCGCGACGGACAAAGCCATGTACTCGACGTGACCGCTTCTCCGGTTCTGCCGAAGACGCCAGCCTCATGGGCACGACCCTGGTGCTCAC
>CAVZDM010000102.1:0-30794 GCA_963773955.1 uncultured Acidobacteriaceae bacterium | reverse complement strand
GTTTCTGCCGTATTTGAAGTGGAAAAACTGGGCTCCGCAGATCGCGGTTACGGGATGCAGTTTTGGCGGCTATCACGCGCTGAATTTTTCCATGAAGCATCCGGATATGGTTTCGGCTTGCGTCACCATGAGCGGATCGTTCGACATCAAGAGCTTCCTCGACGGCTACTACGACGACAATTGCTACTTCAACAATCCACCGGACTATCTGGCGAACATGAGCGATGAATGGTTCCTGAGCCGGTACCGGCAGATGAAGATTGTGTTGGGATCGTCAGATTGGGATATGTGCCTGGATGCGAACGTGAAGATGGCGGGGATTCTCGAAAGCAGGGGGATTCCGCGTTGGCTCGATATCTACGGAGATAACAGCAAGCATGATTGGCCGCTGTGGCAGCGCATGGCGGGAAAATACTTTTAGTGGAGAGACGGGCGTCCTCGCCCGTCTGGTCTGGATGGCCGGGCGGGGGCGCCCGGCGCTCCACCAGCTAGATTGAGAATGAGGACTTGAATTATGGCGAACAAGAAAATTGGAATTCTGTTTGGGATGGAGAACACTTTTCCTCCCGCGCTGGTCGAAAAAATCAACGGCATGAAAGCCGAGGGCGTTACCGCCGAGTTCGTGAAGATCGGCGGCATCCGCATGGATGAGCCGAAGAAGTACGACGTCATCATCGACCGGATTTCGCAGGACATTCCTTTTTACCGCGCATACCTGAAGAACGCGATGCTGCAGGGAACGATTGTGATTAACAATCCGTTCTGGTGGACGGCGGACGACAAGTTTTTCAATTATGCGTTGGCGCACAAGATGGGCCTGGCGATTCCTCCTACGGTGATTTTGCCGCACCAGAAACATCCGCCGGACACGACCGACAAATCCATGCGGAATTTGATCTATCCGCTGAATTGGGAAGAGATATTTGCCTATGTTGGGTTTCCTGCGTTCTTAAAGCCTTACTCGGGCGGCGGCTGGAAACACGTGTATAAGGTGCATTCTCCGGAGGAGTTTTTTCATAACTACAACCAGACGGGCGACCTTTGCATGACGCTGCAACATGGCGTGGAGTTTGAGGATTATTACCGCTGTTACGTGGTGGGGCAGGAGAAAGTGCACATGATGAAGTACGATCCGAAGGCTCCGCACCATGAGCGCTATGTGAAAGGGAATCCGCAGCCAGGGAGCACTTTGAAGGCGCGGATCGAGAAAGATGCTTTGGCGTTGTGCCGCGCACTGGGCTACGACCTGAACACGGTGGAATTTGCCGTGGAGGATGGAGTTCCGTATGCGATTGACTTCATGAATCCGGCTCCGGACGCGGAGGTTACGTCGGTGGGACAACAGAATTTCGAGTGGGTGGTGGACGCGGTGGCGGAGATGGCGGTCGCGAAGGCGCTCGGCGGAGAAAATCCGGTGGAAGAACTGCGCTGGGCCGCGTTCCTGAACGGGCTGAAGTTGGTCGACTCGCGGACGCCTAAGGCGCGGAAGAAAGCGTAGTGGCTCTACGACAGAGGCTTCACGTTGTTGTTGATCCAGGCAAGAATCCGTCCAAAACGAAACTCGCTGTCGGCAAGCGCGCCGATGATGAAGCGGTAGGTTTCGAGAGCGCCGACATCAAGATAGAAGCCGTTTCTGGCGAGAAAAGTATCGGTCGCGGAAAATGCGATACGTTTATTACCATCGATGAAGGGATGGTTGTTGGCGAGGGACTCCATTAGCGCGGCAGCTTCCTCCGCGAGGCTGTTGTAGTAGCCATTCTGGGGACGAAAAACTGCGGCCTCAAGCGCCGCTCGATCCCGAAGCCCGTGCGGTCCGCCGAATTCATCGATCAGTTCACGGTGCATTTGCTCCACCTCCGCAACCGTGAGATAAACAGACTCGGCCATTTACTTGGCCAACATCCCCAGCAGCTTGCGATTCCTTTCCTTCGATTTCCGAAAAGCATCCATCGTCTCCGGACGGACCATCTGCTGCGAGGGAACTACGTTATGGAGATAATGCTCCAGCGCGCGTTCCAGCAGGAAGCGTTGGGACTGCCCCCGTTCTTTGGCAACGGAGACGAATTCTTTATGGAGTTTGGCATCGATTTCGGGAGCAAATTTGACGGTGTCGGCCATGATATGAGCTCCAAAAATCCTATTATCATTCCTCCAGGCGGCTCGGTCAAGAGTGATCTAGATTACTGTAGATTTGCCTAAAGGCAGAACTTATTGCGGTACGGGAGCGGACAAGAGTGTCCGCGCCACGCGTGCTCGTTGGTATACTAGTTGGACTTACTGCCAGCCTGTCTTCCCGCCTGGCAGGCTCTGGGTGCCGCGATGAAACCTACATTTACGCTCGGAATCGAAGAGGAGTACCAGACTGTCGATCCGGAGACTCGGGATCTCCGGTCGCATATTCACGCCGAGATCATCGAGAAGGGCAAATTGATCCTGCAGGAACGGGTCAAGACGGAGATGCACCAATCGGTGGTGGAGGTGGGGACTTCGGTTTGCGCCAATATCAAGGAAGCACGGGAAGAATTGAAGAAGCTGCGCTGGCACATGATCCGGCTGTCGCGGGAGAACGGGCTGCGGCTGGCTTCGGCGGCAACGCATCCGTTTGCCGACTGGCGCGTGCAGGAGCTGACGCCGGGCGAGCGCTACAAGAATATTGTGCAGGACATGCAACTGGTGGCCCGCGCCAATCTGATTTTCGGGCTGCACGTGCATGTGGGCATCGAGGATCGCGAGATACTGATCCAGATGATGAATCACGCGCGGTATTTTGTGCCGCACCTGCTGGCGCTCTCGTCGAATTCGCCTTTCTGGCTGGGGATGGACACCGGACTGAAATCGTACCGCTGCAAAGTGTTCGATAAATTTCCGCGGACAAATCTGCCGGATTATTTCCCGAGCTGGGGCGAGTACGAAAATTACGTGAAACTGCTGGTGAAGACAAACTCCATCGACAACGCGAAAAAAATCTGGTGGGACATCCGGCCGCATCCGTTCTTTGACACGCTGGAGTTCCGAGTGTGCGATCTTCCCATGCGGTTGGATGAGACGATTGCCTTGGCGGCGCTGATCCAGGCGACGGTGGCCAAGCTGTACAAGCTGTACTCGCAAAACCAGGGATTCCGGCTGTACCGGAAATCGCTGCTCATGGAGAACAAGTGGCGAGCGGCGCGCTATGGAATCGACGGGAAACTGATCGACTTCGGCAAGCAGACGGAAGTTCCGGAGCGCGATCTGATCGAAGAGTATCTGGAATTCGTGGATGACGTGCTCGACGAACTGGATTGCCGGGCAGAAGTGGAGTACATCCGTGAGATTATGAAGATGGGCACGGGCGCCGACCGGCAGTTAGACGTGTATCGCAAAACCCGCGACATGAAAGCCGTGATGGACTACATCATTGAGGAGACTGAGGTGGGCGTGGACGAAGTGGATAGCTTGCCCACCGCCCGGGCCGTCTGAAGAGTTTGATGAAGAATTTGATGAATACTGCTGAACAATCCAACCGACAACTGAACAAGCTGGCTTTTGATCCTGAATTGACGCCGGGAGCGCGGAATGCGGTACGAGTGTGCCTGCGCGTTGAGGCCTCGGAAAAAGTCACCGTAATCACCGATGAGGTGACCCTGGAAATCACGGCGGCCATCGTGCACGAACTGGAAGAATTGGGCTGCCGCTACCAGACGTTTGTGCTGGAGGATGTGGCGACTCGTCCGCTGACGGATTTGCCGCCGGCGATCGTGGAGGATTTGGAGTCGAGCCAGGTCAGCATTTTTGCGGTGCAGGGGCAGGCCAACGAATTGAAGTCGCGCATGCAGATGACCGAGGTGGTGAACCGTCGAAAGATCCGCCACGCACACATGGTCAACGTCAATAAGCAGATCATGGTGGAAGGCATGCGCGCCGACTTCATGAAGGTGGACCGGCTGAGCGTAAAGGTGATGGAAACGGTGCGCCAGGCGAAACAAGTCCGCGCGAAGACGCCGGCGGGCACGGACCTGGTGGCGGATTTGAATCCGAATTACCGATGGGTGAAGACCAGCGGGATCATCAGTACGGCAAAGTGGGGGAACCTGCCAGGCGGTGAAGTGTTTACGACGCCGGGCGAGGTGAATGGCACGTTTGTGATTGATGGAGTGGTGGGCGATTATTTGTGCGCGAAGTTTGGCGATTTGAAGGCGACTCCCCTGACCATCAACATGAAGGCGAACCGGGTGGTCGCGGCGCACTCGGCGAACAAGGAATTGAAAGACGATTTCTGGGCTTACACGCATACCGATGAAAACAGCAACCGGGTCGGCGAGTTTGCCATTGGGACGAACATCGAACTGAAAGATGTGATCGGGCAGATTCTGCAGGATGAGAAATATCCAGGCGTGCACATCGCGTTTGGCAATCCGTATGGGGCGCACACGGGGGCGGAGTGGTTTTCGGCTACGCACATTGATGTGGTGGGACGGAACTTTGATATCTGGGTCGACGGCCGGCAGATTATGCGGCACGGGCAGTTTTTGATTGAGGCGTAGAGGCAGCTTTTGGCTGTTGGCTTTTGGCTCTTAGCTGTTAGCTTTTAGCAGTATGCGTGGAGGCTCGCGCTTCGTATCAGGGCATCGCTTCAGCGATGCCGTAGTAGTTCAGAGATAACCGCCCCTTTAGGGGCTGCCGTCGAGCTGGACGGGCGAGGACGCCCGTCTCTCCACTAACTTCTAAATTCGATGATTCCCTCCTACCGGCAAGACTTCAACTCGCGATTCACTTCTGAAAAATACGAGCGGTTGCGGCACGAGATGACTTCTCGATGCGGGATGGATGTTCCATTCGCGCGTTGCGAAACGCCTTGCTTCTTTCCAAACGCGTTGGTCGAGCGCATGGGGGAGGACGGCAAGGCGCTCATCCGACAACTGGTGGAGAATCCCGAGTATCGGGCGCGTTCGGAGGCCTCGATTCCGGCGAAGTTTCGCGTGCCGAATGAAGCGCAGCGTCCGATGTTTGTTCAAGTGGACTTCGGGCTGGTGCGGAATTCGGCTGGCGAGTTACAGCCGAAACTGGTCGAGTTACAGGCCTTCCCATCCCTTTACGCTTATCAGCCGGTTCTGGCGCAGGCTTACATCGATGTGTTTGCGCTCGATCCGAAGCTTCGCTACTTCTTGAGCGGGCTCGACTCGGCTTCTTACAAGCGTCTTCTGCAGGACGCGATTGTGGCGGGGCACGATCCGGCGCACGTCGTGTTGATGGAAGTGCATCCGGAGGAGCAGAAGACGCGTCCCGATTTTATTTTGACCGAGAAGCTGCTTGGAATTCGCACGGTGTGCATCACGAAGATTCGGCATGACGGGCGGCGGCTGTTCTATGAGGAGGGCGGCAAGCGGGTTCCGATTGAGAGGATTTATAACCGCACCATCGTGGATGAACTGGAACGCAAGGGCGTCGCTTTGCCCTTCGATTTTCGCGATGATTTGGACGTGGAGTGGGCGGGGCACCCGAACTGGTATTTCCGGATGAGCAAGTATTCGATTCCTTATTTGAAGCATCCGTCGGTGCCGCGGACGTGGTTCCTGAATCAACTCACAGAAGTGCCGGCGGATCTGGAGAATTTTGTGCTCAAGCCGCTCTATTCGTTTGCCGGATTGGGCGTGGTGATTGCGCCATCGCGAGCGGACATTGACGCAATCCCGGCAGCCAAGCGCGGCGAATACATTTTGCAGGAGCGGATGAATTTTACGCCGGTCGTGGAGACCCCTTACGGGCTGACCAAGGTCGAATTGCGGATCATGTATGTTTGGCTCGATCAGCTATTGCCGGTGCTGACGATCGTGCGCATGGGGCGTGGTCTGATGATGGGCGTGGACCAGAACAAGAATATGAAATGGGTGGGATCGTCGGCGGCGCTGGTTAGTGCATAATTCATCGCATCCTCCGTTCCCACTCATTCGCAAAAGACGCGAATGAGTGGGGCACCCATCGTGCCAAGTGGTCACCTACTGGCGTGATCGGTATCACGGTGAGCCTCGGTAACGCATCCTACCTTTAGCTTATGGGCACCCTAACTGCTGCTAGTTCTCGCGTTCTGAATTCCAGTTTGGCCAACCGCATCATGAGTGCCGACGAAGCGGCGGCGCTGATCAACTTCGGCACTCGCATCGGTATGAGTGGATTCACTGGCTCCGGTTATCCAAAGGCCGTGCCGCTCGCCTTGGCTCGGCGCATCTCCGACGCCAACTTGCGTGGCCAGAAGGCTCAGGTCAGCATTTTCACCGGAGCTTCCACCGGGCCGGAGTTGGACGGGGCGCTGGCCATGGCCGGCGGCATCCAGCTGCGGCTGCCCTATCAGTCGGACCCCGAGACGCGCAAAAGAATCAACGCCGGCGAGATGGAGTACATGGACATTCACCTCGGCCACGTCGCCCAATACGTGGAATAC
Organism: uncultured Acidobacteriaceae bacterium; assembly: GCA_963773955.1. Taxonomy (GTDB): domain Bacteria; phylum Acidobacteriota; class Terriglobia; order Terriglobales; family Acidobacteriaceae; genus Acidiflorens. The sequence goes on along the minus strand of CAVZDM010000102.1, from coordinate 24,376 downwards.
GGGTTCCTGGGCAAGATGGATTGGGCGCTGGTCGAGGTCACTGCGATTCTCGAAGATGGGCGACTGGTTCCGAGTTCTTCCGTGGGCAACAACCGGACGTGGATCGACCAAGCGGAGAAGGTCATTCTGGAAGTGAACGCGTGGCAGCCGGCTGAGCTTGAGGGCATGCAAGACATTTATTACGGAATGCAGCCGCCGCCGCACCGGCAGCCGATTCCGCTGGTGCATCCGGGGCAAAGGATTGGCACTCCTTATCTCGACGTTGACCCGGAGAAGGTCGCCGCCGTGGTGCTCACCGATTCTCCCGACCGCAATAGCGCCTTCAAAGCGCCCGACGAAAGCTCGCGCCGCATTGCGGGCCACATTCTCGAATTCCTCGATTGGGAAGTAAAGTCCGGACGCGTTCCCCCCTCGCTGCTGCCGCTGCAATCGGGCGTGGGGAACATCGCCAACGCCGTGCTGCTCGGCCTGTTGGAAGGGAAATTTGAAAATCTGACCTCATACACCGAGGTGATTCAGGACGGCATGATCGAGCTCTTGCGGAGCGGCAAGCTGACTTGCGCCTCGGCCACAGCGTTTTCTCTCAGCCCGCAAATGCTGGCGCAGGTCAACGCGGAGATGGCAAGCTTCCGCGATCGCATTGTTCTTCGGCCGCAGGAAATCTCCAACCATTCGGAAATTATCCGCCGGCTGGGCGTGATCGGCATGAATGGCATGATTGAAGCCGATATCTATGGCAACGTGAATTCCACTCACGTCATGGGATCGCGAATTCAGAACGGGATTGGCGGTTCGGGAGACTTCGCGCGCAACGGATACCTGGCCATCTTCATGGCTCCGTCCACGGCGCAGAAAGGGTGCATCACGACGATTGTGCCGATGGTATCGCACGTGGACCATACAGAACACGACGTCGGTGTGATCGTAACCGAGCAGGGTCTCGCCGACCTGAGGGGTCTGTCGCCGCGGCAACGGGCCAAGCTGGTCATCGAAAAATGCGCGCACCCGGATTATCGTTCTCTGTTGCGCGATTATCAGGAGCGCGCGGAACGCCTATCCTTCGGCAAGCACACTCCTCACCTGTTGCACGAGAGCCTGGGGTGGCATGACCGTTACGTGCGCACCGGACGCATGCTGCCGTCCAAAGAGTAAGACACGAACTAGCGGGTGCCCCACTCATTCGCGGTTTGTGCGAATGAGTGGGAAGCGTGGTGCGTGTCAACGTTTCGCAGACGCGCATCCCGCAATATCAAACAGCGCTTCCATCCCACACGCCGAATGGAACATTCCACGCTCGTCGTGGGCGACGCCAGGTACCTCCCACAATCGCTGCGAGAAATTCTCCGGATGCCTTGACTTGAGGTAGGCGAAATAGGCGGTGCCACGGGCAAACCGGTAAGGACCCTCAGCTTCGCCTTCGCACGATACATCCAGGTCAGGGTGATGCGGGTCCATGTCCGCCGTCCCGAGCAGGTAAATCACGTCGCGACGGCTGTACCTCTCCTCCATGCTTGCGAATGAGTCTTGACCCACGTACGGTGGCGCTTCTTCCACGCCGTATTTCCAACGGTTGAAGCCCTTGCATGACCCGGTGTAGCGGGCAAAGCTCGTGGTGCTTAGCGGACGATCTTCTGAAAAATAGACATACGAAGAAGGATTGGCAATTACGTAACGCACTCGAACCCCAACCTTAGTCAATGCGGCTTCGCCGCGTCCAACGACGGCATAGCGCTGCAGTACCTGTGCGCCCCCTGAATGCCCGGCGAGGACAACCTGCGCAAGATCTGGGAACAGCGAACGGTCGGCAAGTTGTGCGAGTACTGCATCGATGGCATCGAACGAACTGATGGGCGCTGGCCCGGCAGCATTCGCTCCACCCTCCCAGCGTTCATGGTGCCACCGCAAAACGGCAGCATCGAGATGGAATGCCGCCGCGTCCTCCTCTTTGAGGAATTGTGGTGCAATCACGATCGTTCCTCGCCCTGCGCTCCCCGCTGATTGCACCGCCTCGTTTGCCGACCGGAAGTAGGTCCCGGCATTGCGCTTGATACCGTGGAAAATAACGATAGCGCGGGTTACGCGCGGCTGCGGCTTGCTCCAGTCACTCGACACATAGATCGGCAGCGATCCAGTTCCCGTAGAGGTCGTCACCCGCAGGCCGTTGTGCGCAACTTCATCCACCGTTTGGCGCGTTGATTCAGCGTTCAGTACGGCTGATAGGAGTGAGAAAACAAGCAGGAGAAGAATCGAACCAGATGGCCGGACGCTGGGCGTAGTCATGCCCGCACCTTAATCCACGAATGCCGGCTTGTCTAGCCCGAGTGAGACGATTCCAATCTCGGTTGACCCGACTGGGCTGACAGCCTACCATTACGCCTTCGCGGGCGGGGACCCAGCTCTGCTCTGCAATTAGAATCAAAGTCAACGGAGGCGGACAAAGCCTGCCCTGAGCGAAGTCGAAGGGAGTGTCCGCCCCACACACGAACATGGACATGATCGGCCAAACTTTCTCTCATTACCGCATCCTGTCGAAGCTGGGCGGCGGCGGAATGGGAATTGTTTATGAGGCGGAGGACCTTCGCCTGGGCCGGCATGTCGCTCTGAAGTTCATTCCCGATCACCTGGCGAAAGATCAACGCGCTTTGGATCGGTTTACTCGCGAGGCGCGGGCAGCGTCGCAGCTCAATCATGCCAACATCTGCACCATCCACGACATTGAGGACAACGCCGGGCAGCCCTTCATCGTCATGGAGAAACTGGAAGGCGAGAGCCTGAAGCAGAGGATTCATGGCAAGGCGATGGAGCTTGAAGAGTTGCTGGACATTGCGGTGCAGGTGACGGACGCGCTGGCGGCGTCGCACGGCAAGGCGATCGTGCATCGCGACATCAAGCCGGCAAATATTTTTCTGACTCCGGATGGGAAGGTGAAGATTCTGGATTTCGGGCTGGCCAAGCTGGCCAAGGATCAAAGTGTGGGCACGACCACGGACTCATCGCTCGAGGAATCGCTGACCCAGGTGGGAGTGATTCCGGGGACGGCGGTGTATATGTCGCCGGAACAGGCGCGGTCGGAAGACCTGGACGTGCGCAGCGACATATTTTCATTTGGCGTGGTGCTGTTCGAAATGGCCACCGGCAGGAAGCCGTTCACAGGAACGAACGTGGTAATGACTCTGCATGCGGTGATCAATGACAAGCCGGAATCGCCGCGGTCGATTAATCCATCGGTGCCGCCGGAACTCGAAGCCATCATTGGAAAAGCGATGGAGAAAGACCGCGACCAGCGCTACAAGAACGCGACGGAGATGAAGGCCGACCTGGTGCGGCTAAAGACAAATACAAAGGCAGGAATGGAATCGACCTGGCAAAGCGGGTTTCGTCAGGCGGTTGCGCTCCGCGGGACGCCGAGAGCGTTTCGGAATCCGAGTTCGAGAATGAAGTGGATCGCCGTTGGAGTAGCGGGGGTCCTGCTGACGGTGGTGGTGGCGGTGGGCGCGTGGTTGCTTAAACATAATGTACCGGCTACCGTGCAGGCGGGTACCCAGACGATTGCGGTGCTGCCACTGCAGAATGTTGCGAATGATAAGGAGAGCGAGTTTCTGCGGTTTGCGCTGGCGGATGAGATTGCCAACGCGCTGACCTATGCGCATTCGCTGGAAATCCGGCCCTCGACGTCAACGCAGAAATACGCCGCGGAAGCGGACCCGACAAAGGCCGGGCGCGAGTTGGGCGTGGGTACGGTGGTGTCGGGACACTTTCTGCGTCAAGACAAGATGGTGATGGTGACGCTCGAGGCGGTAGAGGTGAAAGAGAACAGAGTGATATGGACCGGCACGCTGACCGCGCCGGTGGATAACCTGATCGCTCTGCGGAACCAGATGGCGAAAGAAGTACGGCAGGAACTGGTGCCGGCTTTGGGGATCACCCGCGGAGCGGTGGAAGCGGGCAGTGCTCCGGCGAATCGCGATGCCTATGACATGTATCTGCGAACCCTGGCCATTCCGCACGAGGTCATATCCAATAAGGATGCGATCGCGATACTGGAGAAGGTGGTAAACCTTGATCCGAATTACGCGCCGGCGTGGGAGGTGCTGGGGCGGCGCTATTACTTCGATGCGATTTACGCGGACGGCGGCGAGGCGGGATATCAGCGCTCGAATGCGGCGTACAAGCGGGCGCTTTTGCTGGAGCCAGGACGGGTGAGCGCAGCCGGACTACTGGCGGCGCAGGAGGCCGAAGGCGGATACCTCGACCGGGCTTATGACGACGCGCGGGAACTGGTGAGGAAGCGTCCGGATACCGCGTACGCGCATTTCTCGCTGGGGTATGTACTGCGCTATGCGGGGCGACTGGATGAGGCGCAGAGCGAGTGCGATAAGACGCTGGCGATCGATCCGGGGAATTTCAACTGGCGCACCTGCGCGCTGGCTTTTGCCGAGGCGGGGAAAGCGGGGCGTGCCATGCAGTTTCTGGAACAGGATGTGGGCTCGGAATGGTCGAATTCGGTGCGAGTTTCAGTGCTGATGCGGCAGGGAAAGATGTTGGAAGCGCAGCAGGCCGCGCCCCAGATGACCGACAACCCCATGTGGATGCGAGGACTGGTAGAGGCGTGCCTGGCCAAGGCGCCTGCGGCGGATATCCACCGGATGGCGGAGCAGGCGGAAGACGAATTATTGACGAAACACAATCCCGAAATGAAGTATCACCAGGGAACCTTGCTGGCGGCTTGCGGCGAAAAAGACATTGCCTTCGCGTTTCTGCAAAAGGCGGTGGCGGGGAATTATTGCGCGCGCCAGGGTCTGCAATCGGATCCGCTGCTGGCGGGCGTGCGCGGGGATCCGGAGTTCCATCGGATTGTGCAAGCGGCCGCGGAATGCCAGCAGAAGTTCGCCGCGGCGCAGGGGATGGGGCGATAAGGGACCACAAACAGAGAATATATTTGCTCCTTTCCTTGAGGAAAATCCATCAGATGGTCATGTTTGCAATGCAGAAAAAGTTCGGGCTTCGATTAGTGCGCAATCGGATGACGACGGCGATCCTGTCGCTTCTTCTGGTGGCGTCAACCGCGTCATTCGCCGCTGCGCAGACGGCGGACAAGACGCCGGGCGCTCATTCTGTCGATCGTTATTATGACCCGCTGCCGCAGGAAACCGGCGCCACCGGGTTGAAACTCATGCTGCGGCGGTTGCAGACGACGGCGCGGCTGATGCAGGTGGATGCGCATCCGGATGACGAAGACGGCGGCATGCTGACGCTGGAGGCGCGCGGGAAAGGCGTCTCCACGTTGCTGATGACGCTGAACCGCGGTGAAGGTGGACAGAACAAGTTGGGCAGCAATCTGTTCGACGTGCTGGGCGTGCTGCGCACGCTGGAAGTGCTGGCGTCGGACAGGTATTACGGCGTAGAGCAGCGCTTCTCACGCGTGGCCGACTTCGGATATTCAAAGACCGCCGAAGAAACATTTCAGAAGTGGCAAGGGCATGACATCGCGCTGGCGGATATCGTGCGGGTCGTTCGAACCTTTCGCCCGGATGTGCTAGTGGCGCGGTTTTCGGGCACGGATCGCGATGGGCATGGGCATCATCAGGCGTCGGCGATACTGACGAGGGAGGCATTCCGCGCGGCGGCCGATCCGAACCGCTTTCCGGAGCAAATCAAAGAGGGACTCGAGCCCTGGCAACCGAAGAAGTTGTACATCGGCAATGTATGCGGCTTCTTCGCGGCGGGCTGCGACGCGGCCAACTACACGCTGCGGCTGAACACGGGAGTCGTCGATCCGGTGCTGGGAACGTCGTACGTACAGTTTGCCATGAAGGGACTGCGGCACCAGCTCTCGCAAGGATCGGGAAGTTGGACGGTTGAGCCCGGCGAGCGGTTCACTTACTACAAGTTGGTGGATTCGGTGATCGAATCGCCGAAAGATAAAGATAAGGATGGGCACGAACAGAATTTCTTCGACGGGATCGATACGACGCTGCCGGGGTTGGCCGCGCGGCTGGGGGATGAAGAGAAGAAGGTGCCCTGGCTGCGTGGAGATCTGGAATCCGTGCAGAGACACATCGAAGAAGCAGCGGTCGCAGCGGAGAAGGATCCGTTCCTGGCGGTTGAGCCCCTGGATATGGCAGGGGGGACGATCGTAGGGATAGCAATGAAGCTCTCTCCTGATTTGTCACCTGCGGCCAAGAATTCATTTCTGTTCTCGCTCGGCAGCGAACTGTCGCTGCTGCGGCTCGCGAGTCAGCTCGCTCGGGGTGCGAAGGTAGATGTAACGGTGGACGGGGTCGGCTCCGATCGGGACCACGCATTTCTTGCCGTCCCCGGGCAGACGTTCCACGTAACGGCGACCGTCACATCCGAGCACTCTTGGAAGGGGCACACAAACATCAAGCTTTTTGGTGCTCCCAAAGAGTGGAAGATTACGCGCGTTGCCGATGACCACGCAGGCGGAACCATCGCGCACTTTGACGTTACCGTACCGGACGACGTACCGTACACTCGCCCCTATTGGCATCGTTCAAATCCAGAGGTAGATGCCATCAATATTATTGATGACGATGACTCCAGCCACAGCTCAACCCTGCCCTTTTCCGCTCTGCCCAGTTTGTGGGCGGTGGCCTACCTTGGAGAAGCGGGAGCGACTGCGCCGGCGACGTGCATGGTGAAGTACAAAGATGCGAATGGGGTCGTCGCGGAACGGCCTCTGGCAGTGGTCCCGCAGTTTTCGGTTGCGCTTGAACCCGGCGAACAGGTGGTCCCTGCCAGTGACGGGAAGGAACTGACGGTGAGAGTCGGAGTCAGTTCCAGTGCGGCGGGCGCGCCGGACGCGACGCTTCGGCTGGAACTTCCGGCAGGCTGGAAATCTGAGCCGCGGGAGTTGCCAGTGCATCTTCCGAAAGGCGGTGATAAGAAAGATTTTGAGTTCAAACTTTTTCCCGCCAGCTTGAAAGAGGGACGGGCTGAGGTTCGTGCCCTCCTTGATGCAGGCGGCAGGAAGTACGCCGAGGGTTACACCTTGGTCACGCGCGAAGACCTGGGCGCTGCCTACTACTATCAACCGGCGACGCAACATGTCAGCGTCGTGGACGTGAAGATCCCCAAAGACTTGAAGGTCGGCTACATCATGGGTGCGGGAGATGATATTCCGACCGTGCTCCAGCAGATCGGGATGGATGTGACGCTGATTCCGGCAGAGAAGCTTGGTTCGGAAGATTTGAGCCGGTATCAGACGATCGTGCTAGGAATTCGCGCCTATGACACGCAGAAAGATGTGATCGCCAACAACAAGCGGCTGCTTGAGTTTGTCCAAGCCGGCAGACGGCTGGTGGTGCAGTACAACACCCTCGGGTACACCGCAGCGGCCGGCGATTTTAATTCCGGGAAATTCACGCCCTATCCGGCAACGCTCAGCCGGACGCGGGTTTCGGTGGAAGAAGCTCCCGTCACGATTCTCGATCCGGCGAACCCGATCTTTCATTCTCCTAACGAAATTACGCAGAAAGACTTCGAGGGCTGGGTGCAGGAGCGTGGCCTGTATTTCATGTCGCAGTGGGATTCGAACTTTACGCCGCTGCTCCAGTCGCACGATCCGGGCGAAGCCGAGCAGAAGGGCGGGCTACTGGCGGCGCACTACGGCAAGGGAACGTATATCTACACGGGATATGCGTTCTTCCGGCAATTACCGGCGGGCGTGCCGGGGGCAGTGCGGCTGTTTGTGAATTTGATTAGTGGTCGTTAGTCGTCCGCAGGCTGTCGTTGGTCGTTGGTCGTTAGTCGTTCGGGGAGCAGTTGCAAACGACGAATTGTGGACGCCCCGCGCGGATCGGTTCGCCAACGACTAACGACCATCGACCAACGACTTATCTCAAATGACAATTTCGCGCGAAGGCGCAGGCGAACCCGACACCAAACCGCAGCTCATTCGTGGCATCAGCCTTGGCTCCGCTACTGCGCTGAACATGATTGACATGATCGGCGTGGGGCCGTTCATTACCATCCCGCTGATTATCTCGGCGATGGGCGGGCCGCAGGCGATGCTGGGGTGGGTGCTGGGCGCGGTGCTGGCGATCTGTGACGGGCTGGTCTGGGCGGAACTGGGCGCGGCCATGCCGGGGTCGGGTGGATCGTATCGTTATTTGAAAGAAATTTACGGTCCGCAGAAACTCGGGCGGCTGGTTTCATTTCTGTTTATCTGGCAACTCTCTTTCAGTGCTCCGCTTTCGATTGCATCGGGCGCGATTGGGCTTTCGCAGTATGCGGCTTTTTTCTGGCCGCGCCTGGAACAGGTGTGGTCGAACCACACCTGGGCGCTGCATCTTCCTCTGGTTGGAACTCTCCAACTGACCCTGGTCGCGATGCCGGCCACGTTTCTGGCGATCAGCGTCTGCGCGTTGACGGCGTTTCTCCTGTATCGACGCATCACGGCGATCGCACGGCTGACCAAGGTTCTGTGGACCGGGGTGATGCTAACCATCGGCTGGATCATTTTCGCCGGCTTGACCCACTTCAACGCGCACCGGGCATTCGACCTGCCTCCGGGAGCGTTTTCGTTTTCGTGGAACTTTTTCGCCGGCCTGGGCTCGGCCATGCTGATCGCCGCCTATGACATAGGGGGGTACTACAACGTCTGTTTTCTGGGAGACGAAGTCAAGGAGCCAACGAGAAATATTCCCCGCGCGCTGTTGCTATCCATTCTCGCCGTGGCGTGTCTATATGTAGTAATGAACATCAGCATTCTCGGCGTCATCCCGTGGCGTGAACTGGCGCAGTCTGGGGCCACGAACAGCAAATTGTATGTCGTCTCGACTCTGATGCAACGCGTGTATGGACAGGGCGCCGCTTCGATCATTTCGGTGCTGGTGATGTGGACGGCGTTCGCGTCGGTATTTTCCCTGACCTTGGGGTATTCGCGAGTGCCCTACGCGGCGGCGCTCGATGGGAACTACTTTCGGTCATTTGCGCGCGTGCACCCTGTCCACAAGTTTCCCTATGTTTCTCTCTTGGCTCTGACCGGTGTTGCGGCGCTGTTTTGTTTCCTCCGACTGGCCGACTTGATTGCTTCCCTGGTGGTAATTCGTATCGTCCTGCAATACCTGGTACAGGCTGTGGGACTGATCGTACTGCGTATCCGGCAACCGGAACTGCCACGACCGTTCCGGATGTGGTTGTACCCTCTCCCCGCGCTGCTGGCAGCAGCTGGGTTTGTTTATATGTTGGTCATGCGCAAGGATGCGCTACGTCAGATTCGCTACGCGGTGGTCATTTTGGTGGTGGGGATTCTGATTTATGCAGTCCGAGCATGGCGCAACAGCGAGTGGCCGTTTGGAGAGCAGTCGATAGTCGTTGGTCGGTAGTCGTTCGGAGTTCCTTGCCACGGAACAGGGTTTTCCGTTGTGAGAGCAGGTCCTTCGCTTCGCGCAGGATGACAATTTCTTGGTATCACAAACGACTAGCGACTAACGACCAACGACTGATCTTATGGCGGAAATGATCAAAATGCCGATGGCTCGGCCGATCGCTTCGAAGCATTCGATCTCGCCCTGGGCTCCGCTCGGCGAGCCGCTGTTTCGCTCGCTTTGGATTGCATCGGTCATTTCTTACACCGGCACCTGGATGCAGAACGTAGGCGCGGGCTGGCTGATGACGCAGCTGACTTTGAATCCGTTCATGGTTGGACTGGTGCAGGCGGCCGGGGCCTTGCCGGTGTTTCTGGTGATCCTGCCGGCAGGCGCGCTGGCGGATATGGTGGATCGGCGGCGATTTCTGTTGTTGACACAAGGATGGATGGTGGTGGCGTCGGCAACGCTTGGCATCCTGACGCTGACTAGTTGCGTCGGACCGTGGGTGCTGCTGCTGTTTACGTTTCTGCTGGGCCTGGGCGCGGTGATGAATGATCCGGCATGGCAGGCGATTACGCCGGAGTTGGTCCCGGCCAAGCAACATGCTTCGGCAGTGGCTCTGAACTCGGCCGGGTTTAATGTCGCGCGGGCGGTGGGACCGGCGCTCGGTGGCCTGATTGTGGCGGCGGTCGGATGCGGCACAACATTCTTGCTCAATGCATTCTCGTTCCTGGGCGTGATCCTGTTTCTCTATCGCTGGAAGCGGCCGGTTGAAATTCAGCCGAACACGCAGCGCGTGTGGTCAGCCGTTGGCGACGGATTTACCTATGTGCGCGAGAGCGGACTGGCGAAGTCTGTGCTGCTGCGCACGGGAACGTTCAGTGTGGCGGCGGTGGCCATGCTGGCGCTGTTGCCGATCATTGCGCGTCCGTTTGGGGCGCGGGGATACGGCGTACTGCTCGGCTGCTTTGGACTGGGCGCGCTGCTGGGAGCGCTGGCGCTTCCGCGGTTGCGGGAAAAATTGTCGGTCGATGGCGTGGTCGGCGCCGCCATCCTGATTTTTGCCGCGATGACTTTTGCCGCGGGACGGGCGGAAACTTTTGCCCTGCTGTGCGCGGTAATGCTGGTGGCGGGCTTGGCCTGGATCGGGATTCTGGCTTGTTTGAATGTGGCGGCACAGACGATGTGTCCGGCATATGTGCGGGCTCGGGCGCTGTCGTTTTATCTACTGGTATTGCAGGGAGGCATGGCGATCGGCGCCACGCTGTGGGGCGCGCTGGCGAAAAAAATTGGCGTTCCGGATGCGCTGGGCGCGGCGGCTGTTGCGCTGGCGCTGGGAGTTTTCGCGCTGCGCGGACATCGCATCACGGCGGGCGAACTGGACATGGCGCCTGCGGTGGTGAGAGATTGATGCGACATTTAAATTTACCTGATTAGATTTACCTGGAGGCAAAATGAAAACGATCACGGCCACTGCGATCCTGGGAGCGATGTTCGTCCTGAGCGGTTTTGGGCTGGCGCAAACGCAAACGCCAACACCAACGAAAGACGAAAAGAAAACCGTCGCCCAGGTACTCGATAGCGGGATCAAAACCGTAGAAGGCGATTTTGTTCCCGCAGCTGAAGCCATGCCCGAAGAAAAGTACGGATTCGCGCCGACGAACGGTGAGTTCAAGGGCGTCCGAACATTCGCGGAACAGGTCAAGCACGTGGCCGCCATTAATTACATTGTCGCCGCCAGCATTCTCGGCGAGAAGCCGCCGGTTGACACGAACGGCGAAAAGGGTCCGGAGAGCGCGAAGTCGAAAGCCGACATCCTCAAGTTCCTGAAAGATTCTTTCGCCTACGCCCACAAGGCAGTCGCCACGGTTACCGACGCGAATGCTCTGGAGCCGATTCCCAATCCTTTCGGCAAGACGAAAACCACGCGACTCAGCATGGGCACCGTCTTCGCCTGGCACGGGTTCGATCACTACGGACAAATGGTGGAATATCTGCGCATGAACGGAATCGTGCCTCCGGCCAGCCGGCAGTAGAGAGAGAGAACCTATTTTCTTCTACTTTCTTCCTGAGGGGTGATGCTTGCGCCAGTCGACTCCGTCGCGTCCGCCGTGTTGGGCGATCTGCGTAAGGATGAGTTCGGCGGTGAGCCGGCGCTTGGTGAGGTGAGCGGCGATTCTCTGCTTCACTTTCTTTGCTGGAACCTTCGGGTCGAGAAACACCAGCACCGACGGGCCCGCTCCACTCAACGCGGCGCCGAGGATGCCCGATTCTCCGGTGAGTTCCTTGAGCGCGGGAAGCAGCGGGGAGAGCGGCGCGCGATACGGTTGGTGGATGCGGTCTTCGAGCGCCGACGAAAGCAGATCGGGACGATCTTGCGTGAAGGCCGCGAGCAGCAACATCGAATTCTGAATATTGGTAACCGCGTCCGCACGCGAGTACTGGAACGGCAGCACGCGGCGGGCTTGCTCGGTCGAGAGCAGAGCATCGGGGACAGCCAGCAGCAGCGGCCACTTCCCTTTCGGCTTCACTTCCACTACCTGCGCCTGCACCTGATTGGCCATGCGAGCCACCGTGAGCGCGCCCATCCAGCAGGCCGAAGCGTTATCGGGATGGTGCTCGCGCATGGAAGCTTCGCCGACGATGCGGTCATTTTTCCAGCGCAAATGTCCAAAATGTACGGCCAGCGCGATGCCGGCCAGGCGGGCGGCGGCGGACGATCCGCAACCTCGGCCGATGGGAATCTCATTTTCTAGGTGGATGCGCAAGGGCGCGATCTTGCGATTCTCCGACTCGAGGACTTCGCAGTAGGTGGTGACGATGAGGTGGTTCTCCATGCGGGCGCAGGTCAGCGCGTCGCGGCCTTCGGCGGTGACGAAGAAGTCGGGCGCGCGCTCGGCCCGGACGCGAAGATGGAAGTCGAGCGCAAGCGCAGCCGCGTCGAACGCGGGCCCCAGATTGGCGGACGACGCCGGCAGCGCCAGGCGCAGCGAGCGATCTAGAGATGTGGGACGCGAAGGCATAGATTAAAGAGCAAACTCCTCGGCGACCATAACTGGCCGAAACGGTAGAAATGGAAGGCTTTAGCCAGATCGGGCCTAGGCGGAATCCCTAACAATCGCCGTTGACATTGAACTGTGTTTTATACACGAATTTGGGTCGAACTGCTACGAATTTCTGCGTAACCTGACAACACAGGGTGATATAAAATGCCAGCGTGGATAAAGAAGCTGAGTTTAAAGAGGCCCTTTACGGTAAGGAGTCTGCCACCTCCCCGGTGGCGCGAAAGAGCCTGAAATCGAAGGTCAACCGACCGCGCCGAACTCGTTCGCTAAAGGGCCGCCCGTTCAAGAAGTCCGATTCCAAGAAATAACTCAGCCTCCTTGGGATTTTGCTTCGGCGCTCGCCCGTTGAAATTTCGGCTGCCTAATCTCTCTCGGCCGCGTCGAGCGCAGCAATCACGGCCCCCAGGTCAGCATCGAGCACAACCGGAGCACGCTGCAGGTATTTTGCCTGCGCGGCCTCGGCCTCGCGCGTAGTTCCGGTGAACAAATCGCCGCGATGGAACTTGATGGTGAAGTCGGGATCTTTGAGCAGATGGCCGGTCAGGATCAGCACGACAGACTCTCCCGTTTTGACGAATCCGCTCCGGCGCAGCTTCTTGAGTCCGGCCAGCGTCACCGCAGACGCCGGCTCGCAACCAATGCCATCGGCGCCAATCTCGGCTTTGGCAGCGGCGATTTCGACTTCCGTGACCTGTTCAACCTCGCCGCCGGTAGCCTGCAGAACGCGCAGCGCTTTCTTCCACGATGCCGGATTGCCGATGCGTATAGCGGTCGCGAGCGTATCGGCAGTCATCGGTTCGAGCTTCTTGCCTCCGAATTCATGCACGCAGCGGTAGAAGGGATTCGCGCCCTGTGCCTGAATAATGGAGAGCTTGGGCAGCCGCGAGATCAGTTTGAGTTCGCGCATTTCGACGAGCGCTTTGCCGATCGCCGAACTGTTTCCGAGATTGCCTCCGGGGACGATGATGTGATCCGGCGGCTCCCACGCGAGTTGCTCCATCAGTTCGATGGCGGCGGTTTTCTGGCCCTCGATGCGATACGGATTCACCGAGTTCAGCAGGTAGACCGGCTTCTGGCGGACGAGCTCGTTGAGGATATGGACGCATCCGTCGAAATCGGTGCGGAGTTGGCAGGTAAGGGCTCCGTAGTCGAGCGATTGCGAAAGCTTGCCCCAGGAAATCTTTCCGTCCGGAATCAGCACCAGGCTGTGCATGTTGCCGCGCGCGGCATAGGCGGCCATGGAGGCCGATGTATTTCCGGTGGAGGCGCAGGCCACCCAGCGAAATTTGCCCTGATGCGCGGACGACGCAGCAAACGTCATGCCCGTGTCTTTGAACGAAGCGGTCGGGTTCATGCCCTGGTGCTTCGCATGAAGATTCTCAACTCCGGCCGCGCGCGCGCACCGTGGCAGGTGGTAGAGCGGCGTGTTGCCTTCGCGCAGCGTGATGGCATGCTCTTCGAGATTCGGAATGTGCGGAAGAAGTTCGCGGAAGCGCCAGACTCCGCTCTGGTCGAGGGCATCGCGCGAGGTGCGACGGTTGAGCCAGAGAAACTTCAGTGCAGAAGCGTCAGGCGCGTCGGGCGTCCATCCAGGAAAAAAGAATTCGAGCAGGTCGCCACAGGCAGTACAACGGAAGTCCTGGCCGGCGGAATCAGGCGTCGCGCCGCAGGAAATGCAGCGGAGTTTAGCAGTGGTCTGCGTATTTTGAGCGATCGACAATTTGCCTCATCACCACCCGCGCTGAAGGATAAGTACATCATACGGGTTGACCGCAGAGATCGCAGAGTGTGCAGAGATTTGTTGGTTCTTTCCCTTCGAGTTTCTCTGCGATCTCCGCGTCCTCTGCGGTCAGGCCTTTTCTCACCGCAAGTAGGAATCGGTCTTATTCATCCAGTCGGCGCGGGGCGGATTGAAGATGTCGAGATCGACGGTATCCGCGAGCGCCTCGGCCCAGTGCGGCATATTCGGAGGAATGGTCAGCACCTCGCCCGCATTCACCACAATCTCTTTGCCGTCGATCCCGAACTTCAGCGCGCCCTCCAGGATGTAGGTGATCTGCTCGTTGTGATGGCTGTGTTCGGGGACGAGGCATCCCTTCTTGAGCAGGACGCGAGCCACCATAACGTTCTGCCCGACCACGAACTGGCGGCCTAGCATGGGATTCAGGGCTTCGACTTCGACGGAGCCCCAGGGGATGTGGCGCAACTCGGCCTGCGGCGGCTTACCCTTCTGGACAGTGCCTTTAAGCGCGACTTTGCTTCCCGGGCGCGCCGCCTTCGTCGTTTTTCTGGCGGCGGATGCTTTCCGGGCCGGTCTTTTCCGCGCCGATCTTGTTCTGGCAATGGTTTTCAGTTTCTTTTTTCTCATAGAAGTGGCTCAACCCAATGGCTCAAAGAAAGAAGGATATTACAAACGTCCGGCCCCGTGTAGCCGGGCAGTCTTGCGCCTTGCCCCGGCTGGGCGGCGCAGGTAATCTTAAAGGATTCCAGCTTTATTGGGGAGAATATGGGCGCCGCTCGTTACATATGGATCGATGATTCTTTGAGGCCCGCCAGCGAAGGCGTGGTGCCGTTCGTGAGTGCGGCCGTGCAGTTCGGCTTCAGCGTGTTTGAGGGCATCCGCTGCTACTCGACCGACAAGGGGCCAGCCGTTTTCCGCATGAACGAACACGTGGACCGCCTGCTCGATTCCGCCCACATCGTCGGTTTTCGCGAACTGCCGGTTACGGCCGAGCAGGTGAAGACGGCGATCAACCAGACGATTGCCGGAAATGAATTTTCGGCGTGCTACATCCGTCCGATGATTTATCTGGACGGCGCCATGATGATGACCGTCGAGTCCGGCCAGCCGCGCTTCGTGGTCGCGGTGTGGGAGTGGAAGAATTTTCTGGGCGCCGAGGCGAAGGAACGCGGCATCCGCGCCAATATTGCGTCGTTCACCCGGCTGCATCCGAACATCATGATGACCAAGGCCAAGGTCTCAGGAAATTATGTCAGCTCGATTCTGGCCAAGACGGAGTCGCACCGCGCCGGATTCGATGAGGCGATCATGCTCGGCCCCGATGGCTACGTGGCGGAGTGCACCGGCGAAAATCTTTTTATAGTTCGTAATAGAGAAGGTAATAAGTCCATCAGCACCACGCCGCGGGCGGGCATTCTGGAAGGCATCACTCGCGACAGCCTGATCACGCTGGCTCGGGATCTGGGCTACTCCGTGGTCGAGGAGCCCATCTCACGCGATCAGCTTTACATTGCCGACGAAGTCTTCGTGTGCGGCACGGCGGCGGAAGTTGTAGCGTTGCGCGAAATTGATTTCCGCGTCATCGGCGATGGCAAGGCTGGTCCCGTAACCCGTGCCTTGCAACATGAGTTCGACAAAGTGGTAAGCGGCCGGCACGCGAAGTCGTCCGAGTGGCTGGCGCCCGTGCCCGCGCTGAATGCAGCGGCGGTGCGAAGCTAGTGTAGAGACGGGGCTTGCCCCGTCTTCCGCGACGTACGCTGCAAACGGAGACGCGGCAAGCCGCGTCTCTACTGGAGATTCGAAATGAAAAAGCACAAGTTTCGCCAGGAAACCGAGGCGGTACACGGCGGCGCCAGCCTGGTCAAGAAAAACGGCCCGCTCTCCACGCCGATCTATCAGACTTCGACCTTCGAAGTCACCGACATGCAGGAGCAGCTGCGCGTCACCCCTACCGACAGCTTCTACACGCGCTACGGCAATCCCACGCACACCGTCGCCGAGAATGCCATCGCCGAACTGGAAGGCACGGATGCCGCGCTGCTGTTCTCTTCCGGCATGGCCGCGATCACCACCTCGATTCTTTCGCTGGTCAAGGCGGGCGACCATATCGTGGCGCAACGCGATATTTATGGCGGCGTGATCAAGTTCCTGTCCCAGTGGTTGCCGAAGCTGGGAGTCGAAACGACTTTTGTCGACACCAATGACATCGAGCAGCACGAGCGCGCGATCCGGCCCAATACAAAGCTCCTGCACATCGAGTCGCCGACCAATCCAAACCTGCGGGTTGTCGATCTGGAAAAGATTGCCGCCCTGGCGCGCAAGCACAACCTGATCTCGACCATTGATTCCACTTTCGCCACGCCCATCAATTGCCGTCCGGCGGAGTGGGGCATCGACCTCGTGCTGCATTCGGGGACAAAATATTTTGGCGGACATTCCGACATCATTTGCGGCATCGCCGCCGGACGGCGCGATTTGATCGAGCAAATCCATCACACGCGCACCACGCTCGGCTGCTGCATGGATCCGCACGCGGCGTTTCTGCTGCTGCGCGGTATCAAGACGCTGGCCGTCCGGGTCGAGCGCCAGAACAAAAGCGCGCTGCGAGTTGCCGAGTTTCTGAGCCAGCATCCCAAGGTGGCGCGAGTGCACTACCCGCTACTCAAGGAGAATCCGGACTACGCCATCGCGAAAAAGCAATTGGCGGGAGCGGGCGGCGTACTGAGCTTCGAGGTGGAAGGCAGCGGCGCCGACGCGTGCCGCGTGGCCGAGGCGCTGCATCTGTTTACCCTTGCACCCAGCCTCGGTGGAGTGGATTCCCTGGTGACCATCCCGGTGCTGACCTCGCACGCCATGGTTGCTCCGGAGTTGCGGAAAAAGATGGGCGTGACTGAGCAGATGATCCGGCTGTCCGTGGGCCTGGAGCATGTCGAGGACCTGATTGCCGACCTGGAGAAGGGCTTGGCCGTGCTGACCCGTGCGCGGAAAGAGGCAGTGGTGGCGGATTAAGCGGACGCGCGCGGCTCGTCTTACTCGAGTTCCAAGGTTGAGTTTTAAAAGCCGAGTTTCAAACAAAAAATCCTGGCTCACTGGGAGCCAGGATTTTTATTTAAACGATGCTGTCAGCTAGAAGATGAACTTCGCCCCTAGTTGCAGGATGCGCGGGTTGTGAGCTCCGAGCAACTGGAACTCGTTGGTACCAGAGCTCGGATAAGGCCCGGCGTATCCGTTGTTGCCGGGACTGTTATTGTTCGCTCCCGAGCCGGCATCGCCGTAAATCGGCAGCCATTCCGTGTGGTTGAACACGTTAAAGGCTTCAGCCCGGAACTCGAACGCCTTGCTTTCCGTCACGGCAAAGCGTTTGAAGAGCGCCATGTCGAAGTTGGTGCGGCTCGGATTGCGCAGGGAGTTCCTGCCCGAGTCTCCGAAGGTCAACCCTTGCGGTTCCGTGAAAGCGTTGGGGTTGTAAAGAAAGCCGGCAGTCTGGGCGCCACCGGGATTGGGCGGGACGTTGGCTTTGGGGTCGCCGATCCGATCCGCGTACGAACCGGACCCGACATTGTTGCCGACGCCGGCGTTGTCGGTGGGCGCGAAGTCATTGAATACGCTGAATGGAGTTCCGGTGGAATAATTGAAAATGCCGGACCACTGCCAACCACCCAGGAGAGTGTGGCTGAAGCCGGATTTTTTGTAAAACGGCAAATCATACACGTAGGCCAGATTCAGCGAGTGCCGGACGTCGAAACTCGAACTGGCTCGATTGGAGGCCGGAGCGTACGTGTTCACGAAACCGACGTCGTTCTTATCCGAAGAATCGTCGATGGAATGGGCGTAGGTGTAGGAGAAATCGAGGGTGAGCCCTCCCATGGTTCTGACGGCCGAAACCTCGAAGCCGTGATAAATCGAGGATGAGGCCGTCTCGATGCGGGTGATACTGCCAATGCCGGAATACGGCCGGTAATAATCCGCGTCGTTGCCACAAGCAACGGCCAGATTGTTAGCCCATGCGCCCGTCTGTCCACCGGTATATGTAGTGGGACCGGTCCCCACGCCAGGGACCGTATACGAACCCGGGACGGCTACCGCTTGGCCACCAGAAGCCGAAGCGCCAGTAACCCCCGCGCAGTCGTATGCCGTGATGACCTGTCCGGCGCCATACGGATTCCCCGATGTCACTGGATAAACCTGGTTATAGTCGCTCTCGCGCGTGAGATGCGTGCCCTTGCTGCCCACATAGGAGGCCGTGAACACGATATGTTCAGGAAGCTCGTGCTCGATGTCAAGGTGCCACTGTTGCATGTAAGGCCAAGTCGTCTTGTCGGGAATCGAGATGAAACTAAGCGGACCTGTGGATCCCCCCGCGCCAATGTTCCCGTAACCGGAAATGTTGGGCGGAGATGAAGCAACTTGCAAGAGCGATGAGGTTTGGCCTTCCAGGGATTCGGTGTTGGCCTCGTTTCCATTGGTGTGCTCAAAGAAGATTCCGTAACCGCCGCGGATGGCGGTTTTCCCATTCCCCCAGGGATCCCAGGCAAAGCCGATACGTGGGGCGGGGTTGAACAGGTGTCCCTTGGAGCAGCCAACCGGAACACCGCTTGCACCGCAGTGCACGAGTCCGTCGTAAAAGTTCCCAGAGCCGGGAATCAAGTTGCCATTCGCGTCGATTTGAGGTGCGGTGGAAGCGCTATAGGCCGCGGGGTCCCAGTTATAAGCATTCCCGTACCTCTCGCGATAAGTTCCAAACAGGCTGACGCGCAAACCGAGATTCAGAGTCAAACGCGGGGTCGCGCGCCAGTCATCCTGGAAAAACGGCTCGACAATTTTGTAGCGGTTATAAAACTTCACCTGATTACTGCCCTGCGAATAGCTCGAAATTTGACCGATTAGCAGGTCCGCGAATGGATTCCCTGTGCTCACGGTGGAGGAAGTATTGAAATAGAGCTGGCCATCGGTAAAAACACTACTCAGCTCATTTTTTTGCGCGGCGACGAAGTAAGCGCCGAACGCCAGGCTATGCTTCCCGATAATCTTGGTCAGGTTGTCACGATAGGTGTAGGTCGGATTCGAGTTGTATGGGCCCTCGGGCCACTCGCCGTCTGGATCCATGGTGAACCCGCTGGAACCGTACTCACTCCCGCCCGTGAGATTGATATAGGGCAATTTTCCGCCGAAAGTTGGATCGCCGGTTGGAAACAGGTTGGGGATACCCAGATTCGAAGGCCGCTGCCAGGCGTTGCCGGTGGATTTCATCAGCAGGTGGTCGGTGGTGTAGCTCACCACAAACTCGTTGAGCAGCGTCGGCGAAATCGTAGTGGTGAGGCGCGCCAGCATGCTGACTGCGGGACCGTTAAAGTCCGTTTGCACGGTGGGGAAAGAACTGCCCGTCCATAGGGTGGAAGATTGGACTTGATCCCATGAATCGTGGACGTAGTGGAAACTGAGCCGATTGTGTGCGTTGATGTTGTGATCGATGCGGAACAGCTCTTCGCGCCACTTCGTGGGGTTCGAGTTTGCCCCAAGGAAGACCGCCGCGCCGGGAGCATCTACGGTTCCCACCGGGATCAGCGGCAGCAGAGCCGTGCCCGTGGAGGAAACCGGCACCTGATTGTTGGGAAAATACTGACCGGCCAGCGGGTTAGTTGGAACTCCGGGGAGAGATATAGGCTCTACCGGACAGTTTGGGAAGTCGGTAGGATCGACGGGACCCGACGCCGGGCACACATCGCTGAAGTCGCCGCCACGCTCGGCGCTGTAGGGAACGGGCTGGTTGAAGTTAGCAGGCGCAATTTCCCGCCGCCATTCCTCGGAGTAGAAAAAGAAAGTCTTCTGCTTGTCGTTGTTGTAAAGGCCGGGGATATAAACCGGGCCGCCGATGGTACCGCCAAAATCATTCTTCTTGTACGACGGCCGCGAAGAATCGAAGTAGTTCTTGGCGTTGAAATCGTCGTTGCGGACGAACTCGTAGAGATCGCCGTGGAAGTGACTGGTCCCGGATTTGAGTTCCGTCTCAACCGTGCCCGAGCCGTTGCGGCCGTATTGCGCCCCGTAGTTCGAGGTCAGCACCTTGAACTCCGCGATGGCGTCGACACTGGGAAAAACGTTCAAGCTGCCGTTGCTGCCGTTATCCATGTTGTCGCCGCCATCGAGTTCCCAGTTGTTGTACTCGGTGCGGCCGCCATTCATGCTGTATTGAACGCTGCCCGTGATACCGACAAGGGCTTCATCCTGTCCGGTCTGATTGCTGACGCCGGGAACCAGGGTCACCAGTTGCGTGAAGTTGCGTCCGTTCAACGCCAGCTGGGAGATTTCCTTGCCGGTGACAGTCCCGGAAAGATCGGAAGACTGCGTCTCGACCTGGGCCACGCTTGTGCCCTCGACGGTCACCTCAGTGCTGGCGGCGCCGACTTGGAGGGTCACGTCGACACGGGACTTCTGAGCGACGTTCAGAACCACGCCCCGGGCTTCGAACTTCTTGAAGCCTTTTGATATCACCGTGACGCTGTAGGCGGCGGGGGCCGGCAAGGCGGATTCGGAATACTCGCCGTCGGAGTTGGTCTTGGTCTCGCGCTTGATTCCGCGCTCCGTGCTCGACACGGTCACCTGCGCTCCCGCCACAATAGCGCCGGTGGAGTCGTGAACCGTTCCGGTTAAAGAAGCTGTGTCCTGAGCGTGCGCGAATGCCGCCGAAAGCACTAACAGCGTCCCATACCGCGACTCCCTCCGATTCACGCAGAACAATCCAGACATTCTTCAGTAAGCGCTCTTACCAAAACGTCCGGGCTCCCTCTCCGAACTGCTTGGGCCACAACAGGTGCCACCCATCGTTACCGGCAGCACCAGTGTTCCATCCTCAAAAGCGGTCAAATGCCTGTATTAAAACGTATCAATAGTGCTTGAGGAGCCTCCGCCTGTCAAGAGAAAATGCAGGGCTTTTGCCCCTGCACCTACTTTACGCTGCGGGTCGACTCGCGCACGATCAGCTCGGGAACGATGCGGCGGTGAATGGTGCGGGTCGGCTTCTTTTCGAGAGTGGCGTTGATGGCTTCGAGCACAATGGTCGCCGCGGCCGTTCCCATCACTTCCATGGGCTGGCGCACGGTGGTCAGCGCAGGAGAATAGATGGCAGCCGGTGCCACATCGTCAAAGCCCACTACCGAGCATTGATCGGGAACGCGAATCCCCGCTTTGACCAGCGCGCGGATGGCGCCGAAAGCAGTCATGTCGTCAAAGGCCATCAGCGCGGTGAAAGGACGGCGGCGGCGCAGCAATTCCTCCGTTAATTTGTATCCTTGTTCAAAACTTGAAAACGGATCTCCAGATTCTGGTAGATCGACGATCAGCCGCGAGTCGAGTTCGAGGTCGCGTTCGCGGGCCAGAGTCCGCACGCCACGCCATCGAGGCTCGGTGTCGGACAACTGGCTGGGGGCCGCGGATGAACGCGATCTTGCGATGGCCGAGCGAATGGAGATGATCGAGCGCGGCGCGGGCGCCGGCAGCGTTGTCCACAATTACCGAGCTGATTTTGTCGTTCTTGAGCTCGCGGCCCACGGTCGCGGTCGGAATGTTGTTCTTCTCCAGGTCGGCGAGGACGTTGATGTCAACGAACAGCCAGTTGGCCAGGACGACCAGCCCCTCGATGCGGCGGTCGAGCAGCATTTCGAGATAGCGCTCGAAGCGGCTGCGCTCATTGTGCACATCCGTAAGAATGGGCAGAAAAGACGACTGAAAGAGCGTGTTCTCGATGCCGCGCAACACCAGCGTGCAGTAAGGGTCGGTCATGTCGAAAACCATGACGCCTACGGTGTGGCTGCGCCGGCCACGCAGCGAGCGCGCAAACAGGTTGGGACGGTAGCCGAGATGCTGCGGCGGCGCGCTGGATGCGTTCCTTGGTGGTGTCGGGAATGTAGCGCGCCAGCGGCGCGTTGTTCAGGACGATGGAAACGGTGGCCGAAGAAAATCCGCTGCGCTCGGCGACGTCGCGGATGGTGACCGCGGCCGACTGCGACCGTTTGCGGGAGGGCTCGGATTTGCCGCGGGATTTCGCCGAAGAGGTCTTTCGCGTAGGCTTCGAATCAGCAGATTCCATGGACTCCTTGTATTTCAGCCTCTTGCTGGCGGACACTACAGGACGATGAATCGAGTGTCAAGCATCCGCATGGCCTTCGTAGTTCTCTTACTGCTTTTTCTTTCGAGTGGGATCACGAGTGGTGTAACGAATACGACAAGTGTCCAGAGCACGGCGCCGGCAAAGACGGCGACGGCGAGCGCAGCGGCCGAGCCGAGCGCGATCCGCAGAAGCTGTTTGAGGCCGGAGAAGCCGCGCTGCATGCGGGCAAGCTGGATGAAGCCGAGCGCGCAGTTCCGGCAGGTGCTGGCGATCGACCCCGGCGTGGCGGGGGCGTACGCCAATCTCGGCGTGATTCACATGCGTCGCAAGCAGTGGCCGCAAGCTCTCGAAATGCTGCACAAGGCCGAGAAGCTCGCGCCGGACATGGCGGGAATCCGGCTGAACATCGGGCTCGTATATTTCCGCCAGAACGATTTCGCGCGGGCGATCCATCCCTTTGAGTCGGTCGTCAAGCAGTCGCCCGATTCCTATCAAGCCCGCTATCTGCTGGGCCTTTGCTACTTCTTCAACGATCGTTGGACGGATGCGATCGGCGCGCTCGAACCATTGTGGGGAAAAGCGTCGGACCAGCTGAATTATCTCTACGTGCTTGAGCATGCGGCGGACAAGGCCAAGAACGCGGCGCTGGAAGAAAAAGCCATGAGCCGGCTGGTTGAGATCGGCGAAGGTTCTCCTGAATTTCATTTGCTGATGGGCAAGGCGCATCTGAATCGCGAAGAGTACGACGACGCGATAAAGGAGCTGGATGCGGCGGCGCAGGCCGATCCGAAGCTGCCCTTCGTGCACTTCAATCTGGGCCTCGCCTATATGCACAAGCAGGACTACGACCGGGCGCGCACGAAGTTTCACAAGGACATCGCGATTGAGCCCGACGTGCCCTTCGCCTACGAACAGTTGGGAAATGTGGAATCGACGGTCGGGAACGAGGACGAGGCGGCGAAGAATTATCGCAACGCGCTGAAGCTCGATCCACAATCGATCAGCTCGCTCATGGGGCTGGCGAAGATTGAAGAGCACCAGCGGCACTACGCGGCGGCGCTCTCGGAACTGGATCAGGTCATCCGGCTCGACAGTAGTCACGCCAGCGCCCGTTATCTGCGCGGGCAGGTGCTGGTGCGCATGGGACGCGAGAAAGAAGGCCGCGAAGAATTGGCCGCGGCAACCAAGATGCTGAATGAACAGCGTGCAGCACGGCACAAGGAACTGGAGGGAGAAACGATACCGAGTCCAGAACTCGCGCGAGAGCCGGAGTAGAAGACGCTACGCCTTTTTCTCTTCCTTGGGAGGAACCGTCAGCCCGAACACCGAAAGCTGGCCTCGGCCCGCGACGTTCATCCCGCGCGGATCGTCGGGACTGGGCAGGTAGAGCGTCTGACAGAATTCGCAGCGATACACTTCGCGGTCCGCTCCCCAGGCTTTCTCCACGCAGCCGCATTCCTGTTCGAGCACGTCGGCGGTGTAGAACCAGCGTTTCAGGTGTCCGCCGCAGAACTTGCCCTTTTCGTTTTTCTCGTTGCAGGCACGCTGGCCCGTCTTCTTGATCTTGACTTTGTGATTGGGAAGCTGCGGTGTCGTGGTCATAGTTGCGGTTGCCGTTTCGCCGGAAGCCATTCTTTCTCCTGCGCGACCTTGGTGAGGGCCGCTTTCCGCTATTTTACTCAGGCGCGGCCTTTCGACCAAGGACGTCGAGTTGTTGATCCCGATGCCGGTCGTGGGAGCTGAGCCACAGCCTGGTCTTGCGGCCGACCGTCGTCTTCGAGGTCAAACGAAAGATTTCGGTTGACACTGCTCGAGGCAGTTTTATAATGATTCTCATCCGATAATCATGCGCCTCACCCATGAACAGTTCCGCGAGCTGGCCGCGAAGCACGGTTTGGCGGTCACGCACCAGCGTCAGGTGGTCTATGAGGCCGTCATCGCTTCCCACGGACACTATTCCCCGGAAGACATTTACGCCACCGTCCGACGCCGCATTCCATCCATTTCTCTCGCCACGGTTTACAACAATCTGCGGCTTTTCATCGAGTGCGGGATGCTGCGAGAGGTCACTCCTCATGCGACCACGTTGCGCGTGGACGGCAATCTCAAACCTCATCACCACCGGCTT
>CAVZDM010000101.1:0-17581 GCA_963773955.1 uncultured Acidobacteriaceae bacterium | reverse complement strand
GTCAACATTGTCCTGAACCAGTCGTGCGCGGTCTCGGCAACGGGTGCTGGTGAGTATTTCATCCGGCTCACCGTCGCGCGTACCATCTGCGCCCTCGTGCAGTACAAGGGCATGAGCTTGCAGGATGCCCTCGACCAACTCGTGCAAAAGGATCTCGCCGCCATCCACGGCGACGGAGGCGTCATAGCGCTAACGCCCGACGGTCAGCTGGCCTGGAGCTTCAACACTCCCGGCATGTTCCGCGCAAAGCTGAAGGAAGGCGGTACCCCGCAAATCGGCGTCTATCACGACGAGCCGTAAATTGTAGCGCCGGCATCCTGCCGGCTGTCCCGAGGGCGTCGCGCCCTCGGCGCGGCGGCCGAGGACGCTCACCGGAAAGCCGCCGGGACGGCGGCGCTACGGGGATCAGGTATACTCATCCGCCATGAAACCTGCCATCAAATCAGGAACTAAGTCTCACCTACAGTTTGCACTGTTGCTTTGCGCACTTGCCGCCTCACCCCCGTGCGTTCCGCTTCTGGCGCAAGATCAGGCACCTGCGCCCTCTCGCGCCGCTGCCGTGCTCAACTCCATGCCGCACGCGAAAAAGATCGATCAGGTCGCGCTCTCTCCCGATGGAACTCAGGTTGCCTACATCGTCGACGGACAACTCACCGTGACCCCGGTACGCGGCGGCTCCCTGCAGCCCATCTCCGTGGAAGGCAAGCTTTCCCTGCGCGCAGTCACATGGTCGGCGGACAGCAAACAGCTAGCATTCCTCGCTGACTTGCCGGGTGACATCCCGGTAGCGCAAGTCTGGACCGTGGCCGTCGATCAAGCCGGTAGCGCTCCCACGAAGCGGGCGGAATTGAAAGGCTACGCCCAGACGCCTCGTTTTTCCCCCGACGGAGCAACCCTGGCTATCCTCTTTATTAAGGGCCTGCCGCGTGTGGCTGGTCCACTGCAGCCGATGATCCCGCTCGCCGGAGTGATCGACGACCAGATCTACGAACAGCGTCTCACCACCATCAGCCTGAGCACAAACCACGTCGCAGCAGGTCACGCCGGCCGACGTGTACATCTATGAATACGACTGGACTCCCGACGGAGCCGCGTGGGTAGCCACGGCGGCGCACGGCTCGGGCGACGCAAACTGGTGGGTCGCGCGGCTCTATCGTGATCAACGCCGCAGAGCGGCGAGATGCGCGAAATCTACGCGCCCAAGTGGCAGATGGAAGACCCGCATGTCTCGCCGGACGGCAAGAATGTGGCGCTCATCGAAGGCATCATGAGCGACGCAGGAGTCACGGGCGGCGATATCGTGGTCGTTCCAATTAACGGCGCGAGTCACGGCGCGGAATATCACTCCAAACATCAAAGCATCTCCGTCTTCCCTTGCGTGGGCGTCTCCCGACCGCATTCTTTTCGCCGCAAATGTCGATGGGAATTCCGGCTTCGGCAGCGCGAGCGCCACCGGAGGCGAGGCGCAGCTACTATGGACGGGCGAAGAAGTAGCGTCCTCAACCTCGGACACTTCTCAAGCGAGCGGATCGTTCTCCCGCGACGGAACGGTGACTGCGGTTACACGCCAATCGGCCAGCACGCCACCCGAAGTCTGGGCGGGGCCGGTTGGCAACTGGAAACAGATCACGCACCTGAACGACGGCCTCGAGCCGGCATGGGGCGCAAAGCGCAATATCCACTGGCAGAGTGGAAACACGCGCGTGCAAGGCTGGCTTACGTTGCCCAAGGACTTCGCGCCTGGCAAGACATCTGGCAAGACATATCCCCTCGTCGTCAACGTGCACGGCGGACCGTCGTCGGCGTGCATGTCTCCCTGGAGTGAAGGACTCAGCGGAGCCGAATCGGCGATGGGCTACTTCGTTCTCTGTCCGAATCCGCGCGGCAGCTACGGACAGGGCGAGGCGTTCGTGCAAGCCAACATCAAGGATTTCGGAGGTGGGGACTATCGCGACATCATGGCCGGCATCGATGCTGTCTCCAAAGAGTATCCGATCGACGCGAAGCGCATCGGCATTCGCGGCCACAGCTATGGCGGATACATGACCATGTGGGCGGAGACGCAGACCGAGCGTTTTGCCGCGGCGGTGGCGGGCGCAGGACTCTCCGACTGGCTCAGCTACTACGGCCTGAATGATATCGACGAGTGGATGATCCCGTTTTTCGGAGCGTCCGTCTATGACGATCCCGCTATCTACGCCAAGAGCGACGCTATGCACTTCGTCAAGGCGGTGAAGACGCCTACCTTGATTCTCGTCGGCGATTGCGACGGTGAGGTTCCGATGGAACAGTCGGTGGAATGGTGGCACGCTCTCAAAACGCTGAAGGTGCCCACCAGACTGGTCGTCTATCCGAACGAAGGACACATGTTGGTAAGGCCTGCCGACTCTTACGACTACAACTTGCGTTCCCTGGAATGGTTCGACGAGTGGTTCAGGAAAGCGTCCGCACACTGAACAGTGCCGGTGCGCGCTGTGAATTCTCGACTTCTAGACTTCCAGATTGTGACTCGGGTCGATCGCCCTTCGGGGGAGGGTTAAGAAGGTAGCACTGGCCGACGCCCCTCTGATACCCTGCATACCTATGCGCCTTCACCACAGCCTGTTTTTCGTAGTCGCCGTTGCGGGTTGCGTCTTCGCCCAAAACCCCAAGCCAGTTGCCGATCGCCTCGCCGCACAAAACGCTCTTTTCGAAGAGCAGTACGAGTCGGATCTCCGAAACTTTCCCGAGCGCGCCACCTCTTACGGTGACTACCGTTACAACGACAAGCTCGCCGAGTATTCACTCGAAGCCATCAACCAGCGTCACAAAACCAACCAGGACTTCCTGGCCCGCCTTGAAGCCATCCCCAGTGCGGGCTTCTCCGACCAGGATCAGCTTTCTCACGACCTTCTGGTTCGCGTCCTTCAGCAGCGCATCGCCGACTTCAATCTGAAAGAGTATGAGATGCCCATCAACCAGCAGAATGGCGTCCATACCAGCCTCGCCGATCTGCCGCTCTCCGTGCCTTTCGACTCAGTCAAGCACTACGAGGATTACATCGCGCGCCTTCACCAGATCCCGCGCGTCCTCAGCCAGACAACCGAAGTGCTGCGCGCGGGCATGAAAGACAAACTCATGCCCGTCCGATTCCTGATCGAGAAGCTCCCCGTACAGTGCCAGGGGATCATTGATGCCGATCCTTTTCTGATCCCAACTAAGAAATATCCTGCGAGCATCTCCGCCGACGACCAGAAACGCTTGACGCAGCAGATCACTGACGCCATCAATACCGACGTCATCCCAGCCTACAAGACTTTCGCGAACTTCCTGCGTACTGAATATGCACCTGAAGGCCGTACAACGCTCTCCATCACTTCTCTTGCAGACGGCCAGAAGCGCTACGAAAACGACATCTACGCCCGGACCACCACCCACATGACGCCGGACCAGATTCATCAACTCGGGCTGCGTGAGATTGACCGTATCCAGGGCGAGATGACGGTAATCGCCAAAAAAGCGGGTTTCGCCGACCTCGACTCTTTCCGGGCGTCAGTCAAAACGAATCCCAAATACATTCCAACTTCTGCGGATCAGATCCTCGAGGATTACCGCCACTACATCGCTCAGATGGAGCCGAAACTTCCAGAGCTTTTCACTCTGCTTCCCAAGTCGCCGGTCACCGTCGAAGCCATACCTGCCTTTCAGGCTGCCGCGGCGACGCATTACGTCACGGGCACGCCCGACGGCAAGCGCCCCGGCCGCGTCGTGGTCGCAACTTCCGACTTCGCGCATCGCTCGCTGGTTGACAACGAGGCGATCGCTTACCACGAGGGCATCCCCGGACATCACATGCAGTTATCGGTGCAGCAGCAACTCCAGGGGTTGCCGAAGTTCCGGCTTCACGGCCTTGGCTTCAACGCGTACATCGAAGGCTGGGCGCTGTACGCGGAGGAACTCGGCAAAGAAGTCGGCTTCTATCAGGATCCAGTTTCCGACTACGGCCGCCTGTCTTCGGAGCTTTTCCGCGCCGTGCGCCTGGTGGTCGACACCGGCATTCACTCCAAAGGATGGACCCGCGATCAAGTCGTGGATTTCTTCCGCAAGTCGGGCGCGATTGACGAGCCCAGCATCCAGTCTGAGACCGACCGCTACATCGCCTGGCCGGCGCAGGCGCTCAGTTACAAGCTCGGCCAGCTCAAGATCCGCGAACTCCGCGAACGCGCCCGGAAAGAATTGGGCCCTAAGTTTGACATCCGCAAATTCCACGACGAAATGCTTGACGGCGGAACCCTTCCGCTCGATCTGCTCGAAGCGCGCACGGATAAATGGATCGCACAGCAGAAATAACGAAATAAAATAGAAGTTCGCACCGTGTTGGCCTTGGTACGGGCGGAGCGTCCTGCCTTGCCTGCGGCATGAATAGTGAATAAAATTCGGGAAACTGACACTAGAATTAGAATTAGAAGCAGCACTAGCGCCTGCCAGGAGAATCTCGTGAAAGTAGTGATGCTGTGCGGAGGGCTCGGTACACGCTTGCGCGAGGAGACCGAATACCGGCCCAAGCCCATGGTGGAAATCGGCGGCCGTCCGATCCTTTGGCATATTATGAAGTTGTACGCGCACAATGGCTTTACCGATTTTGTGTTCTGCCTCGGCTACCGCGGCAACATGATCAAGGACTATTTCCTGAACTACGAGGCGATGAACAACGATTTCTCCGTATGCCTCGGCCGGAATTCCAAGATTGAGTACAAAAACGTCCATCGCGAACAGGATTTTCAGGTCACCCTCGTCGATACCGGACAGAACACGATGACTGGCGGACGGGTCAAGAGAATTGAGAAGTACATTGGCGAAGATGTTTTCATGCTGACCTATGGCGATGGCGTGGGCGATGTGAATATCCGGGAGCTATTGGAGTTCCACAAGAGCCACGGGAAGCTGGCCACGGTCACGACCATCACGCCGAGTTCGCGCTTCGGAGTGATCGAGGCAAACTCGATTGGCCGCGTGACCAAGTTTAAAGAAAAGGCAAAGACCAGCGGCCGCGCCAGCGCCGGTTTTTTCGTTCTCGATCGCCGCGTGTTCGATTATTTGGGCGGTGACGATTGCATCTTCGAGAAGGAACCGCTGGAGCGTCTGGTCAACGACGGGCAGTTGATGGCCTATCAGCATGACGGTTTCTTCTACGCGATGGATACCTATCGCGAGTACGAGTACTTGAACCAGTTATGGAGCGCGAACCAGGCCCCGTGGAAGGTTTGGCAGGAATAATGACGAATGGCTTCTGGCGCGACCGTAGCGTCTTTATCACTGGCGCCACGGGACTGGTGGGCGGATGGCTGACGAAACACCTGCTGGAGCAGGGCGCGTCCGTGACGGCGTTGGTGCGCGACTGGGTTCCGGCCAGCGAATTTGTGCACCAGGGGCTGGCTGACCGCGTGAACATAGTGCGCGGCGGTCTGAGCAGTCCATATCTGCTGGAGCGGGTGCTGGGCGAGTACGAGATCGAAGTTGTCTTTCATCTCGCCGCACAGACGATCGTCGGAATTGCCAATCGCAATCCGCTTTCAACGTTCGAGAGCAACATACGCGGAACGTGGAACCTTCTGGAGGCTTGCCGGCGATCGCCCGTGGTGAAGTCAGTCATCCTCGCTTCTTCGGACAAGGCTTACGGCGATCAGGCGGTGCTCCCCTATAAAGAAGATATGCCGTTGCAGGGGAAGCATCCGTACGACGTAAGCAAGTCGTGCGCGGACCTGATTGCGCAGTCTTACGCGCACACCTTTGGCGTCCCGCTGGCGATCACGCGTTGCGGCAATTTTTACGGCGGCGGAGACCTCAACTGGAATCGCGTGGTGCCGGGCACGATCCGCTCCGTGATTCGCGGCGAGCGGCCTGTTATTCGCTCCGACGGAAAATTCGTGCGCGACTATTTTTACGTGGAAGATGGCGCCGCGGCGTACATGCTGCTGGCGGAGCGGCTCCTGCAAAGTTCGAAGTTGCGCGGCGCGGCCTATAACTTTTCGAATGAAGCGCAGATCAGCGTGCTGGAGCTGGTGAATGCAATTCTCGCAAAAATGGGATCGAAGCTGAAACCCGAGATTCAGAACCAGGCTTCGAATGAGATCCGTCATCAATTCCTGAGCGCCGAGCGGGCGCGCACGGAACTGAACTGGAAGCCCAGGTTCACGCTCGATGAAGGGCTGGAAAAGACCATAGCATGGTACCGGGAGGCGCTGAAGTAGTGTCCAGAGCAGACGAGTTGCGAGCAGAGTCGCGAGCAGAGTCGCGAACTACCGCTTTGCGCGACCGGATCCGCCGCCTGGTGGCGGAGTACTACCGCGAGGCCTTCCCTTCCCCTGAGTTCGTGCCGGGTTCGTCGCCCGTGCCCATTTCCGGGCGCGTTTTCGACGAACAAGAACTTGAACTGCTGGTCGATTCCTCGCTAGATTTCTGGCTGACCACCGGACGCTTCGCCGAGCAGTTCGAACGTGAGCTTGCCAAAGTCGCCGGCGTGCGCGGGGCGGTGCTGGTGAACTCGGGGTCGTCGGCGAATCTGCTGGCGGTCACCGCCCTGACGTCGCCGAAACTGGGCGATCGGCGGCTCAGACCCGGTGACGAAGTTATCACGCTGGCCGCGGGATTTCCGACTACGGTCAATCCGATCCTGCAGAACGGACTGGTTCCGGTGTTCGTGGATGTTCAGATTCCCACCTTCAATGTGGATGTCGGGTTCCTCGAAACCGCGCTATCCGAGCGCACGCGCGCCGTGATTTTCGCGCACACGCTCGGGAATCCGTTTGATCTCGATGCGGTGACGGCGTTCGCGAAAAAACACGGTTTGTGGCTCATCGAAGACTGTTGCGACGCGCTCGGCTCGACCTATCGCGGACAGCATGTGGGAACCTTCGGTGATCTCGCGACCGTCAGCTTCTATCCGGCACACCACATCACCATGGGCGAAGGCGGCTGCGTCCTGACCAATAAGCCGCTGCTGCGCACGCTGGTCGAATCGTTTCGCGACTGGGGGCGTGATTGCTGGTGCGCTCCGGGTAAAGAGAACACCTGCGGGAAGCGCTTCGACTGGCAACAAGGCGAACTGCCCCACGGATACGATCACAAATATATCTATTCTCATGTGGGCTATAACCTGAAGGCCACCGACATGCAAGCGGCCGTGGGAGTCGCGCAGTTGAAGAAACTGCCAGGATTCATCGAAGCGCGAAAACGCAATTTTGCTTATTTGAAAGCAGGACTCAAAGACGCGGAGGAGCAATTCGTGCTGCCCGAGGCAACCCCGAACTCCGACCCCAGTTGGTTTGGTTTGCCCCTTCTGGTGCGGGAGACGGCTCCATTTTCTCGCAACGCGCTGATTGATTTTCTCTATGCGAAAAAGATCGCTACTCGCCAGCTGTTCGGAGGCAACCTGGTCCGCCAACCTGCCTATGCGGAGGCCAAGTTTCGCGTGGTGGGTGATCTTAGAAACAGCGACCGGGTGATGAATCAGGCCTTCTGGATCGGCGTCTATCCCGGACTCACGCAGCCGATGTTAGACTACGTTTTGGAAACGATCAACGAAATCGCTTCAAAAGGGGTACTTTCCGATGCCGCACGAAAATAGCCACCATTCCTCGGGCCAGCTTCCAGAGGTTCGATTGGGGTCCAAGGTGATCGGAGCGGGGAAACCTTGCTATGTGATCGCTGAAATCGGGATCAACCACAACGGAGATATCGATCTCGCGAAAAAGCTTATCAACGTGGCTTCGGGCTCCGGTTGTGACGCGGTCAAGTTTCAGAAGCGAACCATCGATGTCGTCTACACGGCGGAAGAGCTGGCGAAACCCCGGGAAAGCCCTTTTGGCGCGACCAACGGCGATCTGAAGCGCGGCCTTGAATTCGAACAGGAAGAGTATGAGGAGATTGACCGCTATTGCCGCGAGGTCAAGATTGACTGGTTCGCGTCTTGCTGGGATGAGGCGTCGGTCGATTTCATCGCCCAGTTTAAGGTGCCGTGCTTTAAGGTCGCTTCCGCATCCCTCACCGATGACAAACTGCTGCGCCATACGCGAGCGGTTGGCAAGCCGATCATCCTGTCGACCGGCATGAGTACGCTCAAGGAAATCGACCGCGCGGTGGAAGTTCTGGGCAAGAAAGATCTCGTCCTTCTGCATGCTTGCAGTACGTATCCCGCTTACTACGAAGAATTGAACCTGCACGTGATCGATGTGCTCAAAAGTCGCTATGGCGTGCCGGTCGGTTACTCCGGCCACGAAACGGGGCTGCCCTCGAGCATTGCGGCCGCGGTGCTGGGCGCCTGCATCATCGAGCGGCACATCACTCTCGACCGCTCCATGTGGGGTTCGGACCACGCTGCCTCGCTCGAACCGAATGGCATCACACGCCTGGTTCGAGACATCCGCTTGATCGAGAAATCGATGGGCGACGGCGTGAAGCGGGTGCTGGAGCGCGAGCAGCCGATCATCAAAAAGCTGCGGCGCGTGGGAGCCACTTAGTGCCCAAGGTCGCGCCGAAACTTTTAAAGAAGATCAAGGCCATCGCCATGGATGTCGATGGCGTGCTCACTGACGGCGGGGTATGGTGGGGCCCGAACGGCGAAGAATGGAAGCGCTTTCACTTTGCCGACATCATGGGCTTGTCGCGGGCGCGAAAATCGGGACTGGTGATTGCGCTGGTGTCAGGCGAGAACAGCCCGCTGGTCGACCGCCTGGCCAATAAACTGGGCATCAGCGACGTTCACAAGGACTGCAAGGATAAAGCCGGCGCGCTGCAGGCGTTCTCTGAAAAGCACGGGTTGCGCCTGCAGGAGATTTGTTTTATTGGCGACGACGTGAACGACTTGCCCGCGCTCAGCATCGTCGGCCTCAGCGCCTGTCCCGCGGATGCGCGCCCTTCGATCCGAAAGACCTGCCAGCTGGTCACCAAGCTCACCGGCGGCAACGGCGCTGTCCGCGAAGTCGTTGACATGGTGCTCGCGTCCAACAAAACGGCGGCAAAGTTGTAAATTGTAATTGTAATTTTGAAGAGATGAGCCTCTCAGATTTTGCCAACACCGGCCGCACGAAGCTCACCAGCCACATTCCTCCCGGACAGTTCGGGCGTTACCTGCTGGTGGGCGCCTGGAATACCTTGTTCGGTTACGGCTCGTTCGCCTTCTTCACGGCGATTCTCAGCCCCATGATTCCGCACAGTTATATCGTCGCCTCGGTGATTTCGAGTTTGCTGAACATCTCCGTCTCATTCTTCGGCTACAAATGGTTCGTATTCAAAACCAAGGGCAACTACCTGCGCGAATGGATCCGTTGCGTCGGAGTGTACAGCGGCGGCATTCTGTTTGGAGTGCTTGCGTTACCGGTACTGGTCGCGGTCATCCGGCGCAATACGCGGTTTTTTGCGGAAGCGCCTTACATCGCCGGCGCTCTTCTAACCGCGTTCATGGTCGTGTACAGCTTTCTGGGACATAAAAAATTCTCCTTCCGTACGCCTGCATAACCATAGTGACGACGCGCATACTCATCACCGGCGGGTCTGGTTTCATCGGACGAAATCTGGCGGAGCAACTCGCCGCCACCTATGACGTGCTGGCGCCCTCGTCCGCCGAACTGGATCTGCTGCAGGAGCAGGCGGTGCGCGAATACCTCGACGCGCACAGTTTCGATGTGATCGTGCATGCCGCCACTACGCGGTCGAATCGGCGGCTGGCTGCTCCTCCTGACCTGCTCGACCGCAATTGCCGCATGTTTTTCAATCTTGCGCGCAACCTCGAAGGCAATGGGGGACGAGTCGGCAAAATGATCCATTTCGGGTCGGGCGCGGAGTACGACCGCGTTCAACTGCCGGCGCGAGTACGGGAAGACTATTTCGATACGCGCGTGCCCAAGGACGCCTACGGGTTTTCCAAATACATTTGCGCCAAGTACATCGAGCGCTCCGACCGAATCGTTAATCTGCGCTTGTTCGGAGTTTTTGGCGCCCACGAAGACTACACGGTACGTTTCATTTCCAACGCATGTTGCCGGGTGCTGAAAGGATTGCCCATTGTGCTGCGGCAGGATATCGTGTTTGACTACCTGTACATCAAAGACCTGGTCAAACTTACGATGTGGTTCATCGAGAACAAAGCCCGTCACAAGGCGTACAACGTCTGCAGCGGACGCCCCGTGGCCCTGAAAGAATTAGCGCGAGTAATCGCCCAGGTATCCACCCAGGTTTCGGGGCGCGAGCCAAAGATGTCCGTCATGACCGAAGGCACGGGGC
Source organism: uncultured Acidobacteriaceae bacterium (assembly GCA_963773955.1). Lineage (GTDB taxonomy): Bacteria > Acidobacteriota > Terriglobia > Terriglobales > Acidobacteriaceae > Acidiflorens. Next base: position 7,321 of record CAVZDM010000101.1, on the reverse strand, counting down.
CCGAGTACTCAGCGGACAACTCGCGCATGCTGGCGGAAATGGGCGAGTATCAGTTTTGGGATTTAGAGGATTCGATCAGGGACCTCTACGCCTGGTATGAGCGGCACGCAGAGCTCGACGTCGAATCGCTGAGGTTCGACGAGAAAGCTGCGAAACATGCCTAAGACCCTTACCGTAATGACGCCCTGCTATAACGAAGAGGGCAACGTGCGCGACTTGTATCTTCAGGTGCGCGCGGCCATCGCCGCCGCGGGCAACTACAAGTATGAACACCTCTTCATCGACAATGCGTCCACCGACAACACGCTTAACGAACTGAAAGCGCTAGCCGCACAGGACAGGAACGTAAAAGTAATCAGGAATACGCGCAACTTCGGCCAGGTGCGCTCGCCCATGCACGCGTTTTATCAGGCCAGTGGCGATGCGGTGATAGGAATTGTGGCCGACCTGCAGGATCCTCCCGAGATGATCGTCGACATGATCCGTAAGTGGGAGGAGGGGTACCCGGTGGTGATCGGGGTGAAGGCGGCGAGCGACGAAAGCGGTCTGATGTTCTGGATCCGGAAGAAATACTACCGGCTGGTGAACCGTCTTTCAGGAGTGGAAACCTACGAAAATTTCACCGGGTTTGGGCTGTTCGACCGTCAGGTGGTGGACGTCATCAAACAGTTCGACGATCCGTATCCGTACTTCCGGGGCATGGTCGCGGAGGCTGGGTTTCGCCATTTCGATATGCCCTACCATCAGCCCGCGCGCAAGCGTGGAATCACCAAGAACAATTTCTATACGCTTTACGATCTGGCGATGCTGGCCATCACCAACCTGTCAAAGGTACCGCTGCGGTTAGTGACTTTTTCCGGTTTTGTGGGCGCGCTGATTTCGATTCTGGTGTCGCTGGCATACTTCGTTTACAAACTGATCTTTTGGAACAACTTTTCGGTGGGCATCGCGCCACTGGTCATCGGCGTTTTCTTCTTCATGTCCGTGCAAATGCTTTTTATGGGCATCATCGGAGAATATATCGGCACCATCCATACCCTGGTGCAGAAGCGGCCGCTGGTGGTCGAGCAGGAAAGGATCAATTTTGAATATGGCCCCGGCGAACCATCGCGGGAGCCATTGCAGGACCGATCGCAGGACCAATTAAATAACCAGACTCAAACCAGCGCGACCTCGTGAACCTCAGCGCTGGACCGGAGATTTCTATGAACGCGGATACGGCGCAGTCGCTGGCGGTCGCCAGAATTCGCGACTGCGCATCGGTGATGCAGAGTCTGCTGGAGTCGGTTGCTTACCTGAGCGCAGTGGTCAAAGTGGCGGACGCGATGACGAAGAGCCTGCGCTCGGGAAACAAGATCCTGTTCTTCGGCAACGGCGGAAGCGCCGCCGACGCACAGCACCTGGCTGCGGAGCTGAGCGGACGCTTCTTGAAAGAACGCAAAAGCCTCTCGGGCTGGGCGTTGACCACCAATACATCCGTCCTGACCGCGATCGGCAACGATTATTCCTTTGACGAAGTGTTCGCGCGCCAGGTCCAGGGGATCGGCAGTCCCGGGGACGTCGCCTTCGCCCTCAGCACCAGCGGAAATTCCGCCAACGTGCTGCGCGCCGTGGCCTCGGCCCGCGAGCGGAAACTGGTTACGGTGGGTCTGACCGGAAAAACCGGCGGGAAGTTGCACAGCGCGGTCGATCACTGCATCCGCATTCCCAGCGATCAGACGCCTCGTATTCAGGAAGCGCACATCTTGACGGGACACATTCTTTGCGAACTGATCGAGGAAACATTATTTGAGCCGAATTGACGCGGCTCACCTAGGCGCCACCAGCCGGTTGCGCGACTGCACCGTCGCCTGGTATGACGTCGCAGGACGCTCCGAGTCGGCTCCGGAATGGACGCAGAACATTCTGCGGTGCGCCTCAGGATTCCTCCGATTGAGTTGCAAAAACGGCCGCTGGCGCTACGATGACCAACGTCACAACTTCTGGTGATGGCGATCACGCACACTTGAAGGCGCACTCATATTTCATTTCAATTCAAGCGCTTACACTCCCCTCCTTTACAGGCGAGCCGCTCCCGGCATAGATTTAAGCACCGACACCTTGAATTGCGGAGTTGCAGGTTGCGACCTTCCCTGGATCATGATGACCGCTCTCCCTCGCTTTCAGCCAAAGCCGCAGCCGATGTTCTCCTTTCCAGCGATCTCCTGGAAACTCTTCCCGATGCCATCGTCGCCGTCGATCGCGGTGGAACGATTGTTCAGGTCAACTCCCTGGCACAAGAGCTATTTGGCTATGAGCGCGACGAACTGATTGGCCAGAAGATCGAAATGCTCGTCCCAGAGAACTATCGCCGCGAGCACCACCATCATCGCGAGAACTTCGCACAAACGCCCAAGACGCGACGAATGGGAGCGGGGCTCGATCTCTACGGAAGACGGCGCAATGGCTCGGAATTCCCGGTGGAGATCAGTCTCAGTCCGGTCTCCACCGAGAACGGAATGTTCGTCTTAAGCGCGGTCCGCGACATCAGCGATCGCAAGAAAATTGAAGAAGAGCTGCGCCGAGCGCATGAAGAGCTGTACCAGAAAACGGTCGAGCAACTGGGGGAATATCGCTCGAGACTGGCCTCGATTATCGATTCCTCCGAAGACGCGATCATCAGCAAAGGCCTGGACGGCACCATTACCAGTTGGAACAAGGGCGCCGAGCGCATCTACGGCTACACGCCCGAGGAGGTCGTCGGGAAAAACATATCCCTTCTGGCTCCCAGTGATCATCCCGACGAGATCCCCGGGATCCTGCAGAAAATTGCGCGCGGTGAAAGCGTCGAGCATCATGAATCAGTGCGCGTAACCAAGGACGGACGACGCCTGGACGTTTCCATTTCCGTGTCTCCCTTGCGCGATGCGAAAGGCGATGTTGTAGGAGCTTCAGCGATTGCGCGCGACATCACGGCCCAGAAACGGGCCGAGGACCAGCTTCACCAATCGCAGAAAATGGAAGCGATCGGCCGGCTGGCGGGAGGAGTAGCGCACGACTTTAACAACATCCTGGGGATCATCAATGCCTGTGCCGAATTCCTCCGCGACCGCGTTGATCCCGCCGCGGAATCATCGCAATACGTCGATAACATCAAGAAGTCAATCGAACGCGGCTCATCGTTGACTCGCCAACTCCTGGCTTTCAGCCGAAGTTCTGTAATTCAACCCCGCGTTCTCGATCTGAACGAGCGCTTGAAGGACGTCACCAAGCTGCTACGGCCGCTCATGGGGGACGATGTCGAAATTCTCGTTGTGTCCAAATCACCCTCGGCAGTGATCGAGGCAGACCCCGGCCAACTCGACCAGATCGTGGTAAATCTCGCCGTGAACGCCCGCGACGCTATGCCGCGAGGCGGCAAGTTTATTCTGGAAACTCGCGCCGAACGATTTGACGAGAGCTTCGCCGAGCAGTACCAAAACATGTCCGCGGGAAAATATGTTGTGCTCGCGGTCAGCGATACCGGCAGCGGCATGGACGAAGCTACCGTGTCGCGCATCTTTGAGCCCTTCTTCACCACCAAAGAAGTAGGCAAAGGAACTGGCTTGGGCCTGGCCACGGTATACGGCATTGTCAAACAGAGCGCCGGACACATCATGGTCTACAGTGAGCCGGGACATGGAACGACCTTCAAGATATATCTCCCCAGCGCCGATCACAAAATCGGCATCGGATCCGCCGCTGAAGTGGACACCATCGCTCCGCAACGCCAAGGGACGACGATCCTGCTCGTCGAAGACGACGACATCATGCGCGGCCTGACTCGAAAAGCTCTGCAGGAACACGGCTATAACGTGGTCGAGGCCGATGACGGGAAATCCGCCCTCGAATGGGTGGAATCTCATCCGGGTCCAATTGATCTGCTGTTGACCGACGTAGTCATGCGGCGCATGAGCGGTCCTGAACTGGTGGAGCGCCTGAACGCTTCTCACCCGAACCTGAAAGTCGTATTCATGTCCGGATACACCGGGGAACTGATCGCGGAACGCGAAGTGTTGAAGCGCGGCATCACTCTGCTCGAAAAGCCATTTAGCCGAACTGCTCTGCTGAATACCATCCACACAACGTTGGGGTGAAACTTGCTGATCCAGGGCTACACCAGCGGAACGTCCGACCACTCTCCATGGTCATGTAACCAAACAACCGGTGATGGAGATCACACATCGCTGTGTGAAACCACCCACTTCCAGCCACAACTCCGGTGGGCAGCGGCCTCAACCGCATCTCACCACATCAACTCAACTCATTTAGTTTTGTATCACTTAGAAGACTTTCACAGGAGTCTTCCCCCGCCTGCGAAGAGTGGCGAGGCGCTTGCCAAACTACCTGTGAGCGGAGGCAATTAAAGATGGCTACACATAGTCGTAAATAATGTCCAGAAACTTGCGCCAGCAGACAAAACCTTTTGCGATTTTCCCCCTGTCGTTGCCGATGCCTTGGAGCAAGAGGCACTCACCACCACCTACCCCACCGGAGCTGTTTTGTTCGCCGAAGGGCAGGCTCCGCGGGGAGTGTTCATCGTGCGTCGAGGCCGGGTAAAGCTTTCCATTTGCAGCAGCGACGGCAGGACGCTGATTCTGCGAATTGCCGATGCCGGTTGCCTTTTGGGAGTTGCCTCGGTAGTTTCCGGACGCAACTATGAAGCGACGGCTGAGACCCAGGAACCATCCGAGATCAGCTTCCTGCGACACACCGATTTGCTGCGCCTCATGCGTCTTCACGGCGAGTTTGCCCTGTGGGTGACGCAACACATCAGCCAGGATTACGCCTCCACTTGCCGCGAAATCCGTGACCTGATCCTTTCCGACTCAGCCAGCGAAAAACTGGCTCGCCTGCTGGTGGGATGGCTCGACCAGAACTCCACCGCCAGAAATCCCAGCCAGATGAAGCTGGCTCTGACGCACGAAGAGATTGGCCAGATGATCGGGTCGTCACGAGAAACGGTGAGCCGCCTGTTCGCGGGCTTCAAGAGGCAGCGTCTCATCCAGCAAACCGGCTCTACTCTGGTAATCAACAACCGCGATGCCTTGGCATCGCTTATCACCGCCTAGAGACATTACGACGTAAGGTAGCCACTCGTCGGGGCCGGTCACCTCCACCGGCCCCGTTTCCTTTGAGAGCATGTTTCGCCGTCCCCCCATTGCCAAGATTGTACGTACAATGTTCCACGTAACATTTTGTACTTATGTTCTTGTACGTATATTGCTGTATGTATGTATAAACTACACACAAACTTTGGGACGAGGAAGTGGGTTTGCAGGTTATTGATAATGCTCGGTGTCGGTTGTGGTTAAAGGGACACAGACGGATACTTATTACACTGTAATTATTACAAAACTGCTGGAGCCATGAGATTTCAATCGCGTTTGGGTTGGATAGTGGAAATCCTGGGACAGACGGGACGCTTCCTGCCAATTTCATGAGGGAACATCCCGTCTGTCCCCGAGTTTACTAACCCGCATTATTCTTGCCGCGTGAATGTGGCCCATCCCACTTCTCCCGAAACGGGACGGTCATCCGTGACCGTGCCGCTTCTGGGTGGCGCAGCGGTTTACCGCTGCGATACTGTCGTAAATTAAGAGAAGGCTTTAGCCGCTGAGGTCCGGCAGATGGCAGCTCCACGCAGAGGCAACACTGGGTCCGGCACTTATTTCATCACGGCGAGCACATTTCAGAAGCAACAACTGCTCCAATCGGACAGGATGGCCGGACTCTTCCTGAATGTTCTGCTCAGCTACCGATCGCAAGAGAAATATCTGCTGCATGAATTCGCATTGCTGCCCGATCATTTTCATCTCCTGATCACTCCCCTTTCAACGCTGGAGCGGACGCTGCAACTCATAAAAGGGGGTTTTTCTTTCGGGCGAAGCGGGAACTCGGCTTTAAGGGCGAGATTTGGGAGAAGAGTTTCTATGATCGGCGGGTCCGAGACTGGGAGGAATACTCAGCGTTCCGTCAATACATACATCGGAATCCCGTGAAGAGCGGCCTGGTAGCAGTTGCTGAGGAGTATCCGTATAGTTCCGCAAGGATCGGATTGACGCTGGATGCGCCCCCTCAGCGGCTAAAGCCGTCGGAGTTGAGCGCCTGGATCGCAGCGGTAAACCGCTGCGCCACCCAAAATCAAATGCAATACCTTTCGCCGGCGGGATCAAAAATCAGGGCCAAGACGCATCGAGGGCGGCCTGGCGCCGCCACAGGAATACGACGTACAGGAAAATCGCCGCGAAGATTATCGCATAGGCGGCGAACAAATAGCCGAGGTGCTCCATCAGGCGTCCCCCGCCGCGGCATACGCGAGTGCAATCTCGCGGGCCAGCGCGCCGAGCCGCGTCCGCGCCCGCAATTGCGCAAACCGCAGCATCAGCAGCCATCCATACAGCGCCGTGAACGCGGCGAGCGACACCATCAGCGTGGCAACCATCCGCGGGTCTTCCAGTCCATGCCCGCCCTGCTTGGTCACCAGAACGGCCGGATGGATCGTGCGCCACAGCCGCACCGACGCGATTATCACCGGCACGTCGATCGCAGCCACGATCGCGACCACCGCGCCAAACCTCGCCGTCTGCGGCGTGTCGTCCGCGCTGGCGCGCAGCATCAGGTAGCCGCCGTACAGCAGCCACAGCACGAAAGTCGTGGTAAGGCGCGAATCCAGGTCCACCACGTGCCCCATCGGTATCGTCGTGCCGACGGCGTCTCAGTTGATCGCGCCCGGCTCAACGCTCGGCGACCGATTCGCGCTTGGTCCACTGGAGAATGGGAAGCTACCTCGGCATTCCCCTCGTGCTCTTGGTCGTGGTGTGCGTTGTGATGCGAAGACGAGATCGCTGGATCTTGCTTGCGGCCGTGTCGTGTTCGTCTCGTATGTTTTGACGCTCGGTCCAACTTCTGCCGATGCGCAGTCGAGTCTCCGATCCTGCTACCGTTCGACCTTCTCTCCCACGTTCCGCTTTTTGACAATCTGCTGCCGGTGAGGCTTTCGCTCTATACGACCTTCTTTGTCTGTGCGGTTGTCGGCGAGATCGCTCGCTGCGACCTGCTCTGAAACGAGAGCTTCCTCACCGATTCACCACGCACCCTTCGGCCTGTTTGCGCTCGGGCTCGTGATCTGTGTGGTGATCTCATTGCTTCCGAACTGGCCCAACCGTGAGGTCCGGACCTCCTCAACGGTGTCTGCGTTTTTATCCGCATCTGCGAAGCCAGCTCGCTGGGGCGTCGCTTCCGTCTCCCTACCCCGATTATCCCTGGGATGACGCGATGCTTTGGCAGCTCGAGGATCACT
>CAVZDM010000100.1:0-24967 GCA_963773955.1 uncultured Acidobacteriaceae bacterium | reverse complement strand
GCTCTGCGGCATGATCATCCGCGGTGGTGGTGCACTCGGAGTCACGGACTTCGCGGACACAGCTCCTTGCATCTGCGCAACGCCAGCCGGAGGCTGCGCCGGTGGCGGGGCACTCCCGGCCGCAGCGGGAGTCGTAGTCGTGGTTCGTGGCGGAACAGCGATACCAGGCGGTGGTGCCGTACTCGTGGCGGATGAGACCGCGGAGGGTGGTGTGGCTGAAACTTTCGGCGGAATCACGACCACCGTCGGCGGCCGATATCCAGCAGCTACCGAAGCAGGCGTCACCAGTCTCGCTGCCGGCGGCGCAGTCGCAGGAGCAGTCCCTTCGATCACAGGCTTGGGCGGCGTTGCCCTGGCTGGCGCAACTGACGCTGCCGGGGCTTCCTTCTTCGCTTCTACCGCTGGCGTCGCCGCTGGCGACTTGACTACCGGACGCGCCACGGGATGCTCGGCTGCGCCCTTTTGCTGGATGGCGCGCAGTACATCGCCAGGCCGCGAAATATTCGACAGGTCAATCTTGGTCTTGATCTCTTCTTCGCCGCGAGCGGTACGCGAAGTCTTCGCCGAACTTGGCGCCGCCTCGGACTTGCGGCGCAGATGTTTCCGCACCAATTCCGCTTCGTACTCTTCCAGAGAACTGGAGTGCGTCTTCTTCTCCGTCACGCCAACCGTGGTCAGCACGTCAAGAATTTCCTTGCTCTTGACTTCCAGTTCACGGGCCAGATCATTGATTCGAATCTTACTCATCCGCTCTCGTTTCCTCTGCTTGCCAATCTCGCCTGTCTAATCTCGCGTATCTAAGCTCGCATATCTGACCTCTCAAAATCCCTGTGCAGTCTTGCTTCTGGCTGACGAGGCCCGCGCCTTCGGTCCGGAGATACCTCCGAACTCGCCACCATCCCAGCTTTCAGCTCTGCTTGTCTTCCGGGGCTTCTTCAGTCGCGACTTCCGCGGTCGCGGTTTCTTCAGTGGCGGACTCTTCAGCAGCAGCTTCTTCAGTTGCAAGCTCGGTGCTTCCTTCCGCAGGCGCCGTCTCGGTGGGCTCCGCTCCCGCGGCCAACGCATCCGCCTCTACCGAGCCTTCTGCCAGCGATTCCTCGCTGATTCCCGCTTCGCCGACTGCCGCTTCGGTGGCGGCTTCTCCGGTGCTTTCCGCTTCCGCGTCGGCTACTGCCTCGCCGCCATCCAGGCTGGCGAAATAATTATTGACCGCAATACTGATTTTTTCCACCGTTTTCGGACCAATGCCTTCAATCGCTTCCAATTGCTCCGGCGTCATGTCGGCCAGCGATTCCACCGTGTTCACGCCCGCCGCCTTCAGTTTCTCGACCAGTCCCTCGCCCAACCCCGTAACAATCTCCAGCGGAGTTACGGTCTGCGTGACCAGCGCCGACATCTGCTGTTCCACTTCCTGGCGCTTTTCTTCCTCGCTCTTGATGTCGATCTTCCAGCCCAGCAGCTTCGCCGCCAGCCGCACGTTCTGCCCTTTTTTCCCGATCGCGAGCGATAGCTGGGTGTCGTCCACCACCACTTCCAGATGCTTGTCCGCCGCATCCACGATCGTCACCCGGCTCACTTTCGCCGGCTGCAGCGCTTTCTCCGCGAACGTAACCGGATCCTCGTGATACTCGATGATGTCGATCTTTTCTCCGCGCAACTCGCGAATGATCGACTGCACGCGCATGCCCTTCATGCCCACGCAGGCTCCGACGGCGTCCACGTCCTTGTCTTTCGACAACACCGCGATCTTGGTGCGCTCGCCTGCTTCGCGCGCAATCGCCCGGATCACCACCGTGCCGTCATAAATTTCCGGTACCTCCGTCTGGAACAGATGCTGGACCAATTCCGGAGCAGAGCGCGAAGCGATCACGCCCGGCCCCTTCGTTGCTCTTTCCACTCGTACAATTACGACCCGAATCCGCTCGCCCACCGCGAACGATTCCAGCCGCGACTGTTCCTTGCGTCCCATGCGCGCTTCGGCCTTGCCGATATCGAGAATAACGTCTGGACCCTCGAGCCGCTTCACGGTCGCATTCACGATCTCGTTCACATGACCGATGTACTCGTTGTAAACCGTGTCGCGTTCCGCTTCGCGTACTTTCTGAAAGATGACTTGCTTCGCCAGTTGCGCCGCGATCCGCCCCAGAATTCCTTCCGTCACTTTCGGGATCAACAGCTCTCCGCCAGCTTCCGCGCTCGGATCCAGCTTCCGCGCCTGCTCCACCGTGACCTGCAGATTCGGATCTTCCACTTGCTCCGGAGTCTCTACGATCGACTTCACCGCATAGGCATTGATCTTGCCGCTGTCTTTGTCGAGCACCGCACGCAGGTTTTCCTGCGTCTTGTAGTACTTGCGCGTCGCCACCACAATGGCGTCCTCGACAGCGCTAACTACAATCTGCGGATCAATGCCCTTTTCCCGGCTGACCCCTTCGATGATGTTGTAAAGCTCACTAGCCATAAAAATTCCAGGTCTCAGGTGTCAGGTCTCAGGTCTCAGGAAACCAAATCCTGAAACCTGACACCTGAGACCCGACGCCTTGCTCCTAAATTTCCGGCACCAAATTCGCCTTCTCTACGTTTCTCAACTCGATCTCGACCTGCGCCGCCGCGCCCTCTTTCGGTCGCATCTTCTTCTTACGCGCCGCGCTCAGATCCAGCAGCAGCTTCCCGTTTTCGAAGCTTTCCAGCTTTCCTTCAAAATGCCGGTCGTTATTTACTGGCTCTCGCGTCGTCAGCTTCACGCGTTGTCCGCGAAAGCGCTCAAAATCCGCCGCCTTCGTCAGCTTGCGATCCAGTCCCGGAGACGAAACCTCCAGCACATACGATCCGCCCGGCAAAGCATCCTCAACATCGACAATCGTCCCAAACTCGCGACTGAACTTCGAGCAATCCTCGTGCGTCACGCCGTCCGGACGACCCACTGCCGGCGCCGCTCCCAGTCGGTCAATAAACACGCGCAGCATGCGGTGCCTACCCGCGCCGCATACTTCCACCTCGACCACTTCCAGCCCGCTCGAGCCTGCTACCCGCTCGGCAATCTGCCGGACCTTATCCAGATCTAAAGCCATGTTTTCAGCAATTTGCGTCAGAATGGCCGCGCCGGTGATTCCAGCAAAACTCCCAGCCCATCGGCCCAAACTAAAAAGTGGGCTTTCGCCCACTGGTGTGCTTCGACAATCCTGACACTACGACACAACAGTATTCATCCGTAACTATACGCCGCCACTTTGGAAAACACAAACCAGTGCGGCGCGCGGCCAGGCGCAAGTTCGCAGCGGGCAAGCCCTCGCGGGGACGCCACCCTCGGCCGAAGCTCCAGTTACGAAAGTATCTGAAGTAACCTTGCCGCCATCGCGCCCATCACGCAAACTTCTCTAGATGCAGTCTTCGCGCACCCATGTCGTCATCGCGGTAGGCTTCGCTGTCCTGCTTGTGGGCGGTTTTCTCGGCTACCTGAACTGGCTCAATAACCAGGGGCCGGTTCTGTCACGCTCGGTAGAGCGCGACCCTTTGACCCAGATGCCGATCAGCATCACCATGAATCCGTTTCGCGATCGCACGATCGAACGTACCGCCAATCACTTCATCTCGGAGATGCGCGACGGCAATTGCCGCACACTGCTCGCTCAGTGGGAAAGGGACTATCGCAAGAAGCGCGCCAACTTCCTCTGCACCTCCGAAGCCCAGCACCCGCTGATTTCCTGGAGCCTGGTGGAATGGGAAGATGCGCCACCGCTTGTGATTCTGCACTACAAAGGCCAGCGCTACAGCGATCCGAGTCAGGACTCAACTTACAAGGATCTTTTTTCCGTGACCGAAGAACAAAAGGGTTCTGGCTGGACGGTCACGAAGTACGATTCGTTCTACTGACGCGCAATTCTCGGCGCGCTCTGGTCTCGGTGGTGAAGCACCTTTCCGAACGACTAACGACTAACGACTTGCCCTACCCGCCGATATGCACCATCGTCCGCGACGCCGGCACAAATCCCGGTTCCCCGATGTGGTGGCGTTCTTCTTTTTTCTCCACCACTTTCACAATGAACTCCGTGAGCTTCTCGTCGGTCGCACCGCGCCGCATCAGTTCATGCAGGTCGTGATCCCACACCGAGAATAGACACGTGCGCAGCTTGCCGTCCGAAGTGATGCGAATCCGGCTGCAGTGTCCGCAGAACGGATGCGACACCGGCGCGATGATTCCAATCTCGCCTACGCCATCGGAGAAGCGATAGCGCCGCGCCGTTTCGCTGCGCTCGTGCGCAATCTCCGCCAGCGGCAAATACTCCGACATGCGACGGACGATCTCATCGAGCCTGACCACAATTTCCGGAGTCCAAACGCGGTCCTCTTCGAGCGGCATGAATTCGATGAAGCGCACCACCACCCGCTCTTCGCGGGCGAACATTCCAAACGGAATAATCTGATCTTCATTGAATCCGCGCAGCAGCACGCAATTGATTTTCACCGGATCGAGCCCTGCCTGCCGCGATGCCCGCACTCCCGCCAGCACGCTTTCGTATCCATTCGGCACGCGCGTGATGCGCGCAAATCGCTCCGGATCGACCGCATCCATGCTGACTGTCACGCGGTCGAGTCCCGCATCTTTAAGCGGCTGTGCAATCTCAGCCAGCAGATGCCCGTTGGTGGTCAATGCAATTTCAGGCTTTTGACCCGCCGCAGTCCGCAGCTTTGCGAGGTCCCGGACGAATTCCACAATGCCCTTGCGCAGCAGCGGCTCGCCACCGGTCAAGCGAATCTTCGTGATGCCGAGCCCAACCAGTATTCGCGCCATCCGCAGATAATCTTCAAACGGAAGCTCCGCATAAGCCGCGCCGTTGGTCCCCGTCCGGCAATACACGCACCGGTAGTTGCAGCGGTCCGTGATCGAGATCCGCAGGTCGTGAATCGGGCGCCCGAAATTGTCGGCAAGCGGCATTTGGCAAATTTTTCAGGAAGGAAAGAAGCAGGCAGGAGTCACCCGGCGAGCGTTTCCTTTCCAACACGGGAGGCGCGGACGTTTCCATCCGCACCCTCGGATCGCGCCCGTCAAACCGGCGCAACCCTCGCCTCCGCCGCCAGAGAATATCCCAGGCCGCGGGGGTCGGAAACTCGGTCATCATTATAGATGCGGAAGTCCGACTCTGCGAACTATTCAAGCAGTGGAGAACCGGGCGTCCACCACCTCGCCGGACGCCTCGACTTCGCTCAGGGCAGGCTCGCGAGACGCCCGTCGCTCCACAGGCCTGCTAAACTCTCCCCATGAAAGCGCTTGTCATCACTCGTTTCGGAGGCCCCGAGGTTCTCGAATTGCAGCAGGTCCCCGACGCGCATCCCGCGCCCGAGCAACTGCTGGTGAAAGTGGAAGCGGGCGGCTTGAACTTTGCCGATCTGCTTACCGCCCGCGGTGGATACGCTGGCACTCCCAAGCCTCCGCTCACGGCCGGCCGCGAATTTGCTGGGCGCGAATTTACCGGCAACGACCCCAGCGGACGCCGCGTGATGGGCTACACGCAGTGGGCGGCTTTCGCCGAAAAAACTGTGGCGCATCGCAACCTCGTCTGGCCAGTCCCGGAAAATTGGACCGCCGAACAAGGCGCAGCTTTCCCCGTAAATTTCTTCACTGCCTACTTCGCATACTGGAAGGCCGGTTTGGTCGCTAAGCCCAACGACCAGTCGAACGACAAGCCAGCCGGTGCCCGCGTCCTGATTCACGCCGTCGCTGGCGGCGTCGGCACCGCCGCCGTGCAAATCGGAAAGATTCTCGGCATCGAAATGTATGGAACTTCTTCTTCCGAAGACAAGCTGGCGCGAGTGCGCGAACTCGGGCTGCAACACGGCATCAACTACAAGCAGCGCGATTATGCCGAAGCGATCAAGGATCTGACGCGCGGCGAAGGCGTCGACGCGGTTTTCGAAATGCTCGGTGGCGAACACGTCACAAAAAGCGTCAAATGCGTACGCGACTTTGGACGCGTCATCGTCTACGGCGCCGCCACCGGTGAAACTCCGCAACTCGACACCCGGATTCTCTACGCGAAAGGCGCTAGCGTCCACGGACTGTGGCTGTCGTATCTCAGCGCGAATCGTCCGCTCATGGAATCCGCATGGAAGCAGCTTTCAGAATGGCTGGCAGCGGGCAAACTCCAGCCCGTGATCGGCAAAGTTTTTTCACTGGAGCAGGCGCGTGAGGCCTACACGCTGATGCAGGAAGGCAAAAACTACGGCAAGATTGTGCTGAAGATTAGTTAGCAGCTCACTATAGAGTTGTCATCATAGAGTTGTCATCCTGAGCGAAGCGAAGGACCTGCTGTTCGCCGGACTGCAGTCTGAATCCAGACAAAACACTCCCACACTGTTACTCCAGCCCCACGTACTATGTGCTGCTAACGCGGCCAGGTGCAGCGCGTCTAATGGACATGTCTGCAAGAACAATGGTTCGCAAAGAAAAAAGAAACTGGGAACTTACTCAAACCGAGATTCGTATCCTGTAGCGAACCAACGTGGGGTGGACGAAACCTTCGATCCACTTAAGAGAGTTTGCAGGGTGACGGGACTGGCGCACGCATGGTTTGGCGGCCCTGGATGCGCCGGGTCCGGGTAAAAAGCACGAGTGTGACGCCCGCGTCTTTTTGCATCACCCTGACATGCGCATTGTAGGAGTTTGCAGGAAAAAGGCAAGCCCCGAGTCGAGCGTCCTCGAACTGTCGCTATCACTATCACCAGCCGCCCCTGACGTCCCGGCCAGAAACCGGGCAGAAAGCTAAGGAGCATATGAAACTGAATCTGAACAATCTGGCAAAGACTGTTGTGTTCGGGCTGGCCGTGTTGCTCGCATCGAGTGCGTTCGCAAGTAACAAGGGCACGCTGCTGGTACGTGAGGCGGTTGAAGTCAACGGTCAGCAGCTCGCTCCCGGCGAGTATCAAGTGCGCTGGGAAGGTACGGGATCGAACGTCGAAGTAAGCTTCATACGCGGCCGCAAGGAAGTCGCGAAGGCAACGGCGAAAGTCGTCGCCCTCGACCAAGCCGCCGACTACGATTCCGCCGAGGTCAACCACGCCAACGGCAAGGCAGCCGTTTCCGAGATACGCTTCTCCGGTAAGAAGTTCGCTCTGGCCATCGGCTCTACCGATAAAGCCGAAATGAGCGGCGGCTCGGGCAAGTAACTTACTAACCTCTGGAAGGAGAAGGACAGACAGGGAGCACTCCGGTGCTCCCCTGCGCTTGTCGGACTAACCGTCGGCGACGTCGTTACTTCGCCGGATCAAGTGCCGTGTCCTGGTCTACAAAGGCCGCCAGCGGAGTTCCAGCCTTGATCTCAACGTTCTTTCCGTGCTTGATGAGCCCAATCGGCCCGAACAGTACCGTCAAGGCAACCGTTGCTCCCTCTTTGCCTTCCCCTTCTTTGCCTTTGCTGCCGCGCAGCCGGATTCGTTGGTCGCCGGTCGTCAAGTGTTCCAGACGCATGTTCAGCTCGCCGGCCTTTCCCATCATCCCGGCCTTCTTGGCGTTTGTAACCGCTCCTATCGCTTTTGCCCCAGCTTTGGCGACTACTACATCGCCGACTTTCAGGTCTTCATCAAGGACTAAGTTGACCGGGTCCCCTTCCGCTGCAGTTTTCGAACTTATGTCGTCGGCGAATTTCAGCCTAACGTCGGTGCCTTCCTTCAGCACCAGCTTGGTTGGAGGCGCAGCTGGCGTAGGAGACACCGCTGCCGCAGGAGGCGTCGCGGGTGCGGGAGTTGCCGCGGGCGCAGGCGGCTCAGTTGGCGCGGGTGACGCCACTGGCGCGGGAGACGCATCTTGGCCAAAAGCTAGTGACTGCGAAAGACCCAGAAGAAGCGCGAGAAGTACTGTACTTAACAGCCTCATAGTGTTACGTCCTTTCGTGGATCACCGACGGCTAGCGTTTGTTCCGGGCCTTCGGCGAATATGCATCAGACTTTGAACGGATCGAAAGAGCCCAGGATTCGAGCCTGAACAAGAGGAAGAAAGTTGTTTTAATGGGCTCGCGCCATTGTCGGACTGGGAAAAGAGTTTGTCAAGGGAAGGCACAGACAACGACGTCGGCGGAGAAATACCAACTAAGCTCTTTCGCGCTCCGTCTGAAAAACCCGCCACTAACCACTGTCCTCAGTACTTAGGCATCTTAGTATCAATTCGTTCCGCCCAAGCATTAATCCCGCCGGTCAGGTTATACACCTTGGTGAAGCCCGCCTGCTTCAGAAACGCGACGGCCTTGGCGCTGCGCCCGCCCATCTTGCAATGGGCCACGATCTCGCGGCTCGAGTCGAGTTCACTTATGCGCTTCGGCAGATCGCCGAGTGGGATGAGATAGCCGTTCAAGTGACAGATCTGGTATTCGTGCGGCTCGCGCACGTCGAGAATAAAAATGTCTGCCTTGGCGTCGATCTTCTTTTTCAATTCTTCTACCGACATCACCGACAAGCCTCCGAACACGGGTTCTTCCTGACCGCGGATGCCGCAGAACTGGTCGTAGTCGATCAACTTAGTAATCGTCCGATGCGTGCCGCAGACGGGGCAATCGGGATTCTTGCGCAGCTTCAGTTCGCGGAACTTCATGCAGAGCGCATCGACCAGCAGCAATCGTCCGGCGAGCGAATCGCCTTGCCCGAGAATCAGCTTGATGGTCTCGGTCGCCTGAATCACGCCGATTAATCCGGGCAGAATCCCGAGCACTCCGCCTTCGGCACACGACGGCACCAGGCCCGGCGGTGGCGGCTCGGGGTACAGACAGCGATAGCAAGGTCCCTCTTCGGTCGCGAACACGCTCGCCTGGCCTTCGAAGCGAAAAATAGAGCCGTAAACATTGGGCTTGCCGGTGAGCACGCAGGCGTCGTTGACGAGGTAGCGGGTGGGAAAATTGTCGGTGCCGTCGGCGACGATATCGAACTCGCGAAACAATTCAAGCGCGTTGGCGCTGGTCAGTTTCACGTCGAAGGTTCGCAGGTTCAGGAAGGGATTGATCGCATTCAGTTTGTCGGCGGCGGAGTCGAGCTTCTTGCGCCCGACATCGTTGGTCGTGTGGATGATCTGGCGCTGCAGATTGGTGTAGTCCACGACATCGAAGTCCACGATGCCGAGCGTGCCGACGCCCGCGGCCGTCAGGTAGAGTGCGAGCGGCGAACCGAGTCCGCCCGCTCCGATGCACAGGACTTTCGCGGCCTTGAGCTTCTGCTGGCCCTCCATGCCCACCTCGGGCATGATCAGATGGCGCGAGTAGCGCAGGATTTCGTCGTTGCTTAAAACGGCTTCGGGTTTAATTTCTGCGGGTTTGATGTCGGAAAGCGTAGCCATATGGATCCTTTTTCAATTGTAATCGGGACGAAGGCCGGAAAGCGTGTTTACCCGGAGAGAGTTGCGGTAGATGAGAAAAGGCTGGACCACGGGGGGCACAGAGGAGCACAGGGAAAAGAACACAGGGGAAATCCTAATCGGCAAATCATAATCGGCGTCCGCCGGCAATCGACGGCACGATGGAAATGGTATCACCGTCTTTAAGCTCGGTGGCTTCTTTCTGCAGGTAGCGCATATCTTCGTCATTGACGTAGACGTTCACGAAGGCGCGCAGTTTGCCGTCTTCGGCGTAGAGGTGGCGCTTCAGGTCGGGATGCCGCGAAACCAGGCCGGCAAGGGCTTCTCCCACGGTGTTTCCAGGGACATCGACCGAGGCTTGTTTCCCCGAGTATTGGCGAAGTGGAGATGGAATCTGGATCTGGGGCATGTAGATAAAGATGCTATGGTACGGGCGAAAGATGCAAGTCGAAAATTGTCAGACTATTTCGCTCTTCTCGTCCACGAATTTCTTGTCGGCTTCGTCGCTGCCCGTCAGTTCGAATGAATTTGTCAGCATGGCTTTGCCCTTCTCCACGCTTGTGATCACGTAAGAACACGCGAACCAGTGGGCCTCGGCCAGGTC
Source organism: uncultured Acidobacteriaceae bacterium (assembly GCA_963773955.1). Lineage (GTDB taxonomy): Bacteria > Acidobacteriota > Terriglobia > Terriglobales > Acidobacteriaceae > Acidiflorens. Next base: position 15,029 of record CAVZDM010000100.1, on the reverse strand, counting down.
GGTGGACGACCATTGCGCGGGGTGGTCGGGATGGGAGTGATAGAAGCCAACGATCTCCTCGCCGCGCCCGCGGCCTTCGCGCTGGATGCGAATGAGTTCCCGGGGATCGATGCTGTAGCGGTTGTGGGGCGAGTCGGCGCGCGTGTTGCCGCAGCGGGCGATGCGCGAGACGGTCTTTAAAACGGACTTGGCACCGTTGTCCTCAAAGTGCCCGAGCAGCACGCCGCAGCATTCGTGGGGATAGGTTTCTTCTCCGTGCTGACGAAGGGAGACGTAGGCAGATTGAGAGAGCTGAATCATTGAATCATTTAGTCATTGAATCACTGAATCACTGAATCATTCCATTTACAGCAATGATTCAATGACTCAATCGCTCAATGACTCAATCCTTCCCCTCGTGCCAGAAGCGCTCGCTCAGATATTTTTCGCCGGAGTCGCATAGGATGGTGACGACGGTGGAGCGCTGATCTTTTTTCGGGCGCTCGAGGTCCAGGCACTCAATGACCCGCAGGCTGCCAACAATCGCCGCGGCGGAGGAGACTCCTACGAGCAGTCCTTGTTCGCGAGCCAGACGGCGGGCCATGGCGTGCGCGTCTTCGGTTGCGATCTCCAGGTTCTGGTCGGCGAGCGACGCGTCGTAAATGCGCGGCACGATGGCCGAGGGCAAATGCTTGGCGCCTTCGATGCCGTGGAAGGCGGAGTCGGGTTGCAGCGAGATGCAGCGGACCTTCGGATTTAGTTCTTTCAATCGCCGCGTGGTGCCGACGAAGGTTCCGGTGGTGCCGAGCATGGCCACGAAGTGCGTGATGCGTCCTTCAGTTTGTTGCCAGATTTCGTTCGCCGTGGTTTCATAATGCGCCTGCCAGTTGGCGTCGTTCGAATATTGATCGGCGTAAAAGTAGAGGTCGGGATGGCGTTCGGCGAACTGCCGCGCGATCTTGATGGCGCCATCGGAGCCTTCGGCGGGATCGGTATAGATGATATTCGCGCCGTATGTCTGTAGAATGCGTTTTCTCTCGGGAGAAACATTCTCAGGCACGCAGAGGGTGACGGGGAATCCGAGAGCGGCGCCCAGCATGGCGTAGGCGATTCCGGTGTTTCCGCTGGTGGAATCGAGCAGAATTTTTCCGGGAGCGAGTTTGCCGGCGCGGCGCGCTTCGGCCACAATGCGAGCGGCGGCGCGATCTTTAACGGATCCGCCGGGGTTATGCCATTCGGCCTTGCCCAAAAGTTTTACGCCAGGAAGATCGGCAGTGAGCGCGTCGAGCGGCAACAGGGGCGTGTTGCCGATTTGAGCGAGCACAGCTTCTCCTGGCAGGCCAGACGCGGCTTTAGCCTGGGGGGACGACGCCGAAGGTGCGGAGCCGTAAGCTGCTGGTGTCATTGAGTTGTGAATGCCCTTATGACTAGAGTAATGTGCCCGCAATCCTAAAAAGGTATATCTATAACTAGCTTTGTTAAATTCTACGTCATTAGATTCGTTGTGGACAGTTTTGGTTCCATCGAATCCGCGAAAGCCGCATCTAAACTGATGCAGTGACAAACGAGAATTGAGCTCATAAATGGCAGCGAAAGTCGAACATCGAACTTACGAAGACGCAGTCAGCTGGCTGCGCGATCATGGCTTTGACCTGATTGAAGCTCCGGGCACGCAAACGCGCGTGTTCCTGAAGAAGTACAGCTGCTCGGCGGCGATCCAGAAGACCGACGACGGCGGCGTGAAGATTTTCGCGTATCCGGGATACCTGATCGGCAGTGAGATTTCGAAACTGGTCAATCGCGGCTATCAACAATTTCTGAAGACAACCAAGACCGAAGTGCCGGCGTCCGCCGATCACCTGAAGGCGCTGCAGCAGTTCTCCGAAGAAATGAAGGAAGCATTGGGAATCCCCAGCCTGTACAACGAATCGCTCGGAACCACCAGCGAGTCGTATCAGTACGATCGCATCAAAGACCGTGACCAGCCGGAAGTGGACCGTCCGAAGCGGCCGTGGGAGACGGTGAAGGTGAAGGCAGCTGCGGCGGCAAAGAAAAGCCAGGCGTAGAAAGGGCTCCTTATTATGGGGGGCTGGTTGAGTCGCTGCCCGGGAGATTTGGCCAGCTCTGCGCTCGTTCTTTCGCCTCGGAAATATTCTCCGCGGACATCCTGACAGCAAGTTCCTTCATCTTTTTCTTGCCTTGCTTGTATCCATTGCGCTCAGCCAGCGCATACCACATGTACGCGACTATATAGTCCCCGGGTCGGTTGCCCTGACTAGCTGCGTATTCGCCCATTTGGAATTGAGCCTTCGGCAACCCTCTGTTGGCAGCTCGCCGTAGTAGCTGGTATCCCTCATGTTCATCCTTGGTTACATCGCGGCCCTGAAAGTACGCCTCGGAAAGTTCCAATTCTGCTCTCGCATCGCCAGCATTGGCCCGCTGCTCGAGCTCTACTATCCTTTTGGGGTTATCGTTGTACAGGTGGAAACTCACCTCGACGTTAACCATGACTGCGACGGGCTTCCCGTCCTTCTGTGCAGGCTCGAACCTCCACCGCTTTACCGCCTCGATGGCTTTTTCGTCTAACCCATGGCCGAGTGACCGTACAACCCTAACGTCACGCGGCAGGCCCTCGGGAGAGACAACCAACCAGAGAAGGCACGTGCCTTGGAAATGTTCACTGCGAGCTTCTTCTGCGTACTCAGGATCAGGCCCGTAAATCACCCGAGGTGCGCTTACCCCACCGCCGACTCGGTAAGCACCCCCACTGCTGGCTGGCGCAGCACCGGTGGTTGGCGCAGCACCGGCGTTTGGCACAGCGCCACCAGTGTTATCCGGTGACTGTGTTTGGGTGATTGCAGACTCGGACGCGAGCAAAAACAGCGTGATAACACAAACAAGTCTGAACATCCCGCACATCGTGGGCCGAAGTGTACCACTATTGAGGTCAGCTGGCGAAACGACGACACCGTCGGCTTCAAATATGCGAAACTCAGTAACTTGTGGGGGTGATCTGTGCTTAACGCAGCTTGGCTTCTAACGCTGGTCGCGATGCTTGCAATTCCCGTCCTTGCGCAGGATGCTGGCGATGCCGAGCGCATCGCGGTTCGGAGAGTGATTGACGATCAGCAGGCGGCGTGGAACCGCCAGGATCTGGAAGCCTTCATGGCTGGGTACTGGAACTCACCCGACCTGACGTTTTTTTCGGGAGCGCATGAATCGAAGGGCTGGCAGGCGGCGCTTGATCGATATAAGAAGAATTATCAGGGTGCTGGACACGAAATGGGTAAGCTCGAATTCGCGAACGTTCGGATCGAGATGCTCGGGCCGAAATCGGCATTTGTGCGCGGGGAGCTTCATCTGACCATGTCGGATGGCAAGACGCCGCACGGGTTGTTTACGCTGGTTTTCCGCAAGTTCCCCGGGGGATGGAAGATCGTGCACGATCACTCTGCCGGAGAATGAAGCCTGGCCTTATCTCCCTCTATCCATAGCCTCATTCGCCAGCCGATCGGCGATCCGGTTGTGCTCGCGAAGAGCGTGGCGGATTTCGAAATGCTCGAGCCGCCGCACCAGTTGCTGCGCTTCGTCGTACAGCTTGCGCAGATCCGGATGCCGCACTTTGTAGATCCCTTTCATCTGCCGCACCATCAATTCGGAATCGCTAATCACCTTGAGCGCTTTGATCTGGTGTTCGTCGGCGTAGCGAAGGGCGGCGAGGAGTCCCTGATACTCGGCGTAATTGTTGGTGCGGCGCCCAAGGTATTCGCTCAGCTCGGCGACCGGGTGGCCGGAGGCGTCCTGAATGGCGACACCATAGCCGGCGGGCCCGGGATTGCCACGAGCTCCGCCGTCGACGTGGGCTGTGTGAGCGGCTGATGCGGACTTCGGCGCAGATTTCGAAGTAGAAAAAAGATTGCCGGATCCGGAAGGGCGCGAAGGCATGGAGCCAGTTTACAACCTGGCGGGAATCCGAAATCAGGAGCGCGCAATCCCATCCCTTCAAGAAACGACGGGCGGGCGCCCGCCTGCATGGCGCAGTGGCGCGTTTATCTAGCGGTGGTCCCCGTGCCTATGCCGCCAGTTCCAGTATTCCTTCTGTTCTTCGGGCCTAAGCTTACGAAAATCGCGGCCGGGATCGCGATGGTACTCGCGGGCCCACTGTTGGTAATAGACCACCTCGTCGTGGTTCCAGACGTGATAGTCGCTGTAGTAGGGGTCATAGACCCGGTAGTAGTGATGTGCGCAAGCCGTGCCCAATGCAGCAGACGCCAAGGCGGTGGCCAGCAAGAGTGAACTGGCAAAACGAAATCTGTTCTTCATCTGCGTAACGGTCCTCCTTCAGTGCCGACTACTCACAGTTAATGCTGAGAATAGAGCCGACAGCGAGTGGGAAAAAAAGAAACCCTCAGCAGATAAACCCAGGAAAACCAGAAAAGTTTCACAGAAAGTCCAAGCCCGAGAACTCACAGAGAGAATATGAAGAACAAGGCGGTTCGAATGCGGCTATCTTCTTGTCGCTTATCTTCTGTCGCTACCTTCCGGTGGCCAGCCGCGTGGCCAAGCGCTGCGGTAGATTCGCGGCCAGAATCTTTTCCTGCGCGACGCGCAGGTTGTAAGGCACGCGATAGAAAGTAACAATCCACGCCTCAGAGTCAAACATGGCGAACGCGGCGCGCCAGTCGCCATCGCGGGGCTGGCCTACGGAGCCGGGGTTGATGAGATAGCGGCGATCTTTGCGGAGTGGCCAATCGGAGGACTCGGGCTGGCCTACAGTGCGATATCCGGGACGGTAGGCTTCACTGATCTCGCCGCTGAGCACGAATCCGCCCTGCAGGTGCGTGTGTCCGAAGAAAGTGATGGGGACGGGATTGGTGATGAGCGGTTCGATGGCGTCGCTGGCGCTGACCATGTATTCATCTTCGTCGAGCGAGGACCCGTGGACGAACTGGATGCCGGGGAGTTCATCGAGTTGGACGGGACCCTGAGGCAGAGAGCGGAGCCAGTCGAGATTCTTGGCGGTGAGCTGGTCGCGTGTCCAGAGCGTGGCCAGGCCGGCGACGGGGTTGAACTCCTCAAGGTTCATGAGGCCGCTGACGGCCTTGTCGTGATTGCCGCGGACAAAAACTTTTCCCAGAGTTTTTACTTTGGCAATGACTTCGTTGGGATTGCCGCCGTAACCGACCGTGTCTCCGAGATTGATGACGAGGTCATGAGCGGGCGCGGCAGCCAGACAGGAGTCCAGCGCTTCAAGGTTGCTATGAATATCGCTTAGAACAAGTATGCGCACAAAGGGAGGATTATAGCTGCTCGGGAGGGGAAACGACGAGCGCGGAGGGTATCTGATTTTCCAGGTATCAGATTCGCGCCGGATTCACGACCGGGCAGCGGGCCCAGTGTTCGGAACTGACTTTAACCAGCGGGGGCATCTCGACGGTACAGGCGGCGACTCGGTGTGGGCAGCGGGGTTCGAACCGGCATCCCGGAGGAAGTTGGGCGCTGTTCGGCACGGTGCCTTCGATCGTCGAGAGTGGGATGGTGCGGTCGGTCGCGAGCGTGGGAATGGCGCGCAGCAGGCCTTGGGTGTAGGGATGAGCGGGCGCACGGAAAATATCGGACTTCGTGCCGAGCTCGACCAGGCTGCCGGCGTACATGACGGCTACGCGATCGGCAACGTGCGAGACAACGGCAAGGTCATGCGAGATGAAGAGCATCGCCAATCCAAATTTGTGGCGGAGATCGTTGAGCAGGTCGAGGATTTGCTGCTGGATGGTGACATCGAGCGCGGTGGTGGGCTCGTCGGCAATGAGCAGTTGCGGCCGGTTGACGATGGCCATGGCGATCATGACTCGCTGGCGCATGCCTCCAGAGAGCTGGTGCGGATAGCTGCGGGCGCGCTGCTCAGGGTCGGGGATGGCAACGTCACGCATTCCTTCGACGGCTCGACGCCACGCTTCGGATTTCGCGACGTGGTGGTGAGCGAGAACGGCTTCGGCAATCTGGTCGCCTACGCGCATGACGGGGTTGAGAGCGGTCATGGGCTCCTGGAAGATCATGGCGATGCGCAAGCCGCGAAGTTGGCGCAACTCATCGGAGGGCAGGCGGGTCAGATACGTGGGGAGGCCATCGTTCGTCTGCAAGCCGTTCTGGAAAACGATCTCGCCCGTGACCCAGGCGGTGGGCGGAAGCAGGCCCATGATGGCAAGCGAGGTGATGGATTTTCCGGAGCCGGATTCGCCGACCAGTCCGAGGACTTCGCCGGGGGCGATGGAGAATGACAGGCCGCTCACCGCGGCCACGGTCGTCGCCGCCTTCGACTGTTGTCCACGGGACTGCGGAAACTCGATGGTCAGGTCGCGGACTTCGAGCAGCGAGCGCACGATGAGTATGGTATCAGCGGACACGCTACTTCTTTAATGACCGCTATACTGACAGTTCCGAGGTGAACATGCCGAGCCCCACCACCCGCTTCTGCGCACTCCAACTTGCGTGTTTCGTTCTTTTTCCTTTGATGCTTGGCGCGCAGGCGAATCCGCGTCCGGCAGCGCCCGGGGCGGAGTATTCGGGAATGTACAGTTTTTTGCGCGAGGGCGAGTTTGTGCAGCTCACCATCGAGGACCAGGGACGCGTCACCGGCTTTGTTTCCCGCTACGGCGACTCGGAAGGCGACCGCGGCGCTTTTCTCGATCACTTTTTCAAGTCGGGTAAGCTCAGCGGCAACGAACTCACGTTTACCACCGAGACCGTGCGGGGCGTATCGTTCGAATTTCGCGGGACGGTCGAGCGGGGCGAGGGCAAGAGCCGGGCCGACGAAGCGTATTATGTGCTTAAGGGAACTCTCGTCGAGAACACAACCGACGAAGCAAAGAAAACTTCTTCTCACTCGAGTGAGGTTGTGCTAAAAAGTTTCCCGCAGGATCTGGCGCCCGCACAGGCGGAAAAGAAGTAGAGGTCAGTCGAAATTATCGATTCGAATCACCGATGCAAAGGAGCGTTTATGAAGAACACAGTGTGGCTAGTGGTCCTCATGTTGGTTGGCGTGCTGCCGGTTTTGGGACAGATGAAGGAAAACGAGCGCATCGAAGAATCCGCAACCGTGATGAAGGAAATTCTGGACATGCCAGACACCATTAACAGGGATGTGCTGAACAAGGCGGAGTGCATAGTGATCTATCCGTCGGTAAAGAAGGCGGCGTTTATTGTGGGCGGCAGCTACGGGCGCGGAGTGATCACATGCCGCAAGGGACAGGATTTTTCGGGGCCGTGGAGCGCGCCGGCAATGTTTGCCCTGGAGGGCGGCAGTTTTGGTTTCCAGATTGGAGCGCAGGCAACCGACTTTGTGCTGCTGGTAATGAATGAGGCGGGCGCAAAATCGGTAATGTCGAGCAAGGTGAAGCTGGGAGGGGACGCATCGGTCGCGGCCGGGCCAGTGGGACGCACGGCTTCAGCAGAAACCGATATCGTCATGAAGGCGGAGATTCTGTCGTATTCCAGAGCCCAGGGACTGTTTGCAGGCGTGTCCCTGGAGGGCTCGACGATGCGATCCGACGATGGGGGCAACAAGGCGCTATATGGGAAAGAACTGAGCGCCAAGGAGATAGTGCGGGAAGGACAAGTGGCGCCACCGCCATCAGCGCAGGCGCTGCTGGCGCTCCTGAGTAAAGTGTCCCCGAAACACCAGAAGTAAATATTTCCAGCCGGGTAATTTCAGCAGATGAAGGTACCGGTCTGTTCATGGACAATACGCCCAATGGGTACTTGACAGCGTTGAGGCTGCCGCCGCAAAATATCGCCAATTCGGGGTAAAACGCACATTTCCTCTCGAGAGATGAACAGTCGGCAAGTTTATGATGTCTAGCCAGCCGTCACAGTCCCCACCAAAAAAAGTCAGTCCCGAGCAGTGCAAGCATCCCCGGGTGCAGATCGTCTCCCGCGACGAAGAATCCGAGTATGTGGAATGCCAGGAATGTGGAGACGTTTTCGAAGCCAGTGAATTGAAGGACATGGCAATCGAGGAAAAGAAGGAACCAGAGGAAGAGTGAGCTGCGTTCGAGCACAGGTGGATCGCGCTCACCTGACCTCAAATCACCGCATCTTAGTCACCTGATTTTAATCACCAGGTTTTCCGACGTATCCACCCAAAACTTCTTCCCCGGTGGAATCACCGTGGTCGCGCTATATTCGGTGATCACAGCCGGTCCCCTCATCGATCGGCCGGGGAGAATGTCTCCGCGTTCAAACACGGGAGTGATCACGGCTTTGTCGTGAAAAAACACAGGCGCACGTTCGACTGGCGCCACGCGTAGCGCCGGCTTTCGCGCCGGTTGTTGCCGTGTTTTCGATAGCGACTGAGGCTGCGGGGTGCGCAACCGGGCGCGCAGACGCAGCGTGACCAGTTCAATTTCCCGTCCCGCGTGGTGATATCCGTAACGGCGCTGATGTTCGCGATGAAAGCGGGCGGTGACGTTGTCCTTATCGTTATCCTTATCCTTATCCTTATTCGTGGCTGGTACGTTGAGTTCGTAGCCTTGACCGCGATAGCGCAGGTCAAGACTCCTTTCATACTCAACTGCGCCACGCCACCGTTCCGCGCGGAATTCTTTCTGCGCTGCCGTCTCCAGTTTGCGAAATTCTGTCTCCAGTTTTGCTCGTGGCAACGCTTGCCGTGGATGGCCGGCAATCCGCCAGAGCAGCGTGCGCGAATAATCTTTGACCACATCGCTGACCAGGATTCCGAACGCCGAAAGCGCGCCCGGCCGTGCCGGAATCATCACCGTCGGGATCGTCATCGCCTCCGCCAGTTCGCAGGCATGCAGACCGCCCGCGCCTCCGAACGCCACCAGCGCAAATTCGCGCGGATCATATCCTCGCTCGATGGAAACGACGCGCAAAGCCCGCTCCATGTTCGCATTCGCCACGCGTACGACACCGGCGGAAAATTGCTCGACGCTCAAATGAGAGCCCTGTTTCTTCAGCCATTCCGTGGTAATCCGCCGCGCTCTGTCGGCGTCGAGCGTAAACTCGCCGCCCAGAAAACGGTCGGGACGAAGGCGCCCCATCAGCAAATTCGCGTCAGTAACGGTGGGCTCGGTTCCGCGACCATAGCAGATCGGCCCCGGATCGGCTCCCGCCGATTCCGGCCCCACGCGCAGCGAGCCGCCGGCATCGAAGCGGGCCAGCGACCCGCCCCCGGCGCCCACGGTGTGAATCTCCAGCATGGGAACTCCCACCGGAAGCCCGGCCACTTCCGATTGGCCGCCGGCTCGAACGTCGCCTTGCACAGCGGCTACATCGGTCGAGGTTCCGCCCATATCGAAAGAGAGAATCTTGCGAAGCCCGCTGCGAACAGCCATCGCTGCCGCGCCCACCAGTCCGCCAGCCGGGCCCGACAACACCGTGCGCACCGGTTCCCGCGCCGCCGACTCTAACGCGGTGATCCCACCGCTCGATTGCATGACGAAGATCCGTGTGGCTACTTGTTTCCGCGACCCACCGGACCGGCTTTCCAATTCTTCGCTGCGCTCGTTTTCTTGATGACACGCGCTCTCCGCCAATCTCTCCATGTAGCTCTGCATGAGCGGTTGCAGATACGCGTTCACCACCACCGTGCTCGTGCGTTCGTATTCCCGGAACTCCGGCAGAATCCGATGAGACACAGAGAGCGGCTTGCCGAGGTTTTTCACGGCGTTGGTCACGGCCACTTCGTTCTCCGGATTGGCAAACGAGAAGAGCAAGGAAATAGCGATGGCATCTGGATTGGCGCGCCGCACCGCCTCTCGCAGTCGCGCTAACTCCGCTTCTGACGGCCGCTCCAAAATCCTCCCCTCGGCATCCGTCCTCTCCTTAATGCCGAAACGCAGTTCACGGCTGACGAGCGGCGCGACCTGATCAAAGAAAAAGTCATATAGACGAGGGCGCGCCTGCCTTCCAATCTCAATGACGTCTTCGAATCCTGATGTTGTAATCAGCGCGACTCGAGCGCCTTTTCTCTGGAGCAAAGCATTAGTCCCGACAGTGGTGCCGTGCAGCAGAGTGGCGGGGGCTCCGGGCTTTCCTGTAGCACCAATTTTTCTTAGAGCTTCGGCAATCGCGCGCGACGGATCATCGGGCGTCGAGAACACCTTCAGAGTTTTGAGAGCGCCACTCTCCACCCACACGCAGTCGGTGAACGTACCTCCAGTGTCGATAGCGATGCGAAGTGCCGAATGCGATACGCGAGCCATGTATGCTGAAAGAGAACAGGGAAGACTACCACCGCTCGTGGCCTGCGCAGTAGCCAGGGTCTCACCACAGAGACACAGAGGCACAGAGAAAACCTTCAAATCTGTAAAAACCAAAGGCCTTTCCCATAATGTGAATTTCTCTGTGGCTCTGTGTCTCTGTGGTGGGTGTTGTTTCGGGCGGACCAGTACCGACTCAGGATGCCCCCCGCCGGTGCTCAAAACATAATCGCCTCCCGGCTCTGGCTGCCGTATTCTGAAGAAGTGAACGGGAGAACCTGGAAGGCGTGGCTGGTACCCGGCGGCTTGTTATTGGCGCTGGCGGCGGCCCTTGTCAACAGCTCGCTGTTCGCCCAGATCGCCCCGTCGGTGGCCTTCTACTACGTCGGCGTATTCGCCGCCGGACTGGCGCTTGCCTGGCGTTTCAATTCCAGCCGCGTTCTGTTTTCCTTGCTGGTCCTGCTGCTCGCGCATCGCGCCGTCGAGTTCTTCTCTGCCGGTCAGGTCCATGCCGGACCCGGGCGTATGGCGGTTGTGCTCTCCGCCCTGCTGATCCCGCTGAACTTCATCGTGTTCGCCTCAATGCGCGAGCGCGGTCTGATCATTGCTGGAATCGCGCCCCGTTTCGGTTTGCTCCTCCTGGAATCGGTTATTTTCGCCGTGCTGTGCCGGCCGGAAAATAGTTCCGTCGATCCACATCATCCCAGCTCGGCCGCGATGCCGCTCTGGATTCTGTTAAGTTTTGTTGCTTCTATTGCAGTGTTCGTCCGCCGGTTCTTTCAAACTCGCAAGCCGATCGAGCCCGGATTTGCGTGGTCGGTGGCCGCCGTTTTCCTGTGGCTCCAGTTCGCCCCGATCGGCAAAATGTCGGAGACGTACGTAGCCACCGCCGCCCTGATCCTGGGCGCTTCTCTGATCGAGACTTCCTACGTACTCGCCTACCACGACGAATTGACCGGCATTCGCGGACGCCGTGCCTTCAACGAGTCCCTGCTTTCACTCGACCAGCAATACGCCATCGCCATCGTCGACATCGACCATTTCAAGAAGTTCAACGACACCTACGGACACGACGTGGGTGATCAGGTGCTGTGCATGGTGGCCAAGCGGCTAAATCAAGTCGGTGGCGACGGCCAGGCGTTCCGCTGCGGCGGCGAAGAGTTTTCCATCGTCTTTCGCAACACTTCCGCGAAAGAAGCGTTCGAGCATCTAGACGCGCTGCGCCAAGTAATCGAGAAGTCCACGTTTCAGGTGCGTGGTTCGGATAGAAGAGCCGCGACGCCAGCAGATCGTCGACGGTGACATCGGGCGACCCGCCGCCCAGAATAGGTGACGTTAAGTGCCGACACACCGATAAGGCCGCGAACAAGCACAACTTCACGATGCCACCTCTCTCCCCTCGCTGTCTGCCCGGATGGAAATTGGTGCTCATTGAGCACGCGGAAATATCAGGTTGCCAGTGACCTCGTGTCACACTCTGCCATGCGGACATCTTGACCAGAACCGGGGTCAGCGCCAGCATGAGCAAGCCCGGGCACCAGGGCCATCACGCCCAGGAAGGCCCACAGGTTCAGGTGGTACGGCTCCAGCGTATGCTCCATGATGCCGGCGAGATAATTGGCGGCCGCCGTGCAGAGGAACCAGAAGGCCATCATCAACGAGGCCACCCGCGGGTCGGCCAGCTTGTTGACCAGGGACAAGCCGATCGGAGAAACGAACAGCTCGGCGACCGTGAAAATGAAGTACACGGCGATCAGCCAGAGCGAGGACACGCGGCCCGACTTGGCCCGCTCGCTCGCGAAGTACATGACGACGAAGGCGAGCCCGAGCAGACTCAGGCCCAGCCCTTGCTTCGCCACCGACGGAAGCGGAAACCGGCGCCGCGCCAGGTAAGTCCAGAGGATCGCGAACACGGGGCCAGCAAGATGATGAAGACCGGGTTGATCGCCTGGAAGACCGAGGCCGGCACGTCATATCCGAAGATGGTCCGGTCGGTCTTCCCGTCGGCGAAGAGGTTGAGCGTCCCGCCCGATTGCTCGAAGCCCATCCAGAAGACGATCGAGAACAGGCTGATGATCACGATCACGGCCGATCCGCTGCCAGTCTACGGCGGTGAACGGCTCGTGGGCCGCGGCATCCTGGCGCCTCGCTCTTGGACGGCTCGGTCGCGTAGAGGAACAACGCCAAGATCGCCGATGAGGATGGCTCCCTTGTAGACGACCGCCGCGCGGGATTCGTCAGCCAGTCGGGAGACCAGATCGGTCGAAGACAGGTCCACGACTGGAGCGCGGCGAACACGAGACCCGACGATGCCGAGCGCGATCGCAACGATTTCGATCCAGTCCGCGGGTGAGCCGGGCCTCCGGCGTGACCTCCCGGCCGGGAGGCAGCCCGCTCCCCTGCGAGCCAGCGCTGGGTGAAGACGAATGTCAGAAGTCCCAGGGTCATGCCGATGCCGGCGGCGGCGAAGCCGTAACCCCAGCCGATCCGCTCGCCCAGCGGGCCGCACACAAGCGGCGCCAGGAACGCTCCCAGGTTGATCCCCATGTAGAAGATCGTGTAGGCCCCGTCACGCCTGGGGTCGCCCTGCGGGTAAAGAGTGCCGACCATCGTCGAGATGTTCGGCTTGAAGAAGCCGTTGCCGACGATCAGCAGGCCCAGGCCGAGATAGAGCAGCTCTTGCTGCGGTCGAGCGCGAACTGGCCCAGCGCCATCAAGATCCCGCCGATGAACACCGCCTTGCGTTGGCCGAGGTACCGATCCGCCAGCCGGCCGCCGATCAAGGGAGTCAAGTAGATCAGACCGGTATAAATCGCATAGATGTTCAACTGCGTCGGGATCGATCGAAACCGATCGCCTTGGTCAGATAGAGCGACCAGGAGGGCCCGCATCCCGTAGAAGCTGAACCGCTCCCACATCTCGGTGGCGAACAGGACGTAAAGGCCCGCTGGGGTGACGGTCCTGGCCGCGCTCTACGGAGGACGCGTCGTTCTTGATGGTCTCGACGGTCTGCGACATGGGGTGCTTCCTCGATGGCGTTTCCGGCGCAGAACGGTCCCTGGCGTCGAACAGATTAACGGAAGCGGCGCCGAATCCCAAGACCCTGCCGTCCTCTGCGCGGGACTTGTTCCGGTAGATCGCATGCTCGTCCCGTGCTCTACGGCGCCCGGCCATCTGCCTTCTGCTCCCGATCGTCCTTGAGCCAGCGCAGGACGTCCGGCATGCAGGCGACCGGGCCCGGGTCGGGGAAGAGCAGGGGGGCGCGGATCAGCTCGGCGTGATTGGCGTGGATCGTGACGTGGTCGGCGACGCCGTCGAGCCGGGTCCGTTCCACGGCTGACGCAGCCGTCGCCGGTGCCGTCGGTCAGCTCGTCGAGCAGATCCGGCAGGTCGGCCGTCGCCACCTGGGTCACGCGGCCGAAGATGCCGGCATTGCGGGTCACGAGCTCGATCCGGCCCTCGATCTGGGCCCTCGCCTCGCGAGTCAGGAAACCGCGGTCGCCGGCCAGGATGTGATAGGGAACGCCCTGCCGGCGCGGGCGGCGATTCAGTCCCTTCAAGAACGTGCTTCCCGGCAGCATGTCCTCGGCGGCCTGGCCGAGTCCGTCGGAGAGGTTCAGCATGGCCTTGGTCGTATTCTTGCCATTGATCGCCTTGAGGCCGTTCGAGAGCTGGACCACCGTCTGCACCTTGGCCAGGTGCGACCCTTGATTCACCGGCGCGATCAGGATCAGCGAGGAGACGTCGCGCGCCCAGGTCGCGTCGTCCTCGACCAGCGACCTCGCCAGGAGCGCACCCATCGAGTGGGCCACGATCGACCAGGGAAGCTTGTCCTGGACCTGGCGGCGGAATGCGGCCCAGTCGCGTGCGAAAGCCTGGCACGACTCTCCAGATGCTCCGATTGAACGGATAGTCGTAGACCACGATCCCGTAGCCGGCCTCCTCGAGCCAGGGGATCATGTGGACGAACCCGCCGGACGACGAATTCAGGCCGTGGACCAGGCAAATCGTCGGCCGGTCCGGGTCGTTGGGCCGATACGATTTCAAGGCGTGCATGCCGTAGGATCTGCCGGCGGCGCGATGCCTCGCTGGCTCGCTCGGCCAGATCGCGGAGCCGGCGCAGCCACTCCTCGCGCCGCTCGGGTGCCAGAATCCGCTCGTCGACCGTCATGACCATCGCGCCCGGGCCGGAACGCGATCGCGACTTCGGGGCCCAGGGTCTCGGAAAGCAAGGTCTTGGTCAGCGACGCGGGCGAGTCCCTGCGTCGACAAGGTGAGATCGGCCGCGGGCCGCTCGAACGCGAACGCCGCTGGCCTGGGCCAGCCGCGAAACGATCTCCGCGACCTGGACCTCGCCCGCTTTTCCGATCGGGACCTCCACCGACCGCACGGCCCGCGATCTGACATGCGGATACCACAACAAGGGCGATCCCTGCCCACGTCCACCTTGAGCGATGCATGAAAACGGGCCTCCGTCGACCGGCGCTGACCTGAACCCCTTCCGTCCGCATTTCAGGCTGACGCAAATCGCGGAAATTCGCAAGAGACGGTGACGGCGTTGATGGACATCCGCTAAGGTTGAGGGTCGACGATGGTCGATCGCGGATCTTGGCCAAGTGGCCTGGAATTGTGGGAGTCTACATTCCTCTCTCTGGCCCGCGTGGCTCGTCAACTGGCTTCCTCAGGGGCCTGGGCCGGTGCGATTTCCCCGTGGGAAACTGACGGCGCGGGCAGGTGCGACCGCAACCGAAGCGGATGTTGGAAAGGCGAGAACATGGCGAGCACAGGCGGAAACACGCGGGCAGGTCGCAAGGACGATGGCCGACAGAG
>CAVZDM010000099.1:0-10539 GCA_963773955.1 uncultured Acidobacteriaceae bacterium | reverse complement strand
GGCGCTGCATTCCGCGCGTTTCTGGAGTGGTATCGAGTGGCCGGCAATCAGAAGCTCTAACCGCAGAGTACGCAAAGATCGCAGAGGAAATTCAAGGACGGCTACGTGTGCGATAGCCTTGCAGTTGCCATTAACCGCCAAGTTTTTCTCTGCGGACTCTGCGACCTCCGCGGTTAATTGCTCGATCTTCCTTGACTTCCCTTCCCGCGAAAAACGATAATAACGGGTTTCAACATTTGACAGCCGAAGGAGCATTTATCGTGGCAGCAACTGCCAGTCCCGTCGCTCCCCATATCAAATCAGGAGTCGCTCCACTGCGCGCCGGCGAGGGAACCTCGTTCCTGCTGCGGCGTCTGCATTCGCTCAGCGGCGTCGTACCCATCGGAGCCTTTCTTCTCGAACATTTCATCTCGAATGCTGAAGCCTTCAAAGGCCCACAAGCCTATGGCGACCAGGTCAAGTTCTTGAACAGTCTGCCCTTCGTTTTTTTTCTGGAGCTGTTCTTCATCTGGATTCCGATCCTCTACCACGGCCTCTACGGCATCTACATCTGGTATCAAGGCGAGACCAACGTCGGTGCTTATCCGTGGACGGGCAATTGGCTCTACACTTCCCAGCGCTGGACCGGTATCATCGCGCTCGCCTACATGGTGCAGCACACTTATCATCTGCGCTTCACGGGCATACACCTGCCGACGCACCCCATGCAGTCGTTCGCCAAGGTTCAGGGAGAGTTTCAAAATCCGTGGATGGTGGCCTTCTACGCGGTCGGCATCATCGCGGCTTCCTGGCATTTCAGCTACGGACTGTGGCTGTTCGCCGCAAAATGGGGCATCACCACCGGCGAAAAGGCGCGACGCCGCTTTGGCTACATCTGCCTGGCGCTCGCTCTCGGCCTGGTTTCGATTGGCGCGGCCAGTATGTACGGATTCCTGAGGACTCCACTGCAACCATTGGATTCAGGTTCGGGTTCTGAAAATATCGTGATGCGCTAGAGATTGTAGCCAGTCGTTGGTCGATAGTCGTTAGTCGTTCGCGATGAATGTTTGACGGTCAACGCTAGCAAAGACGTTTGCTGAATGCGTTTGCTAACGACCAACGACGAACGACGGATTGTAAAAGCAGGCCCGGGCCCGGCCCGGGAGGCAAATTGACAAAAGATCGGACTCATACAGCATGGCAGCTCCGAAAATTATCGTAGTCGGCGGTGGCCTGGCAGGCTTGGCCGCCGTCATTAAAATCGCTGAAATGGGCGGCGAGGTTGACCTGTTCTCGATCGTCCCGGTAAAGCGGTCGCACTCGGTTTGCGCGCAAGGTGGCATCAACGCCGCCAAGAACCTGAAGGGCGAAGGCGATTCCACCTGGATCCACTTCGACGACACCATCTATGGTGGCGACTTCCTCGCCAATCAGCCGCCGGTCAAGGCTATGTGCGAGGCTGCGCCCGGCATCATCGATCTGCTCGATCGCATGGGCGTTACCTTCAATCGCACACCCGAAGGTCTGCTCGACTTCCGCCGCTTTGGAGGCACGCTCTATAACCGCACCGCCTTCGCCGGCGCCACCACCGGCCAGCAACTTCTCTACGCGCTCGACGAACAGGTCCGACGCTACGAGTCCGAAGGAAAGGTGAAAAAATACGAGCACTGGGAGTTTCTCTCGGCCGTGCTCGACGGAAGCCGCGTCTGTCGCGGCATCTGTGCGATGGATTTGCGCACGATGGAAGTACGCACCTTCCCCGCTGACGCCATCATCATCGCGACCGGCGGCATTGGCGCCATCTTCGGCAAGTCCACCAATTCGGTGGTGTGTACGGGATCGGCGCAGTCGGCGCTTTATCAGCAAGGTTGCTATTACGCAAACGGCGAGCTAATTCAGGTTCATCCAACGTCGATTCCAGGAGAGGACAAACTGCGCCTCATGTCGGAGTCGGCGCGTGGTGAAGGTGGACGCGTCTGGGTTCCGAGGACGCAGGGCGACAAGCGCGATCCGAAATCCATTCCTGAGAAAGAGCGCTGGTACTTCCTCGAGGAGTGGTACCCGAAGTACGGCAACCTCGTGCCGCGCGACGTAGCCACCCGCGCGATTTTCAAAGTTGTGTACGAGCATAACCTCGGCATCGACGGCAAGCCGATGGTTTATCTCGACCTCACCCACATCGACCGCAAGGTTCTCGACCGCAAGCTGGAGGGCATCCTCGAAATCTACGAGAAGTTTGTCGGCGACGATCCGCGCGACACGCCCATGAAGATTTTTCCCGGCATGCACTACACCATGGGTGGCCTCTGGGTCGATTACAAGCAAGCCACCAACATCCCCGGCATCTACGCCGCTGGCGAAGCCGAATATCAGTACCATGGCGCCAACCGGCTGGGGGCGAACTCGCTGTTGTCGTGTATCTTTGGAGGCTTCGTCGCCGGCCCGAACGCTGTGCAGTACGCGAAGAACCTCGCCGCGGCGCCCAGCAACGGACATTTTGAGGCAGAGCGTAAACGCCAGCAGGAAGTCAATGCCGCACTGATGAAAGCCGACGGCAGCGAGAATCCGTTCCTGCTGTGGCGCGAACTCGGCGAAGTGATGACCGCGAATTGCACCGTCATCCGCTACAACAAGAAGTGTGAGGCGGCGGACGCCAAAGTAGTGGAACTGCTGAATCGCTTCCAGAAGATCAACCTGAGCGACCGTTCGCAGTGGGCGAATACGACGATAGCGTTCACGCGCCAACTCTACAACATGCTGCAGTTGGCGCGCGTGATCGCGCAGGGAGCGGCCATGCGCGACGAGTCTCGCGGCTCGCACTATAAGCCCGATTTCCCCGAGCGCGACGACAAGAACTGGATGAAGACCACGAAGGCAGTTTTCGCGCCCGATCTGGACGAGCCGAAGTTCGAGTTCGAGCCGGTGGATGCGAGTCTGATTCCGCCGCGGCCGAGGAAGTACTGAAGGGCGAAATAAGTGTGCGGAGATTTTGACTCGTTGAGCTAAGGGCTAAAGGCTAAAAGCTAAATGGCAAACAACAAATCCGTAATCATCAAGATCAAACGTCAACTCACCCCCGACGCCAAGCCGTCGTGGGAAGAGTTCGAGATTCCTTACAAGCCGAACATGAACATCACTTCGGCGCTGATGGAGATCGCGGCCAACCCCGTCACCCGTGACGGCAAGAAGACCACGCCCATCACTTACGACTCGTGCTGCCTCGAAGAGATCTGTGGCTCCTGCGCCATGCTCATCAACGGACGCGCCCGCATGGCCTGCTCCTCGCTGCTCGACCACCTCGATCAGCCCATCAAGCTCGAGCCCTTCTCGAAGTTTCCCGTGGTGCGCGATCTGGCGGTTGACCGCAGCGTGATCTTCGAGAACCTGAAAAAAGTCAAAGCCTGGGTTCCAATCGACGGAACTTACGACCTCGGCTCTGGCCCGCGCGTGAGCGCCGAGGACCAGGAAATCGCCTATCCGCTCTCGCGCTGTATTTCCTGTTGCTGCTGCATGGAAGCCTGTCCGCAGTTCACCGAGGACACAGGATTCGTCGGCGCGGCCACCATTTCGCAAGTACGCTTGTTCAACACACACCCCACCGGCCAGGCGCTGAAGCGCGAGCGGCTCTCCGCACTCATGGGCGACGGCGGAATCCAGGAATGCGGCTACGCGCAGAACTGCGTCGAGATTTGCCCCAAGGACATCCCACTAACCACGTCGATTGCCGACGTCGGCGGCGAAGTCATGAAGCAAGCGCTCGGCGACCTGTTCCGCAAGTAAGGCGATTCCCGTAGAGACGGGGCTTGCCCCGTCTCTGTTCGCGCCGTTAGCGGACCCGCCGAGAGTGCGTACACGGAGCGAGCAAGACGCGGCAAGCCGCGTCTCTACGCGAAATTGGAGTGCTCTCCGACTTTTCCCCAACCGGCACTCTTTCATCCCGGCACCTGAAATCAGCAGGTTGCCCGCCGGTAACCAACGGTAACTCCCTTAAGTAAGCGGGCTTAGCGCGAATTGCTTCACAATATTCTTCATCTCTGGTTTACAATTCGATAGCCTTATGGGGAATGGGCAGTTTTCCACAGCCCCGGGCATTTCAACGCTAACGATGCAATCGCAATGACGCAAAGCTCCAAATCGCCGGGGATGGTGCTGATCACACCGATCATGCTTGCGGTTGTCCTCGCCCTCGCGGCGCCCCAAAGCGCCTTCGCCCTGCACCGCGTCGACCCGCATCACCACCGGATACTGCATCGCCTGCGTGGCGTGCTCTGGAACCCGCTATTTCGGCCGTCGCACGATTCCCTGCTCCGGCAAAACGAAGAAATCGACCGCCTAGATTTGCCCCGCATTCAGGACGACAATGAACTGGAAGCGCTGAAGGCTTCGGGCGATCTGGTACCGATCGAGGCAAGCGAAGCGCTGAAGATTGAGCCCAGTCTCGATCCCTCGCGCCGTTTCTGTCGTCCGTGGACCCGCGATTTCGTGCAGGATCTTTCTGAAGTTTATTACCGTCAGTTCCACGCGCAAATCCAGGTAAACTCCGCCGTCCGCACCGTTAAAGTGCAGAAGAAGCTCCGCCGTCGCAATCGCAACGCTGCTCCGGTAGACGGCGACACCGCGTCGTCTCATCTCGCCGGCATCACGGTCGATCTCCAGCGCCGAGGTATGACGAATGAGCAGATTCGATTCGTCGAGCACTACTTGTTCTATCTAAACGCTCTCGGCCTGGTCGAACCCGAAGAGGAGCGCCGCCACTGGTGCTTCCACGTGGCGGTTTCCGGCCACTACAGTGATTGGCGACAGACGCAGACGATTTTCCCGGTCGCACCGCTGGAACAACCCGTCACCGCGCCCGTCGCCGCCGCTGCGCTCACCGCCGCCAACTGAGCGCCTGGCTGAACTTCAAACGAACTCTGCCTCCGCTACAATCTCCGCAGCATGATTGTTTTGATGGCCGGTCTCCCTGGAACCGGCAAAACCACGCTGGCTCGCGAACTGGCTCGCCGCACTCAAGGCGCGCTCCTCAGCAAGGACGAAATCCGCGCCGCGCTCTTTTCTCCGGAAGATATCGAATACTCGGTCAAGCAAGACGACTTCGTGATGGAGGTCATGCTCGAAACTGCGCGCTATATGCTGCAGCAGACTCCGGCTCGTAAAATCGTTCTTGACGGCCGCACCTTCTCGCGCCGTTACCAGATCGACCGCGTTCTAAAGCTCGCGGCCGAACTCGCACAGCCCTGGACGATCATCGAGTGCACCTGTTCCGATGCATCTGCTCGCCGGCGTCTCGACCTCGAACCGGATCCGACGCACCCCGCGCACAACCGAACGTTTGCGCTTTACTTGGCAGTGAAGGCCCGTTTCGAACCGATCACTTATCCCAGAACCACGATCTCCACCGACCAATCGTTTGAGGAATGCCTCCAGCTAGCGCTAGCTGCCGTGACTACGGGATGAATGATTCGATGGAGCGACGGGCGCCTCGCCCGTCCCATATGCACTTACTTACAGCAGTTCCACAGCCGGGCGAGGACGCCCGGCGCTCCATCGGCAAGCTAGGATCGACTGTCGTACAATTAACGTTTGCCAAAATACCTACAGGAGCACCCATGCGAACTCTACTGCGTACGCTTGTCCTGATCATCTCCACGTCCCTGCTCGCTGCTGCCCAGGCAGCTTCAACCCCACGAGCGGCGGCACCGCCGCCCGGCTCCGCTGCTGCCGCGGAGCCTACCGCCATCATCCACACCACCGCCGGCGATTTGCACTGCACCCTGTTTCCGAAGGTAGCCCCGATCGGAGTTCAGAACTTCATCGGCCTGGCCACCGGCACCAAAGATTGGACCAGCCCCGTGACGCACGCCAAGAAGCACGGCGTCCCACTTTATGACGGCACCATCTTTCACCGCGTGATCCCCGAATTCATGATTCAGGGCGGAGATCCCGCGGGAAACGGCACAGGCGATCCCGGCTACGCGTTCAAGAACGAAACTTCGTCCGCGGTCAAATTCGATCGCCCGGGGCGTCTCGCGTACGCCAACGCCGGACCCGGCACCAACGGTTCGCAATTCTTCATCACCGAAGTTCCCTATCCCAGCCTCAACGGCGGCTATACCATTTTCGGCCAGTGCGATGACGCCGCGGTCGAACTGGTCAAGAAAATAGCTCGCATGGGCACGGACGGCGAACGCCCGCTCCATCCGGTCAAGATCACGCATATCGAAATCCATGGCGCCGCTGCATCGACCGCCAAGGCCGAGCCCAAGCCATCGGCGGGCGTAAAGAAGCAGATGTAGTAGAGACGAGGCAAGCCTCGTCTCTATGTTCAAGAGCAAGAGAGATTAAATTCTGGAAATTCGAAGGAAGACTATGACCCGCACACCCGGAACCTACGCCGTGTTCGAAACCAGCGAGGGCACCATCGTTTGCCGCCTGTTTGAGAAGGATGCTCCCAAGACGGTCGCCAACTTTGTCGAATTGAGCGAAGGCAAGCGCGAGTGGACGCATCCCACCACGCGCAAAAAGACCAAAGATCCCCTCTACCACGGGACTATTTTTCATCGGGTGATTCCCGGCTTCATGATCCAGGGCGGCGACCCGATGGGCACGGGTTTCGGCGGTCCCGGCTACCAGTTCGAGGATGAAACCAAAGGTTCGCCGCATCGTTTCGACAAGGCAGGAAAGCTGGCCATGGCCAACGCCGGCCCCAACACCAACGGATCGCAGTTTTTCATCACCGTCGCCAACACCGACTGGCTCACCGGCAAACACACAATTTTCGGCGAGGTGGTCGAAGGCTACGAAGTGGTGGAAACAATCGCGAAAGTCGCCAAGAACCGCCAGGACCGTCCCAACAAAGACGTAGTAGTGAAGTCAGTAAAAATCGAACGCTAGCGGACGACAGTGGAGAGACGGGCGTCCTCGCCCGTCCACCTCTGCAGTGTGGGGACGGGCGCCTCGCCAGTCCAGCTAGGCGACCCACTGTGAGCTACGTCACGCCCTTCTGTGATCGCCGCCATACGTTTCCTTCCCTCAATATTCTCTATAATGAGAAGGTTCTTCCCAGCCTCTGGAGGCTATCGTCATGACGTCGTTCAATGGAGTCCCCGTCCCATCCAACGGACAGAAGATCGAATACAGCAACGGGAAGTATCGCGTTCCCGATCGCCCCATCATCCCTTTCATTGAAGGCGACGGAACCGGTCGCGACATCTGGAAAGCTTCCGTCCGTGTTTTCGACGCCGCTGTTGAGAAGGCCTACCAGGGTAAGCGCTCCGTGGCCTGGTACGAAGTGTTTGCCGGCGAGAAGGCCAAAGCTCGCTTTCAGAACTGGCTCCCCGACGACACCGTCAGCGCCATTCGCGAATTTCGTGTCGCTATCAAAGGCCCGCTGACCACGCCCGTCGGAGGTGGCATTCGCTCGCTCAACGTGGCCCTGCGCCAGATCCTCGATCTCTACGGCTGCGTGCGTCCGGTGAAGTACTACGCCGGAGTGCCCTCGCCCGTGAAGCATCCCGAGCGCATGAACATTGTCATCTTCCGCGAAAACACGGAAGACGTTTACATCGGCATCGAATGGGAACAAGGCACGGCTGATTGCGCCCGGCTCATCGAATTCCTCAACAAAGACATGTTGAAAGGCGGCAAGAAGCAAATCCGCCTCGACTCCGGCGTCGGCATCAAACCGATTTCTGTGACCGGCACAAAACGCCTGGTGCGCATGGCCATCCAGCACGCTCTCGCAAACAAAAACAAAGCAGTCACGCTCGTCCACAAGGGCAATATTCAGAAGTTCACGGAAGGCGCGTTCCGCAAGTGGGGATACGAACTCGCTACCGAGGAGTTCCGCGACAAGGTCGTGACCGAGCGCGAGAGCTGGATCATCGACAACAAAGACAGGAATCCCAATGTCACCATCGAGGAGAACGCGAACCTGGTCGAACCCGGCCTTGAGTTCGCCCAGGAGGACTTCCGCCAGACGATCTACAAAGAAGTAAAAGACTGTCTCGATTCCATCTACGCCACGCACGGCAAAGGCGCGTGGAAGAAAAAGCTGATGATCAACGACCGCATCGCCGACTCCATCTTCCAGCAGGTTGTGACCCGGGCCGACGAATACAGCGTTCTGGCAACGCCCAACCTGAACGGCGACTACATTTCCGACGCCTGCGCCGCGCAGGTCGGCGGTCTGGGCATCGCTCCCGGAGCGAATGTCGGCGACGGCTACGCTATTTTCGAAGCCACCCACGGCACCGCTCCCAAGTACGCCGACAAGGACGTCATCAATCCCGGCTCCGTCATTCTTTCGGGCGTCATGATGTTCCGGCACCTCGGATGGAACGAAGCCGCCGATCTGATCGAGCAGAGCCTGGAGCTCACCATCGAACAGAAAAAGGTGACCTACGATTTCGAGCGCCTGATGGAAGGCGCCACCAAAGTGAAGACCAGCGAATTTGCCACGTGCATGATCGAAAACATGAGGGTCGCAGTGGCGGCGGACTGAAGCACCACCGCATTAGGGTAGAGACGGGGCTTGCCCCGTCTCCCTCGGACGCCGCGGTAGACGCGGCAAGCCGCGCCTCTACCGAGATTAGTTGAGAAAGGAAATTTCATGCGCAATAAAGTAACGATAGTCGGTTCCGGAAACGTAGGCGCCACCGCCGCTCATTGGATCGCATCCAAAGAGCTCGCCGATGTCGTCCTCATTGACATCATCGAAGGCGTTCCCCAAGGCAAAGGTCTCGATCTGCTCGAGGCGATGCCGATTGAGAAGCGCGATTCCGCCGTGCTCGGTACGAACGACTACGCCGACACCGCCAACTCCAACATTGTGGTCATCACCGCCGGAATTCCACGCAAGCCCGGCATGAGCCGCGACGATCTTCTGAATACCAACTACAAGATCATGAGCGACGTGGTGAGCAAGGTCGTGCACCACTCGCCAAACTGCATCCTGATTGTCGTTTCCAACCCGCTCGACGCCATGGCGCAGGCCGCCTACAAACTCAGCGGATTCCCGCGAGAGCGCGTGATCGGCATGGCTGGTGTCCTCGACTCCGCCCGCTTCCGCACTTTTATCGCCCAGGAACTCAAAGTCAGCGTCGAGAACGTAACCGCTTTTGTCCTTGGAGGACACGGCGACACCATGGTTCCGCTTCCCCGCTATTCCACCGTCGCCGGCATACCCATTACCGAACTCATGGACAAAGCCACTCTTGATCGCATCGTCCAGCGCACACGTGACGGCGGTGCCGAAATCGTCAAATATCTCAAGACCGGATCCGCTTACTACGCTCCGTCGGCCGCCGCCACTGAGATGGTCGAGGCCATCCTCAAAGACAAGAAAAAGATTGTTCCGTGCGCGGCGTACCTTAACGGAGAATATGGCATTCACGGGCTGTTTGTCGGCGTCCCCGTGAAACTCGGCGCCAAGGGGATCGAGCAGATCATCGAGATCAAACTCACGGCGGAAGAGAAAGCAGCCCTCGACAAGAGCGCCGCCGCGGTGAAGGAACTCATCGCGGTGATCAACGTCTAGGCAAACCACCGGTAGAGACGGGGCTTGCCCCGTCTCTGCGTGCGTCGTCTGTGAATCGCCAGGGGTCCGATCCGCTGCTAGCAAGACGCGGCAAGCCGCGTCTCTACTGTGGATTCTTGGAGCTGCCCTTGCTCTCTCTGATTTCGCTTCCGTGATCGCCCCAGGCTCGCTATAGTGTCAGAGGCCAGCAGTCGGAAGCCAGTAAGCATGGACTTCGATCAGCTCGAAATCTTCCTGGAAGTGGCGCGCCTCTCCAGCTTCTCGCGCGCGGCGGAAAAGCGTTTTCGGACCCAACCCGCCATCTCCTCCCAGATTCGGGCGCTCGAAGAAGAAGTGGGCGCTCGCCTGCTCGACCGCTCCGGAGGCCGCGTCTCGCTGACTGCATCCGGCAAGTTGTTTTTCAAATACGCCGAAGAGACGCTGGAGCGCCGCAAGACCATCCTCACCGAGATCGCCGAGACCGAGCGCGTCCCACGCGGCGAAATTGTCGTAGGCGCAAACGAAGGCACGTGCCTGCATATCCTGCCCGAGGTCTTCGCGCAATTTAAGCGCGACTATCCGAACGTCTCCGTGAGCATCAAGCGCTCCGACTATGCCCGGATTCTCGATTCCATCATCGAAAACGTGGTGGACTTTGGCGTGGTCTCGCTCCCGGTGAACGACAACCGGCTCGAAGCGCAGATGATTCATCGCGATGAACTCGTCGTGATTACGGCTCCGTGTCATCCGCTGGCGGCGAAGAAAAGCGTCACCGTGGCCGAGGTCTCGACCTATCCGCTAGTTGTGCCCAAGCTGGGCCACACCCGCGACGCGCTCGACGCGCTATTCTATGACCATCACCTGAAGCCGAACCTGGCCATGGAACTCGATTCGAGTGAACTGTTGAAGCGTTTTGTGGCGGCTGACGTCGGTGTAGGCTTTATTGCACGCTCGAATATCGAAGAGGATATCCGGGCGAAGGCGCTGGTGGCCATCACGTTTGCCGATGCCCAAATCCGGCGCGACCTCGCAATCGTCTTCCG
>CAVZDM010000098.1:0-32769 GCA_963773955.1 uncultured Acidobacteriaceae bacterium | reverse complement strand
TGGCTCTAAGTTATGGCGATCGCCGCCCTCCCCATCCTGAATTCGCAACACTGTCCTTCGATGCTGGGCTTCGTCGTGCTCCAGGCGGGTTGCGATCTGCAGTTGAGTGTCCGCTTCTTCCCTGCGTCCTACGCGAACAAACGTCAGGCCGAGATAGTAATGAGCTTCGCGCAGTGAATCATCACAGGCTATCGCGCGTTGCAACAGATCGATCGCCTCAGAGTAATGCTTCTGTTCGAAAGCTACTCTGCCCAGGGCCGACAGAGCTCCGGCATGTTTAGAGTCACGGGTTAGTACCTGGTGGAAATTCGCAGCCGCCTCGTCGAGGTCTTTCACATTGAGTTCGATAAGCCCGAGACGGAAGTAGGATTCCGTCTGCTCCGGAGCCAGCACGATCGATCGTTCAAATTGTTCTCGTGCCTCCTGCGTACTCTCTAGAGCTGCGAGAGTCATTCCAAGCGCACAATGACCGGAGGCATCGTCGGGGCGCGCTTCGACATAACGAGCAAACTGCTGGCGCGCGTTGTCGAATCTGGATAATCCCATGAAGGCGCGTCCCAAGTTGTAAAGCGCGAGCGGATTGTTAGCGCGTAGTTTCAGGGTTCGCTGGAAGGTCTCCACCGCGTTCTCCCACAAGGACATTTGCAGTTCAACGGTTCCCAACTGGAATAGAAGGTCGGGATTGTCCGGTGCACATTTTTCAGCCTCGGTCAGCAATGGCAGAGCCTTTGGGTAGTCTCCACTCCCGACCGCGACGCCGGCCTGGTCTTGCAGAATGCGGACGAGAGCATCAGAAGCGTCGCGACGCGAGGCGTCGATGCGCAAGGCTTGGCGCAGCTGGGGAATAGATTCCTCCGTACGACCCTTCTGAACATAGAGCAAGCCGAGGTGAGCGCGCGCCGGCGCGAAATCGGGCTTTTTCTGGATGGCGCGTATGAAAAGTTCCTCAGCCTCGGATTCGCGCTGCTGGAGTATGCGGACGACCCCCAGTAGATCGAGGGCGCGATAATCCTCAGGCGCGGTCCGAAGAACAGACTGCAGATCTTTTTCTGCGAGACTCAGTTTCCCGGCCGTCATGGCCTGAGCTGCGTCCTGCAACAGGGAGGCATTCGTCCTCGGCCTGGTAACCTGAGCTAACGGCATCAGGCTCGAGAGGAGTAACACGCCGCAGCAGAAAAGCTTGTTTCGCACCCTGAAAGACAGCCTTTCGATTTATTTTAACGGCTCGGTGATCGTGACAATCTGATCCGGCTTCTGATCGTGCAGGACCTGGCGAATCCCGCTCGGCCAACGGATGTCGATCTCACGAATGGATTCAGCAGTCCCCAAGCCGAAGTGTAATCGCTTGTCGCTTGAGGACTGATAGCTGCTGCTGGTCTTCACAGTGGCGAATTCATCGCCGGCCACAGTCGAAATCCTCACCTGCGCTCCAATGGCGTCGCGATTGCTTTTCACTCCCACAAGATTGAGCGTGATCCAGTGGTTCGCAGTTTCTGTCTCGTTCATCAGGACCCATGCCGGTCCATCGTTCGAGGTGACGACGGCGTCAAGTTTGCCATCATTATTGATGTCTCCAATCGCCAACCCGCGTGCGGCCCATTCCCGACGGAAAACCTCGCCCGAAAGCGCGGAAACATCGACAAATCTCTTGCCCTGCTCGTTGTGCAACAGCAAAGGGGACTCTCGATAGCGTAAGCCGGGTTCGCTGAGCTGAATCGTGTCGATGACGTGAGATTGGACGATCAGCAGGTCTTTCCAACCGTCATTATCATAGTCGAAAAAACGCACGCCCCAGCCGGAGTGCAAGAGAGAAATTGCACTAAGGCCCAAGGCCGCTGTTGAATAATCAAAAGTGCCATCCTTCAGGTTTGTGTACAGCGCGTACCGCTGATTCGCAAGATCGGTGATGACGATGTCAGGCCACCCGTCGTTGTTGTAGTCCTCAAAATCAACCCCCATGCCGGCGAAGGTATTGCCACTGCTATCGAGCCCGGCGCCGGAAGCCAATCCAACTTCTTCGAATGTTCCGTTGCCGCGGTTGTGAAACAGGTATTCCGGCATTGAATCATTGGCAAGCAGGATGTCCATGAACCCATCATGGTCGTAGTCTGCGATTGCGAGACCCAAACCTTTTCCTGGCTTGTCGATTCCGGCCTGGTGCGCTACCTCTGTAAACTTCCCACCGCCGTCATTGTGAAACAAAAGTACCGATTCCGGCTTGAACAGATCAGGATGGCAATAAGAGCGAAAGCCGTCTTTCCCCGGACGTCCGCAAAAGACATCGTCAAAATCCCACTGCATATAGCGCGCAACCACCAGGTCGAGTCGCCCGTCGTTGTCATAGTCCACCCAGGCCGCGCTCGTCATCCATCCTGAGCCCGCAACACCGGCCGCGGCGGTCACGTCCGTGAATGTGCCGTCCCCATTGTTGTGATAAAGCGTGCCGCGGCCGTATCCGGCTACATAGAGATCTTCGAATCCGTCGTTGTCGTAATCACCAACCGCGACGCCCGTGGAGTAGCCGATGCCACTGAGACCTGCGCGTTCCGTGACATCTTCGAAGGTCCCATCCGATTTCTGGTGATAGAGCCGATTCCAGTACTTCGGGCTGTCCTTTTTCGGAATTGAGCCTTTTGGTGTCGGATCGTCGAGCCGCGCACCGTTGGCGAAGAAGACGTCGAGGCGGCCGTCGTTGTCGTAATCGAACAAAGCTACGCCTGAGCCCATCGTCTCCAGAAGGTATTTCCTGCTGCTGGGAGAAGCCTGCTGGCGGAAGTGTATTCCAAGTTTCTCCGTTACATCGAAGAAGCGCCCTGGCGTGGGTGAGTTTGGGGAAGCCGCGAAAGAAAGCCAAGTTCCGAAAATCAAGCTCCCGACAATCAAGGCAATTCCCAGGAACATTGCGCGGGCGGAAAACTTGGAAACTCTTTTCATGAGGAGCGATCAATGGCCGCAAGTCAACAGTTTAGCGCCTGAGGCAACATCCGCCCGGGGCATCGTCAAAAGACCCCACAGCGGGAATCGGAAATAATGAAAGAGCGGATTGCGCCTGGAACCCAATAAGGCCTAACACTCACAAAAGAACAAATTCTAGATCGTTTTGGATGCAAAAGAAACAAAATCATTGACTGTTGCGCCTGAACCGCATTACGATTCCGGGTGATTAAGTTTGCACACCCGTTAAGTCCGAGTGAACTTAACCGACGCCGAGGGGGAATTGCCATGAAGCAAAATGCGCAGTTGTCAGGAATGACGTGGGCCAGAAGGGCCTTTCATGCGATCGCATTGCTGGCGGTCGTCGTTTTCGGCGCGCTGCCGATGCTTGCACAATTCGATACCGGCACGATCACGGGCACGACGACGGATGCCTCCGGAGCCGTTGTTGCACATGCGGCGATCACCGTGACGAACGTGGGTACGGGCATTCAGAAGAGCTTCGTCACTGATCAGAACGGTAATTTCGTGGCTTCCTCATTGCCGTACGGAACTTATGTGGTCGCGATCCGCGCGAGCGGATTCGCAGAAAACAAGAGTCAGCCAGTCGTGCTCAGCGTTGGCGCGACGGTGCAAGTGAATCTGACACTTGCGGTGGCGGCGTCGCAGGAGAGCGTCCAAGTCAACGGTACCTCTACGACGGTTGACACGTCATCGAGCATGTCCGGCACAACGTTGGACTCGAATCAGGTCGCCAACCTCCCAATCAATGGACGCGATGTAAGTGAATTTCTGGAAGTCGCCCCCGGATCGGTGGACTCCACGGGATTCTTCCAGGGCAGCGTCAACGGGATGGAGAATATTTTTACCGGTTTGAATATCACGCTCGACGGCCAGAGCGCGATGCGCGGCGACATCAATGGATTCCTGGATACCGAAGGCCAGGAAACTGCGCGCATCACGCGAGCCAGCGTGGATAGTATCCAGGAAATTGATTACGCGAATAGCGGCTACACGGCCGAAACTGGCCATTCGCTTGGCCCGCAGATGAACGTGATCACGAAATCCGGCACGAACACCTACCACGGCTCGGTGTTTGAATATTTACGCAACGATGCTATCGACGCAAAAGATTACTTTGCGACGTCGAGCGAGCCTTTAAGGCTCAACCAGTTTGGCGGCAATCTGAGCGGACCCCTCATCAGGAACAAGGTCTTCTTTTTTGTGAACTACGAAGGCGATCGCACCCACGTCACACTCATCAACGCTCTGAACCATACACTAAGCGCGGCCGCTCGCTCGCAATTCGTGGCGTCCATGCAGCCAGTATTGGCCCAGTTTGCGCCTCTGCCGGCTGGCTGTACCGCCATACCGGCGCCAGCATCGTGTGTGTACCCCGGTTTCCCAGACCCTAATCCAGCGTTGGGGTCGGACATGGTTTATGACCCGGCCGTGCTCCCCAATATTCTCCGCGAGGATACCGGTTCGGTGAGGCTTGATTACAACGTCTCAGAGAAGGACCGGGTTTTCTTCCGCTATAACATTAACGATTCGCTGACCAACTATACGTACGGCCTCAATCAGGGACAGTTATCGCCTCAAGCGCTGAGGACGCAGTACGCCAAGGTCGATGAGACGCACACCTTTGGTCCGACGCTACTGAACGAGTTCAGCGTGGGGATCAATCGTTTCTATTCCGACACAAATTCGAACACTCCCCTGCCGCTGGCTGGCTTTAACGGTTTTTTCACGGACCTTGGTTCACTGCCCGGACCGAATACGTTCAATCAGATCACTCCGTTTGCTGACCTTGAGATTTTTGACAATGTCAGCAAGACGATCGGGCGCCATACGCTCAAATTTGGCCCGCAGATTCGAATTAACCGGAACAACGAATGGCTGCGCCCGCAACAGACCTACGACTTCGCCAGCATCCCCAACCTGGAAGACAATGTGCCATTCGTGCTGCAGAAGATAGGCTACCCGGGATTTGTGGGAAACCGGAATTCCAACTGGGATTTCTACCTCCAGGACGACTGGAAAGTAAATCGGAAACTTACTTTGAACCTCGGCCTACGGTACGACTACAACACGGTGTGGACCACCGGCCAGAACCAGGGGCAGAACTTCGATGTGGCCACGCAGGCCCTGCTTCCTCTCAACCAAGCCGCATATAGGGCGCCGAAAGGCGACTGGGCGCCTCGCGTGGGTTTCGCCTACGACCCCACTGGCCAAGGAAACACGGTCATTCATGCGTACGGCGGCCTTTTCTACAATCCGATGCACTTCAACTTTGCCAGCACGACCAACGTACCTGCCCTTTCCAGTTACAACGTCAACCTCTTCCAGGCGAACATTACCTATCCATCGCCCAATCCTCCGCTCCCTGCAGGAACACAAAATGTGAATGCGTTCCCGCAAAACCCCAAAGACCCGGTTGCTGCGAACTGGCTGTTCGGCATTCAGCAGGAAGTGGCGCGCAACACCATTCTTACCGTGAACTACGTCGGCAACAATGTGCACCACATGCAGGCCGGCGTCGACTTCGCAGCCTTGAACGCCAATCCCGCGAACGTCTTCACCGATGCTCGCCAGTATTTATTGTTTGCGAACGAAAATGTGCTCTCCGACGGACTCGGTTCCAACTACAACGCTCTGCAAGTGAAGGTGGTCCGCAAGGCGGGAAAGCTAAACCTGGAAACGAACTACACGTGGTCGCACGAAATCGACGATATGCCCAACGTTTTCAGCCCGGGCTTTGAGAGCCCTTACAATCCCAGCTACGATCGCGGCAGTGGAGACTGGGACGTGCGGCACAATCTCACTGGCAGCGCGGTCTACAGCTTGCCGAGTCTGAAGGGTTCGAACTCTTTCGTGCAGAAAGCGCTGGGCGGGTGGCAAACGTCCGGCATTCTCCAGACACGATCGGGGCTTCCGACGAACATTACGCTGGTCAGCGGATTCTTTGGCAATCCCGTGCGGCCGGACTACGTGCCCGGTCAATCCCTCTGGGTTCCGAACCACAGTTGGCCGAATTCGAGCTACAACATCAATGCCTTTGCCGTTGAGCCGACGTACGACGGGACTCCGGGTGCCACAATCGGAACTGTCGGACGCAACGCTCTGCGGGGCCCGGCGTACTTCCAATTCGACCTCTCTGGAATGAAGAACTTCTCCATTACCGAAAGAGTGACGGTGCAGTTCCGGGCGGACATTTTCAACCTCTTTAACCATCCGAATTTTGCGAGCCCCGACGGCGGAATCTGTACGTCGATCTCGGTTTTTGGATGCCCCGCAAATGCCAACTTCGGTCGCGTGGGCCAAACCATCGCCGATGAGGATGGAACGCAGATCGGAGGCGGAACTGCGCGCCAGACCCAGTTCTCACTCAGGTTCAATTTCTGATCCCTCAACCCCGCTAACACGGCAGCGACAATTGACCGTTGCTGCCGTATCTCCAAGCTAGTCGTGCGTCCGAGGGTAAATGCCGAAGCTTCAAATCTCGAATTACGATAAGTATCCCTCGGTCCGCGTGTCTGACTCGCAGGATGGCTGCGAAACGGGGTGGGACGCGATCGGCCGGCGTCTGAAAGCGAGCGTGCGGCCCGGGCGTTTCGTGATTTGTGTCGAGTGCTATCCCGGCTGCTTTGAAAAGGACATTGAAAAACAACTGGTGAGCGCGCTGAAACCTCAGATCGCGCTGCGCGCTGAAGAATGTTACTTGCCCGAAAGCATCATTCAATCCCTCTGCGCTCGCGATCTGGGCGATGATCCGGTTTTTGCCTTCATGGGCAAGTACGAACTCTCGGAATTCCTGGATGAGCGCGAGCTCGCGAAACAAAGAAGCCGCTCGCGGCAGGCGTCGGGCACTGTACTCGTCATTGGCACGGGCGCAACCCTTCTAGCCGAGCAGTGGGACCTGCTCGTCTATTGCGACATGGCGAGGTGGGAGATCCAGTTGCGCCAGCGCGCCGGTGAAGTTACGAACCTCGGTTTGCAGAATTGCACGGAACGCCCGCAGGCAAAGTATAAACGGGCCTACTTTGTAGACTGGCGTGTCGCCGACCGCCTGAAGAAAGATCTGATTCCACAATTTGATTTTCTGCTGGACACAAATCAGCGTGACCTCCCCAAGATGATCACTGGAAGACAGCATCTGCAGGGATTGGAGAATGCGACGCACAGGCCGTTTCGCGTGGTGCCCTTCTTCGATCCCGGACCGTGGGGCGGACAGTGGATGAAAGAAGTTTGCGACTTACCGCGGGAGACCGAGAACTACGCATGGTGCTTTGATTGCGTGCCGGAAGAGAATAGCCTTCTGCTTGGCTTTGGCGACGTGAAGGTAGAGATCCCATCCATTAACCTGGTATTTCAACATCCTCATGAGTTACTCGGCGAGGCGGTGCATGCGCGTTTTGGAACCGAATTTCCCATCCGCTTCGATTTTCTCGACACGATGGAGGGCGGCAACCTTTCCTTTCAGGTGCACCCGCTGACCGAGTTCATTCAACAGCAGTTTGGAATCCACTATACGCAGGATGAGAGTTACTACCTTCTGGATGCCGGGGACGGAGCGTGTGTATATCTGGGCCTGAAAGAGAATATTGATAGCAAGCAAATGATGGTCGACTTGCTGCAGGCGCAGGAGGGCACAATTCAATTTGACGCCGACAAGTACGTCAATCGGTTCCCCGCCAGGAAGCACGACCACTTTCTGATTCCCGCCGGAACTCCGCATTGCTCGGGCAAGAACAGCATGGTCCTTGAAATCAGCGCGACCCCGTACATCTTCACCTTCAAAATGTGGGACTGGGGACGGCTCGGCATGGATGGGACCCCACGCCCAATCCATCTCCAGCATGGGTTTCGAAATATCCAGTGGGACCGGACAACACAGTGGGTTGAGAAGAATCTGATCAAGGTTGTTGATCCCGTCGCCAAAGGTTCGGGCTGGCGCGAAGAGCGCACCGGGCTGCACGAACGTGAATTCATCGAGACACGGCGGCACTGGTTCACCGCACCGGTCCATCACTCCACGAACGGGGGCGTGAATGTCCTGAATCTTTGCGAAGGGCGCGAGGCCGTGGTTGAGAGCCCGACCGGGCAGTTTCCGCCGTTCGTCGTTCACTATGCGGAAACTTTCATTGTTCCTGCCGCCATGAGCGATTATGTGATTCGTCCACATGGCCCTTCCGAAGGGCAAGAATGCGCCACGATCAAGGCCTTTGTGCGCACAAACGCGTGACAGGAGCCTCTACTCTTATCCCACGGCTAACGGCTCAATGAAATCAGTACTTAGGTTGTTTCTCATTCTGCTGTTGTGCGGATTGTGTTCCCTTCCGGCGTTTTCTCAAGATAAAACGGAGGCGCTTTCGGCAACTGCGCGCTGGGCTTCCGCAATTTTTGAGCAATACTGGATTCAGCCTGACATTAGCTATGGAGGGCGAACAATTACACACTCAAGCTCGAATGTTCGAGCCGGACTGCCGCCGATCCTAAGTATTCATGGAGACGCAGATCCCGTTATGCCCTAGATCAGTCGACGCGGCTGCATTAGGCCCTTTCCGCGGCGGGTGTGCCGAACGAATTGGTAACGATCAAAGGTGGCGGCCACGGGCAATTTACGGATGCAGAACTAGAAAATGCCTATCAGAAGATCAGCGCCTTCCTGCGCTCTCATGGCCTGCCGCAGTAAGGACTAACGGTGTCGCTTCCCGCGTTGAAGTTTGATTTCCTCGTCGCTATCCCCTCGCACGACGAGAGCGTGCTCTGTTTGGCGGACATCTTTAATCTGTGTCCATTGGGGAGGTACCGGATGGAGGAACAAATCATACTGCGCTTCAAGGCACGAACTTGCCGGGATGGAACGAACCACGGGCGCGTCGAACAAACGGCGCATTTCGCGAGCATGGGCAAGCCCGAGCGGCATCGGACTGGTGCCGAACTCTACGCCGCGAACTCTTGTTCTTTTGTTCCAAGGAGCATACTCCCGGGCTCGGTTTTCCTCCCACAGCGCAATCCAGGGAAAAAGCATGGGATCAAAACAATATCCTGCGACCAGTTGGTGTCGCCGGTTGTGGACGGCGACAAAAGCATTCTGATGATCCGAGTCAGCGAGCAGTGCGGCAACGAAGCCGGTTCCATCGCGCACAAATGGTTGTGAAAGATTGACCGACCCACCATCAAGGGATGGCGCATACGGCCACTGGAATTCGACGTCGCTTGCGAGAAGTTCGCGCCCTTCATATGCCGCCGGCCAGGTCACGCCACGCTTACCGGATACAAACAGAGTAGCGTCACCGTTTGCGAGGAACGGCTCACCGAAGGCTGCGTGCTGCACCCACTGAAAGTCGATTGCGTCGCCGCTGAGGTTGGTGACGATTTCTTTGATACGAGCGGTGAAGGCACCGCGAGGCAGGGAGATTTCACGCCGAACGTGCAGACGGTAAACAGGAAGGGTAACTTCCAGCACCAGCGTCACTGAATCGTCATCTGCAACCGCGGAGACAGTTTTCCACTCCGAATTGGCCGCTTCGCCGTGAAGAGGCAGACCTTGCTTAGCCTCTTCCGATGACGGCATGCCGAAGTAACCGAGCGCCAGGGCGTGTCCAGTGTAGCCGCAGAGAAACCGCCCTACGGGGCCATCGCCGTAGAGTGCTGTGTGCTGGCGCGAAGAAAATGTCTGAGGCTCGATCGTAGGCCAAGGTGACTCCCAAAGAACATTGATCGGAGAACCGCAGAGACGAAAATCCGCAACGTGCCCGCCCCCGAGCAGCGTCGTAAGCTCGACCTTGGCATTCGATAAACGGTACGCCCGGCGATCGTTCCACGGAACGGCAACCACGGCGCAGGGCGACATTCAGATACTTAGACCCCCATCAATCGGGAATGCTACTCCGGTCACAAATTCCGCGCATGGTGAGACCAGATAAAGTGCGGCCTGGGCGATTTCCTCGGCAGTTCCGAATCGTCCCAACGGCTGGCGGGCAATGAAGTTTTTGCGGGCTTCGGCTGGATCAGGAAATGCGGCAAGGCGCCGGGCAAGCGACGGCGTTTCGACCGTGCCGGGGCACAGGCAGTTCACCCGTATATTGTCGCGGACGTGATCGAGGGCCATCGATTTAGTAAGTCCAACCACGGCAGCTTTCGTGGCGGTATAACACGCACGATCCGTGACCGCCCGCAAAGCCGTTGCTGAAGCGGTATTGAGGATGACTCCACCGCCCCCCACCTTCATGAGCGGAATGACAGCGTGGCAGAAGAGATACATACTCTTCACATTGATCGCCATCGCGCGGTCCCATTGCTCTTCGCTGATCGCCTCAAGATTGCCCAGTGGAACGATGCCCGCATTGTTGAATAGAATGTCGACGCGCCCGAATTTCTGCATCGTGGAGCGGACGACATTTTCCACATGATCTCGTTGACTCACGTCCGCAACCACTGAAAGACATTCGCCGCCCGCTCGTCCGATCTCAGCGGATATCTGGTCCAGCGGTTCGCGGTCGATGTCGACCGCCACAACCTTTGCCCCCTCCCTCGAGAACAGCGCGGCAGATGCAGCGCCGATTCCTGCGGCCGCTCCGGTGATTATCGCCGTCTTATTCTGGAGATTCATTTGTGAGTTGCGGCCCCCGTACCGCCTTCATGGAAGCCCATTCCACCAGCAGGCACAAGCATGCCGCCATCTACGAGCAACGCCGCGCCAGTGATGAAGGATGCCATGGGAGACGCGAGATAAGCGATGGCATCAGCCACCTCTTCCGGCTTTCCAATGCGACCCAGTGGATGCATGCGATTACAGGTCTGTATCACTTTTTCGGGATCGTCCGATAAACCAGCCGCCCAGCGGAGCATCGGAGTGTCGATCGCGCCGGGACACACGCAATTCACTCGAACGCCCCTCTGTGCGTAATCGAGCGACATAGCCCTGGTTAGTCCGAGCAAGCCGTGCTTTGAGGCAACATAGGCGATCGAGTTACCAATTGCCGTCATGCTCTGCACTGAGCCAACAATCACGATGGCGCCGCCGTGCGCGATCATGTATGGAACGACATACTTCGCAACCAGGAAACATCCCTTGAGGTTGATTCCCATCAACCTGTCCCACTCTTCTTCGCTGGTTGTAATCGCGTCCCCGTAAAGCTGGATGCCGGCGTTGCTTACGAGTATGTCGATTGCGCCGTACTTGTCAACTACGGCGTCAACGGCTTGCGACACTTCTTTGCCGACACTTATGTTGCACGAAAAGAACTCGCAGATACCTCCTTTCTTCGCGATCGTGGCAGCGCTCTTTTGCCCGGCATCGCGGTCAATGTCGAGGATAGCAACCGACGCTCCGACTCCGGCAAGCTTTCGCGCCGTGGCTTCCCCAATCCCCATGGCGCCGCCAGTCACGATAGCGACTTTGCCTGTAAAATCAAGATTCATTTGGCGCTACCTTGCCTGATGCGCGGCGTGGTGTAAAGTCTGAGAGTGAGTACCTGAAATGGTTTGATCAAAACGCCGAGATCTTCGCCTTGAATTGTAATTTCGGCCTGTTTGTCTTCAAGCAAATTGCACAGCCAGGCCCGCTCGAACGTGAGAAACGGGCTGTGGATCCTGATGTTTGATGCCTCACCCGCTGTATCCTGTAAGCGAAGAATCGTTCCATCGCCATCTTCCGCGCGTTTCCAGGTCAGCAGGGTTACTCTGGGATTCCCGACCTCCAGTAAACTGGCTCCTTGATTTGGCAACAAAGAGGAATCCGGCGTACCCGGCACATCATCCCGTTCGAGTGGGGTCAGTGCTTCCAATCCGAAGCGCGTCAGCAACTGAGCGTTGAACTGCGCATCGGTGGTGATGGCGTAGCGAAATGTGAAATCGCCGCCTTGCCATGCCGGAAAGTTAGTACCCCAATAGTTGTTCATGAGCCAGGAGAAAATCGTGCTGCTCTTTGGCTTGAACTCCGCGGGCCATTCGCCGCGAACAATGTCTCCAAAGGCAACCAGCGGAGCGTCGAGCGGAACGACTGTCGCAGCCACTTGGGGATTGTATACAGAAGCCCAGGTTGTGGGCAGGTACCATTCGCGGCTTCCTCCAGCAAGCTCATCTTTGGCTGGATTTACCCACGCCGCCTGAGAACCGTATGTGAACGCCGGGGTGGTTACGGCGAAAGGAAACGCTATATAGGCGGACTCTCTTGTGAGGACGCGGTCCTTGTGCAAGTGATCAGTAATCAAAATACATTTTGTAGAGTCCGGCAGCAGGATTTCCGTCTGAATCGATGGGGTGTTTGGCGCGGATGAATTAAGAATTGCGATGATTCCAATCGGGGTCTTCGTGGCAGATATCAACCTTCCCGAAGTCGCCGCATGAACTGTCAACGCGGGAGGTCTCAGTCCAGCTCCAAACCGATAGAGCGAGTTTTCTGGATAGCTGCCTCCACCGGTAACGTAGAGATACTGGCCAAGTTTGTATGGGCTTGACGAATCGACGAGTTCGCGTTTCAGCTGTTTGTCAAAGACGCTCGCGATCGCTCCGGAGGACGGATCCAGGGTAACTCGGTAGAACTCGTTCTCGAGAATATTCCCTTGAATGTCCACCGAGGCAGTTCGCTCTTTCGCAATCGGCTTAATGGTGTACAGTTTGTATCCGACCGCGGGCACGGCCGCTGCCAGGAAACGTACACGAACATTGCCCGGGCCGAATCCCGGCAGTGAGATTCCTTTACCCTTGTAGAGTATTTCCACGGGAGCCGCGGCGCCGGTTGAGGAGTCGACAAGCGTGGTGCCCTCTGGCAAGTCGGTCTCTACGATGCCGGAGCGTGCCCAGTTCAACGAGTTGAAAACAGCAATGGAATTTTCCTTGGCTTTTACCAGCGCTTCAAGCTGGGCCCACCCGCGCTGAATCGATTCGTTGATATCATCGCGTGCCCGCGCTGCGCGAGATCCTTTGAGCGCGATTTGGTCCTCACTCTGGTGATGCTCCGGCTGAGTCGTCGCGCTGACGTACGTCCACGTGTGCTCGTCATAGAGAAGTTCGTTACGCCAGGCATCGTCGAGCATGGCCTTGTCGGGGCGCACTCGGGTATCGATCGAGGAAACCACGGTGCCCATAATCTCGGCCGTTGCGATGCGATGTTGGTTATCCCGGTGAATGGCGGTATGCGCAGCATCGGAGCCGTATCCATCCTCCCAATAAGGACCGAAGTCGCCCCTGACCACGGGAAAATCACCCTTCCACTCGTGCTCGATCCGTTGCATCGCCGAGTGCACGGTAGAAAATTCAAACTTGGGCCAGGCATATTCGTGACTGAAACTTGCGACGATTTCACTCTGCTCCTTGGCAAGCGGCGTGTTCTCAAGCTGGGTGCCGAAGATGATCGCTGTACTGGCCGTGTAGTCCGGACGTGTATATGCCTGCAGAAAAACCGGCAACGAATCGCGGATCGATTCCATTCGCCATGGGCCCCCAAATAGTGTGTGGGCTTGCAGGTAGGCTCGCGAGTACCACATAAGCACGCGGCCGCCATCGGGACCTTCCCAGTAGAAGGGAGACTTCTCGTTCCAGCGCCCAAGCAGCATCACCGGAGCCCGCCAACTGTTGCTGGCCGCTACGAAATATTTGATGCCCGCGTCATGCAGAACCGAAGCATAGCCCCACGCGTACGCTGGGACATCCACAATTTGCGCCGCATCGGACGTCGGCATTGGCAATTTGTATTCGCGTGCGAGATTGTGCTGGCCATAGAGAGAGCGAGCCAGAGCTTCCCACGATGCGTTTCCGGTATGTTGATTGGCAAACTCCGGCGGAATAACGATACTGCCGTCGCGAACATGTCCGAAAAATTGCTGCCGGGCCTCCAGGCTGCGTCCGGCCAGATATTGATCGGCGACCCAGCTCCCGTCGAGCGTCCAACGAAAATCCGGCGTTTTCTTGATCAAGCCCATTGCCTGGTCGATAGATTGGGAGTGAAGCTCCGCGACTTTCGCAGGGTAATCCGTGAAACCAACATCGAGATGCTCATGCGGTATGAGTGCAACGGTCCACTTTTTCGCCGGCTCGACCGTCGCAGATGCGGAGAGTTTCCCGATGCGCACCGTGGCTTCGGCGGCACCGGTCCATTCAGACACTTCAAACACGATCCGCGCCTCGCCGAATTCGTTGGTGGTCGAGAATGGTTTGCTGTAGGAATGTCCGGCGACCCGAAGTTCTACTGAGGCGCCATGAGGGAATCTGGATGCCCCAATGAAAACGTCCACCACCTCCATCATCCCCGCTTTAGTTTCGCGATAAAAGATTGTTGGCTCAATCTGAGCGGTAAAGGCATTCACGTTGTATTGCTCCGCGTCATTCTGAACCAGCTCGAGCGCGTCGTAGATCAGACCGGTATGTCCTGGCGCAATAGCGCCGAGGGAATCTTGTGCCGTGGCCGGATCGTCCAGGGCGGTGAGAACGAACGCGTTCTCTCCTTTCCGAAGCCAGGCAGCGGGAATCGAAATTGTCTTTTCGTCGATGGAGGTCTGGGGAACGAATGTCCCTTCCCAATCACCGGCTCGGAAATCGAGCTTGGGATGGAAGTAGAAAAACCCGGAATGCCCGTTCACATCGAGTTTTAAGAACGACAGACGCGGCGTCTCATACAGGATGGCGAGTTTAAGCCGATAAACACCGAACGGAGCATCGTTCAGCACAAACTTCACCGCGAACGGGTGCAAACGTCCACCGGCCATCCCGTTGGCCGGTCCAGGCTGAAAGCGATACCAATCCTTATCCCTGCTCTGACTGACCACGAACACGGGATCGCTTTTGGGATCGGAATAGTCGATGTCCTGACTCTTAAATTCACCTGAAGATCCGTCGAAGGTCCCGATCTTCCAGAGCGTTTTTTCGGTGGCGTGCGCAGCTGCAGTCAGGATAACCGACGTGAAGAGAGAGGTCATGGCAGCCCTACGTATTGTTTTTGTGATTACCATTTCGGCTGCGTGATCACAGTGCCCCGCCGGCGCGGATCGTCTGTCCAGGTTCCCATCTCTTGTCGCTTGGAAAGTTCGTGGTAGCGGGCAAGCTTGTCGCGGTCGAGTTCCACTCCGAGCCCGGGACCGGTTGGCACCGCCATCGCGCCATCCTTATATTGCATCTTGCCACCAATAATGATGTCGTCAGTCAGGTGGTGATAGTGCGAGTCTGGGGCGAGCGTCAGATTCGGAAGACAGGCGGCGAGGTGAAGCATGGCAGCTTGCGAGATGCCAAATTCCGCGCCACTATGCATGCCTGCGTCCACACCCATCGCTTCGCAAATCTGGCCCGCGAGTTTAGCGCGATGAATGCCTCCATACCAGTGCGGGTCAAGCAGGACCACATCGAGCACATCCGCCATAATCGCGGGCGCAAGATCCTCAAACGCGAACACCGACATATTCGACGCCAAAGTGACCCACGGTGCCTTTGCGTTTACGCGCTTCAGGGCGCGCATCCCCCACACCGGATCTTCAAGGTACTCCATATTGAAGTCGTGCAAACGTCGGGCCACATCGATGGCCGTGGTCACCGTCCAGACCGCATTCGGGTCGAGCCGGATGCGGTGCTTCGGGAATGCCTCACGCAGCGCGATGAATGTATCGACTTCTTCATCCGGGGGAAGAACGCCATTCTTGTACTTCAATGTCTTAAAGCCATACTTGCTGACGACTTCTTTCGCAAAGCCGACCATTTGTTCGACGTTCGATATTTCGCCAACGCCGTCGTCATTCGCATAGCGATAAAAAAGATAGGCGGCGAACGGGACCTCGTTCCGGATGTGACCTCCCAGCAGGTCACATACCGACCTCTTCAGCGCCTTTCCTTGAATATCAAGAATTGCAAATTCAAGTCCGGCAAACCCAAGGACGAAACCAAAAAGCTTTTCCGAACTCGGCGCCGCCACCTTCCAGCGAATTCGCTCGAGGTTCATGGGATCTTCACCGATCAGCAGCGGTTTCAAATCCGCGAGCTGACCGGCGCGGCTGGCGCCGCTGTAGCACTCGCCAAGGCCCGTGATGCCTTCGTCGGTTTCCATCTCTATGACGATGCGAGAAAATCCGGGATGGGATCCAACTGAATATCGCAAGGGCGCTTCAATCGGGATAAAGGCAGGAGTCCAGCGAATGTCGGTGATCTTCATTGTGTCTCCGGTCCGCTAGCGCTGGTTCGCAAGCAGCTGTCCGCGAATGCCTACCCGCGCCCGGCAAATATGCCAGCGGCTCAGGTTGGCAAAATACATCTCGTCAAACTTTTCGCCGCCGAAGGCTGCATTCGTGGGGCTGGCAAGCATCGTCCCTTGCGGGTCGCACGCAAACAGCGAAACTTTCTCATCCGGCGTCACACGGTACACATTGTGCGAGGCGTAACAAGTCACGTACAGGTTGCCCTCTGCATCGAGCGTCGCGCCGTCCGGCACATTACTTAACCCGGCTGCATAAACACGCGCCTTTCCGATCGCCCCCGTATCCAGAAGCGGCACCGCGAGCACATTGTTTTTTGTGCTCTGCACGACGTACAGCGTGCGCTCGTCAGCGCTCAACGACAGCCCATTCGGAAACGACAGGCGGTCAAGCAGTTGTTCGATCTTGCCGTTCGGTCTTAAGACAAAGAGAAAGCCGTCATCTTTCTTGAACTCGCCGGAATCGCTGAAGTAAAGGTTGCCCTCGCGATCGAACACGGAAAAATTCGGAGTACGAAGGCGATATCGTCCGGCTCTTTCCCAGGAACAAATCGTTTTGCCGGACCGGCTCAGCTGTATCAATGCGCCCAGTTTGAAGTTGCAAACGAACAGCTCCTGACGCGAGGAGAACGTAAGTCCGAGATTGAAGCCTCCGAGTGTGGCTACCGTTCGGATCTGCCCTTTTCGACTGATTTGGTAGATCTGGCCGAGCTCGCCGCCTGCCCAAAGGTTCCCGTCAGCGTCAAATGCCAGTCCTTCGGGATGGTCGAGCCCTTCCGCAAAGATTTCGAATTTCTGCAATGAAATTTGCGGCAGCATGCTGAGGAGAATCGAAGAAAATTCCGGTTCCACTTGTTTGTCCAACATTTGAACATATATAGTGATTTTGGTCTTGGGTCAAGCATTGGAGGAATCCGGATTGCGGCTCGTTCAATACACTATGAAGGGCGAAAGTCGTCTCGGCGTGGTGATGGGAGATCGAATTGTCGATGTCAGGAAGGCGGCCGATTCCGCCGGCCAAGACACGAAAGCATTCGCCTCGACTCTTGCCTTGCTGGAAGCAGGCGACGAGGCGCTCGCGTTTGTCCGATCGTTGAGGGGCGAAAGCAGCGCAGTTCCTCTCTCTGGCGTGCGTCTGGAGTGCCCGGTCGCTTCTCGGAAAATCGTCGCTGTCGGTTTGAACTATAAGGATCACGCGATCGAAGCTGGACTCAAGATTCCGACTGCGCCTTTGTGCTTTGCGAAGTTTACCTCCAGTTTGTCGGGACCCTTCGATCCAATTCAAATGCCCGCAGAGGATTCCCAGGTCGACTTCGAAGGCGAATTGGGCGTCATCATTGGCCAGAAGGCTCGGCGTGTAGCGGAGAGCGATGCCATGGGGCACGTTGCCGGCTACGTAGTCTTCAACGATGTTTCCGCGAGAAGATGGCAGTTTGACGATGGCCAGTGGACGCGCGGCAAGTCGTGCGACACATTTGCGCCCAACGGTCCGTTTCTCGTGACGGCCGACGAGATTCCCGATGCCGGTGAACTTCGAATCACCACACGTCTAAATGGCGAAGTCATGCAGGATTCCAATACGAATCAGTTGATCTTCAACATTCCGAAGATCGTGTCCTATTTTTCCCATAGCTTCACGCTCGATCCAGGGGACCTGATCGCAACGGGCACACCGGCGGGAGTCGGCTTCTCGCGGAAGCCGCCTGTCTACCTGAACGACGGCGATGTTGTTGAAGTAGAGATTGAACGGATTGGCCGAATCTCCAATCGAGTGCAGCGAGGCTATTGAAATGACTCAGGACAACCAAGCAGCCGTAAATTTGTAGGACAAAGTTCAGACGAAAGCAAAATGGCGTCATCCCGCGATATCGCAATCACTGCTGACCGGCTTGAGCCGATTCATCGTGAGACCGTAATGGCCATGG
The DNA here is from genome assembly GCA_963773955.1 of uncultured Acidobacteriaceae bacterium. GTDB lineage: Bacteria > Acidobacteriota > Terriglobia > Terriglobales > Acidobacteriaceae > Acidiflorens. Next base: position 14,727 of record CAVZDM010000098.1, on the reverse strand, counting down.
TAGCGCGCAGGATCGAGCAACTCGTTCGCAGCGGCAATCTGAAGCCGGGAGATCGATTGCCCCCGGAGCCCGATCTCGCCCAGATGCTGCGTGTCAGCCGCGGTTCCCTCCGTGAGGCGCTGAAAGGTCTGATGTTTCTCGGCCTCATCAAATCCCGAGCAGGAGATGGAACCTACATTCAGTCTTCTTTGAGCCGAGTGCTCAATCAGCACTTCCAGTGGATGATCCTGCTCGATGAAGTGAAGCACCTCGAAATCTACGAACTGCGGGAAATCATCGAACCCAATGCAGCTGCTCTGGCTGCCAAGCGCGCCACCCGAGACGATATTGAACGCCTGGAGGCCGCACTTGATGGCCTGGCGGAAGGCCGTGGGAATCCCGAATTGTTTCTCGTGTTTGACATTCAGTTTCACGATGCGTTTGCCCAGGCGTCGGGCAACGCCGTGATACAAACCACCATGAGCATGCTGTATCACGCAACATCCGAGGCTCGAAAGGCAGTGTTGCCATTTATCGATGACTGGGATCGGCACTGGCGGCGGCATGAACGCGTGTTCACTTGTATTCGCGATAACAGGCCAGCGCTCGCCCGCAAAGCGGTGCTGGAAGATCTGCATTACGCCGAGAGTTTGCTTCGCGATCATGCCGCCTCGCTGCGCAGAGGCGGATTGGGCAAAAACGGTCAGCTCAAACTCAAGCGCACGAACTCTCATCACCGAGCGCTGTGATAAACAAATGATGTTTCAGCAGTCCAGCCGAAATTGTGGGAGCAGCTTATGAGACGACTGTTGCATTGCGCTTCATTCCTCCTTGTCATTTTTTTTGCGGGTGTCGTGCTCGCCGAAAACACGCACTTTAATTGCGTTCCCTCATTCCCTTTTCAACAGGAGTGGCAAGGAGCGGACGCTGCATATTCAATTCCGCTGCAGGATGGCCGCGTGGCTTGGGTTTTCGGCGACACCCTCTATGGCGGTGAACGACTGGTCACCGGCGAAGAGCCTCGCATGGTGCATAACACGATCGGCATTTCTACGTGTAAGGACGGGGAGTGGAAGATCGACTACACGATCAAGAAAGACGCCAAAGGCAACCCCGATAGCTTTTTCAAACCGCAGCAGAACAACGGTACCTACTATTGGGCGCTCGATGGAGTCGAACATAACCAGGAACTCTGGATCACGCTGGTCTGCGTACGCAACGTGCCGAGCTCAAACGCTTTTGCGCTCGGCTTCGAGGTCTGCGGAACCGATCTCGCACACGTGACGGGACTGGAAAGCGATCCCCAGAAGTGGAAGGTTGCGTACTTTCCGCTCGTGGCGGAGAGTGTGCACGCGAATCCTTCAGCTTCTGCGTTGATCGAGGACGACTATCTTTACATCTACACGCTGTACGAAGTGGGAAGCCGGCCGCAGATTCTTACGCGAATTCCGCTGCAACGTCTTGGCGACCCCAAGAAGAGCTTGCAGTACCTCGGCAGCGACGACAAGTGGCACGACGGGATTGAGCCAGCCAAGGCAAAAATCATCATGAAGACCGGGGCCTCGGAGATGTCGGTGCGCTATCACCCGGAGCTCAAGAAGTGGATCGCCGTGATGGTCGATCCTCAGATCTTTTCCGACAAAGTGATCCTTCGTACCTCGCCCAGCCTGATCGGCCCGTGGACCGATGGCGACGTGATCTATCGCATCCCGATCCTGCAGAAGAGCGATCCGAAATACGATGCCGACACTTTCTGTTACGCGGGCAAGGAGCACCCCGAGTTCGAGCAACCAGGCGAATTGCTGTTCACATACGTGTGCAACACGATGAAGCCAAGAAAGCTGCTGGCCGAGACAAACATTTACTTCCCGCAGGTTGTGCGCATGCCAATGCCGGAGACCGCGAAGAAATAGTTAATCTGCGAGAACACGTTTGCAGAAGGCGAGAGTGCGCCGGACCTGTTGTGTCCAATACGGCCAGTCATGGCCGCCGGGAAACTCTTCATAGACATGAGGCACGTGCAATTCGGTGAGTGCCCTGTGCAGCCTACGGTTCGGATCAATCAGCGGATCCTCGGTCCCGCAATCGAAGCGTATGGGCGGGAGGGTGTCATGATTCACCTTCGCCCAGTGCAGCAAATCCGTGTCGACACGGCCCGCATACTGAAATACTTCTGCGGGGTACGGAATGAACTGCGACAACTGCTCGACATTTGTGATCGAGGAATGCGCGGAGATTCCCTGCACCTGCGAGGCATATTTCATGCCTAAGCGCAATGCTCCGTAGCCGCCCATCGAGAGCCCCGCGAGAAGAAACTTTTGCGGATGCACTTGCGGAAACAACTCACGCAGGCAGTGCGGGATGTCATCGACAATCCACCTTTCGTAGTCGGCATGCGCGTGGGGAACATACCCGCTCCCGTCGCCCCAGAGTCCATCAGACGGCATGGCAATCATCAGGGGAACGGTCGTTCCGTCGCGCAGCATCTCCATCGCAATGGTGTTGAGGTCGGCGTTCAGCCACCAGTTCCACTGGCATCCGTAGACGCCGTGCAACAGCAGCAGCAGCGGCATCCGATGCAACGATTCCATTGCCGGCGGGCTGAACACTAAGACGTCGCCGCGAGATCCTAAGGCCTCACCGCGAAAATTCAAAAAGCGCAGACTCTCATTTCCCGGGATCGGACGCGAAAGCTGGGCATTGGGGAATTGTCTCGCCATAATCGTCTACACGTTTCCGGAAAGCAGCGGGATCGCGCCAAACAGTCCAGCGTCGTTTCCGAGTTGTGCGGCGACTATCTCGACCTTTCCCCACGGCGTCCACGCGTGCTGGTTCACGTACGCTTGAATGAAAGGAAGGATGACGGCAGCGCTGCGCATCACGCCGCCCCCAATCACGATCCGTTCCGGATCATAGGCGTGAATCAATCCCACCGCTCCCGTTGCCCAAACCTTCAGGCAGTAGTCAAGAATCTCGACGGCAACGCGGTCCCCCGCGTCAGCCAGCTTCAAGAGCATCTTGAAATCTATATCCTCCTGACCCGCCAACTTGCTCGCCGAAAAACCCGGCCACTCGCGCGCCAGGAAAGGCAGCGACCAACCTGAGGCTTCGGCTTCAAGGCATCCGATCGCGCCGCACGTGCAGGGACGACCGCCGACTTTTGCCGGCAAGTGACCACCGAGACAACCGGCCTGCGCGTGCTTTCCGCGCAGCAGTTTGCCCTCGATCATGGCCGCACCACCGATCCCCGTACCCAGCGTGATCATGACCACATTGTCGCAACCTCGCGCAGCTCCGGCATGACGTTCCCCGAGCAGGGCCATGCGGGCATCGTTCTCAATGGCAAAGCGCAGACCAAACTCCTGTCTGCACCACGCATCGAAATCGATTGACGGTGCGTCTTCGTATTTTTTGTTGGTCGAGACAACTCGTCCAATCCGCGCATCGGCGAGGCCACAGAATCCAAGCGCCAATCCTTCACACTTGGTGGCGTCCAGCTGAAGTTCCGCCAGCAGCTTGCGAATCGCCTGCGCGAAGACATCGAGCGCAGGCCGAAGCGGCTGCGCCGAATCGAGGGAGACTCGGTGAGAGCCCAGAATCTGGTCGTCCTTTACGAGCGCGATGGTGGCATGGCTGCCGCCCAAATCAATTCCGATGGCCGGTTGAGTCATATCAAGAATGAATCATTTCGAACGACCAAACAACGCAATACTATTTGCTTTGAGCACATAATGATCACAATTTTGTTCTTTTTGTTTGCATTCGAGAGATTATACCGTTAGCCTATTGCCAACATGAACCCCGCCTCTGCGTTCGTGAACTGGGCCGACGGCGCGTTGCAGGTCCCCGGGCTCCAGCGAGCGGAAAAGAAACTCGGTCAACTGACTGGAATCTTTCGCGACCATCAATCCTGGCAGCAACTTGATCCCGAAACAATAGTGTATCGGGTCTGGTGGTGGGAACCGGTCCCATCAGGCACGGAGGGCGGCTTGTTCTGGGGGCTTACCGAAATCCAACCCGGCCGAGTCGGGAACGAGTATTTCATGACGCGCGGGCACTGGCACGTGATTCGCAATCGTGCCGAATTCTATGGCACCGTCGCAGGCCAGGGCAAACTTGTTCTCATGGATCGCGCGGGGCATACCTGGTCTGAAGATATGAAGCCGGGCAGTCTGCATTACGTCGCAGGCGAAGTTGCTCACCGCATCGTGAATACCGGAGACGTGCCAATTCGCGTGATTGCCTGCTGGCCCAGCGATGCGGGTCACGATTATGAAGTCGGAGGCGGACGTGGATTCGCAGCGCGGATCATTGAAGAACGGGGCGCCCCAATCCTCGTGAATGCCCATGACTGAATGCGTGAGCGGCGATCGTCGGAACTCTTCGGTCAAGTTTGATCCCAAGTTTGATCCACAGCTAGGTGTGCGCAGCCACGCCGACGATCTCACATTCAGTTACGACGAAGGTGTGTTCGGGCCGCAGCCGGAGTTCCGGCGTCTCGACGATATTCGCCGCAGTCTAAAAAATCCCAGCTGTGACGGTCCCGACCCGGTGTACTCAATCGTGATGGATGTCGGCCGTCGTGAACACAGCGACGAACTCGCGCGGCGCATGCTTTTATTCGGCGTTGTCGTTTATGCGGCAGGCCAACTGGGAGAAGAACCAGTCCGCAGCCAGGGTCATATCCATGCCGTCGCACCTCATTGTGGTTGGTCCACTCCGGAATTATTCGAGATATGGGAAGGACGCGCGATCATCTATGCGCAGGAGAGCGCCGACGATGATCCAGGACGCTGTTTCGCCGTAACGGCTGGGACGGGTGACAAGGTGGTCGTACCGCCAGGCTGGGCGCATACCATCATCAATGCCGATCCTGAGACCCGCATGATGTTTGGGGCATGGTGCGATCGGCAGTACGGATTTGTCTATGACGCGATCCGTGCGCACCATGGTCTGGCGTGGTTCCCGATCCTGGACGGTGAGCGGAAGATTCACTGGGAGCCAAATCCTTCTTATCGCACCGGTGATCTCTCGATTCGGGGCCCGCGCGCCTATCCGGAACTGGGACTGGATCCGTCTATACCTATCTATGAGCAATTCGCCAACGATCCCGATAGTGTCCAATGGGTCTCGGAACCGGCACGCGTCGCACGGGTGTGGGCTACTTTCGAGATGTAGCCCTCGTTTTAATGCGTGCGTGAATGGGTGCGCTCTGAATCAGTTAGCGACGCCGAGCCGCTGCTCCAGTTGCTCCAGCGACACTCCTTTGGTTTCAGGATAGATGGCTGCGACCAGAATAAAGTCAATCAGCATCATGGTCGCGAAGAAGAAGAACGGCGTGGCACTCGATTTCTTCGCGAGCACTGGAAATAGGCCGGAAATCAACGCATTCATGACCCACAGTGTCGATGTCCCAATCGCCTGCCCCTTGGCGCGAACCCGCGTCGGAAAAACTTCGCTCATGTAGACCCAGATCACGGCGCCTTGAGAGATGGCGAAGAAACCCATGAACGCCATGACCATCCAGACCAGCCATGACTGGTGCGTGCCGGTGCGGAACATTTGTCCGATCGCGGCCAGGAAGATGCAGACACCCGCGGTTCCGGTGAGCAAAAGCTTCTTACGGCCAAAGTGGTCGATCATGGTCATCGCAATCAGCGTGAAAATCAGGTTCGTGAATCCGATGGTCACCGACTGCATGCCGGCCGAATACTTGCTCGCTCCGGCTGCCGCAAAAATGTCATTCAGGTAGTATAGGCACGCGTTGATCCCGGTCAGCTGATTGAAGGCTCCCGCAGTCACGGCCAGTAGGATTGGCAGCGCATATTTCCGCTGGAGAATCGGCTCGCCCACGGAACTGCGCTCCAGATGAATTGATGCCACGATCGCGTTCAGCTCCTGCTCGGGATTCTTGTTGCCAGTGAGCCGCAGGACCTCGAGCGCTTCTTGCGCCCTATTCTTCAGGGCCAACCACCGCGGGCTGCGCGGAATGAAGAACAACATCAAGAGAAAGAACAGCGCCGGCACACCGGCAACGCCCAACATCCAACGCCATTCCATCGGCCCTAGATTCATTCGCACAATCAGAAAGTTCGACAAGTAGGCCAGCAGTATGCCCAGAACAATACTGACCTGAAAGCAGCCAACCAGGCGTCCGCGCCACTGCGCAGGCGACAACTCGGCGATGTACATCGGTGCAAGCACCGACGACCCACCAATGCCTAAGCCGCCGATGATGCGGAAGGTGATCAGCGACCCCCAATTCCATGCCAGCGCACAGCCCAGCGCCGATAACAAATAGAAAACGGCCATAATTCGCAGGCTGTCGCGTCGGCCCCACCGCTCTCCCGGATACCCCGCCGTCATCGCGCCGACTACTGTGCCCCAGAGAGCGCTGGAGACGGTCAGGCCTAAAAGAGAAGGAGTGAGCCTGTAGACCTCCGTCAGTTGGTGTGTGGTTCCGGCGATAACGGCCGTGTCGAATCCAAACAGCAAACCACCCAGAGCACTCACGAAGGTGCTCTTCACCAGGTATCCGTTTATGCCCATGAGCCCTCGTTCTTCTACGTGAATGACCGAATACTAGCGAAAAGAACAAAATTGGTCTACGAAATAGCGCATTTAAACGGTATAAACTTACGATAGCTGGCCAATGGCACGCTAGACTTTTTGACCGTTCGAGGAGTATCGATGCGTTCTAGCTGGGACCTGGATCGTCGCACTTTCCTGAAACTGGGAGCGGCCGGAACGGCTGTGGCCGCGATCAATCCTTCGATCGGTGGGTCTTCGGTACGCGCCAAGCGCACGCTCTCGTCTCCGCCAACTCTGGTCGACATGGCCTCGGATCGGCTGACCTACCGGCTGCGCGATCTTTTCAACTGTCCCGTGGCAATGAACGAGTGGGGCTACGCGCAAGTCGCGAAATCAGTCTCCGCGATTACTGCTATTTCGTTTCCGCCTTACGCTTGTTGCGGCGTGCCTGAGACCGCCTGGAGTCCCGGCTTTCTGCTGACTTGTGAAAGTTTTCTGAATGGTCGCTTCCTCGCGATCGCGGCTTCCCCCGACGGCAACGTCGAGTATCAGTGGTTTCCGCATTGTATTGTTCGCACGCAAACAGCCGACAACCTGCAATTTTCCACACGCATGTTTCTCCCAAGCAAGCACCGAGCTGTTGTGCAATCGATCACCATAAGAAATCTGAGCGCGGTGCAACGCCACTTCACGCTGGCGTTCGATATGCGAGGAGCCGTCGCGAAGAAAACCAAGCCCTGGTTCGTAAATTCTCCCGGTGAGGTCGACAACCGCGTCACATGGGACGCCCCTCGAGGTTGCCTTCTTTTTGAGGCGCAACATTCTGAGATCGCCGTCGCGCAGGGGTTCCATCCCGCGCCGAGTCGCGTGGAGCAAACGCGGATGCTGCACTTCGACATAGAGCTCGGCTCAAGGGAACAGAAGGAACTCCACTTCGTCCTCGCAATTGCTGAAAACGGCCGTGCCGCAATCGAACTTTACGACAGCCTGCAAGCGCGCTTTGCCGATCTCGAGAAGGAAAACGAGGAGATCTTTGCGAGCCTCGTTCGATCGGCATTCACACCAGACAATTCAGCGTTCAGCGGCAACCTCCCGCGGCTGATTACAAATGATGAATCGCTCTGGAAGCTCTACCAGAACGGTTTTGCCAATCTGCTGTTTGCTCGCCGACTTTCTCCCGATTCAGCCTACGGCCCGACTTATCTGACCCTGAGCGGGCACGTGCTCCCAACTCTCAGCTTCCCGTGGGATACCTCGCTGACATCCCTGGCGCTAGCACTGCTCGATCCGATCCCGCTGCGCAACCTTGTCGAGGTCTGGCTGAAAGGCGGAATGCACGAACATCATTCCACCGATTATGTGTCGGGAGAACCCGTGGGTCCGTGGTATGCGGCGAATGACGCCGCGATTGTTCGCTGCGCCTGGCGCTATCTCTGCGTCACCGGAGATCTTGCCTGGCTGGACAAAAAGATTTCCGATCGCACCGTTCTCGATCACCTCGATGAGCATGCCGTCTATTGGAAAAAACTCGACCGCCTGGGACACGGTCTCGCCGACTATGGCACGATCGAGAATCTGCTCGAGGTCGTCAGCACTTACTTGCACGAGGTAGCCGGAATGAATGCCGGCAATGTGCGCAGCATGCGCGTGGTTGCCGATCTGCACGAACGTCGCGGCAACGCGGCGCGCGCCAAACAACTGCGTAGCGAGGCAACCGATCTGGCCGAACGGATCAATCGCTTGCTTTACATCAATGGCAAGGGCTATTGGCGTTGCGGCCAGCCTGATGGAACGTTCAATGAAGTCCGGCACTGCTATGACTTTCTAGCCGTCGCCGACAACATGGCGGAGGATCTCACACCGACGCAGAAACAGGAACTGAGCGCGTTTTTCTGGAGTGAACTGCATAGCGAGAAATGGATGCGAGCACTCGCACAAGGCGACGCCGATTCGACCTGGAACATCCGCCCCGACCATAGCTGCTTAGGCGCCTATGCAGCGTGGCCACCGATGACGGCCAAGGGCCTATACAAGATCGACGCTCCAGAGCGAATCTCGCGTTGGCTGCGGGAGGTGGCAAAGGCTGGCAATCAAGGGCCGATCGGCCAAGCGCATTTCGTGGAGGACGTATATCCGCCAGTCAACGGTGGAGCTTTCAAGTCATCGGAAGACGCGCCCTTCATCGAAGACTGGTGCTGCATCGCCGCCGGCGCTTTTACGGAACTTGTGATTGATTCGATCTTCGGCGCGGAACTTACTCTCCGGGATGGGATCCGGGTGACCTCCCATCTGGGCAGCTTCGATTCCAGCGCGCGATTAGAGGGAGTGCGCTACCAGGGAGGTTTGTACACGATCACGAAAGATGGAGCGCAGCGCGAGAAAGCGTGAGGGGCTCAGGACCCGATCTGCTCAGACGCGCATGACTTTGATGCCCAGCTTCAGGTACGGCGCAACCATCTCGTCGGTGGCCGCGGTGTCGGTTACCAGGACATGCAATTCTTCGGGTTTGCAGATTCGCCAGTTGGCCACCAGGCCCAGTTTGCCGCTATCAACCACCGCGACGCGGCGACGCGCAAGCTTCATCATCGTCGAATTGAGTTCCGCCTCATCCGCATTGAAACAACTTGCCCCCCAAGTGGCATCCATGCCATCGGCCCCGATGAACATGGTGTTGATCAGCATGTTATCGAGCGATCGCAACGCGGCCGTCCCGACCAGCGAGAACCATTCACCGTGAAGGTGTCCGCCTGTTACGAAAACGTATACATCTTTACGCTGGGAAAGCTCCATCGCCACGTTGACGGTGTTTGTGACGACCGTGATGTTGGAGTTGATCGGCAGTCCACGAATCACTTCGGTGGTTGTGGTTCCGGGCGTTAATGCAATCGTTTCTCCAGCGGTGATGAGCGCGGCGGCCGCTCGCCCAATGCGGCGCTTTTCGTCAGCGGCATGCTTCACCTGCGCCAGGAATGATTGGTCGCGTCGGAATGACTCGTAAAACAGCGGTTCGATCGACACCGCCCCGCCGTGGGTACGTCGCAACAGTCCCTTCTGATCCAGAGCATCCAGGTCTCGCCGCACGGTCACGACTGAGACGCCCAGCTGTTCGCTCAGAGTTTCCACCGAGACCCGTCCGGTTTGCTGCAGATCTGTGAGAATCGCGGTAAAGCGGACCTGCTGTTTATCCTGGGCCGCGCCTTCAAACGCTGGTTGTCCATTCGGGCCGATTCCTGGCCGTGGAGGCCGTTCACGCTTCATAATAATGCCGTTCCTTTACATCCCTCGCGGTCTAGAAAACGAAACTCTTCCGGACCGACATTTTGCGATTCAGCTCAAAACGAAAGCGCTATTGAAGAATAGTACTCCGAATTCCACAGATTCCAAAAAGATCGTATCGTCAACCAATGCTTTCCAATCACTGTGAAAAGTTTCTATTTCACGAATGTCGATCATCGCTTTAGTCATTTCGCGCGCACATAAAATAGTAAAATGATTGATTTCCAGGCTGACTGTTGAGACTCTGGAAGCGACCGCATAAGCCGCATATTGCAATTCGGGTTTCGCGAGGAAAACGAATGACCTTGGACCGCCGACAATTCGTGACTGCCCTGATTGCTTCCAGCGCTGCCGCAGCCGTGCCAACACCGAGCGTCGACCGGAGTCTCCCTTCCTTCTCACCGCCAACATCCCTGGCGAATTCCAACACGAAGGTAGATTTTCGCTACGCCCCCCGCAACCAGCAATCCACCATCTGTTTTCCAGACGATCCGAGAAAGACCATCGTTGGCCAAGCTGGCGACTTGCGATACGGATTCGCCAAGTCACTCTCCGCCGGCATGGAAAGCTTCGGCACAGTCGTCGAATTCTCGCTCGCGGGTTTTCAGGACGACCGGATTCTTCGGCAATGGATCGAATCCCCTGCGGTTCCCATCGTGCACACGCTGATCGACCGTCCCGCAGCCACCTTTGAACTGATTGCTTTCGCAACTCGTCATGCCGGCGAAGGCCGGGTCGACAACGTCCTGCTCTCCATTAAGTCGAAGAGGGGCCGCGTCGCCGTGGTTCCGAAGATCCACATTCGGACCTGTGTCCGGCTCGAACTGGAGAGCTATACCGTCCCCACAGCTACGGTCCGCGCGCAGGGCATCAAATCGCCCCTGCTGGTCGCCGCGCCGCTCAACAACAATTTCGGGAGCTGCATGTTGTGGGAAGAGGAGGGATTCACTCTTTATCTGCCTCATGGCGAAGCTGAGGAGGAAGTGTCGGCACGTTATTTCATCCGGCTCCCGCAGGAAAACCAAACAGTCGAAACACTGCGCGAACATTTGCCCGATGCCGAAGTGCTTTTGGCTGAAGCTCGCGAGTTCTGGAGGAATTGGAAGCCCTTTGGAACGACGAACTGGAGCTGTCCGGGTCGGCAGGGGGAATTTCTGACTGCGTGCGCGCGCAACATTCAGCAAGCGCGCGAGGTCAAGAATGATCGACTTGTCTTTCAGGTTGGCCCTACTCAGTATCGCGGTTTGTGGATCGTCGATGGCAACTTTCTTCTTGAGGCGGCGCGGTATCTCGGCTATGACCAGGCAGCGGATGAGGGCTTGCGCTCCGAATGGTCCAAGCAGGCGGAGAGCGGGCAGATCATCGCGGAAAGCGGCGGCGAGCACTGGAAGGACACGGCAATCGCCATGTTCACACTGGTGCGACAATGCGAGCTTAAGCAGGACTGGACATTTTTCCGCGAGTTCGAGCCAAATGTCGTGCACGCTCTGGATTTTCTGATCAGCCTGCGCGACCAGGCCCGTTCGGGCCCCAGCATCAACGGACGCTATGGGCTACTCACTCCCGGTTTCGCCGACGGCGGCATTGGCGGCGTTCGCTCCGAGTTCACCAATACCGTTTGGACGCTCGCGGCGCTTAACGCGGTTGCGAATGCCGCCGATCAGCTAAAGATGTCATCGCTAGCGAGAGCGCGCGAATTCTTTCGCGAGCTCTATGAAGCATTTCAGCAAATGGCAAAGCGAGAGATGGTGCGGCATCCCGCGGGATTCGAGTATCTCCCGATGATTGCGCACGACGATTCGTCGGTTGCCGACGCGGATCCGTGGAACCGCCCTCGTCCGCAGACCGCGCAGTGGGCTCTATCCCAGTCCATTTTTCCGGGCGAGGTGTTCGAGAAGAATGATCCGATCGTGCGCGGACACATTGCCCTCCTTCAATCGTGCACGCAGGAAGATGTTCCGACCGAAACTGGCTGGCTCTGGCACGACAGTTTGTGGACTTACAACGCTTCATTCGCAGCGCATGTCTATTTGTGGGCTGGGCTGCATGATTGGGCGCATCGAACCTTCACCGGCTTCCTCAACCATGCCTCACCTCTGTACTGCTGGCGCGAGGAGCAACCACTGCAACAGGCTTTGGCTGGCCAAGATTGGGGAGACATGCCACACAACTGGGCGAGCGCCGAATGCGTCCGATACCTGCGGCACACGTTGGCTCTCGAAGACGGTAAGTCGCTTCGACTTCTCAATGGGATCACTGCGGCAGAATTGATTCCCGCCACGCACTACAGTCTGCAGAATTCTCCAACCCGCTTTGGAAGGATCAATCTCGAACTCGAACCTGCCGGTGCGCAAGGCTGGCAGTTGCGGTTCGATCGAGACAGCGGACTTTCTCCATCCTCCGTTTCATTGCCGGCAAACATCGGCCTGCTGCAAGTGAAAAAAGTAACCGGGGCGGGGTCAAAAATAAACGGTCGAGTCGTCGAAGTCGATCCAATCGCGAAGACGTGGGATGCGTTTCTTAGGTAAAACCACAATTGTGGCTCACTTGGAACCTCGCCCGTCTTCTATCGCGCCACGGCCCGCACCGGTGATCGATTCTGGACGAATACGCTCGCTAAACATTCATTTTGATGATGATTTCTAACATCGTAGCTAAACTCTGTCCTGCCCTCATTCCGCCGGGGAAACGCCCTCGGCCCCAAGGGAGCCCGATCACTGAGTACCAGCTCGCCGGTTGGTGACGGTCGCCGTTCGGGAGCGAACGGAGGGGGTGACACTGCCAAGTGCCAGCAAATCATGGGGTCGCAGTCAAGGAGCGCGAGATTGTCATCGGGCGGGCTACCCGACGATCAGAGCCTGCCTTTCATGCCACATAGGGTCAGCAGGTCCTGTCAGATGGACTACAGGACCCAACTCGCGAACGGTGAGCAGAGATCTTGGGATTGTTAGAAATCTCCTCCGCGATCTGCCACTTTCGACCCGCATAAACATTGGGTTCGTTCATCGAGGTACCCGGCGTTAGAAATGTGTAGTTTTCTAACAAGCGATTTGCCACTCTCTCGTGGTAGCCCGCGAGAGTTTAGGATATTCTGTTGCGTACCGGGCTCGACAAGCATCATGGCCCGGACCTAGCGGAGCCTGGGGCACAGTGCATCAGTGCGTCCCTTCATCCCGTGCCATTCTTGGCTTCGTCCGACTACTTCAAACGAAGAGTCTGGAGTTGTTCTCCAAAGCGACTGTCCACGTGATAGAAGACTTCCGCATTATCTAGGTCCTGGACAATCTCGTCGTTGTAGATTGCAAACCGCTTCTCTATTTCTTTTTGGTCAACTTTAAGCCGGATGTTGAACGTACCCGTCACTAGAGCTAACGGAACCCCGCCTGGCTCAAAGGGATTCGTGAAATCCACTAATCTGATGAGCTCAGTAGCCGGGCCGACATCAAGGTGTCTGAGTTCGGCTTTTGGCTGAGCAGATGTGTACTGAAACTCGAGAATATGAGCATTTTCGCCTGGGATGGTTCTCATCTTGCCTTCGATCTTGAACTTGAGTGTCGTGGCAGCTTGAACGGTGAACTTCGGTTTGGGGATCGGACTCGGCTTCATCGTTGGCGTCGCTTGTTGCCATTGGGCCTTCGGGTCTAAATAAACATTCCCGTTCCCACAGTAGACTAGATAAGTGGGGCCGATCACAGGTCTTTTCACAACCTTAGCCAATTCAAAGAGGAGGTCGGCTCCGGTCTGATCCGCACCCACATCACAAGCGAGCAGTCGGAGCATATAGAAACTTCCCTCGATCTTTTGGGCCGCCGGCGTCCAAGCTCCCTTAGTGAAATTGCTCACCACTGTATTGATCGAGTTGCAGTGGTCAGCCTTGCAAGCGGTTATAGAATCGAATAGAGTAGAACACTTTCAAAACGCCGCAACTCCCTCTTGTGTTCTCATAATCCGTAGGTCTTAATGATGGTCGCACCTCCGGCGATGTTCTCTCGCAGGTGAAGGGTCGGAGGACATGTGCGACAACCCCCGAACTCGCCACGTCAACGGCAATGGACCGGAGCTCAATGCCCAGGGGTTGAGGGAGCGTAACGGGAGCAGGCAGAAATACCTGACAGGTGGAAAACATGCTGGAGGTACGGGTGGACGGAGATGCAAAGGACGGCCGTCCGGGTGGTTGCCCAACGATGCCAATATCGCGCGGCAACCCCGCCGGGGCGATGACAAATTCATATCTCCAGTTCAAAGAGTCGACTAGCCAACCTGAAGTCTTGTTTGACACCAAGAATTGCCGGAATTCTCAATTTACCCGAAGCTTCCTCTTTGAAGCACGGGCCGAAACGGCGCGAAGGTCGCGAAAACCGTCTTGCGCTCGCCACCGCAGTATGGCAACTCTATAATAGAACCGTGAACGGGCCGGGCATCGCTTGCCCACTTTCTGTTCTCTCGTCGCTCACACTGTCACCCCTAAAATGATCTCAGCCCTTCGTTGTTCCAATCCACGCTAGCTTTTCAGCAGTGGCCGTGCAACATAACCAGCGAATTGGAAGCCTCATCGAGGCAAAATGAACCCGAGTTTGATCGGGACAGGCGCTGGGATATTTCAGTTCGCGACATTGCCGCTACCGTCGAAGCGACGTTTCTGATCGAAGGTCCTCGATCGGGCCTACAGTCGCTGCTGCGATGGACACCGAGGGTTGTCGCACTTCGAGCAGCTAACATCTTTGTGCCTCGGCTCCTGGCACGTGGGCGTGTTGATCTTGTGACTCCATTGCTGGAAGACCCTTCGATTCCTAGCCTGTTCAAGGCGTTGGTCGCTGTACCGCTTGCGCGAGCAGGCCACTTGGTCGGTGCTGAAACCTTCAGGCAGATTCTCGAAGACCCGAGGCTACCGCGTTTGTTGCACATGAAGAAGATGCACTTAGGATACCAGCGATACGTGGG
>CAVZDM010000097.1:0-18486 GCA_963773955.1 uncultured Acidobacteriaceae bacterium | reverse complement strand
CCACCATCGCGCCCGTACACTTGCGATTCAGATAGAGGTTGCCGACGTGGAACTCGCGCACGGCACGATCCAGCTTCTCGCGCGAACTGGAGTAGACGGCGCCGGTCAGACCGAACTCGGTGTCATTGGCGATTTCGAGGGCGTGATCGAAATTCCGCGACTTGATGACCACAAGCACCGGCCCAAAAATCTCCTCCTGCTCCAGCGTCGACTTCGCCGGAATGTCCGCAATCACCGTAGGCTGAATGAAGTATCCGTCACCAGCATCGGTGGCACGCGCACCGCCCGTGATCAGGCGTCCGTCTTTCTTGCCGATCTCGATGTAGCGCAGAATGTCTTTCATCGATCCTTCGTTGATGACCGCAGCCATGTTCGGGTTCAGCGTGGGATCGCCGACAGTGATGCGTTCGACGCGCGATTTCAGTTTCTCGAGGAACTTGTCGTAGACACGCTCGTCGACGATGGCGCGCGAGCACGCCGAACACTTCTGGCCCTGAAATCCGAACGCAGCCTGCGCTACGCCTTCGACGGCGGAATCGATATCGGCGTCGGCATCTACGATGATGGCATCTTTCCCGCCCATTTCGAGAACCGTGCGCTTGATCCAGAGCTGCCCCGGCTGCTGCTGCGCAGCGGTCTGGTTGATGTGCAATCCCACTTCGCGCGAGCCGGTGAAAGCGATATAGCGAATCTTCGAATGCGCCACCAGCGCGTCTCCGAAGCTAGCGCCGCCGCCCGGACAGAAGTTCACCACGCCCTCAGGCAAACCGCATTCTTCGAGAAGTTCAACGAACTTCGCCGCAATCGTTGGCGAATCGCTCGACGGCTTCAGCACGACGGTATTACCACTGACAATCGAAGCAAGAGTCATGCCCGCCATGATGGCGCAGGCAAAATTCCACGGCGGAATCACCGCGCCCACGCCGAGCGGAATATAGCTCAAAGTATCGCGCTCGCCCGGCAGTTGCACGGACGGCTCTGCCTTCGCAAAGCGCAGCGCCTCGCGCGCATAGTACTCGCAGAAATCGATGGTCTCGGAGATGTCGGCGTCTGCCTCGAACCAGTTCTTCGAAACTTCGAACACCAGCCACGCCATGTATTCCAGCTTGCGCTCGCGCATCACGTCGCCCACGCGGAACAGAAGCGACGCTCGCTCCTCAACCGAAGTATGGCTCCAGCGCCCAAAAGCCTGACAAGCGGCCTGCACGGCGGGCTCGACGTGCTCTTTGCCGGCTTTCTGGTGAACTCCGACCACTTCCGAAGGCTTGGCGGGATTGATGGAACGGATCTTGTCCGAGGTCTTGAGGCGCTTGCCCCCTATGATCAGGTCATACTCGCGGCCCAATTGGCCACGCACTTTATCAATGGCGGTGCGCATCTTGCGCACGTTCTCTTCTTTAGTGAAATCGACAAACGCCTCATTCTTGAACGGCCCTTCATGCAGGCGAATTTGAAGACGCGGCGGGGCTTCCATGGTTGCCATAGGAATTCCTTTCCAGGACAGAACATTAGCGCGGACATTCGCGACCTTTGATTTTACACCCGGCTAGGCGGGATATCGGCGGCGATCCGGAGAGCGGAGCCGGGTGCCCCACTCATCGCGCCTCTTTGCGATGAGTGGGATTCCACGGTCGTGTCAAGCTTGGGATTTTCCCTGCGGCAAACGCGCGGGAGGTCGATGACAATGCGTCGCCGACTAGATCGCATCTCGAACAATAGTTGCGACCTTCTTGGAGAAATCGTAGGTGGCACGCAGGTTTTCTCCAAAGAAACGTACCTTGCCCTCGACGTTACGATCCACCAGCGTCTGCCCGGCGTGATCCGTTATGTGGACCTTCAGGATGATCGAGGAAGATCCCGCGACGGTGGTCACTTCGCGCTCTTTCTGGCTGCCTTTCTTGAAAGATTGCGCAGTCGTGCGCAGCGTGATGAGGTCGGGCACGCTGGCCGCATCCTTGTCTCCGCTGCGAAAAACGTGCTGGAACCTTCCTGACTTCTCGATCTGCGTGATCAGGTTTTCGTAGATGGCCAAACGGAACTCCGGCGGCATAGGCACGTCGCCCGGATCCGTCGGCTCGATTTGAATGGAAGAAGGGAGGGATTTCTGCGTAGTCTTCGAATTGGAATCCCCCGAGCCCGTCTGCCCCCATAAAGAGCAGACAAGCAGAAGGAGGACACAGGCAAGGCCGATGGAGAAAATGACTGAGACTGCTGCTCGAGTGTGTTGTTTCAAAGTTTTGTCCTCCTATTTTTTCTTATTGTCTTTATTCTTATCGTCTGCTGCGGGATCTGCCAGCGGAACGCTGGCTTTCGCACCCATCGCCACGAGCTGCTTTTTGATCGGAGCAGCCTGGCCCTGCGGCAGCACAAAAATAGCGCCATGAAAGCCGCCATTGGCGTTCTTGAATTCCACCGTGAGGACATCAACCTTATGTGAAAACAGACTCAGCACTCGTCCGCCGCCATAAGGGATGGCCATGGTCGCAAGTTTGGCCGCACCAGTGATATCTTGCCGGCTATCTTCATTGGTGGAGATGTCCAGAATCGACGACGCTTCCACCTCCACCTTAGCCTTGCTGGTTGCGAACTGCAGCGAACTGCCCACTACGGAAAGCGTGCCGTGTGAGCCGTTCTTGATCTTTTCGCCGCCGATCACCAGTTTGACATCGGTTTGCACCAAGCTTGGAGCGGCCTGCGCCGTGCCCGCCGCCTGACCGCGCGCCCGAGTTGGGAAAAACATCAAAGGCGCGCCGACCGCCAGCAGGAAGAGTCCGCGCGCCCACATGCGCGGCCTGGCTGCTCGGAAGGAATTCGTTGCCACTGCAACATTGATTATCGGGTTGTGAATGCCCATCGTTTTCTCCCTCATTGCGTGTTGGCCGGAGCCAACCCGAAACATCCTGCGCTTCAGCATGAGTTTCGACGCAGCAGGGAGTGTATGCGATCAAAGCGAAGTTGGCAATCTGCGATGATTCCCGGATGTGCCCAAGGCGCTTTAGAATAGCTCGCGTGTGGGCAAACCGCCCGCCGTTCACCTGCCGTCCGGCGCTATCTCAATCAGGATGGTTGGCGACAAATCGCGATTGCACGCATTGACTGGTTCTGCGTGCTAACGCCCGTTTGCGATGCCTTTCAGCTATCCCGCGAGGGACTGACTAGTGATAGCATCGACGCGCAACACTCCTGAAACCCAACCCCTGTCGCGGTGCCATAGCGATGAATCGGGCCGATTCGCATTTTCGAGAAGGAAAAAGTCATGAAGCAAGCAAAGATGCTGGGATTCCTCGGAGTTTCACTCTTGATCGCCATTACAATCTGGGCACAAGAAAAGCAGACCCAGCGCGAGCCCCTGACGTTCGTGTTGGACTGCGCCAACGGCGATTGCCCGCTGCTAAAGGGGGCTCCTCAGACCAGCGGAATGCGTGGCGGCTCAGTGAAGCTGAGGCCGGGGGAGAGCGTGGGTTGGCATTCCACGGGTGAACACGAAGAAGCTCTCGTCATTCTTAACGGAAAGGGAGCGGCGAATATCGAAGGCCGCGCCGATCTGCCCATACACGAAAAGATGCTGGCCTATATTCCACCGGGGACGAAACACAACGTGACGAACACCGGGACAGAGCTACTCGAATATGTGTGGGTGGTAGCGCCGACGGGTCAGAGATAACCCTATCCACTGATCGTCTGTTCTAGTAACTGTTGGGCGTGCGACGGAACCCAAAGTCAGCGCCGCACAGCGGCCGCGACTTCCGCCGGCTCCGGTTCCAGCTTGGCCGTGAAGTGCCGCAGGAACGGCGCTTCGTAGCTAAGCTTCATGCCCTGAATGTGCTCGCGCTTCTTCCAGACTTCGAGGATGATTTCCACCACGTAGTCAATGTGGCTCTGGGTGTAGACGCGGCGCGGAATCGCCAAACGCACCAGATCCATCTTCGCCGAGGCTCCGAACATCAACGTGCCGATCTCGACCGAGCGGATGCCGCCTTCGAGATAGAGTTCATTGGCGAGCGCAACCGCGGGAAAACGATCCGGAGAAATGTGCGGCAGAAAGGCCCGCGCATCAATATAGACGGCGTGGCCGCCCGGTGGCTGTACGATCGGCACGCCCTCCTCGGCAATGTGGTTGCCCAGGTAGGCGGTGGAAGCGATGCGGTATTCGAGGTAGTCCTCGTGCAGGGCTTCCTGCACTCCGACGGCGATGGCTTCGAGATCGCGCCCGGCGAGGCCGCCGTAGGTCGGATAGCCCTCGGTGAGAATCAGCAGGTTCTTCTCCTGCTGCGCCAGCAGATCGTCGTTGGTGCAAAGAAATCCGCCGATGTTCGCCATGCCGTCTTTCTTGGCTGACATGGTGCAGCCGTCGCCATAGGTGAACATTTCCTGCGCGATCTCTTTCGGAGATTTCTGCTCGTAGCCCCGTTCGCGGATCTTGATGAAGTAGGAGTTCTCGGCAAAACGGCAGGCATCGAAGTAGAGCGGAATGCGATGCTTCCGGCAAACCGCGCTCACGGCTTTGACGTTTTCCATCGACACCGGCTGGCCGCCGCCGGAATTGTTGGTCACGGTCAGCATGACCAGCGGCACGCGCTCACGGCCGGCGCTTTGAATCAAGGTTTCAAGCGCGGCGACGTCCATGTTGCCTTTGAACGGATGCTTCAGGCTCGGCTGCCGCCCCTCGGCAATGACCAGGTCCACCGCCTCCGCGCCGACGAACTCCACGTTCGCCCGGGTGGTGTCGAAGTGCGTGTTGTTGGGGACGACATCGCCCTTTTTGCACATCACGCTGAACAGAATGCGCTCGGCCGCTCGGCCCTGGTGAGTCGGGATGACGTGCTTGTAGCCGAAAATATCCTGCACAGAAGCGCGAAACTGCTCGAAGCTGCGGCTGCCGGCATAACTCTCATCGCCTTCCATCATGGCTGCCCACTGGTGAGTGGACATTGCTCCGGTGCCGGAGTCAGTGAGCAAGTCGATGAGCACGTCGTCCGCCGGCAGGAGAAAAAGGTTGTAGTGCGCGGCGCGCAGCAGTCGTTCGCGCTGCGCGCGGGTCGTCCAGTGAATGGGTTCGACGCTCTTTATGCGAAACGGCTCAATGATGGTGCGGGGCATGTTGGTTTCTCTGTTTAACCACACACCTTTCGGCTGCGGATGTCAGTGACTAAGATCACGGGAAGGCAGGCACCCTGTAAGCTGCACTCATTTGGCGGGCGACGGCGCACACCCCACCAGTACTATCACCAGCATTACACTTTAACCGAATCCCTGCGCTCGGCGGGCACATACTTCACGGCGGCAGTGCGATCCAGTTTGTCCCAGGCAAAGGGACGGCCCTGGATGGCACGCTTCAAGGTTCGAAACAGGACAATGGAAAATACCTGGCGGTAGGCGAAGCGCTGCAACCAGACCTGGCTGAGCAGCCAGGCGTCTTCGCGGGCCTCGGGCTGTCGACGCTCTAACGCGAAAGCGATCGCCGAGGCGATGAAGTCAATCACCAGGAACGCGAAGAAAAAAACCAGCAGCCGCTGGAAACTGGCCGGATCGGTGGAATCAGGATGAAAGTGTTTCTGGATGAAATACCAGATCACGCCGACGGCAAACATCACATCAATGAAGGGCGAGACCAGCGGCAGCAGAATCTGGAAGATGAGGATATTGGGAAGCGCGACCAGACCCAAGGCGCCTTTGCGCGCGAAAACGCCCTTATGCTTAAAAATGGCCTGCAGTATCCCGAACGACCAGCGGAAGCGCTGTCGCATGAGCGCGTTCGCCGTCGTCGGAGCCTCGGTGAAGGCGAGCGCCAGGTCTTCGTATTCCACCCGATAGCCGCTGCGCAGGAGCGCCATGGTCAGATCGGCGTCTTCGGCAACCGTATCCACATGGTAGCCACCCGCTTCGCGCACCGCCTCGGTGCGCCACGCGCCGATTGCGCCCGGCACCACGCTCACCGCGCCCATGGTATTGAGCGCTCGCCGCTCGAAATTCTGGCTGGTGATGTATTCGAGCGCCTGCCAGCGCGTCCACAGGTTCACCCGGTTCCCAACCTTGGCATTGCCGGCTACGGCGGCAACTTTCGGATTGAGGAAGTGTGGCACCATGCGGACGATTGCATCGGGCGCAATAATGGTATCGGCGTCGATACCGACGAAAATTTCCGCATCGCCGATGTGTTCCAGCCCAAAGTTCAGCGCCTCGGCCTTGCCGCCGTTGGGCTTGGTGAGAA
Source organism: uncultured Acidobacteriaceae bacterium (assembly GCA_963773955.1). Lineage (GTDB taxonomy): Bacteria > Acidobacteriota > Terriglobia > Terriglobales > Acidobacteriaceae > Acidiflorens. The sequence continues at coordinate 12,275 of CAVZDM010000097.1, read as the reverse complement.
TCACCACCCGGCCGGCAGCTTCTTCGGGGGCAAACGCGCGGCGAACGATTTCCAGCGTGCGATCCTTCGATCCATCATCGATGACGACCACGCGCAGATTGGGATAGTCGGAATCGAGCACGCCCTGGATGGTGCGTTCGATGACCTTCTCCTCGTTATAAGCCGGAATAAGCACCGCGACCCGCGGCCGGTAGGCGGCAATCTGCTCCGGGGTTCCATAAACATGCGAGCGCAAACGGTCATAGATGGCGAGGACGCCGATCGAAATCAGCCGTCCGGTCATCAGGATGTCACCCAGGAAAAAGATGATCGTGATGCCCATCATGGTCGCACTGAAGAACCCGAAGCCGATCCAATTCAGCCGGGCGGACCAATACTCGTTGGCCGGAAGCGGCGGCATGACGTCCGCTTTCGTTTTGCCCATCAACGTGTACACCGGGACGAATTCAAATCCGCGGGCACGCGCCCCGTCGATAATCAGCGGGAGCGCCAGCACCGTTCTTTCCCGGTTGCCGCCGCCATCGTGCATCAAAATGATGTTGCCGCACTGGGTATCGTTCGCCTGGCACGGTGGCAGGTGGTCGAGCACGCGAGCCGCGATTTGCAGTGGCGAGAGCGCGGGTTCGTCGTTCCAGTCCCGGGTGTCGATCTTGTTGCCGATGGTGATATAGCCGAGGCTTTGCGTGAGTTCGAGCGGACGCACCTCATCTTCCGTGTCGGGCTCCGCATCGACGGAGTACGGGGGACGGAACAGCATGGTGCGAATGCCCAGTTGACTGGCGAACAATCGCTCGGTCAGATTCAGCTCCACCTTCATGTAGCCCGAGCCAATCGAGCTGATATCGGGATGAGTGAAAGTATGGTTCCCGATTTCATGACCTTCCCGGTAAATGCGCTTGGTCAAACTACTGAACTTCTCCGCCTGGATTCCAATCAGGAAGAATGTTCCCGGCACATGCTCGCGTTTCAGGACATCAAGAATCTTCGGTGTCCATTCCGGATCAGGACCGTCGTCGAAGGTCATGGCGAGTTGCTTCTTGCTGGCGCCATAACGCGCCACACGATACGGCTCGGGCAGACTCTTGAAGTCTTCGCCGTCGATGAGTCCGGTCTGCTTGTCGATGGTCAGATCGCGCTCGCCGTCGGCGGGCCGCGCCTCGATGTGCAGGATTTCCCCGTTACCCTCCATATCGACGTCCTGACCCGGAGGAACGTCTTTCAATCGATCCGAAGCATTGGCTTCGCCCGGCATGTCCCACACGCGCCACAGGGAGCGGTCTTCCGCGCCCAGTCTCCACAAGGCAAAGGTCTGAATGCCGAGGGTCTGGGCCGCACGCATCTCGTTCAGGGCGGTCACCGCATCGAGAAACCAGACGTCGTGGCGGAAGTTATCGTCGTCGCGATAGCTGAAGTGCGGGTTGAGCGCATCGCCATCGAAATCGATGTCTTCTTCGGAATCGCGTGCCCCCACCCACGCATCCTGCACGGAAACGCTCTTGTCCGCGACTCCGGGCGGAAGCTTGCCTGTTTTCGGCCGCTCGACCCAGTCGTACCCGTAATTGGCGATGGCGCAGATCAGCTTCTCTTTCGGAATCTCCTCGACGGCCGACTCCAGGTTCGCCGTGAACCAGTCTTGTGAAGCGACGGGGCCAGTGGGTCCGCCGGGATAGTGCTCGTCGTAGTTCATGATGACGACCCCGTCCACGGTCGCCGCAATGGCCTTGTAGTCGTAATCCGCATTGCGCACCTGGACGCTGACGTACAGCTTCATCCCCTTGGCGTGCAGGTCAGAGGAGAGTTCACTCAGCAGGGCTACGTATCCGGGTTGCGCCTTCTTGGGGAAGGATTCGAAGTCGACCATCAAACCCCGATAATGATCGGAGGCAAGAAACATTCCGATCTCACCGCGAAACCTGGCGCGCGCTTGCGGATTCATCAGAAAATTACCAATCCCCGGAATAAAGTCAGTGCCGTCAAAGTTCTGCACCACCGGAAATACTTCCATGTCGGTGTCTTCCGCCTTCAGAAACGGCATGACCCGGTCGTCCACGGGATGGACTTTCTGCCCCTGAATCACGTCAAACATGGTGTTCGTTTCCGGGTCGGTGCCTTCGAGATGTCCGTCCGCACTGAGCACCTGCAGCCACGTGGGGAAGAGCAGATCGATCTGGCGCGCATACTCGCGCAGCGATGAAAAGCTGGCCGCGTCCCATGAAACATAGAACGCGGCCCGCACTCCTTGCTCGGAGTTCAGCGTGAGTTGCGAAGGAGCTTTGTGCGCCTGATGGCGGTGTCCGGCGCGGGCCAGCGTAGCCAGGCGGCGTTTCTCGCGCGCTTTCGCCTTTTCCTTTTCTTTCAGCGCATGGTACGGCTTTTTTTCCGTAAGCCAGGAAAGGTCGGGCAGAGGTTCGCTGCGCAGAGCGCTGTAGACAAAAAAGATCACCAGCAAGGAAAAAGCGAGAGCGGCCGCGTCGACCACGCGGCGAATCCGCCTCCAGCGCGCTTGCAAGGGATCGTAAAAAACCTGTTTCGCCATCTCGTAGTTGGTCCCTTCATCCTAAGGTCAGCGAGGCAGGGGGTCAAACCCACATAAACTCCCCGTGGACTGGACCTTTGCCATTTCCATTCCGATGAGCCATGGAGGAAAATCGCGTAATTCGCGATATATTTCCAGCGTGCTCAATTTGATCCGCGGACATCGCAGTTTTTTTCTGGGAATCGCACTGGCCGGCCTGGCCTTGCGACTATTTTTCTTCGTCTATTTCCCGGAGATCACGGACGACTCGCGCGTTTATGCCGACCTCGCCACCAACTGGCTGCAGCACGGCGTCTACGGCCAGACGCAGGGTAGCCCGCCGGAGACAAAAGTCGTGCCGGTTGATACGCGCCTGCCCGGCTATCCTGCTTTTCTGGCGACAATCTTCTGGCTGTTTGGACCCGGCAACTTGAAAGCAGTGCTACTGAAACAGATCCTGGTGGACCTGGTCACCTGCCTGATCGTTGCCGACCTCGCCCGCCGGGCGGTCTCAGAGCGCGCGGCGAGAATCGCTTTTGTGCTGGTGGCGCTGTGTCCATTCCTGGCAAACTATACCGCCGCCGAACTGACCGAAACTCTGTCGATCTTCTTTTCAGCGCTCGCGCTCGATTGCGCGGTCGCAGCTCTGAATCGAATGCAGGCCGCTGCTACGGACGTCCAGGCGCAGTCCAGGATGCTCGACCCTGCTAGCGGCAAGCTCTGGGCCGCGACCGGGGCGGCGATTGCGGCCTGCATCCTGTTGCGCCCCGATGGCGGACTCCTGCTGGCAGCGGTCTTGCTTTATCTGGCGGTCTTGGCGTTGAAGCGTCTCGCCGCCAGGAAGAGCACCGAGAGGAAACACATAGCGGACATTCCAGTCGCTGCCGTTATCGTCGCGGTATTTGCCCTGGCGCCGCTTGCTCCCTGGACGCTTCGTAACTTTCGCACGCTCCATCATTTTCAACCGCTGGCTCCGCGATACGCCCAAGACGCGGATGAACTCGTCGCCCGAGGGTTCAACCGCTGGATCAAGACCTGGCTTATCGACTACGCGTCGGTGGAAGAGATCTACTGGAGCATTCCCGACGGCAAGATTGATCCCGAAAAACTGCCGTCGCGGGCCATTGATAGTTCCAACTCCAACCCGGGGGAAAAAGAGGCAACGCTGGCTCTCATCGCGGAGGTCAATGAGTTGCAGGACATCACGCCAGAAATGGATGCGCGCTTCGGCAAAATAGCCGCGGAAAGGATTCGCGCCCATCCCATTCGCTACTACTTTGTGCTGCCCCTGCTGCGCATCGCGGATATGTGGCTGCGTCCGCGAACCGAAATTCTTCCTCCCGACGTGCGCTGGTGGGAATTCAATGACGATATAGAGTGGTCGGTCATGGCCGTTGGCTTCGGCTTGCTGGGCTTGGCTTACGTGGCCGCAGCGCTCTGGGCGCTGGCTCGCAGGCCGTCGGGAATTCGCTGGGTTGGATTGTTCGTCAGCTTCCTGCTGCTGCGCTCGGCATTTCTCGGAACCATGGAAAACCCCGAGCCGCGCTACACGCTGGAATGCTATCCCGTAATCATCATGCTGGCATCTTCGCTGCTGGCAAGGTGCTCACGGAATCATCAAGTCAATGATTCAATGTCGCAATGATTCAATGCCTCTGTCAGCTCAGCGGCGAGTCGGTCATGCGGAAACGCGTGCGGACGTGTTCGGAAAGCAGTTCGACGGCTTCGCGATTGCCCACGGGATCGGCCTTCGCCAGATATTTCATCGCTTCCACCAGCATCTTCTGGCCATCTACGTAGCGGGGGTCGGTGGTGCGTTCACGCTTCTTGCGCGACAAATCCGGCGGAACGGTAATGGTAAACACTTTGGCCATGCGCACTCTGCTTTCGAAGGTCTTCGTGCAGTATATCGCCGGTGGCGCTCTTTTTCAGCTTGTTTCTGTTGAGCCGATTTCGCTTGATGGTCCGTGGCAAGGATCGGGCGCGGCAAAGCCTATCCCTGGGGCGAGACAAACCTGGTTTTCTTGGTGGTGTTCAGCTTAAACACGTTCTCCGGAAGTTTTTGATTGATTTTTATGTCCGAATACTTTGCCAAACGATAGTCGCCGTCCGATCCGCCTTTCGTGTCCGGCTCAAACAATTTCTGCTGCACCGAAATTCCGAGGGAAGGGTCGATCCAGAGCAGAATGCGGGCGATGTTGTTGCGAAAACGCTCGGACTTCGGAATCAGATCCAGTTTCTCAGCCGCGACGCCGTTGACGGTCTCCAACCCCACAAACTTCACTTCGTAAGACTTGAGCAAATCGTGCCCCCCGCCGCCGAAGCCCAGCACTAGAAAACTATCCACGTCGCCGCGATTCTTGCCGGGATTGTATTCGTTGACCTGATCGATTTTGGGCTGGTACACCTGAACTTTGCCGCCGCTATAGATAACGTACTTCTTGTCCGGCTCGACGAAGTCCGCCGCCATTTGTATCTCGCCGCCTTCACGCCGGAAATAAATCCTGCCCTTCTCCGTATCGGTTTCGTTGATCACCTTGTCGTAATGATCCCACGCGACGCTGGCCTCGATGGTCTTGAAGTTTCGTGCGGCGTCATCCATCTGTTTAAGAACGCGCTCCAGTCCGGTAACCGGCGGCAGGGGTTCCTGCGGCAACAACAAGAAGCCGAACATCCTCCGCGAAGTAAAGGGCAACGTTGAAGCGGAATCGAGCTGCGCCCACGCCGTGGCCACTAACAGCAAGCCGATCGCCACAGACCGGAAAACCAGCGTCTTGAACACAAGTCTCATTGATGTTGATATTGATATTAATGATGACGAACTTGAAAGCTTGAAACCTTGCTCCACTACTCTTTTTTGACCCAGACTTTGTAGCTCTGCGTATGTCCCAAAACGTCTTTCACCGTTTCGACATTGGTAATACTTACAGCTCCGGAGATCGGCTCGATGATTTTCTCCAATTGCGGTCGAACATCTCCACCTCCGGCCGTGTCGACTGCCGAGGCCTGTATCTGATAGATAAGCTCGCCCTTTGCGCCGGGAACCACCACGACTCCCGTAAGATGCGGAATGCGCTCGACCGGTTTGTCTTTGAAATTGATGAAGACCGGCGAAACAAAAACAAACAGAAGAATCAGCGTGACCATGATGTCGTAATGCAGGCTGCCCCGCTCATACGACCAAAGAATATATCCGCGAATTGTGCGCCAGATCGCGCCCATGGGAGAGACGTTGCCTTCAAACAGCGTCGAGGCCGTTTCAGGCCGTTGCCAGTTTATTTGGGAATTCATGGGATATCAAATCTCCGATTACCGCGCCGCGATGCGATCGGTGCCCATATACGGCTGCAGCGCCCCCGGAATGCGCACGCTGCCGTCAGCTTGCTGATAGTTTTCCACGATCGCAACCCATGTGCGCCCCACCGCTAAAGCGCTGCCGTTCAACGTGTGCAAGAACTCCGTCTTGCTCTTCCCTTCGGGACGGTAGCGAATATTCGCCCGCCGTGCCTGAAAACTTTCAAAGTTCGAGCACGAAGAAATCTCCCGGAACAGATTCTGTCCCGGCAGCCAGACTTCAATGTCATAAGTTTTCGCCGCAGAAAATCCGATATCGGCGGTGCAAAGCGTGACCACACGGTAATGCAGGCCGAGTTTCTGAAGCACCGTCTCGGCGTTGTGGGTCAGCTTCTCCAGTTCATCGTACGAATTCTCGGGGCGTGAGAACTTCACCAATTCCACTTTTTGAAACTGGTGCTGGCGGATTATCCCGCGCACATCCTTGCCGTACGATCCCGCCTCACTGCGAAAACACGGAGTGTACGCGGTCAGCGAAACCGGCAAGCGCGCCGCGTCCAAAACCTCGTCGCGATACAGATTCGTCACCGGAACCTCGGCCGTCGGAATCAGCCAGAGATCTTTCTCGCCATGTGGCACGCGAAACAAGTCCTGTGCAAATTTCGGCAACTGCCCCGTGCCATACATCGACTCGGAGTTCACCAGATACGGTGGAAGCACCTCGGTGTATCCATGCTCTCCGGTATGCAGATCGAGCATGAAGTTGGCGAGAGCCCGCTCCAGTCGCGCACCCAGCGCCCAGTACACGGCGAAACGAGCGCCCGACAATTTGGCGGCGCGCTCCAAGTCGAGTACTCCGAGTGTTTCGCCTAGTTCCCAGTGCGGCTTGGGTTTAAAGTCAAATTGCGGAGCCGTGCCCCAGCGCCGCGCCTCCGCGTTATCGTCGGCGCTCTTCCCGACCGGCACGCTGTCATGAGGAAGATTCGGAAGCGAAGTCAGAATTTCACGCAGGCGCGCTTCCTGTTCGCTCGCCTTTTTCTCCGACTCCGCAATCTGTTCGCGCAGGTCTTTGGTTTCGTTGATCTGCGCCGAAGCATCCTGACCGCTCTTCTTGAGCTTAGCAATCTCCTCGGAAGCCCGGTTGCGGCGCGCCTGCAGAGTTTCCGCCGCCGTGATCGCCTGCCGACGCTCGGCATCGATGATGCGAAAGTCTTTCAACACTTCCGCCGGATTCATTCCGCGCTGGCGCAGTTTTTCTTCCACCAGCACAAGGTGGTCGCGAACAAAATTCAGATCAAGCATTCTGCATTAACTTTAGCTGAAAAACGCGATTCCGTGGAGGCGGAAGATCAAAGGCTTGAACCGCAGAGAACGCCGGGCGCGCAGAGAAGAACCTGCAAAAAAATCTCAACGACCTCCGCGATCTCTGCGGTTAAGCATCTTTTCTCCTGTAAACTAGCTCGCGATGAGACTCCCCCGCTTCCTCGTGACGCTGGTCGTTACGTTGATATGGCTAGGCTCGATCCCAGCCACCTTCGCGTCCGCCTACAACGCTCACCCTAAGCTCGTGGTCGTCATCGTGATCGACCAGTTCCGTGGCGACTACCTCGAACGCTATCGCGACCAGTTCGGCGAAGGCGGGTTCCGTATGTTCCTCGACCACGGCGCTAATTTCACCGACTGCAATTACGACTACGCCAACACCCGCACCGCCCCAGGACACGCCACTCTTTTCACCGGAAGCTACACCAGCGGACACGGCATCATGGCCAACGAATGGTGGGACCCAAAGAAAAAGAAGCGGGTGACGTCGGTCGAAGACGACAACACGAAGCTTGTCGGCGCCAGCAAAACCGGCCCCGGAGCATCACCGCACAACCTAATGAGCGATACGCTCGGAGATGAGTTGAAACTGGCCACGGGCGGCAAAGCCCGCGTATTCGCCATCTCGCTGAAGGATCGCGCGGCCGTGCTGCCCGCCGGTTTCTCCGGCGACGCCGCTTACTGGATCGACCAAAAGACCGGCGACTGGATCACCTCGACCTACTACCGCGCGGACCTTCCCGAGTGGGTGCGCAATTTCAACGGCACGCGTCCTTCGGAAAGACGCGCGGAAAAATACCTGAACCGCGAGTGGAAAGACGGCGAAGGAAACATCCTCGGTTCGACTGCGCCGCGAACCGGCAAGAACAAAGATGATGAACCCGCCAGTTTTTATCAGGTCGTCGGCTCCACTCCTTTCGCCAACGACTACCAGTTGGAATTTGCCAAGGAACTCGTTCTGTACGAGAAGCTGGGCGCGGGCGCGGCGACCGATCTGCTGGTAATCAGCCTCTCCGCCAACGATATTCTAGGCCACCAGGTTGGCCCCGACTCTCCGCAAATGCGCGGCATGGCGCTCGAACTCGACCGCAGTTTGGCGGAGTTCTTCAACTTCCTCGGTCATCAGATCGGAATGGCCAACGTGTGGATGGCGCTCTCCGCCGATCACGGCATCGCGCCTCTTCCCGATTTCGCGAAGACGCTTCGTTTGCCCGCCGCCAATCTCGATGCGAACGCGCTGCGCGAACAGATCAATTCCCTGCTCGCGAAAAAATTCGCCAAGAAAGCCGACTACGTGCTCGATCTCGATTATCCGCTCGCCTGGCTCGACAAAGACGCGTTCGCCGGAACTCTCGCCGCGAAAGACGAATCCGTCGCCGAAGGCGAAGTAGGCGAAGCCATGAAGCAACTGGGATTCACCGGATACTTCACCAAGTCGCAGCTCGCTCGTGGAGATATTCCGCCCACCGAAATCGGCCGCCGCTATGCCCACAGCTACTCACCAGAAGGCGGATATTACGTGATCGGCATCCCCGTTCCATTTCAAGTCGGAATCACGAAGGGTACCGACCACGCGACGCCTTTCTCGTACGATACTCATGTGCCGCTCGCCTTCTATGGCCTAGCCTTTCAGCCCGGAACCTACCGGACGCACGCCGAACCGGTCGATCTCGCGGTGACGCTCGCCTCCTTGCTCGGAATCAATGCTCCCACCGCAGCCACTGGAAGAGTGCTCACCGAGGCGCTGCAGCCGCATCATTCCACCGCGCCGTCATCCGCTCCACCCGCCATGCCGGCTGCGACACCGCTCTCCGGAGGAATCCAATGACGCCGATCGGCCATCCGGACTTGACCGTCAGCTTTGCCGGGATCGAGCTGAAGAATCCGATCATCGCCGCTTCCGGCACTTTCGGCTATGGCATCGAATTCGAAGACATCGTGCATCTCGACCGGCTCGGCGGAATAGTCGTCAAAGGTCTCTCCAAAGAACCGATGACCGGGAACCCGCCGCCGCGCCTGTTTGAGACGGCCGCCGGAATGCTGAATGCCATCGGGCTGCAGAATATCGGCGCTCCCGCCTTCCTCACCGAAAAACTTCCCGCGTTGCGCGAGAAGAAAAACGTAGTGGTGTTCGCCAACGTCTTCGGCCACACCCGCACCGACTACGAGGAGACGATCGAGATCCTCAATCAGGGCGCGGGGATTGCGGCATACGAAATCAACGTATCGTGTCCCAACACCGCGCAAGGCGGCATTCAGTTCGGCAGCGATCCGCTGTTGCTCGACGAAGTGGTGCGCACGGCGAAGCGCGTGTCGACGCGCCCGGTGATCGTCAAGCTCTCACCCAACGTCACCTCGATAGCGCAGATGGCCTATGTGGCGCAGGAAGCGGGCGCCGACGCCATCTCCCTGGTCAATACTTTTGTCGCCATGGCGATTGACGCGGAAACGCGACGTCCCAGAATTGCCAACGTAACCGCCGGCCTCTCCGGCCCTGCCATCAAGCCCATCGCGCTGCGCATGGTCTACGACGCAGCTCACGCCGTGAAAATTCCAGTGATCGGCATGGGCGGAATCACCACTCCGGCGGACATAGTGGAATTCATGCTGGCCGGAGCCAGCGCCGTGCAGGTGGGAACCGCAAGTTTCTTCGATCCGGTGGCAACCGAAACGCTGGTGGAGGATCTGACCGACTACTGCCGCCACCACCGCATCGAACGCCTCAGCGATTTAACCGGCGGTCTGCTGACGGATTGATAAATCGCTACCTATTTCGGCAACAATTACCTTGGCTCGCCCACCTTGGGGTGTACGATTCCGATTATGCCCGCCGAATCCATGTCGCTCAGGGACATGTTGTTCTGGTTCTTCCTCACCTTGTTCGGGACCGGAACTTATGTGATTTACGGGTCTCAAAGCGCTGGAGGAGAAGTCTGGGGCATAGCCATGATTATTGTCGGATTTGCTGGCATGGTCGGCTGTGCGTGGCCTCATTTGCGCGATCCTCTAACAGGGAAAGTTCAACTTACGTGGACATTGGTGCAACGGATTGTTCACGAGCCGTTATATCGAAAAGCTGCAATACGAATAACTGCGGCATATATTGTAATTTCAATCATAGCGATTGGTGGTCGGCGTATTTATCGTCGTTACTATCCTTCTCCGATTCAACCAGCGATAACAGACACATCCGGCCCGTTGTTGCCACTTGAACCTCTTCAACCTCTTACCGTGAGTCAAATTAAATTGGTTTTCAAAGACCAATCCATCGGGAAAACTAGCAGCCCTCAAGCCGTGACTGTCATAAATCGAGCGAATGCACCGCGAATAATTAGCGGAATAAACATATCTGGGAATTTTGCTCAGACGAACGATTGCCCACAGGAATTAATGGTTGGAGATAGCTGCAACTTCGAGGTAACGTTCACTCCAGTTGCCGTTGGCCTTACACATGGAAGCCTAGCGATTTCGTGCATAGACCCACTTTTCTCTACAATAACACTTTGGGCAACAGTGGATTTTAGCGCTTCCGGTAAAACCGATTCTGTAAAGCTCCAGACTCCAAGGAAAATACCACAAACTACATTTCTTGGCGTTCACAAGCCAACCGAGACGGTAACCATTCCTCCCAATTCAAATGCGGTGATAAGTCCAGGGCCGGTGTCTGCTAAAGACATGGCGAACCTCGATCAGATGGAGAGAGAGAATGCTGAGGCGACACTACACGTCGATACACAGCCAGAGAAGGTGACACTTCACGATCTTTTTCTTACGGACCTTTCCTCTGGAAACGTCACTACCAATCGGAGTGGATTCACAATCCGTACCGATCCAAGTGGAGTGCTTACGCACATAGAATTTATCGTTGTTAGACAGCTAGAGATGGGTACCAAATACCTTAAATTCTACGTTCCCTACACGAGCGAAACTCCGCATCTTTGTGTAACTCTTGCCGACAAATATACAGTCGCACTTAATGATTTCATGGAGGGCAGAGTCGAGACAGGGAAAGCTAATCCGGGGGATTCGGAGCAGACGAGTTCGCAGAGCTTAGTGTTTTCTGATCGCGTTTTTATTTATCACGAAACCTATCTATCGCTGGAACAGATCATCGACGTTCGGAATGCCTCCAAGCAACGAGGAATTACCGTAGTACTGCGGAGTAGTGATTATGCAGAAAGTAAGCAGAAGGACCTAACGATCAAGCGATTGCAAAAACAATAAGGGGAAATTCCTATGCCCGCGCTTGAGGCAGCTCCAGAAATTCTCGGACAACATTGATTTGGAGGTCAGCGTCTATCGTCCGCTGGCGTGCCAGATCGATCCCGGCGACTGATAATTCAGTCCTTCGCCCCACACCATGTGCGTGTCGCCATGGTTGTCGATCGCCAGTCCAAAATAGTCGCCGAAAGGAAAGCTGAAACCTTCTTTACCGATATAACGATAGCCCGGCACGTAGCCAGAAACGCGAATCTCATCTCCCCAAGTCGCGCCGCCGTTGCTCGAACTCCGATAGTAAGTGTTCCAATACGGAGACTTGTGGGAAGAGTTGCGAGAAACGTCGCGCGCGTCCATCCAGGCGATGCGCACGTCGCCCGCACTCCCGGCCACGATCGCGGGAAACCCGTGTTCCACGCCCGCCGCAGCCGCGGAAACGCTGGCCCGGGGCAACCAGTTTTCGCCGCCGTTGGTCGACGACGAAAAATAAATGCGCTGCGGCCCCAGCGGCGCGCTGCCCGCGCTCCAGAGCGCGTAAAGAGTTCCGGCGGCGTCCGACGTCAAAGCGACCTGCGCGCCCAGAAATCCCTCGCCACAGTCTTCGTCCTCGCAACCCGGCGCTGCCGGTGAAACGTCTAGCAAACTAGCATTCCAAGTCTTGCCCGCATCCGCCGACTTCGCCACATACAGATTCACCGCGCCACGCGCGCCTCCGGCTTTCGAGTAGGATGCCCAGGCCAGATACGCATTGCCCGCCGGATCAACCGTTGCCGCGCCCAGCAGAGACCATCCTGGACGGCTTTCAACATTCACGCGCGTCGATGTATAGCTGCGTCCTCCATCCTGCGAGGCCGCCACCCACACTTCTTCTTCATGATTGAACGCCACGTAAACGTTCTGCCCGCGCACCGCCAGCGCCGGCTTA
>CAVZDM010000096.1:0-24213 GCA_963773955.1 uncultured Acidobacteriaceae bacterium | reverse complement strand
ATCGACCCAGAAATTTCCGATGGTGTCTTTTTCTTTGCGCGCGATGCCGCGAACAAATGCGATCGCCAGTGCGATCCCCACCGCCGCCGAGGCGAAGTTGTGGTAGGCCAAGCCAGCCATCTGCGTGAGGTAGCTCATGGTGGACTCGCCCGAATAGTTCTGCCAGTTGGTGTTGGTCGTGAATGACGCCGCGGTGTTGAAAGCCAGCGCCTGTGCGACCGCGCCGAACTTCTGCGGATTCCACGGCAGCCACTGCTGCACCCGCTCGATCAGGTAAAGCAGCAGCATGGACGCGCCGCTGAACAGCAGCATGGTGACGGCGTATTCCGTCCACCGCATCTCGTGTTTTTCATCGACGCCGGTTACACGATAGAGCAACCGCTCGATCGGACGAGCGATGGGATCGAGAAAAGTGCGCTCACCGCTGAACACTCTTGCCATGAACACGCCGAGCGGCTTGGTGATCGCCAGAATCAGAGCTAGAAATACGCCGATCTGTATCCAGCCATTGGTTGTCATTTCAGAATTTCTCCGGTCTCAGCAACGCATAGAGCAGGTAGACCATTAACCCCGCACTTACGAGCAGCATGATGATCGATTCAGCATTCATATTTGTTTGCCTCGGTTCATTTGCCTCAGGCGATCTGTCGTCAGCGAATTCGATCGCAGAATTGCACGTAACCCAGCGATAGCAGGAAGAACGCTATTGTGACTACAACAAAGATCACGTCTTGCACACGACCTCCTCTAAATGCAAACTTGCTTCTTGCCACCCTCAGAACTTGACCATGATGTCGATGTCGACCAATGACTCGTCCTTGCGCAAATCGGGGAACCATACGGTACTGCCTTGCCCGCCGCAGCCGGAGGGCCCTTGCGCTGCGAGGAGGGTTTCTTGCATGGACGAATTCCCGTTGTTGCAAGCAAAGAATTGGGGATATCCGTTGTTGGTATATGGCACTCCACCCGAACCCGGCGGCGTAATTCCGCCGTGACCAGTCCAATACGGCACGTTCGCATGGCGGTAGTCGTATTCCCAGCGGAAGGTAAGCCACTGCTTCGGCATGTAATCGTACGTGACCGACATATCCCAGGCCTTGAACGGGTCCCCGGGATTACCGGTAAAGTACGGCGCATTAATCGCTGCGGAGGGCGCGGTTTCACCATTGATGGGCGGAAGCAGGACCAGATAGCGTCCGGGATTATTGATCATGCCGCCGCCGATGGTTAATCCGTGCGTATCCTTTTTGAACCAGTTGCGGTCGTAAATCATGAAGCCGATAAAACTCTGCTTGGGATTGATCGTTCCACCAGGACCCGCAGTATTGCCGTGGCAGCTTACCCCGCCGCCAAATTCACAGCCCATATCGCCGGTGAAGGAGAACGCCATCTTGTCGAGAGTTTGGCCCGGTTTGTCGAAGTACTTGATTTCGATACTGTCGTCAGTGTGAATACGGCCGCGGTTCGGTATGTACAAGTCGTCGTGGCCGAGGCCGTAATTGTTGGAGATGATGTTTACCCACGGTCTCGGCGTCCATTTGATCTGTCCACCCACACCCTTCCTCGAATTGGCAGAGGAGTAAGATTGCCATCCGTTGATGAACCACGGCTCGATCTTCAAGTGGGGGGTGGGGAATATCTGCACTCGCAAGCCCTGGAAAAACCACGGCGTGTTGGAAGAGACGTATGAGGGTTGGTAGGCCCAGTTATCAAAGTTGTAATAGCTGAACAGACCGATGTACGACATGAAGATTCCAGCGTCAATGTTGATTCCGTTCAACGCGTTAATGTGATAGCCGCCGTAGGCTTCCGAGAGGTAACGGTCCGCATCATTGACAGTCCATTGTCCCTTGGCGTAGCTGGGATCATTGCGCACCGTCGCCGTGGAATACATGCCGAATTGAGTCATGAACCGGGCGCGGACGTTGTCATAGTTGAAGTCGCCGCCGATGCCGAGTTGTTCCAACTGGATTTCGTTGGCGCGAAAAATCTCGCTCGACCCACCGATCGAGTCATCGATCGGTTTGTTGAAATCGTAGTTATACGTAATATCGGCCCGGATTTCCGGGGTAAAGAATTTCGAATCAAAGGCAACATCTTTGTTGCGTGGATTGCCGTTGAGCCAGGTCCAGTCCCAATCCGAAAAAGGCTCGATCTTCTGCTTTTTCGTAGAAGCAGCACCCGCCGGATCGCTCGACGTTTGCGTCACAAATGCCTGAGCCGGCACCACAGCCGGCAAGGTTTCAGTCGTTCTTGCCAGGGTAGCTGGCGCCGGAGATGCGTCTGTCGCCGCCGCTCGGACCTTCAGTTCCGCTTCGAGCTGCTCAATCCGCTTTTTCATCGCCTCCAGTTCTTTCAGAATCGCCGGCGAAATGGCTTGATCTGGCGTAGTTTGATCGGCTGGAGCTGAAACACCGCCACTTGAGTCCGCGGCGGACACGACGGCGCTTCCGGAACCAAGAGCCTTCTGTTGTCCATGCAATGGAAGACTAAGAAACGTAGCGGCGAGTAAAACCAGCGCAGAGCGCTTTGGAATTATCATTTTAGTATTCATGGCTCTGAGTACCTCCAATTCATAAATGGGGTTTTACAACTCTCAGATAGGAAGGCAGTCACACATCTCCTGCAGCTCACAAGCTGTTCGCTTGTGCCACCAAAGATTAGACAGGGTCCCTCATAAAGGTGAGGTAAGAGGTTCGTAAAGAAGTCATAAAGAAGGCGCGGCGAGACAGAGCAGAATCAGCAGCGTCCGGTTAACCGATCAGTCTCCGGGTTCGAAGCGATAACCCACCCAGGGGTCGGTCACGATGTAGCGAGGGGAATTCGGCGAGGGCTCAAGCTTCTTGCGGAGCTGCGCAACGAACACGCGCAGGTATTCGACCTGCTCCGTGCTTTCGCCACCCCACACCGCGCCCAGCAAGGCGCGATGCGTCACCACTTTGCCGGGGTGGCGAGCCAGGTACGCGAGCAAGTCAAATTCCTTCGGAGTGAGGTGGACGGCGCGGTCTTTTACGAGAACGCTGCGGGCTCCGGGATCGATCTTGAAGTCGCCCGCTTTGATCGGCTCCAGCTCAGACGCTTCCGTCCGCGCGCGGCGAAAATTGGCGCGGACGCGGGCCAGCAGTTCCTCCATGCCGAACGGCTTGGTCACGTAGTCATCCGCGCCCGCGTCGAGAGCCTTGACCTTGGTCCGCTCCTCACCGCGCACCGAGAGCACGATGATCGGAATTTGCGTCTTCGTCCGCAGCCGCCGGCACAACTCCAATCCGTCCATGTTGGGCATCGCCAGGTCGGTGATGACCAGATCCGGCGACCAGTCTTTCATGATCTCCAGCGCGGTCTCGCCGTCGTTGGCAACGCGAATGTCATATCCGTGACTGGAAAGAGAAGTGCGCAGCACCCGCGTGATCTGGGATTCGTCGTCGACCACCAGAATGTTCTTATGCTCCAAAGTTCATACTCCAACTCTTATGCTGCGGTTCTTACGCGCTATGCAATCAGCCCGGTTCCTGCGTGACGATGTGCACGTCCACCGCCGGGGCGTCGCGCAAAAACTGGTGGATCGCGGAAAGATAGAAATATCGTTTCCAGCCTCGGGTTGCCGAGCGTCCGAAAACAACTTGCGTGATGTGCTTCTCGTTGACGAATTCCGCGACTGCCTGGGCTACGCTCTTTCCCTTCAGCCGCACCACCGATGCCCCAACGTTTTCCGCGAAGCGCACGTTTGCGGCCAAGGTCCGCTGGTTTGCTTCGCTGGTGTCTTGCCCCAAGTCGGTATAGACGACAAAAAGCTCGGCATTCAGCGCATGCGCCATCCGCGCCCCGCGCGCCACCAGATACTGCGCCGCCGGGTTCGAGCTGATGCATACCGCAATGCGTTCGCGGATGGCAACCGCTCCTCGATCTTCCTCTTCCTCTCCGCGGTGCTGTTCCAGGCTCAGATCCACTTGTTGCGCCACCTGGCGCAATGCCAGTTCGCGCAAAGCGATCAAGTTGGTCTCACGGAAAAAGTTTTCCAGTGCCCGTCCCACGCGTTCCTGCGGATAAACGTCCCCGCGCCGCATGCGGTTCTGTAGCGCTTCCGGCGTCAGATCGATCATCACCACTTCGTTGACTCGCTGCAGCACCCAGTCCGGAACCGTTTCCCGCACCTGGATCCCGGTGACTCCCTGCACCGTCGGGGTCACGCTCTCCAGGTGCTGGATGTTCATGGTGGAGAGAACGTCGATCCCCGCGTCCAGCAGTTCCAGCACATCTTCATAGCGCTTGCGATGCTTGCTGCCTTCGATGTTGGTGTGCGCCAGTTCGTCCACCAGCGCGACGCAAGGTTTGCGCGCGAGAATGGCGTCCACGTCCATCTCCTCGAAGAGCGCGCCTTTGTATTCGATCGCTTTGCGTGGCACCACTTCCAGATTCGTGACCAGCTCTCCCACTGTTTTGCGTCCGTGGGTTTCCACAACTCCGATCACTACGTCTTCGCCGCGAGTGTGTCGCCGGATCGCTTCGGTCAGCATAGTGTGGGTCTTGCCCACACCGGGAGCATACCCAAGAAAAAGCTTGAACCTGCCGCCCTTGTTCGTCGGCGAACACTTTTCCAGCCACTGTTCGGGAGTCTTGGGCATCGCGATTATTGTCGTTGAGACATCCGAGTTTGTCGATGTGTGAAAAAAAGCAAGGTTTCCCCGAGGCCCTTGTCCTTGAAACCTTGAAACTCTGAAACCTTGAAACCTCGCTTTGTCATACAATCGGCTCGTGACAGCTGCGGCCAGATCCGGATCCGGATGCCTGACCGCCGTGCTGTTTGTAGCCGGGACTACTCTGTTCGGCTACCGGTGGCTCCATCTAAATCCAACCACGGTCGCGCTCGTTTTCGTGCTGGGCGTCCTTGGGATCTCCGCCTCCTGGGGCTTGCGGCAAGCCGTTTTCATGTCGGTGGTCGCCACCGTCGCTTTTGATTACTTCTTCCTGCCCCCGATCGGCACCCTTACTATCGCCGACCCGCAGGACTGGATCGCACTCTTCGCTTTCCTGGTCACCGCCGTAGCGGTCAGCGAACTGTCGGCGCGCGCCCGGCGCGGGGCGCGTTCTGCCATCGAGCGCCGCCAAGAGCTGGAACGCCTCTACGCCTTCAGCCAGTTGCTGCTTTCGAGCGACAACCCCGCTGAGTTGTTGAACCTGATTCCCCGCTACATCGTGGAGTCATTCGGCATCCGGTCAGCGGCCATTTCGTTGTCCAGCCGTGCCGACGTTTATCGCTCGGGCCCCACCATCGACGGATTGGAATCGCAAGATCTCCAGTTGATCTGCTTGCGCGGTGAACCTCGATTCGATGCTGCCCATGAACTGGCCTTTATGCCGCTCCGCATGGGCATACGCGTGGTGGGATGTATGGGCGTCTCTGGTTCGGTGCTTTCGCGGCAAACACTGGAGGCCATCGGCAGCCTGGTAGCTATCGCTGTCGAGCGCGCGGGTGCCGTCGAAAAACTCAGCCGTGCTGAAGCCGCCCGCGAAAGCGAACAGTTGCGCTCCGTCCTGCTCGATTCGGTGACCCACGAATTTCGCACTCCGCTCACCGCCATTAAAGCGTCCGTCACCTCGCTGCTGGGCAGCCCGAGTCAGGCGTCTGGTCAATCGTCTGGTCACACAGCGGAGGAGAGACAGGAACTGCTGACCATCATCAACGAGGAAAGCGACCGGCTGAACCGGCTGATCGGAGAAGCCGCCGAGATGGCCCAGTTGGATGCCAACAAAGTGGAATTCCGCTTCGAATCCGCGCCCATCAGCAACCCGGTCGAGGAAGCGCTCAGCGAAGTGAAGCAACTTCTGGTCCAGCATCCTGTAGAAGTCAGAATCCCAGCCGGGCTTCCCAACGCGCGCATGGATTCCGCTCACGTCAAGGAAGTCCTGGTTCACCTGATCGAGAACGCCGCCAAATACTCACCCGCTGGAGCCCCCATCCGCATCACCGCCGAAGCCAAGGACTCAAACAACGACCAGATGCTCACCGTCAATATTGCCGACCGCGGTCCCGGCATCGACGATTTCGAGCAGTCGCTCGTCTTCGAAAAGTTCTACCGCGGACGAAACCAGCGCGTGCAAGTCCACGGAACCGGCATGGGACTGGCCATCTGCAAAGCCATCGTGGAAGCCCACGGCGGACGACTCGGCGTCACCAGTCAGCTGGGGCATGGGTCGGTTTTCTACTTTAGTTTGCCGGTGGGATGAAAGCGGAAATGGGCTGAAGTCGCTTGATTTGCGACAGTATCATTAATGTCCGGCCCTTGCGGTGTGGCTCTCCTCGATCACCTCACGTCAACATGTGACCCATCTCACTGACAGGGCGAGCTCATTTGCGTCAGATTAATCCGGCTCGCCTTTCCGGAGAGCAGGTCCCACCACGGTCCGCACACCCCCTGAGGCGACCGGGTCCGTACCTTAGGATTGAACTCCTCGCACGATGATAAAGAACAGAACTTGTTATGAAGTGCCTCAAAGGCGGGCGGCAAACAGTCATCAGACGCACACTCGGTGTGGAAAGTGGGTCCTATGAGATACCCAATTAAGTTCATGCTGGCGGCATCATGTTTACTGCTGGTTTCAACCTTCCTGTTCGCCAATGACCCCAATCGGGAGTTCTCCATTGCGAACAATCCGAATGGAGTCTGGTCGTACGGTTACACGCCCACGCTGGGCGGTTCGTTCTCGCTCTTGGACATAGCGCGGGTCAACTACGTTTGGCCAACCGGATACCAGCAGGGCCAGGATGGTTGGACCAGTTCAAGTCAGCTTGACTGCGACAACGGGATAGGGGGCGGCGTATTCCGTTCACCGGCGCAGTTGGCGCAAGGAGGGGCGGCCGTTACCCCTTGGGATATTCTGTCCCAAGCCCCCGGCTGTCACGGTGAGTACTCGGTCCTGCGTTGGACCGCGCCGCTAAGCGGTACATATCAATTCAGTGGCAGCTTCCAGGGAATGTTTCTGGCTTGCGGTGGCTCCACGACGGATGTCCACCTCCGATGGAACTCCGAAAATCCGCTTTTCGACGCTGAGATCTACGGCTTTGTCGCTAACCGGCAAGCGTTCTTCAACGTACAACAGCTAGTCGCCGCCGGAGACACCATCGACTTCGCCGTTGGCTGGGGCATTAATAGCAGCTACTATTGCGACACTACTGCCCTCCAGCTTAGGATTGATCTTCTCCCCGCCATCAACATCAATCCCGGCGATCCTAACAACAAAATTTACATCAAGATACTCGGCAATATCCCGGTGGCAATTCTCTCCAGTGCTACGTTTAACGCTCCGGCCATGGTCGTCAAGAGCTCTCTGACCTTCGGGAGGATTGGCGACGAACAGAGCCTCGTTTCCAAGCCTGACAAGTCGGATTCCAGGTTACAAGATCCCGTCTGCACCACTCGGGATGTCAACGGGGACGGACTGAAGGATTTGGTTTGCGAGTTCGACAAACAACTGGCCGGCTTCCAGCCCACCGATACCTCCGGAGTGCTCCGAGGCAAGACACTAACTGGCACTACGATCGAAGGAACTGACTCAGTACAGGTCGTAGAGTGAGGTCAGCAACGAGCGTGGTCCGGAAACACTCCGGCCGTGAGCGGCTTTCTTTTTTGCATCACGCTGAAGGGGGAGCGGTAACTGTCGGACCAGCGATTACGCTCACGATCCGGACAAAGGAAATTGCGCTCATACGCCTTCCATCACCTGATAGGCTCTGGTGGGCCCGCCTGGATTCGAACCAGGAACCAACAGATTATGAGTCTGCTGCTCTAACCGTTGAGCTACGGGCCCTCGCTCCCATATCTTACACATTCCGCCAACGGTGTCGTCCAGTCACTGTTCACCGCGAAACCTGCGGACGTGGACAAGGTCGCGTTACCATGGTCACGCTCACCCACGACGGCGTCAAGGTATGATTGCGCCAGAAGCATCGAACGGCATGAAAAAACTGCACTTTCTG
The DNA here is from genome assembly GCA_963773955.1 of uncultured Acidobacteriaceae bacterium. Classification (GTDB taxonomy): domain Bacteria; phylum Acidobacteriota; class Terriglobia; order Terriglobales; family Acidobacteriaceae; genus Acidiflorens. The sequence goes on along the minus strand of CAVZDM010000096.1, from coordinate 16,238 downwards.
CTCTCGCTGACCAACGACGACAACGATTATCAGGTCGAGCAGACATCCGCTGCTCGCCATGCAGCCCGCAAACTGGGCGTTGACCTCGATATCATTTACGCCAATAACGACGGCATCGTGCAGAGCCAGCAGTTGTTGGCCAGCATACAGTCCACTACGGCTGCTCGGCCCGACGCTATCATCTTCGAACCGGCCGGATCGACCGCGCATCCTCAGGTTGCCCGCGCCGCCGTCGCCGCTGGAATTGGAGTGGTGTTGCTGAATCACAGCGACGATTACATTGGCGAACTCCGCCGACTCTTCCACGTGCCCGCATTTGCCATCACCTCGAACCACGAAGAAATTGGCCGCATCCAGGGGCAGCAACTGGGCGCCCTGCTACCCGCTGGCGGGATCGCTCTCTACATTCAGGGCCCATCCGAGAGTTCGGCCGCCCGGCAACGCTATGCCGGGTTGCTCGAAACAAAAGCCAAGGACCTGCGACTCCGCGTCGTGAAGGCACAATGGACTGAGGCCAGCGCCTACAAAACGGTCAGTTCGTGGCTCCGTCTCCCCACTTCGCGTCAGGCGCAGATTGAAGCCGTCTGCGCACAAGACGATTCCATGGCTCGCGGAGCCCGCAAGGCCTTCGAAGAATGCAGTGACCTGCGTGAGCAGTTGCAGAAGATGCCGTTTCTCGGTTGTGATGGACTTCCCAAGACCGGCCAAGAGTGGGTGTGCCGCAAGCTGCTGACCGCTACCATTTTCATTCCGCCGAATGCAGATCTGGCGATTGAGATGATGGTGAAATCCATTGCCAACGGCGCGCTGCCGCCGGAGCGCACATTCACTGTCGCCAAGTCTTTTCCCGCCATCGATCTCCTGGCGCAACAATCGGCGGCGCGCGCCGGGTCCCGCTAATCGGAATTGCTGGAAGTGGATCCTCCGCCCTCGCTCAGGACGATGGTGTGGATTTATGGCGCGAACTCGCGGGACACGACACTAGTGCGCGCTAGGCAGTTGGCGGTGGAGGCGCGGCTGGAGCAACCGCCGACGGACTGTTGTTCACCAGGTCTTTCAATTCCTTGCTGGGCTTGAAGAATGGAATCTTCTTTGCCGGAACTTCCACGCGGTCGCCGGTTTTCGGGTTTCGGCCCACGCGCGGCTTGCGCTGGCGCGTGCGGAAGCTGCCAAAGCCGCGTATTTCAATTTTGTCGCCCACCCGCAGCGAGCGCACCACGCTGTCAAAGATCGTATCCACAATCACTTCGCTGTCTTTGCGGGTGAGTTCCGCCAGCCGGGAAACTTCTTCGATCAGGTCAGCCTTCGTCATAAGCCTCTACGCTCCCTTTGGACCGGCTCCCTTGTAGGGATCCGTGTGCCCCAGGGCTTCGCCGCCCCGCGTCGCACTTTGCCTGCCTATAACCTTCTCAAATTTAAGGGGTTCTGTGCAAGTAGGGAAAAGGGCACCTATTTTCGGCGCCTACTTCCCGCCGCTTATTTCCAAAGATAGTAAAACCCGACCTGCTGTTCCAGCAGCTTCTCCCGCGTAGGCAAGTAATCGGAAACATCGCCAAACAGCAGATCAAGCCCAGATCGCCGCTCTTTAGGCGGCCAGACCAGTGTCGGTTCGCCGGAGATATTCACCGCCCGCGCCGTATCCTTCACCGCCCCTTCAAAATCCGCGATCTGATCCACCAGTTTCAACTCAGCCGCTTGCTCGCCGGTCCAGACCTTCCCGTCTGCGATGGCGCGGATATCGGCTTCTTTCGCATGCCTGCCATCGGCCACTGCCTGGATGAACTGGGTATGCATGTTGTCAATCAGGCCCTGCATGTACGCGCGTTCCGCAGGCGTCATCTCGCGCGTCGGGCTGCCCGTGTCCTTGAATTCGCCCGCCTTCATGGTGATCGCGTTCAGCTTCGCCCAGCGCAGAAGCTCGCCATAGTTCACCCACTCGGCAATCACGCCGATCGATCCCACCACGCTGCCTTTATCCGCGTAAATCTTGTTGGTGGCCGAAGCTACGTAATACGCTCCGCTCGCGCCCACGGTCTCAATCGAAGCTACGATTCGCTTTTTCTTTTCATCGCGAATCCGCTTCACCTCCCGATAGATCTCCTCCGAGGCGGCCACGCCGCCACCGGGTGAATTCACGTGAATAATGATGGCCTTGACGGAATCGTCGTCGGCAAATTTTTTAAGCTGGGGGACGATCTGCTTGGGAGAGAAAATTACGCCATCCAGCTCAACCACCGCAATCTTGGAGCCGAAGCCGGTAAACGATTCCTCATCGCGGCCGCCAAAACTCAAGTACACCAGCGTAAACACAGCGACCACGAACAGCGCAAACAGCCCGCCGCCCACCAGAAACCATATCCAGATCCGCGAACGCCCTTCAGCCATAATCACTGCAGTTTACACCGGCGTCACCAATCCTGCGGGGAGAGATCTTACTTGACCTCAAAGTTTTTCGCATCGACTGATATATTTTCCGATACTTTTTGCTCGGTTACGTCATATTGGTCGATAATACCCTCCGAGGGTGGCCCATAAGTGAACCGGATAATCCAATGCGCGGGCAGCGTGAGATTGTCAATGCCCTTGAAATCCCCAAACCGTTCTTCCAGCCGGTAATGCGTTTCGTGCTCTTTACCGGAATCTTTCTCGGTAGGACCCAGGTGCGCGGCGACGGTCATTAAATAAACGGTCATGACGTGCCGATAGGTGTCCGGTTCAAAATAGAGTTGGATCTCCAGATCGCTGTTTTTCTTCGGGACGTAGTCGATGCGATGAAGCTCGATTCCATCCACCTTCTTCACCCCGCGATCCTGCAGTTTCGCACGACGTTCGTCCAGATGGGATAGCGCCCATCCTGTCGAGAGCGTGCCTCCCCATAGACCTTCCGTAAGAATCTCGTCGTGCGCCATTACAAACTCACCGAGCGCGGTATAGCGGCCGGGTCTCACCTGTGCGACCGAGTTCTTCTTGCCATCGCTCACAAACCACTCGGTGCGGTAAACGGTAGGTGGAAACTTCATCAACGAGGCGAACTTGTCGCCTTCCGAGACCAAAGTCGCCGGGCCCTCCCATGTTTGCGATCCACGGTTCAAAATCTCGAACTTCACCGTCCCTTGGGCTACGCGGTTCTTCACCGCCGCTCGCGCTTGCTCGGTCCCGATCGAATTCAAATGCTGATTGACGAATTCACTGGCTTTAAAGTCGTCTTTGGCTGCGCTAACCGATAGCATAGCCACCAACACCACAAACACCGCGAGGGATCGCATCGAGAACCTCCTATCGGCAACCTACTTGTGGAAGACGCTAAGTATAGTCCACAATCGCCCCGACCTGAAGTACACTCGTCCCGCACATGCGTGATCCGGTCGAACTCGAGGTTTTCAAGAATCTCTACCACTCCATCGCCGAAGAAATGGGAGCCGCCCTGCGCCGTACTTCCTTCTCTCCCAATATCAAAGAGCGCCGCGACTACTCCTGCGCCGTCTTCGATTCCGCGGGCCAGGTCATCGCCATGGGCGATCACATGCCGGTGCACTTGGGATCGATGCCCATGTCGGTCGCGGCGGCTGTGGAACAGTGCGAACTCGAACCCGGCGACGTGGTCATGCTCAACGATCCCTTCCGCGGCGGCACCCACCTCCCGGATATCACGTTGGTGATGCCGGTGTACCTGTGTGGGGACAGGCGCCCGCCCGTCCAAGCGGAGCGAACCGGGGTCCCCAGCGCGCCCGGTTTTGGCGCGATGGGGTGGAGAAGCTCCGCAGTCTCCCCACTCCCGACTTCTACGTCGCTTCCCGCGCCCATCACGCCGATGTCGGTGGAACTTACCCCGGCTCCATGGGCCCCTGCCGCGAAATCTACCAGGAAGGCCTCCGCATCCCGCCCGTCAAGATCATGCGCGGCGGAAAACTTGTCGCCGATGTGTTGGCCCTCCTGCTCAACAACGTTCGCACGCCGGAAGAACGCGAAGGCGACCTTGGCGCTCAGATCGCCGCCTGCCAGACCGGAGCCCAGCGCCTCCGCGAAATCTGCGAGCGCTACGGAATCGCCCGCGCCAAGCGAGCCGCCGCCGACCTGCTCGTCTATTCCGAAGAAATGATGCGAGCCTTCCTGCGCACCATTCCTCCCGGCCACTACCACGCCGAGGATTTTCTGGATGACGACGGCGTGGAAGACAAGCCCGTGCGCATAGTCGTGACCATAGAAGTCAAGGCTTCATCCAAGAAAAAATCCCCTGTAGAGACGCGGCTTGCCGCGTCTCCGTCGCGCCGAAAACGAAGTCGCAAGCCCCGGTCACCATCGACTTCACCGGCAGCGACCCACAAGTTCAAGGCGCAATCAACGCCGTCGAGGCGATCACCTACTCAGCCTGCTTCTACGTTTTCCGCTGCCTGCTGCTCGACGACGTGCCCGCCACCTCCGGTCTCATGCGTCCCATTCGCGTCATAGCTCCGTCGGGCACCGTCGTCAACGCCAAGCCTCCGGCCGCCGTTGCGGGCGGCAATGTCGAGACTTCGCAGAGAATTGTCGACGTATTGCTGAAAGCGCTGGCAGCAGGCGATTCCCGACCGCATCCCAGCCGCCGCTGCCGGCACCATGAACAACCTCACCATCGGCGGCATCGATCTTCGTTTCGGTGATCCTCGTTTGGGCGATCCGCGCACCGGCGAGCCGTTCGCCTACTACGAAACCATCGCCGGAGGAATGGGCGCGCGCCCGACCAAAGACGGAGTCTCGGGCGTCCACACCCATATGACCAACTCCCTGAACACTCCGGCCGAAGCCCTCGAACATGCCTACCCGGTTCGGTTGCGGCAGTATTCGCTTCGCGCCAATAGTGGAGGCCAAGGCCTCCACACCGGTGGTGACGGAATCGTCCGTGAAATCGAAGTCTTAACCGACGCCCAAGTCACTCTGCTGGCCGACCGCCGCTTCCGCGGACCCTACGGCCTGGCTGGCGGAGCCGACGGCGCTCCTGGCCGCACCCTGATCATCCGGCGTGACGGCTCCGAGGAAACGATCCCCGGCAAGACCAGCGTTCGCCTGCGTTCCGGGGAAAGAGTCCGCATAGAATCCCCAGGCGGCGGTGGCTGGGGCAAATCGAACCGCTGAACCGCAGAACACGCAGAGAGCTCTGTAAATGGGGGCTTCCCTGCAGTCTTCCCCTGTGTTCCTCTGTGCTCCCTGTGGTAAAGAATTTTTCTCTGCGTTCTCCGCGTCCTCTGCGGTAAGGAGCGTTTTTCGCTAGAATCAACATGAGGCTTTTCAAGGGTTACCCACGATGAGATTCTTGCGCACTCTTCTCTTGGCCATGGTTCTGGTATCCGCCTTTTTCTACTTCACCACAGACCGCCACGGCCGTCTCAAGTCCCGCCAACTGGATCAGCCGTCAGCAGCACGTTGAGGTCACCGAAGCCGCCAGCGGTGAGTCGCTCGATGCTGAAGAGCAGAACAACATCAGCGTCTACCGCAAGAACATCGCATCGGTAGTCAACATCACCTCGCGCGTAATGACCTTCGACTTCTTCTATGGCTTGGTGCCGCAGGAAGGCCAAGGCTCCGGGTTCGTCATCGACAAAGAAGGACACATCCTCACCAACTACCACGTCATCGCCGAAGCCCGGCAGGTCGAAGTAACGCTCCACAACCGCAAGAAATATAAGGCCACCATCGTCGGCACCGACAAGTCTCACGACCTGGCGATAGTCCAGATCAAAGCGCCGGATCTGCAGCCGATGACGCTCGGCGACTCGACCAATCTGCAAGTCGGCCAAAAGGTCTACGCCATCGGCAATCCCTTTGGCCTAGCCGGAACCCTCACCCGTGGCATCGTCAGTTCCATCCGACAGGTACAAGAGCCCGACGGCCTGGTCATCGACGAAGCCATTCAGACCGACGCCGCCATCAACCCCGGCAACTCCGGAGGCCCGCTGCTCAACTGGCACGGCGAAGTCATCGGCATCAACACCATGATCGCCTCCAGCGTCGGACAAAGCGCCGGCATCGGCTTCGCGATCCCCATCAACACCGCCAAAGCCGTGGTCAACGATCTGGTGACCCTCGGACGCGTGCGCCGTCCCGCGCTCGGCGTTCGCACCATCCCTATCGATTCCGAAATCGCCGAAGAACTGAGCCTCGCCGCCGACTACGGACTCCTCATCGTGCAAGCCGTTCCCGGAGGTTCCGCCGATCGCGCCGGCCTGCGCGGTGGCACCGAGCGCGCCTACCTCGGCAACACTCCCATCATGATCGGCGGAGATTTGATCGTCGCCATCAACGGAGAAAAAATAGACAGCCAGCAAATCCTCGCCCAGATCATGAACAAGCATCGCGCGGGGGACACTATGAAAGTGACCATCTTCCGCGGCAAGAAACAGCTAGAAGTACCGGTGGTGCTAGGCGAAGCCAGAGACCAGGTGTAGCTCGTGTGGCGCGGGCGCCCCCGCCCGCGTGCACTCGATCTTGCTTCTGATGGAGCGCCGGGCGTCCCCGCCCGGCGGCCTGGCTCAGACATCCTGCTCTTAAGGTTTGATTTCGATGGGGGTGCCGACGCGAACCAGTTTCCAAATTTCGTCCATCTCTGCATCCGTGACCGCGACGCATCCATCCGTCCAATCATGCAAGGTATGAGCCTTCCCCACCCATGCATACTCCTTCGGAAGTCCATGCAGCATAATGTCGCCTCCGGCACTGACGCCTAACTTCTTGGCGGCTGCGATGTCTTGCGCGTTTGGATACGAGATGTGGAAGGCCTTGTAGAAGTGGCTGTTAGGATTTCGCGAATCGAGTATGTAAAACCCCTCCGGAGTTCGATGGTCGCCCTGCCGAGTCTTCGGCCCAACAGGCTCGCCGCCCAACGCAACTTTGTACGACCGCAGCTCCTTCCCTTGGGACAAAAGCACGAGCTTTCGCTCTCTCTTGTAGACGACGACGCGATCTGCACCGATGCTGGGGTTCTGCGCAAAGAGGAAGGGCCAGGACGTAAGCAGCACAATGCCTGCGAAAAACAGCCGCATAGGAAAGTAATTTTATCCGCAACGTTGCAGCGAAAGCGCTAAAGAAAAAAACGGGACACAAGAACACGCCCAGCAAGCCCAATAAGAAGTGAGTGGTTTCCCTGTGTCTCTCTGTGCCCCCTGTGGTAAAGATTTTCTCGGCGTCCTCTGCGTCTCGGCGGTGACCAGTTTGACTCCCACAACCCGCTAAGCTAGCCTCGTACTTCGCCCAATCCATGCGCATTCAACGTAGTTTCTTGATCCTCTGCAGTCTAGCGGCTCTGCTCGCCGCGACCGTCGCGGCCGCGCCTCTGCGTCCGACGCACGCTCCGCACGCGATGGTCGCCAGCATCCACGAGCTGGCCTCTCGCGCCGGCGTAGAAATACTTCGCGATGGTGGCAACGCGATCGATGCCGCCGTCGCTACCGGCTTTGCGCTGGCCGTCGTCCATCCCCAAGCCGGAAATCTCGGAGGAGGCGGCTTCCTTCTTCTCCGCAACGCCACCGGCGAGACTCACTTCATCGACTTCCGCGAGAAGGCGCCCGCCGCTGCCACTGAAAACATGTATCTCGACGCGCAGGGCAACGTCCTCCCCGAATCCAATAAAGAATCGAGCGTCGTCGGATACCGGTCCGTAGGCGTCCCCGGCTCCGTAGCCGGCCTCGTCTACGCGGAGAAGAAATACGGCAAGCTATCGATAGAAAAGGTAATGGCTCCCGCCATCAAACTTGCGCGCGACGGCTTCCCCCTCGCCTACGAAGACACGGAAGAGCTAAGAAAAGACGAGTATCTAGCGCAGTTTCCCGAATCCAAACGCATTTTCCAGCGCGATGGAAATTACTACCAGCCCGGCGAACTATTCAGGCAGCCCGAACTCGCCCGCACCCTGGAACGCATCGCCAAAGATCCCGACGATTTCTACCACGGCGCGATGGCCCGCGAACTAGCCGCGGCCATCCACAAAGGCGGAGGCCTGATCACCGCGCCCGACCTCGCCGCCTACGAAGTCAAAGAACGCGAGCCCATTCGAGGCTCCTATCGCGGCTACGACATCATCAGCGCTCCCCCGCCTTCTTCCGGCGGAGTGGCGCTTGTCGAAATCCTTAATATCCTCGAAGGCTTCGACCTTGCGAAACTCGGCAACCGCTCCGCCGACGACATCCACCTTGAAGCCGAGGCGTTCCGCCGCGCCTTTTACGATCGCACCGACTTCATGGGCGATCCCGACTTCGCCAAAGTCCCCGTCGCCCAGCTCATCGACAAAAAGTATGCCGCTGCCTGGCGCGATTCCATAGACCCCAAGCACGCCAGCCCGAGCAAAGACCTGAAGCGCCCATCGTTCAGCGAACTCGAGCGCGTAGCGCAGTCGCAGACCGCGCCCGTTCGTGAGCCCGAAAACACCACGCACTATTCCGTAGTCGATGCCGAAGGCAACGCCGTTTCCGTGACCACCACGCTCAACCACTCCTTCGGCTCGCGCGTCACGGCCGAAGGCTTGGGCTTCCTGCTCAACGACGAAATGGATGACTTCGCCGCCAAACAAGGCGTCCCCAACGCCTACGGACTCATTCAGGGTCCGGCCAACGCCATTGGTCCGGGCAGGCGCCCGCTCTCCTCCATGATGCCGACTATCGTCCTTAAAGATGGCAAGCTCTTCCTCGTTCTCGGCTCGCCCGGTGGCCCTACCATCATCACTACCGTAGCCAACGTGGTCATCGGCGTCGTCGATTTCTCGCTTGACATTCAGGAAGCCGTCAACGCGCCCAGGTTTCATCATCAGTGGCTCCCCGACGGAATTCTCGTCGAAGACCGCTTATCTCCCGATACAATGAATCTTCTACGTTCCAAGGGACACAAGCTCAAGGTTGAGCATTTCTGGGGAGACGGCGAGTGCATCATGGTTGACCCCAAGACCGGCGAGCGTCTCGGGGCCAGCGACGGACGGAACAATGGGAAGGCGGTAGGGTACTGATGCAGAGGGCGGTATCGACATACGTCTATGTGAAAGAACGGCTTCATCCGGGCTTGCTCGATGAACTCGTCAAAGCGGGAGCCCAGTCGATCGAAATTTTCGCCGCCCGGCAGCACTTCGACTACGCTAATCGCAAGCAGCACGTCCGCGAAATTGCCGACTGGTTCCGCTCCACCGGCATTCCACTTAATTCCGTGCATGCGCCGTTGTACTCCGACTACGAGTGGGGACGCACGGGTTCGCCGCCCGTCAACATCGCCTCCACCGACCGCGCGCACCTCATCGATGCGATGGACGAGATCAAGCGCGCCCTCGAAATCGCCGAGCACATTCCGTTCCGCTTTCTCGTACAGCACATCGGAAATCCCAACGATGCGTTCGACGAAAAGAAGTTCGAATCCGCGATGACCTCGGTCGAGCACCTGCGTGCCTTCGCCAAACCGCTCGGCGTAAGAGTGCTCGTTGAAAATATTCCCAATGAACTCTCCACGCCCGATCGTCTCGTCGAGTTCATCAAAACCATGCACTTCGACGACATCGGCGTCTGTTTCGATTGCGGACACGCCCACATGATGGAAGGCATTCCCGAAGGCTTCGCCATCCTGAAAAACCACATCTGTTCGACACACGTGCACGACAACAATAAAGACAAAGACTCGCACCTCTGGCCTGGCCACGGATCGATCGACTGGAAACAAACCATGGAATTGCTGCGCACCGCACCGCAAACGCCGCCCCTGCTTCTCGAAATCGACGGCGAAGAAAAAAAGAACCCCAGCGAAGAAGTAAGCGCAACCTTCCAAAAACTGGAAGACTCGTAAGTCAACCGCAGAGAACGCAGAGTTTCGTGGGTAACAGGTTTCCCCTGTGTTCCTCTGTGCTCCCAGTGGTAAAGATTTTGAACTAGCGCGGCGCTCGAAGTGGTTTTAGCCATTTGTTCTCTGCGTACTCAGCGTCCTCCGCGGTTAAAGGTTTTGACTTATGCCCTCACCCATCAGCACCATTGCAGAAATCGGCAAGCACGAAGGCCAGTCCGTCACCATTCGTGGATGGCTTTACAATCTCCGCGAAAGCGGCAAGCTCCTCTTTCCCCAATTTCGCGACGGTTCCGGCGTTATCCAAGGAGTAGTCCCAAAGAACGCCGTCCCGCCCGAGGTCTTCGACGCGATCAAAGGCCTCACCCAGGAATCCAGCGTCATCGTCGAAGGCAAGGTGCGCGCCGATAAGCGCGCCCCCGGCGGCTTTGAACTCGACGTCGCGAACATTCAGGTCTTGCAGCGTGTTTCCGAAACCGATCCCTACCCCATCACTCCCAAAGAACACGGCGTCGACTTCTTAATGGACCACCGCCATCTTTGGCTGCGCTCGCAGCGCCAGGCGGCCATCCTGCGTGTGCGCGCCGAAATCATTCGCGCCGCTCGCGATTTCTTCGACTCCAACGGATTCACCCTCACCGACCCACCCATCCTGACGCCAGCTGCTTGCGAAGGAACCTCTACCCTCTTTCCCGTGGACTACTTCGAAGAGCAGGCCTACCTGACGCAGTCCGGCCAGCTCTACATCGAAGCCACAGCCATGGCGCTCGGCAAGGTGTACTCGTTCGGCCCTACTTTCCGCGCGGAGAAATCGAAGACTCGCCGCCATCTCACCGAGTTCTGGATGGTCGAACCTGAAGTCGCCTACGCCACGCTCGACGACCTGATGGAACTCGCCGAAGGTTTGCTGACCTTCTTGGTGAAACGATGTCTAGACCGCCGCCGTCCCGACCTCGTGATCATCGGCCGCGACCTCACCAAGCTCGAGAAGATCGATGCGCCCTTCCCGCGCATCACCTACGACGAAGCCGTCGCAAAATTGCAGGAAGGCCACGCGCAAGGCAAGCTGGAAAATAAATTCGAATGGGGAGGAGACCTGGGCTCGCCCGACGAAACTTATCTCTCGGCGCTGTACGACCGCCCCGTCATGGTTCACCGCTATCCGGCCAGCGTGAAAGCGTTCTACATGGAGCCCGACCCACAGCGCCCCGACCTAGCTCTCTGCGTGGACGTCTTAGCCCCTGAAGGCTACGGCGAAATCATCGGCGGATCGCAGCGCATGGCCTCGCACGATCTGCTTCTGCAGCGCATTCACGAGCACAATCTGCCCGAAGAAGCTTTCAAGTGGTATCTTGATCTGCGAAAGTACGGCAGCGTTCCCCACTCCGGCTTCGGCATGGGCATCGAACGGGCCGTAGCCTGGATCTGTGGCTTGGAGCATGTGCGCGAGACCATTCCGTTTCCGCGTATGCTGCATCGGCTGTATCCGTAGGGCTGCAGCCTAGGGCGTTGAACCGCAGAGCTCGCTGAGTTCGCAGAGAACTAATTTCATGAGTACCGTAGTAGCGCAAGCCGATCAGCTCAACGCCATCACCGAGCAGATCATCGGTGCTGCCATGGAGGTCCATCGCGCTCTCGGCCCTGGCTTGTTGGAATCAGCCTGCTTGGTTTTCGAACTGCGCCAGCGCGGCCTGCGCGTCGACCAGCAAAAGCCGCTCCCGATTGTGTACAAAGGTGTAAGGCTCGATTGTGGCTACCGTCTGGACTTGGTAGTAGATGATTGCGTAATCGTAGAAATCAAAGCTGTCGAAAAGTTAACTTCAGTGCACGAAGCCCAATTGCTCTCCTACCTAAAGCTGGCAAATTGTCGGGTAGGATTGCTCCTGAACTTCCACTGCACAATGCTAAAACACGGAATTCGCAGATTAGTAAATGACTTTCCTTCCTCTGCGAACTCTGCGATCTCCGCGGTTAAACACGATCTCGGCGGTGAATAGGAAGCGTATGCCTCAACGAAGCACGACCTATAGCAGCATCACCCCGCGCCAGATCCGCGTCATCGGCGTTCCTCTTGACCTTGGCCAATCCCGCCGCGGTGTTGACATGGGTCCTTCCGCCGTCCGCGTCGCCGGGCTCGAAGCCCGCCTCGAGGCCATTGGACACATCGTCGAAGATGCCGGCAACATCGCCGTCGCCATCCCCGAGCGGAAGAGAGAAGGCGCCGCCAACTCCAAATATCTCAAGGAAATCACCGCCACCTGCACCAAGAGCGCCGACCTGGTGTTGAAGACGCTCGAAGCCGGCAAAGTTCCTCTCATCCTCGGCGGCGATCATTCTGTAGCCGCTGGTACGGTGTCGGGTGTGGCTGAATTCTACCGCCGCAAGAACCAGAAAATCGGTCTCCTCTGGATCGACGCGCATACCGACATGAACACGCCCGACTCTTCTCCCAGCGGCAACGTGCACGGCATGCCGCTCGCCGCGCTCATGGGCCTTCCTCCGTTCGAATTGGGCAAGATCTACGACTTCTCACCCAAAGTCGCGCCGGAGAATTGCGTCCTCGTCGGCATTCGAGACGTCGACAACTTCGAAAAAGAAAACATCCGCAAATCCGGAGTCGAGGTCTTCACCATGCGCGACATCGATGAACGCGGCATGCGCGCCGTCATGGAAGACGCGCTCCGCATGGCCGGACACGACACCGTCGGCTATCACGTCTCGCTCGACATGGATTGGATCGATCCCGAAGACGCGCCCGGCGTCGGTACTCCGGTCTGGGGCGGCGCCACCTATCGCGAAGCGCATCTCGCCATGGAAATTATTTCCGACCATGGACGCATGCTGAGTTTCGAAATCGTGGAAGTGAATCCGGTCATCGACGAGCACAACCAGACCGCCGACCTAGCCGTCGAGTTAGCGCTCTCGGCGTTTGGGAAGAAGATCCTCTAAACTGTCTTTGCAGTTTTCCGGTATCAGCTCTCAGCTGGCACAGAGTACCCCCACCCCCCCCTACCCCCCCACCCCCCTGTTAAGCCTATTGGAATCTTTTGCTTGGCGGGGATGGGCTGTAAAGTATTCGGGATAAAGGACTTATAGGTAAAGATTTCAAAAGATGGGACTTAAGTGCAAAATCAGCGGATTGATGCACTTTTTCGGGCGGTCCGCGCACTCACGCGCGTTGACACCACACGTTGTCAAAGAGTGCCGAAAAATGGTTCGTGGCAGCTTGCGGAGCCGTCTCTGGAGACGGGCAGAGTTCTGGATAGTGCACTCTCGGAGGATCATTGCATGCCTGCGGTCGGGTGTCTGTGATGGGCGTACATAAAATTGGTGATGAAAAAAGCACGGATGTAACGGCACGACTGAAGTCGTGCCCTTCCCGAGAACCTGCGCGAGTCAGAGTTTTTCCGCAGCCTGTTTAGCCGCTGAGGGGGCTGCGGCGCGTCCCAGGAGTCGCTGCTTCGATTCGCGTGCTTGAAGATATACTTCCACTGCGCCCCCCGACCGATGATCACCGCTCCTCAAGGGCAAAGCCGCCGGACCATAAAACGCTCCTTGCTTCTGCTGGCAGTGGTGGTGGTTCTGGCGCTCGCTCGTCCAGCCTGGACCCATCTGCGCGCCGCCGCCGTTTTGTTACGAGTGCAATCCCCGCAACATCCAGGAGCACTGGCCAACCTCGTCGCCCATCCCATCGAAGAGGTGCTTACGGAGGTGCCCACTCCGTCTGGGCCCATCCGCGCGCGTCTGTACATTCCCAATGACGACAAAGATCACGACCGGCCCCATGTCCCGGGCATAGTCCTGGTGCACGGCGTGCATCATCTGGGCATCGATGAGCCCCGCCTGGTCGCATTCGCTCGCGCCCTGTCTTCGAGCGGCATCCGCGTGCTGACGCCTGAGCTTCTATCTCTCGCCGATTACCAGGTGGACCGCGCTTCGATCGATCTCATCGGATATTCGGCCCGCGCCCTTTCCGTTACGGTTGGGCAGAAGGTGGGAGTGCTCGGCCTCAGCTTTTCTGGAGGTTTGTCACTGTTGGCGGCGGCCGATCCGCGGTTTCGACCGTACATTCGTTTTGTTGTTTCGGTCGGAGCTCATGACGATCTACAGCGTGTGTCCCAATTCTTGATCTCGAACACGATCGAGCGGCCCGACGGCTCGACACTGCACATGACGGCCCATGAGTACGGAGCGCTAGTCCTGATCTACTCGCATGTCAGCGATTTCTTCCCCCCAGCGGACGTCCCCGTGGCCCGCGATACTCTTCGGTTGCTGCTGTGGGAGAAAGCTGACGAGTCGCGAAAACGCTCTGAGCTGCTCAGCCCCGCATCTCGTCAGAAGATGGAATTGCTGTACAGCGGCCACGTGGAAGCACTGGCTGGTGAAATCCGCGAGGCCATCGCCCGCCACCAAACCGAGATGGCGCAGGTTTCTCCTCACGGAAATCTGGGGGCGTTGCAGGTTCCGACGCTGCTTCTGCACGGCACGACCGACAACGTCATCCCCTCGTCGGAACTGCTATGGTTGCAGCGGGACGTTCCACACGATGCCTTGAAGTCCGCGCTCATCAGTCCGGCTATCGGCCACGTTGAATTGGAGAGGGAACCGTCTCCCACCGATCAATGGAAGGTGGTGCATTTCATGGCGCAGATCTTGGAACTGACAGAAGAGCCCCAGCCTGCCCCCACAGTTTCCCAATAGCGGCCGGTTCGGAATGACAGTAGCAATTGAGTGTCTAGCAAAACCGCTCACTGCACATCGGAGACTTTTCCGTTCAAGAACGTAACCTTAATATCCTTGTAAACATAAATCAGCTTCGTGCCGAGATTGATGATCTTGTCCGGGTTGCCGAGCGAGGCCTTCACTTGATCAGGCGTTTGTCCTTTTTCTATCTGCGCAGGCTCCGGCGGGGGTGCGTCTTGTTGCGCTTGTCCCCCTCCGCCTCCGCCTTGGTTGTTTCCACCCTGCTGTCCATCACCTTGCTGTCCGTTGCCGCCCTGATCGCCGCCGCCGCTGTCATCCATGGCGAGGAGTCCGGCGATCGTATCTTCTACTTTCGACGGGCTGGTGGTGGCCAGCGATCCTTTGGCAAACTGGAAAACCACGTCGGCTTTATAGAACGTCTTCGGATCGGTGTTGTTACAGGAATCGCAGGCGACGATGCTGATGACCACCTGGTCTTTGTCCAGATTCACGGCGAGCTTGGAGGGATAGACTTTTGTGTCCTTCTGGAAGAATTGGGTGGTTGGCGCCTGTTGCCCAATCTTACTCATGAGGTGGCCGAAGACCTTTTGCCCAACTGGATTCGGGGAGTGAACAGCTCCGTTTTCATACTTGGTGGAGAAAATGCTCTGGTCGGAATAAGGGACACCGAGGATTCCGCCCTTCTTGACCACCAGGATCGTGCCCGCCTCTACTACGGCAGCTCCGCTTGAGTCCGCACCCATCTTTACCAGCGTATATTGCGCGCTGAGCTGATCTTGCAGCGAAACCTGCGCAACCACCATGCCGGGTGTGATCCCAACCACGATCAAAACTACAGCCAGGACGGCCATTTCGATTTTCCGCCGCATCGCAACCTTCCTCCTATGGAGCTGCCGCTCCGGTCTCAGCGGGCAGGAGCGTCTCTTTGGTTTTAGTAATGCTGGGTAATGCCGGTGGAGAGTCGGGCGTCCCCGCCCGGCCACTTCAATGCCGGACCGGGTGAGACGCCCTTCCCTCGACTATGTGACTCAACCCGTGGTCATGACGCTAATTCGGCTGCTTCGCTTCCGCTTCCGCCGCATCAGCATCCTTCTGCTGTTGTGCCAGATCGCTGCTCACGCTCTCGTCCGGTGTTGGTGGTGGTACTTCACCAGCCGTGGTTTTAGTATCGGGAGCCGCCGGCATTCCGTTCTTTCCCTGCTTGTCAGCCAACTCCTTAAGCCCGGCATCCATCGTTATCCGCAGTTGATTGTGCATCTCCTGGATATCGTCCGCGGATACTCCGACGGTGGCGCCGACCGCACACTCGTCTTTCTTGCTGCTCTTTACAGTGGCGTCCACCATGTTGTCATCGTCCGGTTTGTCGCCGACCCGATAGATAACATCGCCGGCGGTAAGCGTGCATTCCGCGCCATCCGACGTGGTGAGATCTTCTTCGCTCGATACCATGAAGAGGCGAATTTTGGGATCGAGCGCCGGTGGCACCTGGTCCCCGCTCGAAGCAGGAGCATTCTGACCAGCCGCTGCCGCAGCCTTTTCCGCCGCGACCTCATTCTTCATCTCGTCGGCAAGCGCCTGCTTCACCTCGGGACTGAGTTGGGTAGTGCCAGCTGCCGGAGGTGCGCCTCCGCCCAACATGTAGGCGCCGTAGGTAGCTTGCAGCTTCGCGGCAACCAGCGGATCGGTCGACCACAAGGCGGCGATTTCATCCGCCGACGCATTTTGAATGGCCGGTGGAACTACTATCAAGT
>CAVZDM010000095.1:0-41667 GCA_963773955.1 uncultured Acidobacteriaceae bacterium | reverse complement strand
AGAAGCTCGGCGTCCGGTCGCAGCATGACCGAGGAATTCGATGCATCGAGTGCGACCGGGAAATTGATGTTGGACAATGCTGTCAGGGTTCGCCGCGCATGAGCGTGAAGTAATACGCGAGCGTTCTGTGGCCGGCACGAACCGGGTGGCTGAGTCTGGCGCCTGGATGGGCGGAATCGTTCCATACGGGTACCGCAAGGCCGGCGAAAAGCGCGAGGCGCGGCTTGTCATCTCCGAGGAAAGCATTCCTGGGAACGATCTCTCGGAGTCTGATGTGATCCACCTGATCTACCGACTAGCCGCGGTCGAACGCCGGTCCTGCTTCTACATTGCAGCGCGATTAAGCGAACTCCGAATCCCCTGTGCCTATCAGCGCGACGACCGGTTGGTCTTGCGAGGCAAACGTAAGCAGAGAGCTTCCGGACTCTGGAGACCGGCTCGCATCCGGAATCTGATCGTCAGCACAACCTACAAGGGCCTGCATCATTTTGGAAAGCGCAGCTCCAACAAAGGCAGGCCGCTAATCTCGCGGCCGGTTCCAGCCATCGTGGACGCGATGACTTGGGACAAGGCGCAGGCAAACCTACGGAACCACTTGCTGTACAGTCCTCGAAGCGCCAAGAATGAATACCTACTGCGCGGTCTGATCAAGTGTGCCTGCTGCGGTTTGACGTTCGTCGGGGTGTCGAATGTCAGGCGTGACGGACGGCGCGATTATTACTACCGCTGCAACGGCAAACAGAGCGCCCGGGGGATCTATGGCGTGAACGGACAACGGTGTCCGTCAAAGGGAGTCCGGGGCGGGATACTGGAACAGATCATCTGGGGCGACGTTGAGATTTCCTGCGGAAACCAAGTATCGTAATCGGGCGCCTCCAGGTACGGATGCAGGGCGATGCCGACGACTCCGGAAGCCGCGACCGCCTCCGCCGCTTGCAGGGGCTTCTGGAAGCAAAAGGCCGGGCGAGGCCAATAGAGTCGTGGGGATCTACCGCAAGGGGTTGCTGAACGACGCGGAACTGGACCGGCAGTTGATGGAAATTGACCAGGAGACCGGGGGGCTGACGTCCCAAATCGAGGAATTGGAACTGAAGCTGGAGGGCATCGATTCAACTCGTCCGGTCTTGGAGAACACGCAGACCCTTCTCACGCGGCTGCGCGAGCGGCTCGACCAGCCTTTGACTTGGGGACGAAAGCGGCAGTTGATCGAACTGCTCGTGGGCGGAATTCGGATTGAAACGATTCGAGGCGATCGGAAACCCGAAAACTGATCCGTATTCAAACCGTCGAAAAACGACATATCCCCAAGCCGTCGAAAAACGGCATATTCCGACCTGACGCACGTCTCTGCTGTCATGCGCTTATTGGCGTAGTGAGCGTAGCGTGCTTGAGAACTGCCATTTTTTAGTGGGGTAATTTAAGATCTACAATCCGTGATAGCAGGTTGGCAGAACGAACCCAAAATTCGATAGACTTATCAAGCAACGCCTCCCTACCGAAATCCTCTACAGGATGCGGCGGCGGATTTCCTCGATGACGATCGAGTTATCGGCTTCGCTGTCGCCGTGGCGCAGGCAGGCTTGCAGCACGTCGGCGTGGATCTCGAGAAGCGGCAGCTGTTGTCCGGCCTTGCGCGCCTGGTCGAGCATCAGATTGGCGTCCTTGAGCGTCTGGCGCACGCGGCCTTCCGGTGCAAAATCGCCGCTGACCATTTTCGGGCCCTTGGTGTCCATGACCTGCGAGGCTGCGGCCGACGCGCGCGCCACTTTGAGGAACGCCGCCGGATCGAGACCGAGGCGTGAGGCAAACACCAGCCCTTCGGCGAGCGCGAGGCGATTAAGCCCGAGAATGAGATTGATCGCGAGCTTGGCGCGGCCGCCGTCGCCGACCTTGCCGATGTGGAAGCGTTTCGGAAACAGCGCATCGAGCACGGGCGCGGCGGCATCCGCGGTCCGCGCATCGCCGCCGATAAGTCCGACGCCGTCGCCGTGACGCACCTGCGCGCTGGTGCCGGACACCGGCACTTCGAGAAAGCGAATGTCGCGCGCGACCCGGGCGCCGAGCGCGGCGATGCGGTCCGGATCGCAGGTGCTGGTGCAGATCACGATCTTGCCCGATGCCGCGGGTAATAGCGCGCGTTCGACGACGTCCTCGACTTGGTCGGTCGAGAACACCGCGAGCACGATCGGATCGCATTCGCGCGCGATCTCGGCGAGCGATCCGGCGCGCCCGCCGATCTGCACCAGCCGCTCGTTCCGCGCCGCATCGATGTCGAAGCCGATGACGCCAAATCCGGCGGCGATCAGGCGCCGCGCATAGACTTCTCCCATCAAGCCGACGCCGATCAATCCGACCGGTGTTTCGGGGGGCATGGCTTTTCCTTACTGGGGCTCCGCGACTGGCTCGAACGATCGTTCGCTCGGATCAAACCGCTGACAAAGAAGCGGCGCGTATATTGGACCCAGCCGCTAAGGCAGCGGCGCCACCTTAAGTTCGCGCGCAACGGCATCGAGACTTCGCGCAACGCTTTCGGCATCGGAATGCCATGCGCGCGGCGGTCGAGCCGCTTGGCGTGGCTTTGCTCGCCGGGAAGCCAGATGCGGTCGACGCCGGGCAGCCGCTGCGACTCGACGAATGTCGCGAATGAGGCGGTCCACCGCTTTTTTGAACTCAGCCGGCGGCATGAAGGCCTCGATGGACAGCGCCATGATCGCCTGGCCGGTATTGGTCGCCTTGCCGGTCTCTTTGACGAAGTCGATCACCTCGCGTCCCACCGCCGCGCGGTTGAGCGCGCCGGCGAGGAGCGCGATGATGAGGCTCAACCCGTAGCCTTTATAATCGCCGATCGGAAGCAGATGACCTTCGTCGGCGCGCTTGGCATCGGTCAGCGGCTTGCCCTCGCGATCGATCATCCAGCCGACCGGCATCGGCTCGCCGCGCTGCGCTTTGAGCCGCACCTTGCCGTAGGCCGCGACGGTCGGCGCCATATCGAGCACGATCGGCGGCTCGCTTGTCCGCCGGGACCGCCACCGCCATCGGATTGGTGCCGAGCAGGCTTTCGCTGCCGCCCCACGGCGGCAGATGATTGTTGCTGCCGACCGCGAAATAGAGACCGACCATGTCATGCTCGAAGCGGCATCGTCGACGTAGAGCGCCGCGGGCCCGGCATGATTGCTCATGCGCGCGCCGACCCAGCCGATGCCGGTCGTCTTGGCCTTCTCGATCGCCAGCTCGGCGGCGCGGCGCATCACCAGATGGCCCATGCCATTGTCGCCGTCGATCAACGCCGCTGACGGCCGATCGCTGACGACGCGGATATTCGGCTTGGCATTGACGCCGCCGGCGCGGATGCGGCGCACATAGAGCGGCAGCCGGATCACGCCATGGGTGTCGGCGCCGCGCAGATCGGCCTCGACCATGAGCCCGGCGAGCGTCTGCGCATCGCTCGCCGGCAAGCCGGCGGCAACGAAGGCGCGGGCGATAAAGGCTGCGAGCCGTTCGGCCGCAACGCGACTGTCGTTCTGGGGACATACTGGTCATGCTCTCCGATGCAGGGCGAGGACTGGTTTAGCCCCGCGTCAGATCATAAGATCAAACGAACTCGGGAGGTAAGCCGCCATGAGCACCATGACCGCCGAAAAAATCGAGACGCTCGACGCCTGTTTCGGGACCTACCCGCACACCCAGGCGCTGAAGAACGGCGACATCAAATCCGACCGCGTGGCGCTGCGTCTGACCGAAGTGAACCCGGTCTATAAGGCGTTCCTGATGATGGCGCGCGAACAGAAATTCGACGTGAGCGAAATGGCGCTGGTCACTTACTTGCAGGCCAAGGCCTACGGCAAGCCGCTCACTTTAATGCCGGCGACCATGATGGGCCGGTTTCAGCACGGCACCATGCTGTACAATTCCGAGCGCGGCACGGTGACGCCGCAAAGCCTGCCCGGCCGCCGGATCGGCGTGCGGTCGTTCGCGCAGACCACCGGCGTGTGGATGCGCGGCATCCTGTGGAACCAGCGGGCTGAAGACAATCGATCCCACGCCTTCTTTTTCCAGCACGTCGAACAATCCCTGCTCAGGATCGCGCACCAACATCGAATACTTCGGCTGATGAATCAGGCAGGGCGTTCCAAGAGCGCGCAAAATCTTTAGCGCCTCGGATGTTTGCTTGGCGTTGTAGGCCGAAATGCCTGCGTAGAGCGCGCGGCCGGAGCGCACCGCCGTGTCGAGCGCCCCCATCGACTCCTCCATCGGCGTGTCGGGATCGGGCCGATGATGGTAGAAGATGTCGACGTACTGGAGCCCCATCCGCTTCAGGCTCTGATCGAGGCTCGCCAGCAGATTCTTGCGCGAGCCCAGGTTGCCGTACGGCCCGGGCCACATGTCCCAGCCCGCCTTGGTCGAGATGATCAGCTCGTCGCGGTAGGGAAGGAAATCTTTCTTCAGGATCTGTCCGAAAGTTTCTTCCGCCGATCCATACGGAGGACCGTAATTGTTGGCAAGATCGAAATGCGTGATGCCGAGATCGAAGCCGCGGCGCAGCATGGCGCGTGAGTTTTCGAAATTATCCACACCGCCGAAGTTGTGCCACAGTCCGAGTGAGACGGCGGGAAGTTTGATGCCGCTGCGCCCCGAGCGGCGATATTGCATGGAGTCATAACGCTTGTCATCTGCAATGTACACGATGGCTCTCCTCAACAGAATTCAGAACGGCAACCATTTTACGGCACCCATTCTACGAGGTCCGCCGGCGCTCTGCATGAGCGTCGGCTATATTCGGTCGCCGCCCTTCGAGCCAAATGCACTTAGCCTTTTCTCTTGTAAATGAGGAGTTCGCGGCCCGGCTGATGATGTCCGCTGACTTCATCGCCCCAGAAATATTGCGACTCTGGATCCGCCAGTTCGACCGCTCCGACTTCTTCGAGGTTCGCGGCAATGTACTCATCCATCCAGGTGCGGAGAGCAACAACTTGCGGCGACCCGTGGCGGGACAGCCAGGAAGACGAGCTGTTGACGAAGACCACGTACGCGGGCCGATTGGCTTCGACTTCCCGCATCATCTGCTGTTGCATCGCAGACCAGTAAGCCTGGTCTTCCATCAAACTGTACATGTAGATGTAGCCGCTGGCGGAATGACGATGCGCGTCAAAATAAATCTCCGGCTCCGAGCCAAAAACCATAATGGTGTCGGAGGGCGCAGTGTGCTGGCGCAGATACTCAGCGACGGGCGCGGCTTCCGGAAATGGATTCAGGTCATAGGAGAAGCGGCAGGCCTGGACGGGAGTCAGTTTGAAGTAAAACACGTTACGCTGAATCGTAAGTGCCCACACGGCCGCAAACACGATCACGGGCAGAACGTGGAGCCAGCGCGAGGTGGACTTCGCCGTGAGCAAGTGGATGGCGGACGTAACGGCAACTGCGATCAGGATGGCAACCGCAGGCAGCATCAGGACAAAATAGTGATGCCTGAAATAAAGGCCGGGACACACCGCAGCGCCAGAAAACAGCAGCAACCCAAAGACAAACACAGCATTGCGACGCACAGTGGGATTCCAGAACACCGTCGAAACGCCCACCAGAGCCAGCACCCAGAGCCATTTGGTGAAGCGCAGTATGTCCGAGAAGTTTTCCTTCAGCGCTCCCAGACCCGTGCGCCAGGGCACAGCGGCGGCGTAGTGGCTGGCGTAGGAAAAAGTCCAGAACCAGAAATTCTGGAAGACGCCGGCTCGGTAAAGTAGGGCGCACGTCAGCGCGAACGGCAGCACTCCCGCAAGCAGAAAGATAGCCAGGTTCTTTGCCCACGGTGACCATTCGCGGTTATTGTTCGGCCAACATTGAACGGCCAGATAGAGAACGGCAAATACCCCGAGCAGAATTCCGGGCTGCTTCATCAGGAAAGCAATGCCAAACGCCAGGCCGCTCCAGAAGAAAAAAGCCGGGCGTCTGGTTTCCTCGGCGCGCAAGAGCAGGATGAGCCCGATGAGAGACGGCAGCACGACGAAGTGAGTGGCGTGCGCTGCAAACCCAAACACCGCCAGATTCGTGGAGAGTAAGGCGTAACTCGCGCCTGCTACCGTTCCGGCCAGCGCTCCGAACAGGCGCGCCGTGACCACGTAGAGCAGAATGACGGAGATTGCGTTGATGAGCAGCAACGCCAGATGGATTCCGCGGCCCGTCTCCCCAAACACCGCGAGGATCGCAGCATAAGCCGCATAGGTCCCAGGAAGCTTCATGTTGTAGGCAAGTTGATAGGGAGGAATACCCTGCAAGATGAGTTGACCGGCATAGGCATACTCGCCCTCATCGCGCTCCAAAGGCATGTCCAACAGGCGCCAGCGGATCACTCCGAAGAGAACGATGACGGCCAGCAAGACGACAAAATGCCAGCGAAAGAGGTACCGCCATGGCTGGTCTGCGTTCAGTTTCGGAGAAGGATCTGACGCGGTCTTCACTTCTGTCGTCGTGTCTTCTGTCGCCATGGGGTCGCTGCGCGGCATGGTCGCACCTTAGCAACTCCGCTCCGTGGCCGCAACCGGGAAAATTGGCGGGCTTGATTACCTTTCCGCCCTTCACAGGTATTTCGGCGTTCTCGCATGAGCAGTCCCTGGCTTACGGTGGAAGCTGCACCGTGAAAGGATACTCTTTTCCTTCAGATTATGACCATGGTATAATGACTATGTACATAAAAGGGGTTTCGCATGAAAACCATGGCGGCAGGCTTGTTCAAGGTCCATTGCCTCTCGGTGATGGACGAAGTTCAGGCGAAGCGAGAGGCGATTGTAATCACGAAGCGCGGCAAGCCGGTGGTGAAGCTGGTTCCGGCAGACGCGGAGAAGGATGATATTTATGGCTTTCTCAAGGGCAAGGTGAAGATCGTCGGAGATATTGTGTCGCCCGCGCTTACGCCGGAGGAGTGGGGAGATCTGTATTGATCTTGTTAGACACGCACGTTGTGGTTTGGCTGGTCTCTGAACCGGAGCGGCTTTCGAAGAAGGCCAAGGCGGCCATCGACGATGCGCGGCAGAACGGAGAAGGTCTAGCCGTTTCCGGCATCACCTTCGTGGAAATTACAACGCTTTATGGTAGGCGGCGAATTCTGCTGGCGATGAGTCTGGAGTCTTTCTTAGGCGAACTGGAGCGCAAATTTGTGGTGCTGCCGATCAACGCGAGGACATGTGCACGCATGCTGTCATTGCCCGCGGGCTATCCGAAAGATCCGGCGGACCGGGTGATTGGGGCGACGGCGCTGGTGGAAGGGATGGGCTTGGTTACGGCGGACCGAGAAATTCGGCGGGCGAAAGTGGTCAGGACGATTTGGTGAGAGAATAAGCTCCAAAGTATCGGCTTGGCGCGCAATGACAACAGCGGACTGGCAGGAAGTGGAGGCTATCTCGACCACCGTGACCGCGGTCTCGGTGATTGTTATATCTGGTCTGGCAGCTTTTTGGGCTTGGTACAGAGACACTGAGCGGTTGCGCATATATCGTTTTGGCAACAACTGGCCAGTTCAGATTCCCGTTCCCCTTGGCGATATACGTCAGGTTGGCGGGATGGAGGGATTCGCAAATATTGGCGTTACCATCGTCAACAGCTCTCTCATGCCGTCGGGGATCGTCGGCGCGGGGTTTGATTTTTGCGGGCAGCGGTATTGGTTTCGCGAGCCGGAAATCCTAGATGAGCGTACGCCCTTACGCGTTCGTAGGAGCCAAGCGTCGGAAGAACTCGGGAAGAGCCAGGCGCCCCTTGGTCGGAGGAGAGCGGAATGGCCGCTTCAGGTGCCGCCCAAGGGGCGAGTTACTATTTGGGCGGGTCAGTTCGATCTTGACATTATGGGCAGAGGCGGCGTCCGGATTTCCGACATCTTTCACGAGGATACTGCGGCCATTGCCCGGACGGAGTCTCTGAAGATATTCGTCACCAGAGCCACGGCAATCGGAAAAATGCGCGGAGAGCTAAGACGGGCCCTGAGAGAAATGAGAAGGCCCAAGCCGGATAGATTCGTCTTCGACGTGTGGAATGACAGCCGCGGGTCAGGGTAAGAAAAGTGATTGTCCTACCACCGAATCGGTAGAATTGCTCTACTCTACCGTCACCGACTTCGCGAGATTCCGTGGTTGATCCACATCGCAGCCGCGGCGCACGGCGATGTGATAGGCGAGCAGTTGCAGCGGGACGATCTCCAGAATCGCCGACAATTCATCCGGCGCCGGCGGAACAAAAAGTACGTGATCTGCTTCCTCGGCGATTTCTTTGTCTCCTTCGGTGGCGAGCGCGATCACTATGCCGGAACGAGCCTTTACTTCTTTCAGGTTCGACATGGTTTTTTCGTAGCGCACCATCGACTGCGGGCTGGTCACGTCGCGGGTGGCGATGATGACCACGGGAAGATTTTCGTCAATCAGCGCATTCGGGCCGTGTTTCATCTCACCGGCGGGATAACCTTCAGCGTGAATGTAGGAAATTTCCTTAAGCTTGAGCGCGCCTTCGAGGGCGATGGGATAGTGAATGCCGCGTCCGAGGAAAAGGAAGTCCTGCGCCCGGACGTAGGTTTTCGATAGCTCGTCGCAAGCTTCGTCGTGCGTAAGAATCTGCTCCAGTTTGCCGGGGATGCGCATGAGTTCTTGCACGGCGGCCTTGGCCTGTTCGGATGTCATGGCGCCGCGCACCTGCGCCAGATACAAGGCGAATAAATAGAGAGCAGTGAGTTGTCCGGTGAACGCTTTGGTCGAGGCCACGCCAATTTCCGGGCCCGCGTGGGTGTAGACGGTTCCGGCGGCTTCGCGCGTGATCATGGAGCCCACCACGTTGCAGATGGCCAGCGTCTTCGAGCCCTTGGCCTTGGCTTCGCGCTGGGCCGCGATGGTATCGGCTGTTTCACCAGACTGCGAAATCAGCAGCGTCATCGTATCCGGCCCCAGGATCGGGTCGCGATAGCGCCATTCGCTGGCGTAATCGACTTCGACCGGAACCCGGGCCAGGTTCTCGATCATGAACTTGCCCGCTAGTCCCGCATGCCAACTGGTGCCGCAGGCGGCGATGTTGATTTTCTTCAGCGCCTTGAACTCGACTTCGCCGACCTGCATTTCGTTGAGGAAAATGGCGCCGGTATCCTGCGAGACGCGGCCGAGCGTGGTATCGCGGACGGTGCGGGGCTGCTCATAAATTTCCTTGAGCATGAAATGCTTGAAGCCACCCTTCTCCGCCATGATCGGATCCCAGGTGATGCGTTGCGCCTTGCGCTCCAGCGGATGACCGTCGAAATCGGTAACCCGCACGCCGGCCTGGGTGATCACGGCCAGATCGCCATCCGCCAGAAAAAAAAGGTCGCGCGTGTGATCGAGGAGCGCGGGCACGTCGCTGGCAACGAAGTATTCGTCCTTGCCGAGGCCGATGACGGCCGGTGGTCCATTGCGGGCCGCGACGATCTTGTTAGGGTCATCAACCGAAATGACCACCAGCGCGAACACGCCGGTGAGTTCCTTCACGGCTTTGCGCACGGCTTCTTCCAGAAGCGGTTTGTGACCGTTTCCCGCCTGCAGGTAGTGCTTCTCGATCAGGTGCGCGATGACTTCCGTGTCCGTTTCGGTGGTGAACTTGTGTCCTTCGGCGATCAGCTTCTTCTTGAGCGAGAGATAATTTTCGACAATGCCGTTGTGCACCACCACGATCTTGCCGGTGCAGTCGCGATGGGGATGGGCGTTTTCTTCGGTGGGGCGGCCATGGGTGGCCCAGCGGGTGTGTCCGATGCCGTAGGTACCGTCGAGCGGCTTGAGGCGGATGACCTCTTCCAGATTTCGCAGCTTGCCTTCAGCGCGCCTGATCTGCAGGCCTTCGCCGTTTCCGGCTACCGCGATTCCGGCTGAGTCGTAGCCGCGGTACTCCAGCTTTCTGAGTCCCTCAATGATGACCGGGACGACCTGCTTCTTGCCCACATATCCCACGATTCCGCACATTGGTTAATTGACTCCTTGAGAATGGTTCAGTGGGGGACCGGTGAATGTCGCGTAGGGACGCGGCAAGCTCGTTTCTACACGTCTTCGAGGGAGAAGCGAAACTCTTCAATGACCGGGTTTGTTAGAACTTCGCGCGCGATCCGCTCTACTTCCGCTTGCGCTTCATCCTTTGAAATGCCGCCGTTGAGAGTAATTTCGAAATACTTTCCTTGCCGCACTTCCTGCAGACTCTTATAACCGATTTTCGTCAGAGCGCCGTGGATGGTCTTACCCTGCGGATCCAGAACGCTCTTCTTCAATGAAACGTAGACGTAGGCTTTCATCAACCCCTCGATTATACGTCAGCTGGCGACGAACACGACTGCGGTTTTCGTTATAGCAGGTATGGGTTCGGGCCATCACTCGGGCGAATCCGAGCCCGTAACTTGTTCAAGAGATGATAGTTGACGATCCAGCTCCGCGATGGCCTGTTCCAGCATTTGGCGGTGACGAGGGTTGCTGGCGGCTTGCAGTTGTTGAGTGAGGCGTGAGCGGGAAAGAAGCAAGCCCTCGCGTTTCCGTTGGCGTTGCTGCGCGTCGGGCGAAATCGGTGCGCGGCCAGTTTTCTGCCGCTCTAACATGACTTCTTGTTGCTGTTCTACGGATTTACTTTCCCAGCCGCGCGCCATTTAAGAGATATTACCCCAGAAGGCGGGTAAGCCCCGCTTGTACGCGTCTCTAACAATCTCGGCGGTGTCAAGCACTCTTGGAGCGTAGTAACCCACGCACTCCAGATGAAAAGCTGTCGAGTCGAAGGAGTGTTTCTGCGGCTCGCCGGTACTGATCTACTAAGGGCGGAATCGTTCGGCTTTGCAGGTCAGGCAATAGGATCTCGGCCAGCAGGTAGAGGCTAGCACCGATGGTTTGCAATCGAAGCCGAAAAGCATTCTCGGAAAGCTGAACGCCGGACGCTGCGATCTCCGGATCGGAGCTCCGTTGCGCGGCTTGACCAATCTCTGCCAGCGCGGTCGCGGCTCCTCCCGCTTCCCAGGCATAGAGGAGTGCCGCCCACGCACGTTGTCGCTTAATCTCGCGGAACTTCTTTGACGATAAATTATCGCGAAGAAATGCTTCCTCGGTTGCGTCGACCAGGTTTCGGAAGGCATCAATGTCGAGAGAGCGGAACGCCTGGACAGCTTTTTCCAAGTCCACCCGCTGCGTACGGCTGCGGATGGCAACATACACCATGATCCCCAGCGCGAAGAAGGCAAGGGCGACAAAAATCCATGCGGCGATCAATCCCTGAGAAATCAGTCCCTGAGAAATCAATCCCTGAGCAAGTGTTGAAGCTCCGTGTTCCATGTCTCCACCTCATCATGGGGAACAATCGTGAGGGACGCAGGTTGAAGTTCGGGTGCCAGCAAATACCCTATCCAGATCGAAACACAAACGAAATAGGCCCCGGTCACCAGCAGATTCAAGAGTTCCGCGCCTACCCTACTGGTGAATTCCGCGCGAAGAGCGGAATAGGCAAGGTCGACGCTTGTCAGGACCCCAAGACCCAGCGCGATCCCGAATGCAGGGCGACGCCAAGTCAGGCCCAGGAAACGGGAAAAGAGCAACAAGGCAAGGAGCAACCCACATTGAACCATAGCCGCTCCCCGGTTGACAACGAATATTCCGGCATACCACTTGGCACTATTGTCCCCGGGCGCATAGACAGCAAGCAGAACACCCATTACTAGCAGCAACCCTGTTATGCATTGCAGCGATCGCCTCGCCGACACCTTCAGAAATTGGGATTCACGAAACAAATCTCTAGAAACCTCGTCAATTACCCCGAAACGCAGAACGATGCTGAGAATCAGCGTGGCGCAATAAGCATACCCATACTGCTTCCCAGTCACACCCTGGACGGAATACAAAGTGAACAGCAGAATGAACTCAGCAATCTCGTAAAATACATAGGCGAAAAAGGCCGGGAATTCCCGGTACAAGCGGCGCTTGCAAAGAATCACCGCAAGTACCCCGAGAAGCACATGCGGCGAGATCCACAGGAAAAGCGACAGCGCCTTGTGCCAATTCATGGGGAGCATTGGAGAGCACTATAGCCCTGACATTGCTCCTTTTCAACCGGGAACCCCGCCGCAAATCCTTTCCTGGTTTGGTGCTAGAGCGACTTAACGCAGCCCTGGGGGGTACAGATGATGGGCCCGGGATTGCCGTCGGCCATACTTGGAAGCGCCGTGGTTGTGAGGAACAGAGTTATTGCAGCCAAAGCCAGCATGAGTCGTTTCACGGTAGTTCTCCTTTGCGAAAGAATTCGCACCGTGATACATTGCTGGCGGCAGAGGGGTTTTCTGCACTTAGTTCACTTCCGATGTCTTTTCGGAAATCGTAAATTCGAATGAGACTGAAATCCGCTCTCGAGGACTTTGAAACTAATACCCTAGGCGCTGTTCCGGGGCTGTTGGGCAGACTTTCCTACGTGGGGCGATTGCAGGATGGCAACGGTACTTACGATCACTGGGGTTTGGCGAGGGTGTATGGCTCCGATGCCGCGCAATCCGCCATCCGTGCGTCTCATCGAGTTCTTCTCTCCGAGGTCTTGAAGAAACCCTTGGCGGTGCTGCTCAGAGACGTACCGGCGTCGTGCTCGAACGAGCATCTGACGGAAAAGGAGTTCATAACTTCGTTGACGCTGGCGCACCCCGAACTTAAGCCCCCCTCCTCAGCTGCCCTGGCGCATCTGAGGTCAGTGCTGAGCGCACTTTCGGCGTTGGTAGAAAGTCAGGATCATGCCAATCTCCGACGCGCATCGCAACTCCCACAACCTGCCCAAGAACCTCGGCCTCCTGCGGGTATCTAAGGACGCGCACCGAAACGGGAGACAGGGGATGAGGTTGCAAGACGATGGAGTCACGCTTGATTGAGCACCAGCAACACGTATACCCATCGCGCATTTCCACAAAGTAAATAGGGCGTTCGAACTCCGAACGCCATACTCCTTCCGCTACCTTGTTCTTGGCTTCGTCCACTTGCACGAAACTGCCAGGTGGAAGAATGGGATACATGGTGAAATCTTCCGATCCAATATACCCATAGGTGTATCGGTCATCTGAAAGTAGCTCAAGGTAAGCCATGGGCACAGTGCCCCATTGCTCGATTACACGTCTCAAGTCCGTCGTTTTCTGGAGCGAGAATCCTGGATCGAGCCTGGTCGGCACGCGCACCTGGGTTACGTTGCTCGAAGCTTCGGACACGTGAGACTTCTGCGGATGCCCAAAGCCAATGTCTGCTGAGATGGCATCGAGTTCAAGGCCATAGAAGGACAGCAACTCTCGATATTCCCGCCGATAAATAGCGGCAAACGAATAGAGCCGAAAAATGCTCGGGATTATGCCTTTGGTTTCGATGTCGGACAAGCGGCTGGGCGGAATTGCAAATTCCTCGCTCTCAAATCTCTGCGCGATCTGACCGCTGGCCAGTTCCACGTCCCGCATACGATATCCGAGGGATTCTCTCAGCGCCCGCAGCCTCTGCCCACCATTCAGTTGCACGACCCACGACCTCCCGGGGACATTCTACCATCGGCTCCGATGGCGCAATGAACGCGACCTTCCCTCTGGATTTTCGGATTATGGAACACAAAAACGCGCCCGGTTGCAGTGCAATTCATTCCCAATGGATCTGTGCAGACGCCATCCATCGCGCCACGCAGACCGGTCCCCGCAGGCGCCTGTTCGGTTTTCGTAACAGGGGATTCGCCGCCCGCAAAATAAAACAGGAGGCATATAGCATACGCTGCTCTGACCTTTGAATCTTGCGCGCGATTTTTTGTTGGGAGCCGCCGATCTATCTCTTGGGAAAAGGTCTGGGCAGAGGGTTATGGATAGGAATATGTTGCGACGGCTGCTGGACCCTTTCAAACGGGCGCTGCTGATGGACCAGCGGTTGACACGTGAAGAGTTTCATCAACTAACCGAGCTTTCAGAAGCAATCATTGAATACGGGCGCATGATCCAGGCGTACAGCGAGTCTTCCATGCCTTACGCGATGGTCGAGATCCCAGAGTTGGCAACCCGCTTCAGAGAGACACCGCGAAACATCAAGGACGCGCTCGAACTACTAGGGGAAATGGGTCGTGCTGACCCTTCCCATTTGCGCGGATGCTGGAGACTGCGTCTGGCAGATACTCTTCGCAGCGAGGAGGACGATAAAGGGGATGTAGGGGCCGCTTAACGTCACTGCGCCTTCATCGGTAATGTCGCTCGTAGTTTTCTGTGTCAAGCGCATAACCGTCCCGATTCGACCCTCATCGTTGTTGAATGCGAGGTTGTGACCATGAAATAACTTGCATATCACCAGAGGCGGAGTAACAATGACTTTCCGGGAAGGCACAAACCCGGGAAACTGTGCCGCAGACCTGAGGGGGCTCCCCGACCGGGGAGGATGAGTTGGTTCCAGAGTAAAGGAACTAACGCCTGCGGACACGACGGTTCTGAAAATGTGGTTTCTCGCAGCTTGGCAAGCTGCGATGGCCCCCAGTTCCTGCTCAAAACCAACTGGCCGACGTACGGCGCTCGGCGACGCAGGAGGAGTGTGTATGCCAGAAAACAGAGTCGCTCTCGAGGGAGAGGCCTCACCTGAAAGCAGCCGGTATCGGCTGCTACTCGAGATCACCGACCTGGTAGCGCGAACTCACAGCCTGCCCGAAGCATTAAAAGAACTCGCCCCCCCGGTGCTGCATCTGACGGGAGGCGAATTGCTGAATCTTTCCCTCCACGACCCACGCCGGGATTGCATGCTGACCCAGTATTGGAAGAAGAACCAGGAGAGTGGGGAGTTCGACGCTTTTCCGGTGGACGAAGCGGCGAGCGGGTGGGCATGGAAACATCAGCAGACGATTGCGATTCCCGATATCGAACGCGAGCAGCGTTTTCCCGACATCGTGCCCGCGTTACTCAATCACGGTGTGCGATCCTACACCGTCCTTCCCATCAGCACTCCAGCACGCCGCTTTGGAGCGCTGGGCCTGGGCAAGAGTGTTCCCGAGGTATTGAAGGGCGAGGACGTGGAGTTTCTTTCCGGGGTCGCGCGGATGGGAGCGCTTGCGCTCGAGAATGACAGAGCCCACCGCGCTCTTGAGGAACAGCAGAGCCTGGTTGCGATCAGCCGTGAACTCAGGTCCAGCCTGGAGTTGGAAAAGTTGCTGCCGGTCATTCTTTCCAGCCTGCGGAGCATCGCGCGCTACGACCGGGCCGTCCTCTCCCTGCTCGACGAGGATGGCAAGAACCTGCACCTGTATGGGGATGCTCTGGAATGGGAATCTTTTTTCAACCACGGAACCTCGGTTGCGCTCGAGCAATCACTCTCGGCGCGGGCGATCCACACGCGAGACGTTACCTTCCTTGCCGCAGCCGATCTCCACGAGATGAACGAACCCCTGGCGAAAGCCATGTATGCGGGCGGCGTCCGGTCGGTGTGCAGCGTACCCCTGGTGGCGGGCAATCAAATCTGGGGAGCACTGAATCCGAGCAGCATGATCGAGAATGCCTTCGGCCCCTCCGAGGTTGAATACCTGCAGCAGGTTGCCAATCAGATCGCGGCTGCGCTGCAGAATGCGCATGCCTACCGCGAGATCGCCCAGCTCAAGGAACGACTTGCCCAGGAAAAGCGCTACCTGGAGTACGAAATCCGGAGCGCGAACCGGTCCGACGATGTCGTCGGCAACAGCCCGGTTTTGAAACGGGTGCTGGATTACGCCGCCATTGTCGCCGACACCGATTCCACCGTCCTCATCACCGGCGAAACCGGGACGGGCAAAGAACGTATCGCCCGCTTGATTCACGGTATGAGCCGGCGCAGGGACCGCAACTTTATCAAGCTGAACTGCGCCGCCATTCCCACGGGGCTGTTGGAAAGCGAGTTGTTCGGCCACGAAAAAGGAGCGTTCACCGGAGCCGTAAGCCAGAAGCTCGGCCGGCTGGAGCTGGCAGATAAGGGCACTTTGCTGCTGGACGAGATTGGAGAAGTTGCTTTGGAATTGCAGCCCAAGTTGCTGCGCGTACTGCAGGACCAGGAGTTCGAGCGCCTGGGAGGAACGAAGACAATCCGGGTGGACGTGCGGCTGATCGCCGCCACCAATCGCGATCTGGTTCGCGCGGTCGAAGAAAAGGAATTTCGCGGGGACTTGTTCTACCGCCTGCACGTATTTCCCCTGCATCTGCCGGCGTTGCGCGAGCGGCGCGAAGACATCCCCATGCTGATTCGACATTTCGTTGAAAAGTGCGCAGCCCGCCTGCACAAGCGAATCGAGGTCATTCCCGAGGATGCCATCGAAGCCATGGTGCGCTGGCGATGGCCGGGGAACATCCGCGAGCTGGAGAATTTTATCGAGCGCTCGGTGATCCTGTCGGAAGGCAATCGGTTGACCGCGCCGCTCGGCGAGTTGCGCGAGGAAATCTCACGGCAATCGTCCGATTCCGACGGTACGCTGCGCGACAAGGAACGCGAGCACATTATCGAAATTCTGCGCCAGACCCGGGGCGCGTTGTCGGGTCCGACGGGCGCGGCGGCCCGGCTTGGACTCAAGCGCACCACCCTCCAGTACAAGATGCAGCGGCTGGGAATCTCTCGCACCGATTATCTGAATTAGGCAATTATCTCTGCGCTGAAGACTCCGGGATCACACGGTCGGCACCGATACAGTTACGCTCGATCCCGCCGGAAGCATGATTCGGATTGCCTGGAACGGGCTACCATCGGCACATGTGCCGAACCTTCGGCAGCCCTGCCAGCGCTCCGGCATCTCACTTGGCGCGCCCGGCCGTTAAACCCATTCTAAGCCGAGACGTTGCAGCCACTTAGCTCATGTTGAGGATGTGGCAGTTGGTGTGCATTGTCGCTCCGTGTGGCGCATTTTCCGCTCCCTCCGGCGAACGATTCCGCCAGATGTTTCGCTGAACAGGAGAATTTTGCCATGAATGTGCCCCGGCGCTTCGCGATTCCCAAAGACTGCCTAAGCTGCACCCTGAGGCAGAACGGCGACTTCTGCAATTTGCCTCAGCCGCTGATGGCTGAGTTCAACGCGTTGGGGCATGTGACCCTGTATCCGGGCAATGCGACTTTGCTGATGGAAGGTCAAATCCCGCGCGGCGTCTACATCGCCTGTTCGGGCCGCTCCAAGCTTTCGGTCGAGGCCCGCGACGGTAAGACGATCATTCTGAAAATTGTCGGAGACCGTCAGGTGATGGGTCTGAGCGCGGTCGTCTGCGGCGGGCCATCGCTGATCACCGTCACCACCATCGAGCTATGCCAGATCAAGTTCGTCGAACGCGAAAGCTTCCTGCGTCTGATCGAAAGCAACAGCCATGCCGCGCTGGCGTGCGCCACCCTGCTTGCCCGCGAGGCCATAACCTCGTTCGACGATGTGCACGATCTGCTGCTGGCACGCAGTTCGACGGAGAAGCTTGCTCGGCTGCTGCTTTCCTGGGTCACGGGCGAGCCCCGCAACTGGGAACTCCGCGTACCCACGGAATTCACGCATGAAGAAATAGCTCAAATGATCGGATCTTCGCGAGAAACGGTAACTCGCTTATTGAGCGACATGAAACGGAAAGATCTAATTCGGCTTGAGGGGGCGACGCTGGTGATTCCCAACCGGATCGCCTTGCAAGCGATCGCTGCCTAAACGATCCCTCCCCGGGCGGGCCCAGCCGTCTCCGTGTCCGCCCTTTTTTAGTTCCCAGTTCTCGGTTCTCAGTTCTCAGTAACCAGCCCCGGCAGCCCGCCGCGAGAATTGTCTATAAGGTTTTCACTGAGAACTGAGAACTGAGAACTGTCTTACAGGTTGAACAGTTCCCGCAGGCGGCGGGTCTGGGCGCGGCTCACCGGAATCTCTGTCTGTTTCTTATCGTCCATGCGCAGCTGGTAGGAACTTTTGAACCAGGGCACCACTTCGCGGATGTGATTGATGTTGACCAGAAACGATCGATGCGCCCGCCAGAACAAATTGGCATCGAGGTTGTCGAAAAGCTCTTCCAGAGTCCGGCAGTTCGACTGGCCTTCCATGCCCAAGTGACCGCTGGTGGCCACCGTGATTACGCCATCTTCGATGGTGGCGTAGCAGATATCCTTCGGATCGGCCAGGAATAGCCTTCCCGCCGCCTTGATCAGAATCTTCGCCGTCTGCGGCTTCTGCGATTCCAGCATCCGCACCAGCGTTTCGAATTTTTCTTCCGGCCCGGCGCCCGCTTCAATCTTTGCCCGCGCCTTCTCGATCGACTGGACCACCCGCTTCTTATCGAATGGCTTCAGGATGTAGTCGACCGCGTTCACCTCGAACGCCTTCACCGCATATTGATCGAATGCAGTCGCGAAAACGATCTTGGGCAACGGAACCTTGCGGTCAAGCAGCTTCTTGATAACGCCGAAACCATCCAGGCCAGGCATCTGGACGTCGAGAAACACGATGTCCGGATTGTGTTCGCGGATCAGGCTGATCGCTTCGAGGCCGTTCTTGCCCTGCGCGACCACGTTCACGTCGTCCAGGTTCTTGAGCAGGTAAGCAAGCTCGTCGCGCGCCAGTTGTTCGTCGTCGACGATGATCGCGGAGAGAGCCATAGGGTTCCGAACCGAGCTGGTGAAACCGGCATGTGCGGCGGCGATAGTCATGTCCCTAATGGTGAGTATAGCTACTGGAGCGGGTGGGCCGCCAGTCGCCAGTGCGAGTCGCCGGTCCTTTACAAAGAGTTTTCGATGGCCAGCGCCATGCCCATGCCGCCGCTGACGCAGAGCGTGGCCAGGCCGCGGCGCGCTTTTCGTTTCAGCATTTCATGGAGCAGCGTCACCGTGATGCGAGTACCGGTGCATCCGATGGGATGGCCGAGTGCGATCGAGCCTCCGTTGACGTTGAGTTTCTCGCGATCGAAATGCAATTCGCGATCGCAAGCCAGCACTTGGGCGGCGAAGGCTTCATTGAGTTCGACTAGGTCGAAGCTGCTGAGATTGAGACCGTGTTTCTTTTCCATCTTGCGGATGGCCGGCACCGGCCCTATGCCCATAAGGCGCGGGTCAACTCCCGCAGAGGTTGCGGCGATAATTCGCGCCAGCGGCTTCAGATTGTTTTGCTGGACAAATGCCTCGCTCGCTACGATCACCGCCGCCGCTCCATCGGTGATGCCGGAAGAATTCGCGGCAGTAATGGTGCCAGTCTTCGTCCCGGTCTTCGAAAACACCGGAGCCAGCTTAGCCATCTTCTCCATGGTCGCGTCGAGAAACAAGTGCTCGTCGCGTGAGAAAACGCTCGTGCCCTTCTTGCCTTCGATTGTGACCGGAGCAATTTCGGCGTCGAAGCGTCCACTGGATTGCGCGGCGGCGGCGCGCTGCTGCGACACGAGCGCAAACTGATCCTGCTCATCGCGCGAAACCTTGTACTGCTCCGCGAGGATCTCAGCCGTCTCGCCCATCAGCATCTTCGCCATAGGGCAGAAGAATCCGTCGCGATACATGCCATCGACGAGCTCCTGATTACCGAGCCGATATCCCCAGCGAGCGCCTTCGAGATAATAAGGAAGCCGTGACATCGACTCGGTTCCACCCGCCAGCACGCACTCCAGGTTGCCGGTAGCAATTTCCTGGAACCCAAGCGCGATCGACTTGATGCCGGACGCGCACGCCTTGTTCACCGTGTAGGCGGTAGTTTCCTGAGGAATGCCGCTGCGGATGGAAATCTGCCGCGCGGGATTTGGCCCGCCTCCAGCTTGCCGGGCGTTGCCGAAAATTGTCTCTTCCACCTGCTGCGGCTGCACTCCAGCGCGTTCCAGCGCTGCCTTCGCGGCGACTACGCCCATATCCACGGCGGAGAGCGAGGCGAGCGAGCCTCCAAACTTGCCGATAGGCGTGCGCACGGCGGAGAGGATGTAGACGTTGTTCACCATGGCCTCCCAAACATTTCAGTCTAGCAAACTGCAGAAAAACATAACCACAGAGGGTACAGGGTATTTTCTGAGCGTTCCCTGTGTTTCCCCTGTGTTCCTCTGTGTCCCCTGTGGTAAAGAAGTACGCTGGTACGCGGTAAACTAATCGGCGTGAACATTCTCTACGGAATCAATACGGTGACAGAAGCGCTCAAGGCCCGCGGGCGCAACTTCGAGTGGGTGGGAGTAGCCAAGGAGCGGAAAGATATTCGCCTGAGGCGAGTGATTGACGAGTGCCGCAAAATCGGCGTTCCAGTGCGCGTTCTGTCGCGGATGGAGCTTGATGAAATTGCCGGTAACGCCGCACATCAGGGCCTGGTGGCCGCGACCTCGGCAAAACAATATAGCGATCTGGATGATCTGGTGGCGTCGCGTCGTGGCGAGCGCTCGCTGATCGTCGTCCTCGATGGCGTCGAAGATCCGCACAATCTTGGAGCGATCCTCCGCACCGCCGACGCTGCGGGAGTGGATGGCGTGGTAATTCCTGAACGCCGGTCCGCCGCGGTCACGGCTGCGGTGGCGAAAGTCTCGGCGGGAGCAAGCGAACATCTTCCGGTCGCCAAGGTGACCAACATTTCGCGCGCGCTCGAGGAATTGAAAGAGAAGGATCTGTGGATTGTTGGATTAGACGAACGCGGCCCGCAGACCTACGACGCGGTCGACTACAAGATGCACTGTGCCATTGTCCTCGGCGCTGAGGGCAAGGGACTGCACGACTTGGTGCGCAAACACTGCGATTTCCTGGTGTCGATTCCGATGCTGGGAAAAGTGCCGTCGCTGAACGTATCGGTAGCGGCGGGAGTGGTGCTGTATGAAGTGGTGCGGCAGAGACGGCTGGGCGCATCCAAGGAATCATGAAATTCCTCTGTGTCCTCTGTGTCCTCTGTGGTGCAACCCTCTTTGCGGCCGCCCTGGATCGCGAAGCCTTCACCATTGCGAAATATGACTTGCAGATTACTCTTGAGCCTGCACAGCAGAGGCTCGGCGCTCGAGGCAAGATCACCGTGCGCAACGATTCGGCTCAGCCGCAGAAAATCGTTGCCCTGCAAATTTCTTCGTCTCTCAACTGGCGGTCGATCAGGGTAGACGGCAAGCCCGTGCAATTCGTTTCTCAACCCTACATTTCGGACATCGACCATACCGGCGCGCTTTCCGAAGCCATCGTGACGTTGCCCGCCGAGATCAAGCCGAAAGATTCCGTCGAGCTCGGAATCGGCTACGAGGGCATAATTCCGCCGGATGCCACGCGGCTGACTCGAATCGGCGTGCCCGAGGAGGTCGCTAAACATTCAAGCTGGGATCAGATCAGTCCATCATTCACGGCGGTGCGCGGCGCGGGATATGTGGCGTGGTATCCGATTGCGACGGAGTCGGCGGATTTTTCGGAGGGCAATAGTTTGTTTGAGGTTGCTGATCGATGGAAGGCGCGGGAGGCGGGAAGCGAGTTAAAGGTTCAGTTTAGTTACTTGGAAACTCGTGTCGATGTATTGCCCTCGCTGTTGTGTGGAGTTGAGCACGGCTATCACGGGCGAAACGTGAGCACGAGTGCCGAAGCCGTCCGATGGGAAAGTGCGATGTCCTGTCTATGGTCCCCGCTCGGTACGGTCACACCGACATTCGTGATTGCGAGATATGTTTCCCCGAAGCAAGCTCAGTTCGGTCTGCATAGTTTCCCAGGCCATGAGGCAGGCGCCGCCACCTATTCAAACGCGTATGAACCGGCGACCAAGTTCGTGACTGGTTGGTTCGGCCGGTATAGCGGCAACGTCGAAGTTGCCGATTTAGCCGATCCAAATTCCGCTCCATTTGAGAGCGGCACGTTGTTGCTGGTATCTCTGGCCGCGGAGGATTCGAAACTCGCGGGGATCAACCTGGTTCACGAACTGGTGCATTCCGCGCTGCCGTCGTCGCGACCCTGGGTATACGAAGGCCTGGCTCACTTTGCCGAGGCGATGTATCGCCAGCAGCAAGGTGGACGTGAGGCCGCGCTCGTTCTCCTTGGACTGCACCGGGCAGCGTTTCTTGATTCGGAAAAAGAAATATCGGCCGCGCTGCAGAAGAACGTTGCGCAGAAGATCGCCGAGCAGAAGAGCGTCGGCCAGCCGCTGATCGGCACCTTTGATGAAACTTATTATCGGAGCAAAGCTGCATACGTGTGGTGGATGCTGCACGACATGATCGGCGACGATGCGCTGAAGCAGGCGATTGGCAAATATCGGACTGAAGACGACAACGACAAAGACCCAAAGTATGTGGAGCAGTTGATCGAATCTGTTGCCAAGCGCGACCTAAGCTGGTTCTTCGACGACTGGGTGTATCAGGATCGCGGTCTGCCGGATTTTCGCGTGCAGTCGGTGCATCCGTGGAAGACGGAAAAAGATGTGCAGATGATTACCGTAACGCTGGAAAACCTTGGCAATGCGGGTGCTGAAGTTCCGTTCACTGTGACTTTTGAAGGCGGCGAGATCACAAAAAGAATAGAGGTGCGCGCCAAAGCCACGGCTACCACACGGATCGAGTTGCTCGGTACGCCGACCGAGATTGTCGTCAACGACGGCAGTGTTCCGGAAAGCGACCTCACGAATAATGAATTTAAGATTTCGGTGCCGTAACGCGAGCGCAATTCTGGAGGAAAGCCTTGCCCTACATTCAATTTCTCGGCGCTGCCGGGACCGTAACTGGCTCGAAGCACCTGATCAACACTGGTTACGATTCGAGTGGCAAGCAGGGATTTCAGGTTCTGATCGACTGCGGACTTTTTCAGGGACAGAAAGAATGGCGTGAACGCAACTGGCAGGATACTCCCGTCCCAGCCCGTGAAATTGATGCGGTCGTTCTTACCCATGCGCATCTCGATCACTGCGGCTGGATTCCGCGTCTGGTGAAAGAAGGTTTCCACGGAGCGATCTACGCCACGCCGCCGACCATCGATCTGTGCTCAGTCGTCTTGCCGGACTCCGGACACCTGCAGGAAGAGGACGCGGCGTTCTACAACAAAAGGAAAGTGTCGAAGCACGATCCGGCGCTGCCTTTGTACACGCTCAAAGAAGCGCAGGATTGCCTGAAGCGCTTCCAGCCGGTCGCGGTCGGCGAAACCACTGAGCTGAGCCCTGAACTTGCGTTCCGTTTCGTGCATGCCGCCCACATTCTCGGTTCCTGCATGGTGGAAATCACGCTGCAAACAAATGGCCGGAGCCGTCGCCTGCTTTTCACCGGCGACATTGGCCGGGTGCGCGATAGCTTGATTGCGCCCGGCAAGGTGGTGCACTCCGGGCCGCAGGAAAACGAAACCGCAGACCTGCTGGTCATGGAATCGACCTACGGCAACCGGCAGCATCCCGACACCGATCCGCGACCGGAACTCGCCCGCCTGATTCGCCAGACGGCCGAGCGCGGCGGCACCGTGATCGTTCCGGCATTTGCCGTGGAGCGGACGCAGAAATTTCTTTTCATCCTGAAAACACTAATGGAGACGGGGCAGATTCCGCGCCTGCCGGTGTACTGCGACAGCCCGATGGCGATCAAGGCGGTTGAAATTTTCATGAAGCATTCGGAAGAATACACGCCCCGAGCCGCCGATCTGATAGCAAAATACGGGTCGCCCATCCAGTGGTCGGGCTTCACGTTTACGCAAACCGCCGAGCAGTCGAAGAAGATCAACGAGAGCCACTATCCGTCGATTATCGTTTCGTCGAGTGGAATGGTGACTGGTGGCCGCATCCTGCATCATCTGGCGCAGCGGCTGCCCGATTCGAAGAACCAGGTTATTTTTATCGGCTTTCAGGCGCCTGGCACGCGCGGCCGCCATCATCAAGAGCGGAGGGCGCGAGGTGAAAATCTTCGGCCAGTTCGTGACCATCCGCGCGCAGGTCGCGGCGCTCGAGCAGTTCAGCGATCACGCCGATCCACCCGAGTTATTGGAATGGTTGCGGACGTTTCAGAACCAACCGGGCGCGACATATCTAGTCCACGGCGAGCCCGTCGCATCGTCACAGCTTCGCGACCTCATGAAGAAAGAACTTGGGTGGAATGTGCTGGTGGCGGAGTACATGGAGCGAGTCGAGGTGAAGTAAAAATATGCGCTCGACGCGGGAAAATGCATGGGTCCTTCCCCTTCGACCAACTCAGGGTCAGGATGACACTCTCGGGCGATTAGCGGGCGCGGGTGAATGATACGAGCGCTTCGAGTTTCCCTTGAGCGGCGCCAGAATCGATCGCCTTCACCGCCAGCGGCACTGCATCGCGCAGATGATCGGCGCGTCCTGCGGCGACCAGCGCGGCGGCGGCATTGAGCAGCACTACGTCGCGGCGCGCGGATTTCTTCCCCGACAGTACTTCGCGGATCAGACTGGCGTTGCGAGCGGCGTCTCCGCCGGAGATTTCGTCGAGCGTGGCGCGCTGCAGGCCGAACTCCTCAGGCGTGACTTCGTAGGTGTGCACCTGGCCCTCGCGGACTTCTCCGACGCGCGTGGGACCGGTTATCGTGATTTCATCCAGTCCGTCGCTGCCATGAACCACCAACGCGCGATGGAGTCCCAGCATGCTGAGCGCTTCCGCAAGTTTCTCGACCAGGTCGGCGGAATAGACGCCAACAACCTGGCAGGTAGCGCGCGCGGGATTGGTCAGCGGACCGAGCAGGTTGAAAACCGTGCGCAAATGCAGCTCGCGGCGGGCCGTCTGCACGTGCTTCATCGCAGAATGCATGGCGGGGGCGAAAAGAAATGCGATCCCCACTTGTTCCAGGCAGGCCGCGATCAGCGCGGCAGGCAACTGGATGTTCACGCCCAACGCTTCCATCACGTCGGCGGATCCGCACTTCGAGGTCACGCTGCGATTGCCATGCTTGGCGACGCGCACGCCGGCGCCGGCGGCCACGAAGGCCGTGGCTGTCGAAATGTTGAAGGTGCCGCTGGTATCGCCGCCGGTGCCGCAGGTATCGACAAGCGCGTCGCGCCCGGTGCCGCTCGCGTCGAGAACGGAGTCGCTGTGAAGTTTGAGTGGAACGGCGGCGGCGCGGATCGCTTCGGCAAATCCAACGATCTCTTCGACCGTCTCACCCTTCATGTGCAGCGCCACCAGCAAGGCCGCAATCTGCGTGTCCGAGCATCGGCCGGTGAGCACCTCGGTCATTACCGCATGCGCCTCCGCGCGGGAGAGCGACTGTTGATGGTTGGCGATGCGATGGAGGACGTCGAGAATCATGTTTCCCGCCAAGGGTAGCACTGATCACGGTTAGATGTGATGTGCGGCGTTTGCACCAATCCTTCTGCCTCTATAAAATTAGTGGTTTGCTGCACGGGTGTGAAGCCGCAAGCAGAGTCCTCTCGGGAGTCCATTAACGGCATCGCGAACGACCAGCGACCAGCGACGGATTTGGAATCATTATGAAAATTCATGAGTACCAGGCAAAGGGAATTCTGAAGAAGTATGGCGTCGCCGTGCCGCGCGGCACGATGGCGACCACCCGCGAAGAAGCCGAGGCGGCGGCGAAAGATATTCTGGGCTCTGGCGCGACGGGAGTGGTGGTGAAAGCGCAGATCCACGCCGGCGGACGCGGCAAGGGCGGCGGCGTGAAGATCGCCAAGTCGGTGGAAGAGGCAGGCGAACTCGCCGGCAAGATGCTGGGCATGAAACTGGTGACGCATCAGACCGGGCCGGAGGGGCGCATTGTGCATCGGTTGCTGATCGAAGAAACACTGCCGATCGAGAAGGAACTTTATCTCGGCATTCTGGTGGATCGCGGCGAGGGCAAGCCCGTCTTCATGGCATCGGCTGCGGGCGGTATGGATATCGAGCAGGTGGCAGCCGAGAGACCCGAGGCGATTCTGAAGCAGTACGTCGATCCGGGCATGGGTCTGGAGCCGTTCCAGGCGCGCAAGATCGCGTTCGCTTTGGGACTGAAGGCGTCGCAGATAAATCCTGCGGTTCAGTTCCTGACCAGCCTTTATCGCGCGTTTCTTGAATCGGATGCTTCGTTGGTGGAGATCAACCCCTTCATCAGTTGCACCGATGGCCGGTTGTTCGCGCTCGACGCCAAGCTGACTTTTGACGATAACGCGCTCTTCCGCCATGCCGACCTCCGCGAACTGCGGGACATCAGCGAGGAAGATCCGCTGGAAGTGGAGGCGTCGAAATACAACCTCAACTACATCAAGCTCGACGGCAGCGTAGGTTGCATGGTGAATGGCGCGGGCCTGGCGATGGCCACCATGGACATCATCAAGTACGCGGGCGGCATGCCCGCCAATTTTCTGGATGTGGGTGGCAGCGCCAACGCGGAGCAGGTAGCACATGCGTTTGAAATTTTGCTGAGCGACAAGAGTGTGCGAGCCGTGCTGATCAATATTTTTGGCGGCATTCTGCGGGTAGATATGCTGGCTACGGGGGTGGTCGAGGCAGCGCGGAAAACGAATATCCAATTGCCGGTGGTACTGCGACTGGAAGGCACCAATGTTGAGGAAGGCAAGAAGATCCTGTTGGAATCGGGGCTGAACTTCACCGTTGCCGAGACCATGAAAGATGCGGCCGACAAGGTAGTAGCGGCGGCGAGAGCCTAGTGTAGAGACGCGGCTTGCCGCGTCTGCTTTTCGGTGGCGACAAAGACGCAGCAAGCCGCGTCTCGACGGAAAAGAATTCTTGAAAGTGAGCAATTATGGCAATACTGGCTGATAAAAGAACTCGATTGATTGTGCAAGGCCTAACGGGGCGCGAAGGCACTTTCCATGCGAAGGCTTGCGCGGCTTACGGCACGCAGATCATGGGCGGCGTCACGCCGGGCAAGGGTGGGACGACACACGAAGGCTGGCCCATCTTCAATAGCGTCCAGGAAGCCGCCGATAAGACGGGCGCGAATGCTACGGTCATTTTTGTGCCGCCTCCGTTCGCCGCCGACGCGATCATGGAAGCGGCCGATGCTGAAATCGAACTGATTGTCTGCATCACCGAGGGCATCCCCACGCTGGATATGGTGCGCGCCTGGGAGTTTCTGCAGAACCGGCGCTCGCGCCTGATCGGGCCGAACTGCCCGGGCATTATCTCG
Source organism: uncultured Acidobacteriaceae bacterium (assembly GCA_963773955.1). GTDB lineage: Bacteria > Acidobacteriota > Terriglobia > Terriglobales > Acidobacteriaceae > Acidiflorens. Next base: position 14,716 of record CAVZDM010000095.1, on the reverse strand, counting down.
CCGGGCAAATGCAAGATCGGCATCATGCCGGCGTCAATCCACAAAGAGGGCAACGTCGGAATCGTGTCGCGCTCCGGGACGCTGACTTACGAGGCGGTGCATCAGCTTACGCAGCGCGGAATCGGGCAATCGACGGCGATTGGGATTGGCGGCGATCCGATCATCGGCACGAATTTTGTCGACGCGCTCGATCTTTTTAATCGCGATCCGCAGACCGAAGCCGTGGTCATGATCGGTGAAATCGGTGGCAACGCGGAGGAGACCGCCGCGGAGTTCGTCAGGGCGCACATGAAGAAGCCTGTAGTCGGCTTCATTGCGGGACAGACAGCGCCTCCCGGACGCCGCATGGGCCATGCCGGTGCGATCATCTCTGGCGGCAAAGGTACCGCGGCCGAGAAGATTGCGGCCATGGAAAAAGCCGGCCTCAAGGTCGCGAAATCCCCAGCAGATATAGGCGAAACGTTGGCCGCCGTGCTGGGAGTGAAGGTGTAAAAGCGATCAGCCATCAGATCTTTCGCATTGGGGGCGGATAGGTTTTCCTGAGACCTGACACCTAACACCTGAGACCTGAATTTATGAAAACACTGCAACGCACACTGACCATCATCAAGCCCGACGCGGTAAAGAAAAACGCTGTCGGAGACATCATCGAGCAGTTCGAAAAGAACGGCTTCCACATTCTGGCCATGAAGATGCTGGAAATTTCGCAGCACCAAGCGGAGCAATTTTACGCCGTCCATGCCAGCAGGCCGTTTTACCATTCGCTGACCAAGTTCATGTCCAGTGGGCCGATCGTGGCCCTGGCGCTGGAAAAGGAAAACGCCATCGCCGATCTGCGCAAGCTGATGGGCGCGACGAATCCGGCCAGTGCCGAGGAGGGCACCATCCGCAAGAAATGGGCCAGCAGCATTGAACACAATGCGATTCATGGCTCCGACGCCGATGAAACGGCGCGCTTCGAGTTGAGCTTCTTCTTCGCGGGATACGAACTGGCGCAATAAGCTCCAACAGGCGCCCTCCGCGCGGAGCGCGCCTGCTGGCTCAAGCCAGGCGGCCGAATTTCCTGGTGCTGACTTCCGCGATTCCAGCGCCCAGCAGGGAAAAAGCCGCCGGTATTAACGCGAATCCAGGCGGCACTATTCCCAGCGATTCCAAACGCGCAGAGACTAACTGGTAGTGGTTCACGAACCCCGAGAGCGTGAATCCGGCGACAAAGATCAGCAGCACCAAAGTGCACACGACCGCAATCGGAAGTTGAGATGCCGCCATGCGTTGAAGCCGCGATCCTCCACTGCGCTGAGAGAGAAGCGCTCCGAGCGCGCCGCTGATCGGAAGCAGGCACCACCACCACAGCGGCAATTGGCCGCCGAGCAGCCAGAGAACCTCGGGCCGAATGTGACCCGGTGCAAGCGCCCAATGGAAAAACCAGGCAGCCGCGGACGTCAGCAGTCCGGGCAGAGCTACCTCGCGGATGACACCAGTCATAAGCTCCTCCTGTAGAAACCGCATTACGAGCCAGACCCTGCAACGGCCTTCGATCTGGCCAATGGTGTGTTCAAAGGCCACTTCTTCCGGCACGCTCCCTCGCAGGAGAGCTTCGTAGTTGTCTTCGAGATGGGTGGCCAGTTCCTCGGTGAATTCCGGCGACCAAACCGCGAGCACGCGAAAATGTTTGCGAGCAATCTGCTTCCAGTCAGGCATTTTGAAACCCCGTGACGCTCTCTAGCGCCTGGAAAAAGGCGCGCCACTCTGCACGCAGCGGCGCGATCTGCTTTCGGCCCGAGGCCGTGAGCCGGTAGCATCGACGGCGGCGGCCGTTAGGTAGGGTCTGCCAATCTGCTTTGACCCAGGCTTTGCGCTCGAATCGATGGAGCATCGGATAGAGAGAAGCCATGTCGAAGCGCAGCACGCCGCCAGTTTGCTCCTCGATTCGCTTGGCGATTTCGTATCCGTGCAGAGGGTGCTCGGCAAGCAGAGTCAGGACGGCGAGTTCCGCGCTGCCTCGCTTGATCTGTGCGTTGACTGTTGCCATTTAGAATCGACCTCCCTATATATAAGATACCTATATATGAAGATCCTTGTGCCGATCAAGATGACCAAAGTGATATGACCCTGTTAGCCTGAATCGTCCCCCTCTGGGAAGACACGATTTTGCAAGGTCAGGAGCCGGAATCCATGCCTCTAGTTCAAGTCACAATGCTCCAAGGGCGCACGGCCGATCAGAAACGGAGGATTGCGCAGCGCATTACCGACACGATGGTGGAAGAGGCCGGTGCGCGCCGTGAAGCCATCATGGTGACGTTTCTGGAAGTGTCGAAGGAGAGTTACGCTTCCGGTGGCGTGTTGATGGCGGACAAGCAGCCGACGTGAGGTCGAGCTGACGCTTATCCCAGCGGCTCGAACAGGTGTCCTTCGGTGCGGTCGCCGAGTTTGGGCAGTTCTTTTTTCGCCAACTGCAGAAAGTGCGGCGAAGTGCGGTGCGCTTCAAGGGCGGCGTCGTCCTTGTATTGCTCGTAGATGAAGAACCGGCGCGGATCGGTCTTGTGCTTGTGCACCTGATACATGATGCAGCCCGGTTCTTTGCGCGATTCCGCTGTGAGTTTGTCGAAGACCGCCAACACTTCGGACTCGCGTCCGATTTTTGCCATCCAGGTTACGGCCAACACCACCATCCGTCGCTCCTTTAGCAGTTCTTCAGTTCCAGTTCGCTTATGAATTCAGGCACCAGAATCGTCTGCTCACGATCGGGGCCGGTGGAGATCATGGCTACTCGGGCTGCGGTTTCCTTTTCGATAAAGGCCAGATACTCGCGGGCCGCCTTGGGCAATCCTTCCACGGTTCGAATGTCCTGGGTCGGACTGGCCCAGCCCGGCATGTTGCGGTACACGCATTCGATTTTGTCATAGCCGCATGCCTGCGCCGGAACTTCGTCCGTTTCCTTGCCGTCCACCTTGTACCCCACGCACACCGGAATCTCCGTCAGGTGGTCGAGCACATCCAGCTTGGTCACCACCAGCCAGGAGATTCCGTTAATCATGCCAGCGTAACGCAGCAGAGGCAAATCGAGCCAGCCGGTGCGGCGGGGACGTCCGGTGACAGCGCCGAATTCGTTGCCGCGTTTGCGCAGGTCTTCGCCTTGCGTGTCGAGGAGTTCGCTCGGGAACGGACCGCTGCCGACGCGCGTGCAATAGGCCTTGGTGATGCCGATGACGGTGTCAATCGATGTCGGCGGAACTCCGGTTCCCGTGGCCGCGCCGCCGGAAGTGGAACTCGACGAGGTCACGAAAGGATAGGTGCCGTGATCAATATCGAGCATGGTCCCTTGCGCGCCTTCGAAGACGATCGACTTGCCCTCGGCCAGCGCGCGATTCAGCAGCAGCGCCGTATCGCGGACAAAGGGCCGAATCTGTTCGGCCGCGTCGGCATATTCGCGGAACATTTTGTCGGCATCGAGGGGCTCGGAGTTGAACAAGGCGTGCGCGATGGTATTTTTTTCGCGGCACGCATTCTCGATGTGCGTGCGCAGCAATTGGGTGTCGAGCAGGTCGGCGACGCGCAATCCCCGGCGTCCCATTTTGTCTTCGTAAGATGGGCCGATACCACGTGAAGTGGTACCGATTTTCACGCGACCGGGAGCATTCTCCGAGCCGAGTTCCATCATGCGATGGTAGGGAAGAATAACCTGCGCGCGGTTCGAGACGAAAAGATTGCCGTCCACCTTTACGCCCGCGGAGCGCAGCGAGGCGACTTCCTTCAGGAAGGCCAGCGGATCGATCACCACGCCATTGCCGACGACGCTGATGCACTCGGGCCGCAGAATGCCTCCGGGCACAAGCTGCAGGATGAATTTCTTTCCATTGATGATGACGGTGTGTCCGGCGTTGTGGCCACCGGCGTAGCGAGCCACCACCGAAAAAGTCTGGGTAAGTACGTCGACGATCTTGCCCTTGCCCTCGTCGCCCCACTGCGCGCCGACAATGACCGCAGTCCTGCCTCTCTTCGTTCCGCCTCTACTCAATTCGAACTCCACTTGGAATATTGCGCGACCGCAAACCAAAGCGCGCCCCAAGGTCGCACACACTGGTTGCGCCGCTGCTGAATAGACTGGGAACTGATGAAGATCGACCGGCGGTACTTGGTGTGTACCGTCTAGCATACCGAATCGGGCTGTGCAGGAGCAAACGTCTTCCCTCACCAAACATAAGGACTGCAAGACTCGTCCCCGTAATCGTTCTGAGAAAGGTTGATGGCCATGCAGATAGCATGGAACATTACCTTGGGCAGGAAGGTCCACAAGTATGGCCAGAAGTTATCGTCTCCTCGTACTAGCAGTCCCGCTGATCGTCACAAGCCCAGCTCTTGCCTGTGAGCCCGTTGTTCCGTTCATGCAGGTCATGATGCCAGCGCTCGCCCTTTCCGGATCGATCCTTGTGCTGGCAGTGGCCGTCGTTGTGAAATCGGCGCTGTTCGCCGTCTTCGAGCGACGCATTCCGCGTCTTCGTGCCGCTTGGCGGATGTTCCTGGGCAACGTGCTGACAAGTTTTGTGGGTCTGCTCGTCACAGGGATGATCGCAAGCGGGGCTGGTATTTGGCTCGTCGGTGTGCCAATCGTCTGCATTCTATGCTGGCTCCCTTCGAGAAGGCTCGTCAAGGTGGCTCCTCTGGTATGGTTGGCGCGAACACCCCCTGCAAACATCGCCATAATTATGACCAGCGCTCTGGTGGCAAGTTGCATTCTGTTCATGGCGGGCCAGGGCGCGATTAGGACTCATCAACTCATGCTTTACTGGATCACCAAGCTGGTAGCCATCTTTCTGGCTCTGCTCGCAAGCGTCACGCTCACCACGGTCTGGGAAGAATGGGTCATCTGGCGGCTCAGCTCGCGCCCCGAGGGCACAGCGTTTTTCGGATCCGTTCTCCGCACGAACCTGTATGTCCTGATCCTGGTCATGGCGGTTCCGGCTGTGCTCATTCTTCCCAAGAGGCTGAAGTCACCTGACTTTCTCGCCAAACACCACAGCACCGAGTTCGCTCAAACAACCGCTCCGTCTCACTAGCCACAGGCAGATGGTCGACAAACCGTCTATCCTGACAGCGTGCCCGAACTTCCCGAGGTCGAAACGATTGTGCGCGGCTTGGATAAGCGCATCGCCGGTGACACCGTTGAATCGGTTTGGATCGGTTCCCGGAAGCAGCCGCTCAAGTCGCCCGTTGCCCTCATCGCTGCGACGCTTGAGGGCAAGCGGATCGTCCGCGTGCATCGTGCGGGCAAGCACATCGTGTTCGATCTGGAGGGAGAATCACGCGCGTCACAGCCAGCAACGAAGAAAGGCAGCCGCGCAGCTCGCAGCCAGACGCGGCAAGCCGCGTCTCTACCGACGGCGCAGTGGATTGTCCATCTCGGCATGACCGGCCGCATGATGGTTTCGGAACCCGCCGCCGAAGTCGCCAAGCACACTCACCTGATCGCAAAGCTCGCGTCGGGGCGCGAACTGCGGTTCATCGATCCACGGATGTTCGGCAAGCTCAGCGTCCATGCTGGCGGCTTCGATCCCGGCGGAGTGGAACCGCTGGAGGTGAGCGAGGAGGACTTCGTCGCGCTTTTTCGCAGGCGCAAGACTCCCATCAAGAGCGCGCTGCTGAACCAGAAGTTGCTGCGCGGCGTGGGCAACATCTATGCCGACGAGTCGTTGTTTCGCGCTGGCATTCGTCCCCGCAGGCGGGCGGCGGCCATCACCCGCGAGCAACTGGGCAAGCTTCATTCCGCGGTGCGAGAAGTTCTGCGCGAGGCGATCGCGCTGGGCGGGTCTTCGATTTCCGATTACGTGGACTCCGATGGAGAAGAAGGCTTCTTCCAGCTCCAGCATCGAGTGTATGGCCGTGAGGGGGAGCCTTGCCTGGTGTGCGGGACCGCAATCCGGCGGATTGTTCTGTCTAGCCGCAGCAGCCACTACTGTTCAAAGTGTCAAAAATAGCCCTAATATAACGATTTAATATTGACGGATTGGCCTCCGCACTGTACAAAAAAGGGTGCGTTTAAATGTTCCTTCAAACAGGCTCCTGAGTCATTCATGAATAAAATCTCAATTGGAGTGGACCTCGGCGGCACGAACTTGCGCATCGCCGCCGTGGACGAGCAAGGCGCTCTCGTCGAGAAGGTCACGCTCGGCACCAAAGTTTCTTTAGGACGCGATCACGTCATCGACGACATGTGCGATGCCATTCAGCGCATGTCGGAGAAATACGGAAACTCCTCCGCGCTGCTGGGGATCGGCATCGGCGTCCCCGGCATCATCGACATGCAAACCGGCCTGTTGCGCGAATCGCCCAACCTGCCGGGCTGGGCCAACTATCCGGTGCGCGCTGAAATTGAGCGGCGCCTGAAGACCATTGTGATCCTTGAGAACGATGCCAACGTCGCTGCCTTCGGAGAAAAATGGTTGGGCGCGGCGAAGGATTTTTCGGACGTGGCCATGCTGACCCTCGGCACCGGTGTAGGCGGTGGACTGGTTCTGGGCGGCTCGATCTGGCGTGGCGCGAACGGCATGGCCGGTGAGTGGGGGCATGCAACGGTGGAACCGGACGGCCATCCTTGCGGGTGTGGCAATCGGGGATGCCTGGAACAGTACGCTTCGGCGACGGCTGTGGTCCGTATGGCACGGGAAGCAATCGCAAGCAACGGCAGTTCGGCGCTGGCGCGCGCTGCTAACGCCGATGCGGAGTTCAGTGCGAAATCGATTTACAATCTCGCGATTCAAGGCGACGAAGATGCGCGCCGCATTTTCCGGTACGTGGGACGTTGTCTGGGTATTTTGCTGTCGACGCTGGTGAATTCCTTGAACCTGCCGATTTACGTGATTGGCGGAGGAGTTTCAAGCGCGTGGGAAGCTTTCTCGCCCGCGATCTTCGAAGAGTTACGGCGGCGTTCCCTGGTGTACGCCGCCACTGCGCCGTACGATCCTTTGGCCACCAAACAGGGCGCCTCCGCGCTCATCGAGGCCGGCCCCGGCCCCAAGACCATCATCACCCGCGCGCTGCTCGGGAGCGATGCCGGCTTATACGGCGCCGCCCGCCTGCCGATGGTAGCGGAAGCAAGACGTTAATCGCGAAGAATCGTGTGGGGACAGAGAATCGTGTGAGGACCGGGGGATTGTGTGGGGACGGGCGCCTCGCCCGTCCAAGCCGAGCGCAGCTCGGCAACTATTCGTGCTCTCAGCAGTCGTCGGGTTCGCCTTAGTTATGTCGACGCTTCGGTGGGGACGGTTTTGACGAGTGCTTCGCCGCGTGCGCCGGTCTGGTCGAGGATGAACGCGCTACGAACGACGGCCTCTCCGGACGCGATGTTCTGTGAGAGCGCGATCGGCTCGCTGATTTCGATACGCGCGGGAACTTGCTGGCTGGCGCCTTCGCCGCGTGCAGCGCCGCGGGCACGCTGGGCGGAAGCGTAAGTTTCGGTCCCGACGCCGCGGTTTTCAGTTTTGCCACTTCCAGCAGAGTAAGGTTGCGCCAATCTCCCGGCGGCACGTCGAGCGCAAGCGGACCATACTGCACGCGCCGGATTTTCTCCACGTGGTGTCCCACCTCTTCAAACATTTTTCGGACCTGGCGATTTCGCCCTTCAATGATGGTCACTTCGAGCCACGGGTTATCGCCTTCGCGGATCAGCCGAATTCTAGCCGGAGCCGTGCGCACGCGGCGTCCGCCCTTTTCGGCGATGGAAACTCCGCGCCGAAGCTTGTCGAGTTTTCCTTCGTCGGGCTGGCCGGCGACTTTCACAACGTAAGTCTTCGGCACGTTAGAAGACGCTTTCATCAGCGCGTTAGCCAGCTCGCCGTCGTTGGTCATCAGCAGAAGGCCTTCGCTTGCCCAGTCCAGCCGCCCCACGGGATACACGCGGCCTTTCACCTTGTGCACCAGGTCCATCACGGTGGGACGCTTTTTCTCATCGCTAACCGTGGTCACATATCCTTTAGGTTTGTTGAGCACCACGTAGGTGAAACGCTCGGGACCCTGAAGCAGTTTGCCATCCACCCGGATGTGGTCTTGATCGGGATCGGCTTTGGTGCCGAGCTCGGTGACCACCTGGCCATTGACCAGCACGCGGCCAGCAGTGATGAGCTCTTCGGATTTGCGGCGCGATGCAATTCCGGCAGCAGCGATAATTTTTTGCAGACGTTCCAGCATGAAGGGATTACAATCAACGCGACAGAATTATCTTCGCACGAAGACGAACTAACTATAGACGATTCCGCAGGAATTAGTCTCGCCGACGATATGAATGGTAGTCCCGCAACGATCGTAAGCTTAATCGGACGCGGAGTCTTTACTGTCGTTTTTGTCCCCTTGGTTGTTATCCTTGCCCGGATTCTGGGGACGTATGGTAAGCGTTTCCTGAACCACACTTTCAGATCCGACGAGAGTGTTGTAAGCCGGTGAATGTGTTACTGAACTTAGGGTTCTATCTCCTCAGTGCCGGATTGTTTTTGTGGAACCTCGGTGTTGGAGGGAACGGTTATGTGACTCCGGGAAACTTGACGGTTCAAGGGCTCGAAGAGGCCGCGTTGCGGCTGGGTATTTCCATTTTTGTGATTGGGGCGTTTCACTCGATCAATATTCTCGTGATTGCTATATTGAATCGGAAGAATAGCTAGAATCCATCCGGAAATCTCGTCTGCCCGACATCTCATGCTGTTTCAGCGGATGACGTAGTTTTTGACCCTTCCGACATTTCTGCCTCGTCCGCATTCGGTGCGGCTGCCAACGAACCCTCAGTCGATTGTTTCGTCTGTTCTTCGCCCGGAATCAAGTCGCTCTGGAACGACTCCGCCAGCAGTTTCTCGAACTCCTCCATGCTGGGCAGTTCGTTGATGTCGCTAAGCCCGAAGCGCAGCAGAAATTCCTTGCTGGTTCTGTAGAGAATCGGACGGCCGATCACGGCTTTTCTGCCGGCGGTGGTGATGAGCTTGCGGTCAAGCAGGGTGGCGATGACTCCGCCGGAATCGACGCCGCGAATTTCGCTGATCTCGGGCACCGTGACCGGCTGCTTGTAGGCGACGACCGCAAGCGTCTCGAGCGCCGGAAGCGACAGCCGGAAGGGCGGCTTCAGGCTCTTAGCGAAAGCGCGCACCACGTCGTGCTGCTCGGGCTTGGTCGACATGCGGTATCCGCCGGCGACCTGTCGGATTTCGATTCCGTGGCCGGCGCCCGAGTAATCCGCCATGAGTTCTTCAAGCGAGGCGCGGATGCGCGACTTGATTTCCGCGACGTCAATACTCGGAGTCTCCGCAAGCAAAGACTCCTTCACCAGCGAATAAATCTGGTCAAGCGAAATGGGAGTTTCCGCGGCGTAAATGATGGCTTCGAGTTGGGGTCTAAGACTCATAAAGGTCGTTGGTCGTTGGTCGGCGGTCGTTCGCGATTGACGGTAGCTCGCAGCAGCGTTTGCTCGCAGCTAACGAAAACGACTAACGACCATCGACTAACGACGACTCTTTCACTTCCAATCATCGCGCACCGCCGCCTGCTCCGTCATCACTTCTTCAAAGTGGCAATGCTTCCTCACCAGCACTTCGCCGAAGACGTGATCCTGCCGCACCTGGATCGCCTGCAAGCGGACCAGTTCGAGCAACGCCAGAAACATGCAGACCAGCCCCGCTCGCGACGCAACATTACCGAGCATCTGCTTCAGGCGAATCGGGCGATCTTCGAGCGCCAGCCGCCGGTGCAGGTACTGAATCATCTGACCGACGGTTACCGTATCTTCGTCCACTTCGAGAATCGGCCGCGTGCGCGCCCGGTCCAGGATCTGCTGAAAGGTCTTGACCAGGTCGATCACGTCAGCGGCAAGTTCCGGTTCGGCGCCTTCGGCGTCCATGAACTCTCGGATCGCCGGATTGCTCAGCACCGCGTCTTCAATCTGCTGCTTCTGCAGTAGCATTTGTGCCGCGGATTTAAATTTCTCATGCTCAAGCAGCCGGTTGACAAGTTCGTTGCGCGGATCTTCCAAAGCGTCCGCCGGAGCGAGCGGATCGCGTGGCAACAGCATCTTCGACTTGATGTGAATCAGCACTGCCGCCATGTAGATGAACTCGGAAGCAACGTTGACGTCGAGCTCGCGAATGCGCTCGACGTAAGTGAGGTACTGGGCCGTGATCCTGGCGATCGGGATGTCGTAGATATTGATGTCCTGCTTGCGAATCAGGTCCAGCAGCAGGTCGAGTGGCCCTTCGTAGATTTCTCCGAGTGCGATGGCAAACGGAAAATCGCTGGCATCGTCTTTGGCGGACTTGAACTTACTCTCCCGTAGAGACGCGGCTTGCCGCGTCTCCGCCGCAACCACGGAAGCCGCGTTGTCTCCAGAAGCCTCAACTGGCGCGTGTTCTGACATAGGTTGAGACAAATTCGTCACTTCGTGGAACCCTTCACCGGCCCAGAGCTTGAACGATAATCCAAACCCATGGCGCTGCGCACCTCGTCCATCGTAGCCCCAGCGACCTCGCGGGCGCGGGCCGAGCCAGCCTCCAGAATATCCCACGCGAGGCGCGGATTGTCCTCGTATTTTTTGCGCCGCTCCTGCATGGGGTTCAGGATCTTCACCAGCGCATCGGCGGCCCAGCTTTTGCACTCAATACAGCCGATTCCCGCCGACCGGCAGCCTTCGTACACTTTCGCCATCGTTTCTTTGCTGCTGAATATTTTGTGCAGGTCGCCCACCGGACACACGTCGGGGTCGCCGGGATCGGTGCGCTTGATGCGCCTGGGATCGGTGACCATGGTCTTCAGCTTCTGCCGCACCACTGGCTCGGGATCGGTCAGCAGCACCGCGTTGCCATACGACTTCGACATCTTGCGCCCGTCGGTGCCAGGCAAGCGTGGAGCGGGCGTGAGCAGAGCCGCTGGTTCAGGGAAAACATATTCGCGCTTTTTGTCGTTGAAGCCTCCGGCATAGAAGCCGTTGAACCGCCGCGCAATCTCGCGCGTTAACTCCACGTGCGCCACCTGGTCTTCGCCGACGGGAACGACATCCGCCTTGTAGATCAGAATATCCGCCGACTGCAGCACGGGATAACCCAGAAACCCATACGTGCCCAGGTCTTTTTCCTTGATATTTTCCTTCTGCTCCTTATAAGTCGGGACGCGCTCCAGCCAGCCGAGCGGAGTGATCATCGAAAGCAGCAGGTGCAACTCCGCATGCACCGGCACATGAGACTGGATGAACATCACGCACTTCGCCGGATCGAGTCCCGCGGCCAGCCAATCCAGGAGCACGTCGACCAGGTTTTCTTTCAGGTGCGAAGGGTCGGCGTAGTCGGTGGTCAGCGCGTGCCAGTCGACGATCACGAAAAAGCATTCGTACTGCTCTTGCATGCGGACCCAGTTTTCCAGCGCGCCAACGTAGTTGCCCAGGTGAAGTTTGCCCGTCGGGCGCATTCCGCTCAGCACGCGTTTCTTGGTGGAGGGAGTTGTCATTCAGAATTTCACCAGGATCGAAAGGTAGAAGTCCCTAACCGGCCGGATGAGGCTCCAGAGAAGTCCCCCGCCCAGATACACCAGCGCCAGCAAGGCGAAGAAGCCCATGCGGTCGTACACCATTCGCACTGGCTCCGACAGAAAATGCCGGAGCACGTGACTGCCATCGAGCGGCGGGACAGGAATCAGGTTGAAAACCGCCAGAACGATGTTGATGGTCATTAGCGCAAACAACAACATAGCGACGGGCGTTAAAACCGAATCGGAAGCAGCAACGTCGAATCCACCCGCCATTCCCGTGACCACGGCGTGTCCCGATGCTGATGAAAGCGAGATGACGCCCAGCAGCAGAAGCGCCCCAGTGGCGACGACGAAGTTGCTGACTGGACCCGCTACCGAAGTCAGAATGTCATCTAGCATCGGATTGCGAAAATTCCGCGGGTCGACCGGCGTCGGCTTGGCCCAGCCGAGCAATGGGATTCCGGTAATAGCCGCGACCAGCGGCATCACGATGGTGCCAATCGGATCAATGTGGCGAATCGGATTCAGCGATACCCGCCCCAGCATGCGAGCCGTGGGATCGCCACAGCGTGACGCGGTCCAGGCATGGGCGGACTCGTGCACGCTGATCGCAAACAGGAACGCGATCATCTGATAAAGGATTTCAACAACTCTTGGCGTCATTGGTAAGCGTTGATTCGGCGACCCCTGATTCTAGCAAAGGCTGGAGATTGCAGAGGTCAGGCGGGAGACACGTTTCAAAGTTTCAGGGTTAAATCTCGCGACACCGGCTCTTTCTTTGAAACCTTGAAACTCTGAAACCTTGAAACCTTATCTAAATTATTGCCCGGCGCGCATGGGCGAGACAATCAGGTTGCCGGCAGTTCGTTTCTTGCCGTCGCCCTTGTCGTGCTGGTAGAGCAGCGAGAGCGCGCCTTCAGCGGAGGTCGCGCCAGCCAGTTCCGCCGCCAATCCCTGATATGACCGGCTGATTTCATGATTCCCCTGTGCCGCCACCGGGCTCCCCTTGTCAATCGCGGGACCGATGAGCTGGAAGTTGTTGGGCACCTTCCACAGCACCTTGCAGTTGGTGGCTTTCTCCACATCTTCGTCGGTGAAGCCGGGAATTTTCTTGTAACGGTTGAGCACGATGCGCAGGCGATCGCGTCCGGCTCCTTCCTTCAGGAACGCCTGAATGCGGCTGGCGCTCCACAGGGAAACAACATCGGTCTGCGTCACCAGCAGCACGGCGTTCGAAAGGTCGCAGATCATTTGCATCGTGCTATCCATCCGCCCCGAGCAATCGAGCACGACGAAGTGATACTGGTTGACCAGCAGGTCGAAGAGGCGAGCCAGTTCCGAAGCGGACGGGACACTGTTGTGCGGCTGTTGCGCGCCGGCCAGCAGATGAAGCCCATTGCGATAAGGAGTCATCAGCCCATCGAGCAGCGAACCGTCCATGCGATGCAGGTTCTGCAAGGCATCGATCAAAGTGAATTGCGGCCGCAGATTCAGTTGCAGCGCCGTGTGTCCGATGGGAGCGAAATCCACCAGCACCACGCGTCCGTGGGCCTCTTGCAAGGCGACAGCAGTATTCACCGCGGCGGTGGTGGCGCCGGCTCCGCCCTTGGCGTTCAGAAAAGTGAAGACCCGCGCCTTGCTGGAACTGCGCTGCGCGCGGCTCAACGTGGCCGAAAAGCGAGTGAAGGCTTCGACCAAAGCTTCGCGGGTGGCGGCATGATCCAGAAACTCACGCGCGCCGGCTCGCATAGCGGAAACAATGTTCGTAGGCTGGCTCATTTCACCCACGGCGAAAATCGTGACCTCGGGAATACTGGCGTGGATCAGTTCGATGGTGCGAATAGCGCGCTGCGGATTCTGCGGATCGATATTCACCAGCACGACTTCCACGTGCTGATCCTGCAATTGACGCAGAATGGCGTCGCTCGGTCCCGCCGGAAACCCGAGGCTCAATGCGGTACGGGCCAGATTGGTGCTCTCGACTCGGCTGTTCAGTACGACGGATTGTTCGCGGTCCTCGGTGAGTAAGGCGACGGCGATCCCGGGCATAGCTCGATTCTCAGTGTTCATTGTCATGCTACGAACTTCCAGCGTCGGGACCAAGTGACCTTCGTAATCGAATTTGACCAAGGACGAGGTGGCAGGTGGCCAGCGGGTTTCCAATCGAGAGCAAGAATCCCGCCAGACTGCTGGTTTACTTGATTGTAAGGCAAAGCCCAGCGCTTGAAAAGATGGGGCGAGGTTCCAGAGGACGAGGTTTCGGGAAACGAGCTTCCAGTCGCTACCGGCCGGAAATTGCTCCAGCGGCAGTTGCGGCCGAAACCCGCACGAAGTGAGCGATGGGCTCGTTGGCGGGCAGGTACTCATAGGAATCGAGTTGCACGGCGATTCCGCTGCATTGATTGTCCTGAGAATGATTGTCTTGGGAATGACTGTCTTGGGAATGATTGTCCTGAGAATGACCCGCCTGCGCGGCCAACGCACGCAACACCCGCCCGCGGCACCGCACCGGCATGCTCTCCGCCAGGGTGACTTCGGAAGGCATGGTGAAAGTTATCTCCACCACCGCCCCTTCCGGAAGCGCGGTCTCAGCGTAAAAAAACATTCCACGGGCGCTCAAGTCCTGGGCAAATCCGTGCACAGTTCGTCCATCGAAGCGAACCGCTAACGGTAAACTCACTTCGAAACGCTGCGCGCCTCGCCGTTCCAGACGATGTTCCAGACGATTGGGATCTGTGCTCATAATTCATCCTCCCGGATCCGGCTCTCTCGGACTGACGATCGGCGATCAGTGATCGGTGGACCTTAACTCTATCGCGGATCGGACCCGTAGGGAAGTTCCAAGTCGTGGCCAGGCTGTGGAAATCTGGGTGACATCTTCAGTAGTCTTGCAGTTGTCATCCTGACCCTGAGCGCAGTCGAAGGGGAAGGACCTGCTGTTCGCTGGCGGCAATTGTGCGTTTGGCTCGCTTCCTTGCAAAGTCTAACCCTTCCGCCGGTTGCCCTCATCATAAAGATGTGAAAAAGTTCTAAAAGGGCGAGCGGTGGCCAGCGACTAACGACTAACGACCAGCGACTAACGACCGAGTGATCGACGAAAAAAATTCCGACGCCGCCGAAGAAGCGGCCGCGAAAGCCGCGCGCCTGCCGAAATGGGCCACCACCCTGCGCGCCCTGCGCCACCGCAATTTTCAGCTCTTCTTCAGCGGACAACTCATCTCGCTCA
>CAVZDM010000094.1:0-4633 GCA_963773955.1 uncultured Acidobacteriaceae bacterium | reverse complement strand
CTTGAAAGAAAGCAAACTGGATCTGGTTGAAGGAAAGCTGCCGGCTTCCGCTCCCGTGCCGGAAGAGGCGGCCGAGCGCATGCGCCGCGCAAAAATTATCTGCACCATCGGTCCGGCCTGTGATTCCGAAGAAATGATTCGCGACCTCATGCGACTGGGCATGGACGTTGCCCGTCTAAATTTCTCTCACGGCACCCACTCCGAACACGCCCGGCGAATCCAGCGGCTGCGCCGTGCCGCCCGTCAGATGAAGCGGACCATCTGCATTCTTCAGGACCTGCAAGGTCCGAAGATTCGTACCGGACGCCTCAAAGATGGAAAGGCCGTGCTGCTGAAGTCCGGCTCCGTGCTGACCATCACGCCGCGCCAGTTGACCGGGACCGCCGAACTGATTGCCACCGATTTTGCCGGCCTGGCGCGCGAAGTCGAGCCCGGCGCGCGGGTGCTTTTATCCGACGGCCGCATTGAACTCAGGGTGCGTTCGATTCGCGGCCAGGATGTGGAATGCGAGGTCCTCAATGGAGGCATGATCGGTGAGCATCAAGGGATCAACCTACCCGGCACGGCGGTGAGGATTCCCGTGTTGACCGACAAAGACAAGCGGGACCTCCAGTTCGGTTTGAAGCAAGGGGTGGATGCAGTTGCGCTGTCGTTCGTTCGTTCCGCCGATGACATTCGGACGGCGAAGAGCCTGATGCGCGAGTTCGGTAAGTCCGTGCCCATCATCGCCAAGCTGGAAAAGCCGCAGGCTATCGAACGTTTGGAAGAGATTCTGGAAATAGCCAATGGGGTCATGATTGCCCGTGGCGATCTGGGCGTGGAACTGCCTCCCGAGCGGGTGCCGATCATCCAGAAGCTGGTGATTCAACGGGCGGGGGTGTGGCGCAAGCCGGTGATCACCGCGACCCAGATGCTCGAATCCATGACCGAGAGCCCGCGGCCCACGCGGGCGGAGGTGAGCGACGTAGCCAACGCAATTTTTGACGGCACGGACGTAGTAATGCTCTCAGGAGAAACCGCCAGCGGCCGCTATCCCCGCGAGACCGTGGCCATGATGGCCCGCATCATTCTGGAGGCGGAGGCTAGCATCGCGCAGCTGCCGCCGGCACCGCGCCGACGTCGTGAAGAGCATCGTTATTCGGTTGCCGAAACCATCTGCGAATCCATCGCACACGCCGCCGAAGATCTGCCCATGCGTGCCATCGCCGTCTTCACGGAAAGTGGCAACACGGCGCGCATGCTATCGAAACATCGTCCGAAGGTTTGTATCTACGCTTTCAGTCGTAAGCCGGAAGTCTGCAACCGTATGAATGCGCTGTGGGGCGTGCATCCGGTGCACAAGAAAGAGTGGGAGTCAGCGGAGGCGATGCTCAGGACCGCCGAAAAAGAGCTGTTGCCGAGAGGACTTCTCCACGCCGGGGACGTGCTTGGCCTGGTTGCAGGAACACAGCTTACTTCGGGGGCCACGAACTTTATGCGGCTGCACACGGTCGGTGAAAGTGAGAAGGCCCGCTCGACTCGACGAAAGAAGAAATAACTATAATCTTGTCATCCTGAGCGAAGCGAAGGACCTGCTTTGGCGGTCGCTATCCACTAATTATGCAGAATCCAGAAGGTCTTACTGCGATGAAAACGGCCATCTCGTTTTCCGACGACTCTTTGGACCCAGCGGTCCGCGGCTTCCTGCACTCGCCCACGAATCCCAGCGGCGATGCGCTGATCCTGACGCACGGCGCGGGCTCGAATTGCTCTGCTCCTTTGCTGGTGGCGCTCAGCGAAGTTTTTGCCGGACATGGCTTTGTGGTTCTGCGCTGCGATCTGCCCTTCCGCCAGGAGCGGCGAACCGGACCGCCGTTTCCGGGAAATGCAGAGCGCGATCGCGCCGGACTAAGCAACGCGGTTGCGGTTTTGGGTAAGAATGTCGCAGGCCGAATCTTTCTCGGCGGCCACTCCTACGGTGGACGCCAGGCGACGATGCTCTGCGCCGCGGAGCCGGACTTGGTCTCGGGCCTGCTCTTACTTTCCTACCCTTTGCATCCGCCACGCAAACCGGAGCATCTCCGCGTCCAGCATTTGCCCAATCTGCGCACGCCGAGCCTGTTCGTTCACGGAACGCGCGATCCCTTCGGAAGCGAGGAAGAGATGACGGCGGCCCTGCGGCTAATTCCCGCCAAAACCGAATTAATGAGAGTGGAAGGTGCGGGTCATGACTTGGGCTTTAAAGGGAAGGCACAGGCGAAGGAACTCCCGCAAAACATAGCAGCCAGATTCAAAGAAATGTTCGGATAAGCAAGAAGGAAAAGAAAAAGGTTTTTCTCGGCGCCCTCTGCGTCTCGGCGGTGAATCCGCCCTAGTTCACCCAGCCTGATTTCGATCCGCCGTTTGGTTTGTCGTTGTCATCGGGAGGGATGTAATTTCCGTGCTCGTCGAAGGTGACCTTGCGGTCGTGATCTTTCATATAGACTTCGAACTTTCTCGCCGCGCGCCGCCGCTTCCAGCGGTAGTAAGAGTTGCGCACCCCGAAATAATGCTCGGACGCCGCATAACTCACGCCACGAGACGGCATGAACTTCACCCATAGGAAACCGAAGAACAATCCCCCCAGGTGCGCGAAGACGGCGACTCCGCCCGTTGGCTCAAAAACTCCAATGACTGCAATCACGACCAAAATGCCAACCAGGTACTTGGCCTTGATCCGAAACGGCAGCGGGAACAAAAACATTTCCTGATCGGCGTAAAGAATCCCAAAGGCCATCATCAGTCCGAGAATGCCGCCTGATGCGCCCACCGTTTTAGTTCCCGGAGACATCCCAAGAGAATAGGTATAGGAGACCGCAATCACCACTAAAGCGGCGCCCACGACGCAGAACGTGTAGCACTCGATGAACCGCCGCGGCCCCCAATCACCCTCCAGATACCCGCCGATAAACCAGAGCATGAGCATGTTGAAAAACAGGTGACTGAAGCTGGCGTGCGCCAGGGAATATGTGACCAATTGCCAGATCTCGCCATGGAGCACATCGAGAGGCACCAATGCAAGCCAGTCTTCGGTGCGGCCAAATGGGATGTTGAATAGCTTTTCGAGGATGACCTGGCCAAGGTAGATCCCAGTACAAGTCAGGATGATGCGCCTCACCCATCCTGCAAATGGAGGGAAGCTGAACGAGATGGTTTGTCCGCGACTCATGTGGTTCCAGGTTTCAACGTTTCAAGGTTTCAAGGTTTCAAGGAAAAAACCGAGTTGCTACCGGGTTTTAACTTTGAAACTCTGAAACCCTGAAACTTTGAAACCTTGCACTTATCCTATCTTTCCGGCTCCGGCACAACCGGCAAACTCCGATGTCCCGCCGCATCGACGGCGCGGACAGCGAATATGACATTATCCTTCGAAACCTTCAGGGTTGCACGCGCAGCGCCACTAATCGTTTGGACGTACTCCCAATCGGCCGCGTTGGTCGAGCGCCAGACCACTTCGTAGGCGTTCGAGCCGAACGAAGGGTCCCAGGTTAAAGTCGTGTCGTTATCGAGGTTCTTGGTCTGCATCTTTACGTTTACCGGCGGCGCTGGAGCCGATGCCAGCGAGGCTAGGGTCGCCGCGTTCAGCCGCGCTACATGCGCCACGTAGTCGAAATCAACGAACTTCGGCAGGTCTCCGTATTCGATGCCATTCTCGCTGCGGGGAGTTTGATGTTGATGGTTGAAATCTTCGCGGAATTCGGTGAAGCGCACGGCGGCGAAGCCCTGCTGATTGAACGCGTAGTGGTCGCCTCCGCGCAGGAAGCGGTCGAGACGGAAGATCAGAACCGGCTTGACTCCGGCCTCGTACGAGCGGCCGACGTCGGCGATGTAGCGGGCAAGTTCGCGCGAACTGGAGTCGCCCTCTCCGCCGAGCATTCGGATTCGCTTGATTTCAGCGTCGGTGGCCACCGCCGGTAGCCCTTCGGAGAACACGCGCACCAGGCTCGAATCCTGTCCCGCACCGAGGTTGCCTCCTACAATGTCATTGTTCAAAACGGCTTCTATTTTCCATCCCTGCTGCTTGGCCATCTGGGCGAAATGCTTACTGCCGTTCAGACCCTGCTCTTCTCCAGCGACGGTCAGAAAAATAATCGTTGCCGGGAAGTTGAGTTTGCCAGCAGCTTTGCTCAATACGCGGGCGCATTCAAGGCTCACCGCCGTGCCGCTGCCGTCGTCATTCGCTCCGGGCGCGGGATCGGTTCCGTTCAGCGTATCGCTGTTGCGCGAGTCATAGTGGCCGGTTACCAGCACGATGCGATCCGCTTGTTTCGGATCAGACCCGCGCAGCACCGCATAAACATTGGTGATTTCGGTTGGCTTCGGAATGCGCTCGCCGGGCTGCTCGGTGAAAGTATCGGTTTTCACCTCCAGGCAGCCGCCGCAGTCTTTGGAGTAGCGCTCAAACTCGGCCTTGATCCGCTCCCGCGCCGCTCCGATCCCCTTGCCCGCTTTGATCGATTCTTCGTCCTGCGCGGAAATGGTGGACCGGTTCTGGAAGCTGACCAGCTTTTCGATGGTCTGGCGGATGTGGTCCGCCGAAACCTGTCGGATGGTTTCCGCGATATGCGCGTCGGTGTGCCGGTCGGCGGCCAGGCGCGGCGGCTCCAGCGCCCCT
>CAVZDM010000093.1:0-12585 GCA_963773955.1 uncultured Acidobacteriaceae bacterium | reverse complement strand
TGAGCAGATCCTGCTTGCACTCTCCAACAACCTTGCTATAATTCTGCAACGTTTCAGGCAGCCTGTGCGGTGGCGGTCAACAGCGAACAGGGCTTGCATGCGGTGTGGACGCGTGCCAGGTAGACGCGGTGGAGGAACTGATTGCCCATGGCCGAGAAACCAAGACGAATACGCTGGCTGTTGGGGTGCGGCTTGCTGCTTGGACTTCTGGCCGCTTTCGCCGGGCACAAGACGGTGAACTACACCTCGACGGACGCATTCTGTAATGAGGCTTGTCATTCGCACCCACACGCTGCCGATTACTGGGTACAGTCCGCGCATTACTCTAATCGACATGGCGTGGTGGTCCACTGCACCGACTGTCACCTGCCTCCGGGAGGAATGGAGTATCTCACGGAAAAAGCGCGGCTGGGCGCGCACGACGCCTACTCTAAGCTGTTT
Organism: uncultured Acidobacteriaceae bacterium; assembly: GCA_963773955.1. Classification (GTDB taxonomy): domain Bacteria; phylum Acidobacteriota; class Terriglobia; order Terriglobales; family Acidobacteriaceae; genus Acidiflorens. The sequence continues at coordinate 12,144 of CAVZDM010000093.1, read as the reverse complement.
CGCGACGTCTCCAAGATCGATTGGGCGCGAGAGCGGAAGCTTGACCGTGCCGTGACTTTTACTTATGACGCGAGCTGCATCCGTTGTCACGGTAATCTGTTTACCTCTGGGCTCTCCAAAGTGGAAAACACTCTTCCTTCCGCGGATCAGAAAACCGACGCCCAGCAAATCCTGGAAATGAGAATCGTCGCGCGCAGGATGGAGGGGCACCTGTACTACCAGCGCAATCGAGACAAGGTGCACTGCGTCAACTGCCACCTGTTCGCCGGACATCTTATGGAGAAGAAGATGGCACCCGTTGTTACGGCTGCGGTCGAGGATTCGCGGTTCCCGCTGGGTGCTTCGGGCTTTCGCGACTATACGGAAGCGGTGCCCGGATCGGCAGCAAAGTTCCACATGATCGCAGTGCCGGGTGGGACGCTGGCAGCGGGGAGCCCGGAACTGGGCGCTTGCCGCTTGCAAGACGCGGGGCCGGTGCACTCCGTTAGCGTGAGGCCGTTCTGGATGGCGCAGGCCACGGTCAGCAGCCGGGACATCGAATCGTTTTCTGCGCAGCGTAAATTGAAAGAGAAGGCTGGCGCTGTGACGCCGCAAATCGCCGAAGCCTATACGCAGTGGTTGTCGCGGACGACGGGCAAGAAATATCGCCTGCCCACAGAGTCGGAGTTGGAGTACGCCTGTGTTGCGGGCGGTACCATGCAGGCATGGGACCGAAACGACAGCCGGGCCGATTTCCGCGATCCCCGCTTGGCCGTCGTCAATGCGTGGGACTTCTTTGACTTGCCGGGAAACGAGCTGCGCGCTGACAGTCCCGAGGAGTTTGCCGGCGCGGGCTTCAGGGTGGTTAGGGAAGCTGAGGAGAAACCGGCGACGCGCGCCCGCGTCGAGCGGCTTAACGACGAGCGATGAAGCTGACGCAATAGAAAGAGCTGAGACCTATGACAGATGCACGCGATCACGAACTGGGGATGGACCGCCAGATTACCCGGCGCGATTTTCTGAACGGGGTCGCCATCGGGATCGGCAGTCTGGCGCTTGGTTCGACCTTGACGGGGTGTTCGCGGCACGGCGGGTCGGATTCCCCGGCGCAGGATGGCGAGGGGTATAGTCCTCCGGCGGCTCGCGGGATGCGGGGAGATAATACGGGGTCGTTTGAAGCGGCGCACGGTTTGCGCGACGGAACATTTTGGCAAACGGCCGGACGCGCGACGCACACGGACTCCACTTACGATCTGATCGTGGTGGGGGCGGGTGTCAGTGGACTGGCGGCGGCTCACTTTTTTCGCAAGCAGGCGGGAGCGAATGCGCGCATCCTGATTCTTGAAGCGCATGACGATTTCGGCGGGCACGCGGCGCGGAAAGAATTCCACGCGGGAAACCGGTTGCTGCTCGGGTACGGCGCGCAGTCGATTGAAAGCCCATCGCGCTACAGCGCGGAGTCCAAGAGTGTGCTGGCCGACCTGGGCGTCGACGTGCAAAAGTTCTACCACTACTTTGACCAGAATTTCTATTCGTCGCTGAAGATGGGCAGCGGCATGTTCTTCGACCGGGAGACGTTCGGAGAAGATCGTCTGGTGGCCGGCTTCGGCAAGATTCCGCACCGGGAATTCTTCGCCAAGGCTCCGCTTTCCGACACGGCGCGCCGGGACATCGTGCGCCTCTACACCGAAAACGTGGACTACTTGCCCGGCCACACCCCAGAACAGAAGCGAGCCATCCTGGAAAAAACCAGCTATGCCGATTTTCTGACCAAGATTGCCAAGTGCACTGCAGAAGTGGTGCCGGTTTTCCAGACCCGCAGCCACGATTTATTCGGGGTGGGCATCGACGCCGTTTCCGCGCTTGCGCTTTACGATGAAGGCGATGACTACGGCTATGGGTATCCTGGCCTAGATACTACGTTGGGACACGCGGGGGATCGCGGCGAGCATAAGCCTGATCCTTATATATTTCATTTCCCCGATGGCAACGCTTCCGTGGCGCGATTACTGGTGCGGGCGCTCACTCCGGAGGCAATGCCGGGACACACTATGGAAGACGTGGTGGTGGCTAAGGCCGACTACAGCCGCCTGGACCGCGATTCTTCTCCGGTGCGCATTCGCTTGAACAGTACGGTGGTCGGGGTGCGACATGATGGAGATCCGGGATCGGCGCGCGAGGTGGAAGTAACCTATACCCGCGATCGGCAACTCTTTAAGGTGCGCGGACGGCGCTGCGTGCTGGCTTGCTACAACGGGATGGTTCCTTATATTTGCCCAGAGCTTCCGGCGACGCAGAAGGAAGCGCTGGTCTATGGGGTGAGAACGCCGCTGGTGTACTCGCACGTGGCGATTCGCAATTGGACTTCGTTCCAGAAGTTGGGGGTGAGCCAGATCGCGGCCCCGGGAAGCTATCACGTGTTCGCCATGATCGACTATCCGGTGAGCATCGGAGAATACAAATTCCCCAGTCGTCCAGAGGATCCGATGGTTGTGTTCATGTTGCGCACACCTTGCCAGCCGGGCTTGTCAGAACGCGAACAGCATCGCATTGGGCGGGTCGAACTTTACGACACGCCATTTACGACTTTCGAGCGAAATATCCGCGACCAATTGGGGCGCATGCTGGGGCCGGGCGGGTTTGATCCGGCGGCGGATATCGAGGGCATCACGGTTGGGCGCTGGGCGCACGGCTATGCCTACGGATATAACTCGTTGTTCGATCCCGACTTCGCCGAGGGGGAAGCACCCAACGAGATTGGGCGAAAACCATTCGGACGGATCGCGATTGCCAACTCCGATGCGGGCGCGGTTGCCTATATGAATACGGCTATCGATGAGGCTTATCGTGCGGTGCGGGAACTCTCTCAGTACCAAAGCTGAAGGCTTGCGTGAACCTCGATTCTTCATCTTGATCTCTTGATCTTGGGGCTGCGAGAGAAGTGCCTTCTGCGCCGCAGTCTGACCTCAGCGGCTAAAGCCGATACTGAAAAAACGCCTGTGATCGCAGCGGTAAACCGCTGCGCCACCCAAAACCGCTGTTATTGCCGCGGTGAGCCGTTGCGCGACCCTATATCAAGGGCGGTCGAGTCTTTCGGCAGCCTGCTCGGGAACCTTCTCAAGAATCGATTCCGCTTCACTTGGCGGAGAATCTGTAGATGGTTTCCTGGTGGTAGATGGAGCCGGGGTTGAGGATTACCGACGGGAAATCAGGATGGTTCACGGAATCGGGATAGTGTTCGGCTTCGAGACAGAAGGCCGAATGCTTTCCGTAGTGAACTCCTCGCTTGCCCACAATGCTGCCATCGAGAAAATTGCCGGTATAGAACTGGAGGCCTGGCTCGGTGGTCCAGACTTCCAGCTGACGACCTGAGCCGGGGTCAAATACACGCGCGGCGAGTTTCAATTTGCCTGGGTCCCCTAAGACGAAGTTGTGGTCGTAGCCGCCGGGGTCTCCCTTGATTTCAGCGATGTGGGCGCCGATTGCGGTGGGCTGGGTGAAGTCGAGTGGCGTTCCTTTCACCGGCAGGATTGCTCCGGTTGGAATCGAAGTTGCGTCGAATGGGGTGTAGGTCGCAGCGTTCAGATAGAGAATGTCGGCCAACACATCCGGCGTACCGCCCAAGTTGAAATAGCTGTGGTTCGTGAGATTCACGGGCGTGGACTTATCCGTCCTGGCGGCGTAGTCGAGCTTCAGTTCGTTGGCGTCGGTGAAAGTGTACGTCACCGTGACCGACAGGTTTCCGGGAAAACCTTCATCGCCGTCGGGGCTCTCGTAGGAAAAGCGAACCGCTACGGCATGGGGCGCCGACACAGGTTCGGCCTTCCAGACGACGCGGTGCAGGCTCTTTTCTCCGCTGTGCAGGGTGTTCGGAGCGTTGTTAATTTCCAGCGAATATTGTTTTCCCTCCAGCGTGAACTTACCCTTGGCAATGCGGTTGGCGACTCTGCCTACGGTGGCTCCAATCCAGGCATGAGCTCCCACGTAGCCTTCGAGCTGGTCGAATCCCAGGACGACGTCGGCCGTTTTTCCGGCGCGGTCCGGAACCCAGAGCTCGGTGAGCGTCGCTCCGTAAGTGATGATCTTGGCGACGGCGCCGTTGGAATTCTTCAGCGTTAAGCATGTCGACGACGGTACCGTCGGTGAGGGTTCCGAATTTTGTTCTTTCCACACTTCGGTCGCCCCAGCCTCGGTCGGATTCTTGCTTTGAGCGTGTGCGGACGTCGCCATCAGAACGCCTGATGCTATCAGGACGAGGCACGTGACTCGTATTACCATTCTCAGTACCATTGCCACTGCCGTGTGCATGTCGTTGTCTCTTTTCTCTCGTGTTCGTATTTTACGATTTTGCAGTTGCCACACTCCGTAACCATACGCAGGTCGGCGGCGCTTGGGCAAGGCGCCGGAAGTCAACTTCTTTACCACAGGGGGCACAGAGGTACACAGGGAAGACCCCTCTGGTCGTCAGCTTCGGATCACCTCATTAATTCACTTCCGCGATCAGCAGTCCGAAGGGCTCGAGAGTGACTTCATTACCCATTGCCTTTGCCTGGGACGCGATCAGGATTTTCAGCGGAGTGCGGCCAAGTCCCTGTCCGGAAAGATCGAAGGTTGTTTTTTGAGGCGTGGCTGACATGTTCAGCGCTACCAGCACGGCTTTTCCCTTGTAGCTGCGCAGGTATGACATTACGTTGAGGTCGTCTTCGTTGAGAGCGGTGTAGCTGCCTTCGAGTAACTCTTCGTTTGAATGGCGCAACGCTAGAACTTTCTTGTAGAGGTTGAGAACCGAGTTGGGATCTTTCGACTCCGTGGCCACGTTGTGTGTCTGGTAGCTGGGCGGCACGGGAAGCCACGGAGTTTTCTTGCTGAATCCGGCGTTGGGAGCGGTGTTCCACTGCATGGGGGTGCGTTCACCGTCGCGGCCTTTCTCCTCGGGCCATCCGGTGCGGCCGATGGGATCTTTCACATCTTCCTTGCGGGTGGGATCGTTGTTCTCCATACCGATTTCTTCGCCGTAATACATGATGGGCGTGCCGCGCAGTGTCAGGTAGAACGCTCCCATCAGTTTGGCGATGGCGTCGTTGTTCTTGCCGTCTCCATAGCGGTTGTAGGAGCGGACGATATCGTGATTGCTGATCACGAACACGGGCCACCCGTGGGCGCTGTTGACGGCCGCGATCTGGCGCCGGAAATCCGGTGGAGAGAGTTCGTTGACGGTGGTGAACATGAAGTCCATCGGCATCTGGAGTTCGTTGCCGCCCTGGCCGTAATAGCGGTCGAGCTCGGCGGCGGTTGACGTCCAGGTTTCGCCGATGAGCACGGCATCGGATTCGTCGGCCACCTTGCGCAACTTGCGCATCTCCTCGTGAACCTCGGGAAGATTCCTGTTGTTCTTTTCGTCGGTGTTGGGGTCCCCCTGCTTGTTGACGCCGGGAAGAACGGGATTGTCGTGCAGATCGGGATCCTCGAACAGAGTGTCAACCGCATCGAGGCGGAAGCCGGAGACGCCGCGCTGGTACCACCAGCGGGTGGTATCGAGCATTACCTTTTCGACGGCGGGATTGCGCCAATTCAGGTCCGGTTGCTGCGCGTGGAAGAAGTGGTAGTAGAACTGGTTGGTGGTCGAGTCGAACTTCCAGGCCGGTCCGCCGAAAATTGAGACCCAGTTGTTGGGAGGCTGGCCGGGCGCTTTGCCGTCGCGCCAGATGTACCAGTCCCGGTGCGGGGCGGTACGGGAAGATTTCGAATCGAGGAACCAGGGGTGCTGGTCGGAAGTGTGGTTGGGCACGAAATCCATGATGATGCGAACGTGGTGATCCTTGCCCTCGGCGACCATGCGATCGAAGTCGGCGAGGGTTCCGTACATGGGGTCGATGTTGCGGTAGTCGGAAACGTCGTAGCCGAAATCGACCTGCGGCGAGGGATAGCAGGGAGTGATCCAGATGGCGTCGACGCCCAGTTCATGGAGGTAACTCATTTTGGAGCTGATGCCGTTGAGATCGCCAACACCGTCGTTGTCGCTGTCGGCAAAACTGCGGGGATAGATTTCGTAAAACACGGCGTGCTGCCACCACTGATGGCCTTCAGCGTCGACCGGTTTGGGTTGCGCAGCAGCGAAAAGGGAATGAAACAACGTCAGCAGCAACGGAAGGACCAGCGAGCTCAGCGACGACCGCCTGAACATGAATTTCTCTCCTGTGAGAAACATAAATTGGTCGCGGAGAATTGTATATGGGTGGCGAGCTCAGTATGCCACGGGAATAGCACGTCTAGCGTTCCAAGGCCTTCCGGTCCCAATTCCCGCAGTCGGCGGCCGTATCATACGTGCTCTGGAGGAATTCCATCAGCGTGGCCCGGGGAGATTCGGCGGTTCGCACTTCGTCATACATAAGCAAGAACTCTTTCAGTTGCGGATGATAGAACGCCGCTCGGGGGCGAACCCGCTGCCCCGCGAAACCTGACGGTTCAGGTGCAGCGTATGAGTAGAAAGCTGGTCCCTTGACGTCGCCTCCGCCGGGCCAGAATCCCGCGCTACTCACCTCGTGAGAGTATGCTTCGCGAGTGATTGAGTCGGCTCCCGGCCGCTCCGGCGCCACTCGCCCGGAGAAACGAGTCACGGCAAGATCGAAACTCCCCCAGAAGAAATGCACCGGGCTGACTTTTCCCAGAAACCCCGCTCGAAATTCCTTCAATATCTGATCGACCCACCTGAGTATGCGCCAGAATTTGTGCACGGCTTCCGGGTCATAGGTCGCATGGACGCGGTCGTTCTCAAACGGAATGGGATCGGGAATCTCGCACGGCATTGTCCAGATCTTCACCGCTACACCGAGCTCTGCCAGAGCCATCATGAATTGTTTATAAAATTCGGCAACGCTCTGCGGCGCTAGCGGCATGGCGATAAAGCGGCCATCGCTCGCTTCAATCAAGAGCTTATGGTCGATGAAATCGAACCGAACCTCGATCGTTCCTGGACCGCTTGGCATCGCCGAGGTAGTCATGCCCCGCGCGGTCAGGTAGAAAGGGACGTTCCACCAATGGTTGACGAGGGGGCACAATTTGAGGCGTACTTTCCCGACCACCTGCGTCCACATGTGCAAGGTTGCAAGAGTGTCGTTCCAGCTGTCTAAAGGCAAGGCAGGCAGCACATCCCGATCGTTGTCGCTGGCAGGTGCCATGGTTTATCCCGTCCTGGCGAACCAATGTACACCTAGACGCAGCGGCTCAGTTGCCCGATTAGAGGCAATCTGTACCTTATCCGATTAGGGAAGAGCTGCTGACCGTCCTGGACATCCTGGAGCAGTCGGCTCGATGACAGGCTCGTCCGTGCCCTGATGCATGCAATGCGGCTAAGTCCGTTGGTGCCTTATTGGTAGCTTTTGTGTTTACTCGGGAAGGGAGCCATTTCTGTAAACGCTTGATTCGAAATGGCGGGGACGACGAGACTCGAACTCGCGACCTCTGCCGTGACAGAGTCGCTGGCCGATGTAACTTATTGGAACTTAACGGTACTGACAGCCCGTTCTTAGTCCTCTAAGGGAACTCAAGGGAACGCTTTGGCCGGCTTATTGGACCCAGATCGGACCCCGATTCGCCGATCCGGAATGAATCCGTCGCCCTTTGGATTATGAGTCTCGCGGGAAACTGCAAATTCAAACAATTTGCGGCGCAGATGACAACCCACGAGACAACATGAATACTGGAGATTGAGAGCATCGTGATGGGTGGCGATGAACAGAAGGGATAGCGGGCGCTTGAGAGAACAAGCAGAGCGGGGGGTCCAGCCCTACTTCTTGAGCATCATCTCCGCCCAACGTCGGACGCTTTCATCGCGGAAAGACAAAAACCGCTTTAACGCTTCTTCGAATTCCTTTGAACCTTCTAGAACCAGCAGGGTCCTACAACACTGCAGGTAATCGAGATAGTCAAGCTTCACGGCAAAGCCATCATGATCTTTGAGATATTCATTGTAGCGTGCATAATTTTCTCGTAAGACCGGCAGCGCCTGTTTGTCCTTTAAAGCTTCCAGCGCTTGATACAGATTAGCTTTCGGGCTTATCGGCTGCTGAACTTTTTCCAAAAGAAACGCCAGAATGCGATTCCGGTTCCTATGCCGGTTGAGAAGCGGAGCGATGCTGATCCAGATAGTGGCATCCGTTTCATCCATTAAGAAATACAGGATTTCCTCGTCTTCAGGAGTGACTTCAGCCTTCGCTTGATAGGCCCGAACGAAGTCGTACTTCTCCTCTTGCGAGAAATGCTGCCATCTTGCCTTGATAGATCTTGCATTTACGACCAATCCCTGCACCAGGAACTTCGATTCATGCAGGCTTACTCCGCCTTCCAGCTTATACACGGTCATCCATTCCGATTCTCTTAGAACCTGACGACCCTTGTTATCGTTCATGATTCGGACCCTCACGCTGATTTTGAGTTCTATGGAATCGGGAATTGTAGTGTGCTAGGGCAAGCTTGATCGGTTTTCCACGGAATATTATGATTTGCGCCAGACTGGCAGTAATACTCACATATTTTATACTGAGGATCAACGGTAACGTCCTTAAACTCGCCGTTGTAGGTGCACCATTCATGGCCCGGGGCAGGGGTGTTGTTTCCTTCCTCAATGAGTAGTAGCCCAACAACTCCGAGTAATTTCAGAGCCAATGCCTCCGCTGCAGTGAGAAAGTTACCTGCGGCCGTCGGCCAAGTCAGTGTGCCGGGGCTCCACTGGTCTCCAGCACAACCGCCGAAGTCGCACCCATTGGTGTTCCCCAAGTTCTGCTCCGCCGCACCGGCGCCGACCCCGAGCAGCCCCTTCCAGTTTCCCTTGATCGCATCAATGATCGCTTGCCTTGCCAGTTGAGCCTGGCCATTCGGTAAATTCATTCCGCACGGCAGACCCAAGCTTTCTCCAGAGCAGCCGCCGAACCCGGTAAACCCGACGTTCACCCCTCTGGGGCCCCAGTTGATGGTGATCGTCCCGCCTCCTCCACCTCCACCGCCGCCGTCGCAGCCCCAATCGCAGCCACCGCCGCCGCCCCCGCAGCTAGGATCGTCGGGATCGCAACCGCCGTCGTCCAGGCCCAGCGGATCGACTCGGTTCAGTGGCGAGTTGCGGACGTAGGCGTAGCGGTTCCAGGTCTGTGGGTCGGTGGGATCAACGGCACCCATCCCCGCCGGGTCGGGCGATAGCCAGCGGCCCTGACTCGAACGGTACTGCCGCTCCGGGAAATAATACGTCGTGTTGGTCATGTTTCCGTCGTTGAGCTGCCCTGTGAATGACTGCGGATATCCGCCCGGGTAGGCATACGATTCCCCAAACGGCGCGTGAGCACCACTCAGACCTTCCGTGCCGCCGGTGTAGGAAATAAATGCGCGGATCGTACCCAGCCAGTCCCCTAACTGCACTCCAGTGTCCCCGCCGTTCTGGCTCAAGACAGAGCCAACCGGAAGCGGAAACTCCGAATAGCCTATGGTTTGGGCGGTGGCCGAAAGTCGGATCCTACCGATGTACAGGACCGAATCTTCGTAAGTGCCGTTGTTCGACGCTTCTACCGCGTGGCCAAAAGCGTCGTAAATGAGCGTGATGGTATCAGAACCTTGAGTGGTCGAAAGTGGCTTGCCTTCCGCGTCCCAAGTGTAGGTGTGAAAGGTGTCGTTCAGCAGGTTCCCGTTGGCATCGTAGCTGGTTCCGCCCAGAGAGTATTGATTTGTGCTGGAGCTGTATCCGGGCAGCCAGGAGATTGAGCCGCTCTTCGAGATGTTGGTGAAGGGATCGTAGCTGAATGTCTGCGACCAGATCGAACCGCAGTTGGCGCTGCCGATGCGACCCAAATCGTCGGCGCTGTACTGGCAAGTCTGTGCATCGCTGGAATTCGTGGGATCGACAATGACCAACTGCTGAAGGCTTCCATTCGGGTTCCAAGTCAACGTTCCCGAGATCGTGCCGGTACTTAGCGCCGCAGCATATTGAGTCACGCGCAGGGTGTTCGGGTCATAGGTGTAGCTAATCGGATAGCAGGTCGCGGCACAACTGGTCATGATCTGCGTGGGCTGACTGGCGGTATTGTAGGTGATACTCGGTACGCGACTGCTAGCGCCACTGATCGAGTATTCGCGCCCCTCACCATCAGGAGTGATGGTGACTTCGTTTTCGGTCAGGAACGGCCCAAATGTTTTCATCAAGCCATTCTCCCAATAGGTCATGGGAGCCTGGTAGGTGCCAGCGGAGTGCGGCGTAGATTCAAAGACCTCGGCGAGCTCGCCACGCGTCGAATAGCAATAAGCGACATCGGTGATCTTGGATGAACTGGAGCCAGTGTAAGCCTCAGCCAGGCGGGTTTTCACGTTTGCCACGCCGCTTGGACAGCTAAACGTGGTCGCGTCATAAACGAAGGTTTTGGCGGGAGTGCTGGCAGAATACGGCCCGCTTGGATAAGTAATGCTGGTTTTGCGATTCAGGGCATCGTAGGCATAGCAAGTGACGTTCGCCGGGTTCATGGCGTCGAGACGTTTCACCAGCTGTCCGGCCTGTGAAGTCGAGCTGCCGCAGGTGGCATCGGAGTCGTAGGTATACGTCTTGGTGCCGCTCTCCGGGTTTTGTTCCGAGGTCAGGCGGCTAAGTCGGTCATAGACGTAGGTACGCGTCTGCTGGCTCCCCGTTGCCGCTTGGGCATTTTGCGTCACACCGGTTTGGTTGCCGTTGGCATCATAGGTATACTTGGTCCAGTAGCCGGTCTGCGGAGTGTTTTGCGCACAGTTGCCGCTCCCGGTTGCAGTGGTAAGTTCGCAAACCGACGAGAGGCGCCCCAGGCCGTCGGATTCCAGTTGGCGCTGTTTCAAATTCTCAGTCGCAGGCTGCGTGACCTGAGGTCCTGCCGTCACCAGCGTATCGTTCTTCGAATAGCTGTAAGTGACTGTGCCGCCGCCGCTGTCGCTGACCTGCAAGGGTCGGTTCAGGCCATCGTAGGTTGTAGTGGTTCCGGGTGCTGTCGGGTCGGTGCCACCGGCGGCCGCGGAGAACGGAAGCGTGCTGAGTTCAAGCAGTCCTGAGACATCGTAAACCGACTCTGTAGTGTCGTAAGTAGTTGCGGTCGGCGATTGTTTCTTTTGCGTCAGCTGCGGACGCCCCAGCCCGTCCGTCGTAACCCGCAAATCGACCGTGGAGGCACCGCTATTGAAGGTCAATGCGCTTTCGGCGACATTGGCTCCCGTATAGGTTAGAAACGTGTTGCTCGGGTACGCATCCGTGGTCTCCGACGGCCGCCAGAAATACGGATCCGTGTATGTGGAGCTGGTGATGGCCCCGTTTTCGTCGGTCGCGGTAAGCTCGACTCCTCCCACACAGTTCCACGTCATCGAGTGAGACAAACTGAGCGCCTCGGATACGGACGTGGCAAACGAGTTTCCGCAAGAGGCCGTGCCGGCAGCATAGTTGTACGTGGTCGTAGCGCCGGGTGCTGTACTGGACATGCTGACGGCCGTGGAGGTGTTGGGATTCCCGGTGTCGTAGTACGTGAATTGGCGATAGAGCGTAGTGGAGGCGTTGGCGGTGACTGCGAGGGTGGTCAGATTCCCACGCGGCCCCGTGAACGTGACGTGCTGAGGGGTTCCCGTTGTACTGGTCAGCGCCGCCCCATCATACGTCAAGGCCGCAGACGCCACCGTCGCCCCGCTTCCATTTTCAATTGTGACCGAAGCGGGCAGGTTTTCAATCGCGCCCAAGCTGGTGTTGTAGGTGATGATTGTTTTTTTCAAGACGGCACCGGGCGCGGTCGGACCCCAGTCGTAGTCGTCCTCTTCGGTAGTCAGCCCGTAGATGTTGTAGGTGTAGACCTTCTTCGACTGCACACTGGACGCAACGGTTCCCAATTGCGTTGTGACGGTGCGGCTCATCACCGGCAACGTGATCGCCGTAGCCGTGCAGGGCGCTGTCGCGCCGTTGTAGCAAGTGTTGATGGTTTGCAGCAAGTTTGCCGCTAAAATCGTCCCTTGATACGTCAGGCGCTGTGTTTCGTAAATTCCCTGGAAATGAATCACTGTCCTATTGCTCTTGGGGTCGATGGCAGTCATCGTCGAGGCCGCTCCTGTCCCCAATGAGCGCGTGTAGGTCCAAGTCCCGTCCGGTGTCGTACGCGTAAGGCCGGACGTGCTGCCGTCGCCGCA